>CAWDGP010000012.1:0-96864 GCA_963801905.1 uncultured Actinomycetota bacterium | reverse complement strand
GGCCGTCGGCGAGGCCGGCGAAGAGGCGACCGTCGCCGGCGAGGAGCGCATAGGGCATCGCCGGCAGCGGCTCCGGCAGCCCGCCCGTGAGCGACTGCCAGGGTTGGCCGTCGCGCCGCCGGTAGATGCGCGCCTGCGGATCGCGGCGACCGTGGGCAGCGAACGGGCCGCTGCTCGCCGAGACATACCAGCAGTCGGCGTCGTCGGGATCGACCGCGACCGACCAGGCGTAGTGGCGATCGCGGCCCTCGTCGACCGGCTGCCAGGTCTCGCCCGCGTCGACGCTCAAAGCGGTGCCGCCACCGCCGGCCTCATACGCGCGTCCCGGTGCGTGCGGGTGCCAGGCGAGCGAGTGCACATCGGGCTGCGCACCGGGACGATGGTCCTGCCAGCTCTGCCCGCCGTCGGTCGAGCGCATCAGCCCGCCGAGCTCGATCCCGACCAGGAGCAGCTCGGGGTCGTGCGGGCTCGGCGCGATCCAGCGCACGTGCGACGTCCATGGCCGCGGCGGGAAGCTCCAGCTCGGCCGCGAGGGCAGCTCGAGCAGCGCCTCGAGCTCGCGCCAGCTCTCGCCCCGGTCCTCGCTTCGGAACAGCCGGCTCGGCTCGGTGCCGGCATACACCGCCCCGTCCGCAGCGCTCACCGCAAGCGAGAACACGCCCGGCTCGGGCAGGCCGCAATCGACCCAGCTTCGGCCGCCGTCGACGCTGCGGCGCACACCGCCGTCACGCAGACCGGCGTAGACGGTGTCGGGGTCGGCCGAGTCGACGGCGAGGCACTGCGCCCCGCTTCCTGACAGCGCCAGCTCGACCCTCCACGCCTCGCCCGCCTCGTCGAGCCGAGCGATGCCGTCCCCGGTGGCGGCGTAGAGGCGCGCCATGAGCACAGCGTACGACCTAGCCCTGCCCCGCGAGTCCGAACGGGCTCCCCTCGGAGTCCCTACAGATCGACCAGCGCTCCCCCGGGTGCACAACGTCCCCGCCAAGCTCGACGACACGCTCGAGAGCCGAGGACATGTCCGCCACCCGAAAGTAGGGCAGGGAGAACCGATCGCCCGGCCCGCGCCCGCGCTCGTGTAGCCCGAACGCCGGCCCGTCGCCATGGCTCTGCAAGCCCTGGCCCTCCGAGGCGCTCCGCCCATCGAGAGCCAACCCGAGCAGCCCTTCCCAGAACTGTCGCGCCCGCGCAAGGTCATCGGCCGGAAACTCGATCAAATCGATCGGCATCACCCTTCAGCCTATGCCGCCTCGTGCCGGTTCGCCGCTACCGTCGGACCGTGACCACCGCCGCCGAGATCCTCACCTCCCGCTTCGGATACACGGAGTTCCGCCCGGGCCAGCAACAAGTCGTCGAGTCGTTGCTCGCCGGGCGCTCCGCCCTCGCCGTCTTCCCGACCGGAGGCGGGAAGAGCCTCTGCTACCAGCTGCCCGCGCTGATGCTCGAAGGCGTGACGGTCGTCGTGTCGCCGCTGATCGCTCTGATGAAGGATCAGATCGACCTGCTCGCGCGCCAGGGCGTCGACGCGGCGCGGCTCGACTCGAGCCTCGACGCCAATGAGGTGCGCGCCGTCTCCGACCGCCTGCGCGACGGGAGCCTCAAGCTGCTGTACGTCGCGCCGGAACGCTTCAACAACGAGCGCTTCCTCGCGCAGCTCGGCCAGACGAAGATCGCGCTTTTCGCGGTCGACGAGGCGCACTGCATCTCGGAGTGGGGCCATAACTTCCGCCCCGACTATCTGAAGCTCGCGGCGCGCGCACGCGAGCTCGGCGCTGAGCGCGTGCTCGCGCTCACCGCGACCGCGACCCCCGCGGTCGTCGCCGATATCCGCGCCGGCTTCGGGATCGAGGAGCGCGACTCCGTCGTCACCGGTTTCTACCGACCGAACCTGACGTTGCTCACGACGCCGGTCCACGCACGTGAGCGCGACCAGGCGCTGATCGACCGCCTGCGCGAGCGCGCGCCCGGCTCGACGATCGTCTACGTCACGTTGCAGCGCACGGCGGAGCGTGTCGCCGCCCTGCTCGTGGCGGCAGGCCTGCCCGCGCGTGCCTACCACGCGGGCATGAACGCTGACGACCGCGTCGAGGTGCAGGAGTGGTGGACACACTCGGACGCGAACATCGTCGTCGCGACGATCGCGTTCGGCATGGGGATCGACAAGGCCGACGTGCGCTACGTCTACCACCTCAACCTGCCGAAGGGGCTCGAGTCGTACTCGCAGGAGATCGGCCGCGCCGGCCGCGACGGCGAGCCCTCGATCTGCGAGCTCTTTGCGTGCCGCGACGACGTGCCGACGCTCGAGAACTTCGCGTTCGGCGACACGCCGACCCCCGAGGCGATCGCAGGCCTGCTCGACGACGTGTTCGCACACTCCCGTGGCGAGCAGTTCGCCGTCTCGGAATACGAGCTCTCGTCACGCCACGACGTACGGCCGCTCGTGTTGAAGACGATCCTGACCTACCTCGAGCTCGACGGCTTCCTCGAGCAGGGCACGCCGTTCTACGCGGGCTACAGCCTGCGTCCGGCAAGCGGCGAGTGGGATGACGTCTATGCGGTCTTCGACCCAGACCGCGCCGACTTCCTGCGACGTGTGCTGGCGAGTGGCAAGGAGGGGCGCATCTGGACGGGCGTCGACCCCGACGCCGTGCCTGGCGAGGAACGTGAGCGCGTGGTCAAAGCGCTCGGCTACCTCGAGCAGCGGGGCCTGGTCGAGCTGAAGGTCGCCGACGTGCGGCAGCGCTTCACGCTGCTAGAGCAGCCGCCGTCGCTCGACGAGTTGCGCGACCGCCTCGCCGAGCGCTTCGACCGCCGCGAGGAGTCAGAGGCGGAGCGGATCGAGCGAGTCGTCGCCCTCGTCGAGCACGATGGCTGCCAGGTGCAGTCGCTCGTCGGCTACTTCGGCGAGACCCGCGCCGATCCGTGCGGCCACTGTTCGTTTTGCCTGACCGGATCCGCCCAGAGCCTCCCGGAGCCGGCTGCGACCCTGGAAATCGAACTAGACCGAGCCGTCCTCGACGAACTGACGGCCGAGCATCCAACCGCGCTCGGAACGCCCCGCCAGCGAGCGCGCTTCCTCTGCGGCCTCTCGAGCCCCGCCACAACGAAGGCCAAGCTCTCGCGCCATGCCCTTTTCGGCGCCCTGGCCGAACAACGGTTCGCGGATGTCCTAGCCCTGACCTGACCCGGCTCAGCCCGGAACGGCTCAGCCCCGGTTGTGGTTGACGACCTCGACGTTGTGCCCGTCCGGGTCGAGCACGAACGCGCCGTAGTAGCCCGGGTGGTAGACCGCGCGCTCGCCCGGCGCGCCGTGGTCCTTGTAGCCGGCCGCGAGCGCGGCGGCGTGGAACGCGCGCACCGCGGCGTCCTCGCGCGCGGGGAACGCGAGGTGGACGTGCTCCGTGAGCGGCCGCTCGTCTCGGACGAGCGAGAAGCTGTAGTCCGGGCCGGACAGCTGCACGCGGCCGGGCTCGTCGTGCGCCAGGCGGAGCCCGGCGTGCGGGGCGATCGTCGTGTAGAAGCGCCGGGAGGCCTGCGGGTCGCGGACGCGGAGCCACAGGTGGTCGACGCGGCCGTCGGGCACGGCGTCCTCGCGGTCGGCGTGGACCGCCTCGACGCTGTTGCCGTCGGGGTCGAGCAGGAACCCGCCGTAGTACGTCGGGCTGTACTGCGTGCGTGGCCCCGGCGCGCCGTCGTCTCGGTACCCCGCGTCGACTCCCGCCTGCCAGAACGCGTCGACCTGCGCGCGGTCGCGGGCGCGGAAGCCGACGTGGAGCCCGCGGGTCACCGGGTGCTCGCGGTCCGTCGGGCCAATGTCCCAGTCGTCCCACTCGACCAGCTCGGCGTCCGCATGGCTGGGCTCGGCGCCCAGGACGCTCAGGACGATGCGGTAGAAGCGCTCGGAGGCCGCGAGGTCCGAGACGGCGATGCCGACGTGGTCGAACATCCGGCCGAGGCTACCGCTGCCGGCATGCTCGGGTGGATCAAGGCCGAGTCCGAGCGCGGGTGGTGGCACGCGCAGGACCCGTAGACCTGGCGCCGGTCTCGGTAGCATTGGAGCGAGGAGAGGAGAGTCATGTCGAAGCTGATTGTCGTAGTTCTTGCGGGCGCCCTGGCCGCCGTTCTGTTCTTCTGGCGGAAGAGCGAAGAGTCTTGGAGCTCGATGTGGAGCTCGGTGACGGACTCAGGTTCATCGTGGAGCGAGACGGCTGCCAATGAGGCTCGCAAGGCTGCCGACACGTTGGCGACGGCGGCTGACCCTGCCACTGCGGCGGCGTCCGACCTTGCCGATCAGGTCAAGGGAGGTGCGTCGGAAGCTGCCCACAAGGCCGGTGAGGCTGCCGACAGGCTGGCCGAGACCGCCCAGGATGCCACCACCGCAACGACGAACGTTGCCGATGAGATCAAAGGTGGCGACGAAGACTAGGAAGTGAAGCGAAATGCCTTGAGGTCGGCGTGGAACCGGGCCTGGTCCTGCGACCTGGTGGCAACAGGGCCGAGCCAGTAGACGTCGTACCCGCGGCCCCCGTGCACGGCCTCGATCGTGTCGAAGTTCCCGTAGCAGCTCGGCGCGTAGACGAGCTCTATGGCAGGAGTGCCGTCGAGCGTGATCGCCTTTTGCCTCGGAACGTGGCAGCTGAACTGACGGGCGATCGCCTGAAGGTTCGTTCGCTCCCACGTCTCGAGCGTCGTGCCGGTCGGGAGCTTCACCGAGGCGACCGCGATCCCTCTCGAGTCATTTGCCGGCCCAGCGCCGAAGAAGTCGACCTCCGGGCTCGGCGCAGAGGGGAAGAGCCCGTAGATCTGATCCGCCTTTGCAGGGGTTAGCTTGAGCCCGGCCGGGACGGGCAGCGAGTAGTGGTAGCGAGCGGAGACATACGTTTGCGTGACACCACCGAGGGCGATCGCAGCCAGAGCCGAGCCGAAGGCAAGGGCGACCAACGGAGCAAGAGCGAGACGCCGATGTAGACCGGGGATACGTGAGCTCATTCGAGTGCCTCCTTTGATCGTGTCGACGGAACGGCCGACCGTAAGGAACGAACATCCCGAAACGTTCCCGATCGAGTCCCGAAGCGTTACCGTCCGTGCTGGATGAGCGTTGAATTCCGTGTGCTCGGCCCGATCGAGGTCGTCGATGATGCGGAAGCGATCAGGCTCGGTGGTCCGCGCCAGCGAGCCGTCCTGGCGATCCTCCTGCTCCAGGCGAACCGGGTGGTTCCGGTGGAGCAGATCGCCGACGGTCTCTACGGCGAGGGCGCGCCGGCAACAGCGGTCGCCCAGGTGCGGGATCACGTGTCCCAGTTGCGGCGGCTGCTCGGACAACCGCCCGGCGCGAACGGCGGCGGGTCGATCCTCGAGACGCGACCACCCGGCTACCTCCTTCGCGTCGAGCCTGACGGTGTCGACGCGTTCCGGTTCGAACGCATGACGGACGAGGCCGGCGCTGCGCTCGACCGCGGCGACGCGCTTGCCGCAGCCGAGCTCGCCCGTCAGGCGCTCGAGCTGTGGCGCGGACCACCCTTTGCCGACTTCGCCCACGAGTCGTTCGCCCAGCCGGCGATCGCACGTCTCGAGGAGCTTCGGCTACGCGCTGTCGAGAGCCGGATCAAGGCGGAGCTGATGCTCGGGCGCGGCGGCGACCTCGTCAGCGAGCTCGAGGAGCTCACGCGCGCACACCCGCTACGGGAACAGCTCCGCGCCCACCTGATGCTCGCGCTGTACCGCTCCGGGCAGGCAGGCAGAGGCGCTCGCAGTGTTCCACGAGACGCGCAAGATCCTCGGCGACGAGCTCGGCATCGAGGTGTCCCCCGCCCTGCGCGAGCTCGCGAGCCTGGTGCTTCGGCAGGATCGCTCCCTGGACGCGGCGAGCCCCCGGGATCTGCCTGCTCGAGAGACCGGTCCGGCCCGGAATCCCTACAAGGGTCTCAGCCCGTTCGGCGAGGCGGATGCGCGCGACTTCTTCGGCCGCGAGGAGCTGAGCCGGCAGCTCGTCGACCGACTCGGCGCCGATCGCTTCGTCGCCGTTGTCGGGCCGAGCGGCTGCGGGAAGTCCTCGCTCGTTCGAGCGGGTCTCGTGCCGCTCCTGCGACAGGGCGCCCTCCCCGGCTCGGCCGCATGGCCGATCGCCGAGCTGAGCCCCGGCGCGCACCCGCTCGAGGAGCTCGAAGCGGCGCTCCTCCGGGTCGCCGTGAACCCGCCGGCCAGCCTGATGGAGCAGCTCACGAGCGACGATCGCGGTCTTTGCCGCGCGGTCAAGCGCGTCCTGCCCGCCGGCGCATCGGAGCTCGTCCTCGTGATCGACCAGTTCGAGGAACTCTTCGCACTGACCGAGGACGAGGAGCGGCAGTCGCAGGTTCTGACGCTTCTCGAACGCGCGGTCGCCGACCCACGGAGCCGTCTCCGGCTGGTGGTCACGCTGCGGGCCGACTTCTACGACCGGCCGTTGCGCCATCTCGCCTTCGCGCGGCTGCTGCAGGACCGCGTGGTCTCCGTCTCGCCGCTCGCACCGGAGGAGATCGAGCGGGCGATTGCCGCGCCGGCTGCCGGCGTCGGCGTCTCGCTCGAGCCGGGGCTGCTCGTGGAGATCGTCGTGGACGTCCTCGATCAGCCCGGTGCGCTGCCGCTCCTCCAGTACGCCTTGACGGAGCTGTTCGATCGACGCGATGGAACCACCTTGACGCGCTCGGCGTATCGGAGCCATCGGCGGTGTGGCCGGCGCGCTCGACGCGCGGGCCGGCGAGGTGTACTCGAGCCTGTCGGAGCCCGGCCGTGTGGCCGCGAGGCAGCTGTTCCTCCAGCTCGTCGCGGTCGGAGAGCAAGGGGTCGCCACTCGCCGGCCGGCCGCTCTCGCCGAGCTCGACGTCGACGGGACGGCGCGAGTGCATCGAGGGGTTCGGGGCCTCGCGGCTGTTGTCGTTCGACAGCGACCCGCGCACCGGCAGCGCCGAGCGTCGAGATCGCGCACGACGCGCTGATCGTCGAATGGGAGCTCCTCCGCGAGTGGATCGACGCAGCTCGGGACGACATCCGCGCGCGCCACCGGCTGTCGACGCGGGCCGCCGAGTGGGAGGAGGCTGCCCGCGACCCGAGCTTCCTCCTTCGCGGAACGCAGCTCTCCCGGTTCGAGACCTGGGCCACCGAGTCGGGCCTGGCGCAGACCGAGGGCGAACGCGAGTTCCTCGGGGCGAGCATCGCCGATCGGGAAGCCGTCCGCTCCGACGATGAGGCGCGCCGTGCCCGGCAGGCCGGGCTCGAGCGGCGCGCGATGCATCGCCTTCGTGCGCTCGTCGCGGTCCTCGCGGCCGCGGCCGTCGTCGCCCTCGGGCTCACCCTCGTCGCCTTCGACCAGAGCCACCGCTCGCAGCGGCAGGCGAGGATCGCGAGCGCACGGCAGCTTGCGTCGGCCTCGGTGGCGAACCTGGACGTCGACCCGGAGCTGAGCATCCTGCTCGCGATCCAGGCGGTCAGCAAGGCGAGCGTCCAAGGCGCGCCGCTTCCGGAGGCCGTCGACGCACTCCACCGCGCGCTCGCCGCCTCGCGCATCGTGCTCACGATCCGAACACCCGCGACCGCCGCCCTCGCCGTCAGTCCGGACGGCTCCCGCATCGCGGCCGGCGGCTCGATCGGGTGCGCCGAGGCTCGCGACCAGGAGGCCGCCTCGTCCGCCGCGGCCACGAAGGCGGCGGTCTGGGACGCGCGGACCGGCAAGCGGCTGCTCTCCCTCGTCGGGGCGACGTCACCGATCCACGACATCGCCTACAGCCCGAGTGGAACCCGACTCGCGACCGGTGGTGACGACGGGAGGGTGATCATCTGGGACGCGAGCACCGGAAAGCGTCTCTTCACGTTGGCGGACGCCGATGCAGGCGGTGGATTCCTCGGCGTCGGCTTCAGTCCTGAACGGGAGTCTGCTTGCGACGGCCGACGGAATCGGGCCGCGTGCGGATCTGGAGCCTGGACAGCCGAAGAGTCGTCCGCACGATCCGGGCCGGCGCACCTCTGTGCCGGCTGCGCCTGGAGCCCCGACGGCAAGCTCATCGGAGCGGGCCAGTTCGGCGCGTACAACTACTCGTCCACATCGGCGATCCGGGTGTGGGACGTCCGTTCGGGCCGCCTTGTGTTCCGGACAACCGGGACACCGGCGAGGGCCATGCTGCGGTTCTCCCCGGACGGTCGAGACCTCATCGTCCCGACCGTCGACGGCACGGCCGAGATCTGGTCGCTCGCCGACAATCGCCTCGTCACCACGCTCACCGGGCACTCGGGCCAGGTGGTCGCGGTTGCCTACAGCCCAGACGGCAAGCTCGTCGCCACGGGTGCTACCGACCGGACCGCGCGCGTCTGGGATGCCCGCACCGGCAAGCAGCTCCTCGTTCTGGCCGGGCATACCGCCACGGTCGACGCGGTCGAGTTCACACCCGACGGTCGGAGACTCGTCACGACGAGCGAGGACGGCACGGTGCGCAGCTGGGACGTCACGGCCCGAGGGAAGCCGCGACTGGCTCACCCTCGCCGCCGACAGCGGCGGAGTCGCGAGCGTGATGCTTCAGCACCGAACGGAAGGCGGCTGCTCACGTCAGGAACGTGCGACGGCAAGCTGAAGCTCTGGAGCGCGAAGCTCCGGAGCCCTGCTCTCCACCATCTCGGTTCGGCCCGAGCTGGACTGTGGCTACAAGGGAGCCGGCACCCGCTTCTATTCGGGGCCTCCGACACGAGCCCGGACGGCACCATCGTCGCGCAGGGGCAGGCCGACGGTACGGTGCAGCTGCTGGACGCCCGCACCGGTAAGCCCTTGCGGACCCTTCCAGGGGGTCACGCAGGCGTGCAGAAGGTCAGGTTCGACCCGACCACCGGGGCACGGCTGGCGACAGGCAACTGGGACGGCACCGCAATCGTGTGGGACTCGAGATCCGGGGCGCGACTGCAGACGCTCGCGACCCAGCAGGGGATCGTCGAGAGCGTCGCCTTCAGCCCCGACGGGCGGACGCTCGCCACGGCCGGAGAGGATGCGACGACACAGCTGTGGGACATCGCCACCGGGACCAGGCTGCTCACCCTGACCGGTCACTCGTTCGCGCTGACGGACGTGGGCTTCAGCCCCGACGGCAGCCGCCTGGCGACCAGCAGCGGAGACGGCACCGTCCGCGTCTATGTCCTCCCCGTCGGCGAACTGCTCGCCGTCGCCCGCCGCCGCCTGACCCGCGGCTGGACGCAGGCCGAGTGCCGAACCTACCTCGCCAGCCGGAACTGCCCCACCGACGCCGCCGCGCCACGCTGACGGCCACTCGGACGGGTGGCAGAGCGGTCGAATTCCACAGAGGTCAACTGACCGGCGGCGGGACGCTGTCGAGGCTGGCGGCCAGGTTCGGATCCCAGCCGCACACGAGGCACGCATGGCTGGCGAACGACCGAGCGAACGCGACCGCCGTCTGGTGTGGATCGGCTGCTGCGCAGACGTCGACCCAGTCGAGGATGAACTCTCCGAGCGTCGGCTCCCAACGCGCCGACTCGGGCGCGAGCTTCGCCTCCGGGAGACCGGCCGGCGCGGGGTGCGCGTAGGCGTAGAACGCCGCGTGCGGGTACCTGAAGTCCCCCGGCCACCAGCCAACGGCGATGTCTTCTGCATCCATCGAGTTGCGGAAGATGAAATCGCGCGACGGCGGATCGGCCGACCTCCCTGAGAAGAGGTTGACCGCAAGATCGAAGCCACCCCACCACGCGTTCACCTGGGTCGATCGGCCGCGGAACGGAGCTCGGATCTCGGCCAGCACCGCCGCGGCCCGCGCTGCCGCGACGAAGTACGCGGCCACCTGGTCGACGTCGTAGGCGGCGTGCTCGGTGTCCTCGTCGAGCGGCGTCGTCCACTCGGTTTCTTGCGGCGTCGGGTCGATCTCGACCACGCCCACGACCTCGGAGACCGCGACGAGCACGTCGCCGTACACCGCCGCGACCGCGCGGTTCGGCGTCAGCGCAACTCGCCGCTCACGTCCATCGACGTGCTCCACGACGGCTTCGTGCCGGTGCAAGTCGAGCGCGATGCCGAACGAGCCGGAGCCGTCCGGGGCCGGCAACAGGGCCGTCTCCAAGCCCCGTGCGGTCAGCCGGAGAGCACTATGTTGCAGCTGTGGCTCCGGCGGCGCCAGCTTCGTTGCCACCTTGCCGAGGACCTGCGCGTGCGCGTGCACGGTATCGAGGGTCGGCTTCCACTCCTCGTACTGAAGCGACGGCCAGGGCATCGTCACCGGCAGGCTACGCAACTTCGGACGGTTGCAGTCGGGCTCGCCGGGGCAATGCATGGCGGACAACGGACGGGGCGGAGCCGTGTCGGCGCCGCCCGTGCTGTGTCAGGGGGTCGGTGGGTGGGTCAGTTGGGTCGGATGATGGTGCCGACGTGTTCGTCGCGGAGGGCGCGGGTGAGGTTGCCGGGGACGAGGCCGTTGATGACCTGGACGGCGTTGATGTGGCGGGTGGTTGTGAGGACGTCGAGGAAGGTGCGGTCGACGGGGAGCGTCGCGGGGCCGTCGTGGAGGAGCGCGGCGGCGGTGGTGTCGGGGATCAGCTCGGCCGGCCCCTGGTTGGGGTCGGCGGTGTAGACGCCGTCGACGTCTTCGACGATGACGAGGCGGCGGGCGCCGAGCGCGTCGGCGATCAGGAGCGCGCCGGTGTCGCCGCGGTGCATCGGGACGCGCCCGACCGCGGGCGGGAACTCGTGGGCGTTGTAGGGCGGGTAGGCGGCGCTGACGACCCCTTGGGTCGCCGCGAGGTGGATCGCGAGCTGGCCGGCGACGACGCCGTGCTCGACGTAGGAGACGCCGTCGTTGGCGAGCAGGTTCGCGAGGATGCTCCCGTTCTGCCCCGACTCGGTCGCGGCGAGGCCCTGCAGGTTCCCGACCGGGAGGCCCAGGTCGAGCCCGACGCTGAAGACGTGACGGGCACGGATCCCGGCGCCGGTCAGGATCAGCAGCTTGTGCTCGGGCAACACCCGGCGCAGCTCGTCGACCAAAGGCAGGATCGCCTCGGCGCCCCGGTCCATGATCGAGCGGCCCCCGACCTTGACGACGCTCAGCCACGGCAACAGCCGGATCGGCTCCACGTCCGTCGCCGGCCCCGTCAGGGCCGGGTCGAGCAGCGTCTGGCGGGCAAGCAGCGACTCGACGTGCTTCGCCCCCGCGGTATCGGTCGTCATACGTCTCAGTCCTCCTCAGTCGGCGGTGATGATCGTGCCGACGTGCTCGCCGGCCAGCGCACGCGTGATGTTCCCCGCAACAAGCCCGTTGATGACCTGCACCGACCGCACGTGCCGGGCCGACACCATCAACTCGAACACGGGGAACTCCACGATCGAGTCCTGCAAACCCCGCGCCTTCAACTCCGCGACCGTGATCCGCGGAATGAACTCCGCACCCGAATCCGTCTTCGGGTTCGCGCTGAACAACCCGTCCTCGTCCTTCACGTAGATCATCGCCTTGCACCCGAAGTTCTCCGCCACCATGTAACAGCCAGCGTCCGTCCGGTACGGCGGGATCAACCCCTGCCCCGGCAACCGCATCCACATCCCGTACGGCGGCATCCCCCCAAAAATCACCGCGTGAACCTGCTCCAACACCAACGGCATCGCCGACAGCCCCGCCCCACCAACCACCGGCACACCATGCTTCGCCATCAACTGCCCCAACATCTCCGCGTTCTGCCCCGCCACCGCCGAGCCCACCCCCGTCAACACACCCGTCGGCAACCCCACACCCGCCGCGATCGAATACAAGTGACGCGCCCGCGTCCCCGCCCCCGTCCCGATCAACAACTGATGCTCCCCCTTCGCCGCGACCAACTCCTCCACCACCGGAAACACCGCAGCACGGCCCCGATCCATCACCGACTGCCCACCAATCTTCAACACCGTCGCCTCCGGAAGAATCCTGAAATCAGGCGCCGACTCCGTCGCCCTCAACAACCCCTCATCCGTCAACGAACCCCCCAACAAACGCGACTCCAACTCCGACGTCACCTCCGACATGAACACCTCTTTCACTCGCGATAGGCCACGCACCGTTCGGGGCGGGCGCCAAAAGGGAAGCGAAAACCTGAACTGGTCGTTGCCGTCCGCGCCCACATTACAACCGTTCCCGGTCCAACCCCCCGCAACCGCCGGATCTGTAGCCAATGCAGGCGCCACGAGGGTGCCGCCGCCGTACCCGTCATTGCCTAGACGTAGTTCGTCTTCCGAGAGCCCCCGTTCCCCTCACCCTGCCGAACCCCGCTGATCCTCCCGCCCGAGCCGGCTTAGCCAGGTGCCTACGTAGCAAGCCGATCTAGAGACCTCGAAAACTCCCCTTGACACACGAGGACTTATCGGCGGGCCAAGGCGAGGTGCGTGACGGCCTCGGCGTGGAGCGATTCGCTGACGGCCACCTTTCGTTCGAGCGTTCGGGCAAGCTGCTCGCGTCGGCTTGCGGACAGCGCGTCGAGCTCTGTGGCGACTCCCGAGACCGCGAGCGTGGAGCGAAGCTGAGCCGCGCATTCGAAGCGCAGGGGCAGAGCATCCCGGGTGATTCGAACGTCGTCGAAGCCGGACTCCTCGAGCAGTTCTCGGACCTGGTCGGCGTCCGGCATGTTCCACGGCCCGCCGCGATAGCGATCGGCGAGCTCGTCGCCGGCCACTTCCCTGATGACGTCTTCGAGTGCAGCGAAGGCAGGGGACTGCTCGATGTCGGCCCACACGGCGATCCCCATGCGGCCCCCCACGCGAAGCGCGCGCCGCGTCTCCGCCAGCGCGGCTGCTCGATCCGGGAAGAACTGCAGCCCGTGTTGACAGATCGCAACGTCGAATTCGGCGTCCGCGACGGGCAGTCGATCGGCCGGGGCCTTGTGGTAGTCGATCGACGCGGCATCGCGGAGGGCCGGCTTCGTCTGCGCGACCGCGAGCATCGCCGGGCTGAAGTCGATGCCCGTCACCCGGCCGATCCTTCCTACCGCCGTCGCGGCGAGCCGCGTCACGGATCCGGGACCGCACGCAACGTCGATGACCGCCTCGCCGGGCTGGAGGTCGAGGCGGTCGAGGAGCGCACGCGCGCACGGCGTGAAGAGCCGTGGGACCAGCACGTCGTCGTAGATCTGCACGGCCGAGATGTCCGCCGACTCGAACGATTCAGCCCAGGCGGAGGAAGCCATCGAACCTCCCGCGGTTGGCCGTTCTGGATCGGATACGCGTGAGCCGCAGTCCGGGGCGCGCCGTCGACGCGCCCCGAGGCTGTGGAAGTACGTCCTAGCCGAGTGAATGGGCGTGGTCGAGGTCGTAGTCGGCGACCTGGCGACCGAGGAGCGAGCCGGCCTGGACGGAGAAGCGGTAGTGCAGGCCCGCCCACACCCGGGCGTTGTCGGCCTCTGCGCGCAAGTCGTCGGCGGTCGCGAAGTGTCGCGCGACGGAGAGGCTCGGCGTGCCCTGGACGTCCACGTCGATCTGATCGGTCCCGAGGAAGCGCGTGAGCACCTCGGCGATCGCCGACGTGATCGTCGCGTGCGCCGACGGGTACTCGGGGTGGTTCGGCGTCACCACGAGCGGGCGCCAGCCGGGTTGCTCGACGGTGAGCGGATTGCCGTCGTCGAAGCCCGGGACGGGGCCGAAGCCGTCGTTCGTCACCGAGCTCGGGTCGATCGCCGAGACGGGCCGCCAGTTCAGATAGTGGTACTTGGCGTTCATCATCGCGATCATCGCGTCGGCGCCGACCTCGTTCACCATCGCGAGCAGCTGCGCCGTCTCGGGCACGTCCAGGCTCTCGTTGGTCGCGATGCTGCGCGCGAGGATGTTGTACTGGCGCACGACGTTCGCGGTCCAGAAGATCGCAATCGTCGTCTCGTCGGAGGTCCGCATGGTGCTGTCGATCGCGCCGAGCGACTTGACCTCGTTGAACGCGTCCACCCACTGCTGGCTCTGCAGCGACGGGGGCGGTGGCGGCAGGAACTGGTCCGCGCTCTCGAGCGCAAATGGCCGCATGTTCGCCATCCACGGCGTCTGCGGCGCCGCGTACGCAGGCGGCGTAAGCCTCCAGACGCCGGGCCCGGGAGCCAGCGTCGGGAAGGCTGAGGTCGAGCCGATCGGCGTCTGCAGGCCGTCGTCGGCCCGTTCGCGCAGGACCCTGGCGGCCGCGATCGCGCCGTACCCGATCCCGTTGCGCTTGGCCGCTCCGTCCGGGATGGCGGCGAGCGCGGCATCGTGGAACGCCGTCAGGTCAGCCTGCTGCGCGGGGAAGTAGTGCACGAGGATCTGGTAGGCGGCCTCGGTGACGGCGGCGTCCGGCGACTGCCCGTGTCGTTGGCCGGGGTTGACGGCGCGGTTCATCGCCATCGAGACGTACGCCATGTAGACGAAGCCTTCGCCCTGGAACGCACCAGACCCCACGACCGTGTCCTCGGCGATCTGGTTCCACTGCTCTGCGGCGTTCCCCGGAGGCAGCGCAGCCGCCGCACCATGAGTCGTGCCTGCCAACGGAGCGATCGCGAACGCGGCCGCGGCAGCCACCACGAACCGGAGTGATCGAGATCCCGTCACACCTTGCTTCCACCCAGAGGCGACCGTCGCCGCCAGCAAGCTCTTCATGTCACTCTCCTCTCGTTCCCCGCTTCAGTGCGAGGCCTCGAGTGTCGCGCAGGGTCCTTTGCGCGGACATTGCCCAGCTTTGCCGGATCGAGGCTTAGACTCGTGGCGTCTGGAGTCATGAACAGTGCGTTGGAATTCCGAGTGCTGGGCCCGCTCGAGGTCGTCCACGACGGCGTCGCGAGACGGATCGGGTCGCCGATGCAGCGGACGCTGCTTGCGCTGCTCTTGATCCACCCGAACGAGGTCGTGTCGACGGACCGGATCGTCGACGTGCTCTGGCTCGACCATCCGGCGGAAGGCCGCCGGAAGCTCTGGTTCCACGTCTCGAAGCTACGGGCGATCCTCCAGCCCGGCGGGGCGGAGGATGCCGCGGCCGTGCTGGAGACGGGTCCGAGCGGCTACACCCTTCGTATCGATCCCGACCGACTCGACGCGGAGCGTTTCGAGCGCCTCGCTCATGCCGCCTCGGTACTGCTCGAGAAGGAACCCGCCCGCGCCGCCGAGCTCCTTCGACGAGCGCTTGCCCTGTGGCGGGATCGACCGTTCGCGGACGTACTCCACGAGGACGCCGTCTCCTCGGAGGTCGCCCGGCTGCGCGAGCTCCGCCTCACCGCGCTCGAGGGGCGTCTCGACGCGGACCTCTCCCTTGGGCGAGCCGGCGAGCTCGTGCCCGAGCTCGAAGTACTCGTCGCGGAGCATCCGTTCCGTGAGCACCTGCGCGCCCAGCTCATGCTCGCCCTCTACCGCGCTGGAAGGCATGCTGACGCACTTGCGGCGTACCGTCAGGCTCGACAGACGATGGACGCCGAGCTCGGGATCGAACCGAGCGAGAACCTCACCGAGCTCCACAGACGGATCCTCGGCCAGGATCCCGCCCTCGAAGGCAGCCGGCTTCCTCCTCCCCGAGCGCTTACGCCGCGCGAGGAACGGAAGCTCGTCACCGTCTTGCTCGCCGACCTCACCGACTTCACGGCGGGTGACGAGGAGCTCGACCCCGAGGACATTCGCGCTGTCCTCAGCCCCTACTACGCGCGCATCCGCTCGGACCTCGAACGCTTCGGTGGAACCGTTGAACGGCTCACCGGCGACTCCGCCATGGCACTGTTCGGCGTTCCGGCGGCCCACGAGGACGACCCCGAACGAGCTGTCCGCGCAGCACTCACCATCCGTGACTGGCTCTACGAGCACGGCCGCCAGGTTCCGCTGGCCGTCGCAACGGGTGAGGCCCACGTCACGCTCGGCCGGGTCGAGATGGACGGGGAGCCGGTAGTCGTGGGCGATGTCGTGACCGTGGCAGCGCGGCTGCAGGCGGCCGCCTCTGCGGTCGGCATCCTCGTCGGGGAGCAGACGTTCCGCGCGACCCGTCACGCGATCGAGTATCGAGAAGCCGAGGCCGTCGCGGCAACGGGAAGGACCGCCCCGATCAGGGCGTGGGAGGCGATCCGCGCGATGGCGGAGCCGGGGGTCGACCTCTTGCGGCACTCCTCGCCCTTCATCGGCCGTGAGCAGGAGCTCGCGGCCTTGCAGGCGCGGCTCGCCTGGGCCACCTCCGCAACGTTCACCCCAGCTCGTCACGATCCTGGGGGTACCGGGCATCGGCAAGACCCGCCTGGTCTCCGAGCTGCGGCAGGTCGGCGATGGTGCCGGCGAGCCTGTGCGCTGGCGTCAGGGTCGCTCTCCCCCCTACGGCGACGGCGTCAGCTTCTGGGCGCTCGGCGAGATGATCAAGGCGGAGGCGGGAATCCTCGAGAGCGACGCAGCCCAGAAGGCCGACTACGAGCTGCGAGCGGCGGTTGGGCGTGTGATCGAGGATCCGGCCGAGGCCCGCAGGGTCGCGACCTTCCTGGGCCCTCTCATCGGTCTTGGCAGCGAGGAGCCCGCGATCGGCGATCGCCGCGGCGAGATGTTCGCGGCCTGGCGACGTTACCTGGAGGCCCTCGCGGACGAGCGCCCGCTCGTGCTCGTCTTCGAGGACGTGCACTGGGCAGACGACGCACTCCTCGACTTCGTCGACGAGATGGTCGAGCAGATCAGCGGCGTGCCCCTCCTCGTCATCGCGACTGCACGACCGGAGCTGCTCGAGCGCCGACCGGGCTGGGCCGGCGGCAAGGCGGGCGTGCTGACGATCTCGATACCTCCCTTGTCCCGGAGCGGTACCACTCAGCTGGTCGCCGCACTCCTCGAGCGGACTACGGTTACGCCCGAGACGCACGAGGCCCTGCTTGCCCGCATCGGCGGCCACCCGCTGTACGCAGAACAGCTCTGTCGAATGCTCGTCGAGCACGGCCGGCTCGAGGAGTTGCCCGACGGCCTGCGTGGCATCATCGCGGCACGGCTCGATGCGTTGGCGGACGTCGAGAAGCGGGTGTTGCAGAACGCGGCAGTCGTCGGGAAGGCATTCTGGGCGAGCGCCGTCGAAGCGATCGGCGACATCTCGCGCCGCGACGCTGAACAGCTCCTTCAGGGGCTCGTCCGCCGCGAGTTCGTTCGGCAAGGGCGCGTCTCATCAGTCGCGGGAGACGTCGAATACGCGTTCTGCCACGAGCTTCTCCGGGAAGTCGCGTACGAGGAGATCCCCCGAGCGGCGAGGGCCGAGCGACACCGGCGCGCGGCCGAGTGGATCGACTCGCTGGGTCGACCGGAGGATCACGCCGAACTGCTTGCCTACCACTACCTCGCCGCACTCGCGGACGAACCCGCGGCGAGCGTCGACGTGTCGATGCTCGTGGAGAGCGCCGAGCAAGCGCTCCACCAAGCGGGCCTACGGGCGATCAGGCTGTCGGCGAACGAGCGCGCGGTCGAGCACTTCTCCCGCGCGATTGCCCTGATAGGTCGACTCCCGGAAGGGGACGACCGCGTCCGGCGGGAGGCGGAGCTCCAGGTGCAGCTGGGAGTTGCGCTGTTCGCGCTGCGCGGGTTGGGCTCACCCGAAGTCGAGCAGGCCTACACGCGGGCCACCGAGTTGATGCTGGCGAGCGCCTCCACTGCCGAGCAGTTCCCGGCCCACTTCGGCCTCTCCATCTACCACGGCCACCGCGGGAACTTCGACCGGCTCGAGTCGACTCGTCAGCCGGTTGACCGAGCTTGCCTCCGAGGGCGACGATTCGATGAAGCTTCAGGCCCTACACGGACGCTGGATGAACTCGCTGTTCTCCGGGCGGATCGACGACGCCGTCGAGGCGGCCGATGAGGCGCGGGTGATCTACCGCCCGGGAGTCCATCACCAGCTCTCCTTCCTCTACGGCAACCACGATCCCGGCGTCTGCGCCCTGGCCCTCCAGGCGCTCGCCTTTTCCTTGCGAGGCGAGTCCGTGAGGGCGATCGCCCAGATGCACGAGGCCATTTCCCTCGGCGAAGCCCTCGGGCATGCGGCTACGCTCGCCCAGCCGCTGACCCAACTGCCCTGGGCTCTCCAGATCAACGGCGATGCCGAGACCGCGCTGAGCGAATCGGAGCGGGCCCTGGCACTCGAGGCCGAGGTCGTCCATCCCCAGTTCTTCGGTATCGCGCACGGGATGCGCGGCTGGGCGCTCGTACGCGTGGGGCGAAACGAGGAGGGTGTCGCAGAGCTCGAAAGAGCGCTCGCGGACGAGCTTCAGTCCAGCAACATCTGGGCCGCCATGATCGGGGCGCTCCTTGCCGAGGCTCACTTGCGCCTCGGCCGACCGACTGCAGCGCGAGATGTCCTCGACGACATGCTGTCGCTCACTCGGGCGATGCCCTCGTACGTCTTCGAGCCCGAGCTCCTCCGCGTCGAGGCCGAGTGGCTGCGCGCCCACGACCGCGAGGACGACGCCCGCCGGCTCCTGCTCCGGGCTATCTCCATCGCTTGCGAGCACGGGTCATTGGCCCTGGCGGTCCGCTCTGCGCTTGCGCTCGCACGTCCACCTTCGGTCGCACGCGACGCCGATCTGGAGCTGCTCGGCGATCTCTGCGACCGCCTGCCTCCCGACAACGCAACCGACTACAGTCGTGAGGCGAGAGCCCTTCTCGCCGAAGGCACCGCCGGCGCCCAGCCTTGAGCACGTTGCAGGGCAACCTCAGCAGCCGATCGCCACCGCGATAACCCCACCGGCGCGCGGCCTCCCCGCCGTTCGTTACGGTGACGCGGACTTCAGAGAACCGAGTCGAGTCGGAGGAGATCAGATGACGAGCACCGCACACGCGATCTCCGCGTCAGACACGACTTTCTCGCGACCCGATAGGTCCGGTCGCGACGCGGCAAGCGCTCAGAGCACCGAGCTCGCTACGTCTTCGAGCAGGTCGAGCGCATCCTGCGTCGTGGTTCGAGGGCTCAGCCCGCGACCGTCAAGACGCCGCGCAGGATGAGAGCGCTGCCGATGACGCTCAGTCCGACCGTGATCGCTTCGGCTCCGTGGCGGGCCATCCATCCCCTGAACCGATCTATCGCGATCGGAGTCGATGCGGGCGCGACCGCGAACGCGATCAGCGGCACCTCCAGCAAGGCGAGCATCACGATGTTTACCGCGATCACGACGAGCAGGTCGCCCGCTATCCCGAAGTTCTGCTTGTCGATCGCGGTCAGGGCGGCGAGGTACGAGGCTCCCGGGAAGCTGAGCAGGAGCCCGATCAGAAACGTCGTCCGTGCAGTGCCGCCGCTCAGTGCCTCCTGCCACCTCGGTGGTTTCTTGGGCCGGTCGGCGTGCTTGCGCTCGCGGCGCTCTCTACGACGGGCGAGGCTCCCGCTCCAGACGACGTAGGCCGCGATGAGCGCGATCACGCCGAGCGCAAGGTCGATTCCGGGTGCGACCGAGTGCTTGGTGCTGGTGACGACGCCAGAGCGGTGCAGCCACTCGACGATCGCGACGCCAACGACGATGCCGGTGGTGTAGGCGCCTGCGAGGTAACCGAGCAGGAGTCGCTTCGGGTTCGGGAGGAGCAGCATCACCGTGGTTGCGGTGAGGAGCGTCGGGTTGAGTGCGGCCGTCAGCGCGAAGAGGAAGATCCTGCTCAAGGGACAAACAAGCCGTCACGGATCGTCGCGGGAGTCGCCAACCCCACCTTTCGGACGATAGACGCTCATGTGCTGAATGCGTGTTAGCGGTCGAGGGTGATTGGCTCGTGCCGCGTACCGCTTTGGGAGGTCCCGCGGCGTACGGGGTCGCGCAGACCGGACACGTATCGTTGGCGCGTGGATGCCAAGCGCGCTGTGGCCGAGCTCGCCGGATCCCTTGTCGAGACGGAGTCCGTGAATCCGGGGCTCGCGATGGATGGGTCGGGGGAGCGGGCCGTGGCCGAGGTTGTGGCCGAGTGGTCTCGTGCGGCCGGGTTGCGGGTCGAGATCGAGGAGGTGCTCCCCGGCAGGCCGAACGTGGTGGTGACTGCGTCCGGGACGGGAGGCGGCCGGACCCTGCTGCTGAACGGCCATCTCGACACCGTCGGCGTCTCCGGGATGGAGCGTCCCTTCGACGGGGACGTCCGAGAGGGGCGGCTCTACGGGCGCGGAGCGTACGACATGAAGGGTGCGCTGGCCGCCGCCCTGGTTGCCGCAGCTCTGGCGCGACAAGAGAAGCTGCCGGGGGACGTGGTCGTCGCGTGCGTCATCGACGAGGAACTTGCGTCGTCGGGCACGGAGCAGCTGCTGACGGCGCGGACTGCTGACGCCGCGATCGTCTGCGAGCCGACCGACGAGCGGGTCTGCGTTGCGCACAAGGGCTTCGTCGGCTTTCAAGTCGAGACGGCCGGCCGCGCCGCCCATGGCTCACGGCCGGATCTCGGTGTCGATGCGATTGCGGCGATCGGGCCGGTGCTGACCCGGCTCCAGCAACTTGCAGACTCGCTCGGACGGAGGCCGGGCCACCCGTTGCTCGGTGCCGGTTCGATCCATGCCTCGCTGATCGAGGGTGGACAGGAGTACTCGAGCTACCCGGAGCGCTGTCTGTTGACGGGTGAGCGACGTACCGTGCCGGGAGAGTCGACGGCCGACGTCGAGGAGGAGCTTCGTGGCCTCGTCGGCCAAACGGATGCGAGCGTCCGGGTCACGTTTGCCCGCCACCCATTCGAGAGCGATCCTGCCGGAGAACTGGCGCGACAGGTTGCCCGGGCCGCCGGAGACGACCACTTCCATGGGATCGCGTTCTGGACGGACGCCGCGCTCCTGGGCGAGGCAGGCATTCCCACCGTGCTCTATGGGCCGAGCGGTGCAGGAGCACACGCGACCGACGAATGGGTCGAGCTCGCAAGCCTGGAACGGTGCGCCCGCGTCTACCTCGAGACCGCTCGCGCGCTCTGCACGGCGTAGAACCAGGGCGAGCGCGTTGCGGTGGGGAGCCAATGACCCGATCGCGTCATGTACGTCACTCCCACCCACGCCTACTCTGGGCCATGCGAGTCCTGCGCCCGAGCCGCCTCCCTGGCAAACGGCGCACCCCTGCGGCAGGTGGGGCCTGCCCGGGCTCGCGCTCCACTGCGCGAGAGACTCAGAGGTCTGAGGGGTCGAGTCTCTCGCGCAGCTAATTCCCCGCGTTCCCCGTCGCGCGGCCCGGCTCGACCGACTCACCGACGGCCGCTCGGAATAGACCCACTCGGGTCACAGACGGAGCGTCACCGCGGGGATACCGTCATTCCTGATGAACGCCTCTCACCTCCTCTTCGCATTTCTGGTCGGCGCGTGCACCCTCGGCGCGGTCGCCCTTCTGCTCGCGCTCCTGGTCGGGGCATGGCGGGCGGGTCAGAAGGTGATGGCCTGATGGCGCGAAAGGCTGAAACGCTCACCGCTGCCGGCCGCCGTTGGGCCGAGCAGCACGTGTTCACGACCTTGATCGCGAAGGTCGCGCTGCACGGCCTGGACGAGGGCTGGCCCGAGGATCAGGTGCAGGAGGCCACCCGGCAGGTAAACGCGCACGCGAACTCAGCATCGCGGGAGCCGTCTCACCAGTCTTAGCCGGCTTTACGCGGCTCTTACCCAACCCATCCAGGTCGCTAACCGCGGGATGACCGTCGGATGACCGGGGTGAGTTACACACGAGGTCGACCACGCAACTGTCAGCGACGGGGGGACTTCGACATGACGTTCAAGGCAGGAAGGCGACTAGGACTCGGAGCCGCAGCGCTCCTCATCGCGGCGCTGACCGCACAGACGGCCGCCGCACAGACTGCCGCCGAGCACCAGGTGAAGCGGCACTCGCACCACTACCGTCACCATCCGCGTCCCGCTCTCGACTTGCGGCTCGGCGTCTCGCCCGTGGTCGCTGCCACGGGCGGCCAGGTGACCTACACGGCGACGATCACGAACCGCAGTCGTCGTACCGCGCCTAGCGCGGGCTTCCTCGACCGGATCTCGAGGCAGACGACCTTCGTCTCGTCATCCGCGAGCCAGGGCAGCTGCAGCGGCACCGGGCTCGTCTACTGCAACCTCGGAGTGCTGGCGCCCCGCGCGAGCGCGACGGTCACGATCGTCGTGACGACGAGCCACGCCGGACGGATCACCGACACCGGCTGGGTCTCATCGAACCCGCCCCGCCACTGGCAGCACGAGAGGGACGTGACGAGCTGGGTCCGCGACATGCGGCCTGACCTCGATCTCGGCCTCACCGGCTCGCCCGGAGTCGTGAACACCGGGCAGCAGGTCACCTACACCGCCACGATCACCAATCGTGGCTCGGGTGCGGCCGCGACCGCGGGCTTCCAGGACGCCATCCCCGGCAGCACGACGCTCGTCTCCACCTCACCGAGCCAGGGCACGTGCAGCGGCAACCCGACGATCATCTGCAACCTCGGCTCGCTCAATCCCGGGGCGAGCGCAACGGTGACGATGGTCGTCGCCACGACTCACGCCGGGTACATCACGGACCGGGGCTGGGTCTCCACCACGCCGCCGGGCGGCTGGCACCACGAGCGGTCTGCCACGACGCTCGTCCGCGACGTGAGGCCCGACCTCGACTTCCACCTCGTCGGCTCTCCGTCGGCCGTGAACACGGGTCAGCAGGTGACGTACACCGCGACCATCGGGAACCACGGCTCGGGCGCCGCCTCTAACGCGGCGTTCCAGGACCTGCTCTCGCCGAAGACCACGCTCGTATCGGCCACGCCGAGCCAGGGCAGCTGCAGCGGCAGCCCGACGATCGTGTGCAACCTCGGCGTTCTCAATGCGGGCTCGACGGCCACCGTGGCGATCGTCGTCACGGCGACGCAGTCGGGCAATGCCACGAACCGCGGCTGGATCTCGACCAACCCGCCCGGCGACTGGCGCCACGAGCGGGATGTCACCACGATCGTTCGCGACCTCAGTGCCGACCTGGACTTCCACCTGATCGGCTCCCCGTCCTCGGTGAACGCCGGCCAGCAGGTCACCTATACCGCGACGATCGGCAACCACGGCTCGGGCACCGCCTCCAGCGCCGGCTTCCAGGACGTGATCCCGGGCAAGGTGACCCTCGTCTCGGTCACCCCGAGCCAGGGCACCTGCAGCGGCAACCCGACGATCACCTGCAACCTCGGGTCGCTCGCCCCCGGGGCCACGGCAACCGTCACCATCGTCGTGGCCACGACCCAGGCCGGGCCGGTCATCGACCGCGGCTGGGTCTCGACGAGCCCTCCGGGCGACTGGCGTCACGAACGTGACGTTGTCACCGACGTGAAGGCGGCCCCGGTCGTGCCCACCACGACGACCACCACCACCACCTCGAAGTAAGACCCTCCCCGCCCCGCCGGGAGCGTGGGCTTCGGCCCTCGCTCCCGGCGACACCCGCTGACCAGGTCAACTAGGCGGCTTCCTCCAGCCCCTCTTCGACGACCGGCGCAATGAGAACGGGCGCGGGTACGGGCCGCCGGCGAACCACCGCGACGACCCCGAGCAGCGCCGCGGCGAGCGGGACGAACAGCGCCGCATGGTAGGCGTTCAGGACGTCCTGCGAGCTCGTGCCGGTCGTGTTGCTGTTGACGACCGCGGTCACGATCGCGAGCACGAGGGCGGCACCTAGCTGGAACGACGTGTTCACGAGCCCGCCCGCGAGCCCCTGCTCCTCCGGAGCGACCCCGCTCGTGGCGGCCACGTTGATCGGGCCGAACGCCAGTCCGAACCCGAGGCCGGCGAGCAGGAACGTCGGGAGCATCACGGCGTAGCTCGAGCTGAGGTCGATCGGCAGGAACAGGACGTATGCGAGCGCGATCGACACGAGGCCCGCCACGGTGAGCCTCGTGACTCCGAAGCGGCCGATGAGCGCGCCGACCCGAGGCGAGAGCACGGCCACGAGGGCCCCGGCAGGGAAGATCGCGAGGCCGGTCTGGAGCGCCGACCAGCCGCGCAGCTGCTGCATGTAGAGCGTCGCGATGAACTGGAAGCCGATCCACGCGGCGAGTGCCCCGGCCGCGAGATTCGCGCGGACGAGCATCGAGGAGCGGAAGATCCCGAGCCGGACGAGCGGCGCCGGGGAGCGCTTCTCCCACCAGATGAACGTGGCGAGGATCCCGGCGACCGCCGCGAGTGAGCCGAGCGTACGCACCGAGCCCCACCCGACCGTGGGCGCCTCGACGAGTGTGTAGACGAGGAGCAGCATCCCCCCGGTCAGGGCGACCGCACCGGGAAGGTCGAAGGCGCGCCTGCCCTCTGCGCGATTGACGTCGCGCGGCACGAGCCTCAGGCCCGCGAGCAGCGCCACGAGCGCAACCGGCGCCGGGATGAGAAACGCAAGCCGCCAGCTGAACTCGGTGAGCAGGCCGCCGAAGACGAGCCCGAGAGAGAAGCCGGTCGCGCCGGTCGCCGTGTAGACCGAGAGCGCCTTGTTGCGCGCGGGGCCCTCGGCGAACGTGGTGGTGATGATCGACAGGCCGGCCGGCGCCGTGAATGCCGCGCTGAGCCCCTTCACGAAGCGGGTGATGACGAGCACCGTTCCGTCCGTGGCGATTCCGCCGAGCGCAGAGGCCACCACGAACACGCCGAGCGCGATCAGGAAGACCCTGCGGCGCCCGAGCAGGTCGGCGGCGCGGCCGCCGAGGAGCAGGAAGCCGCCGTAGCCGAGCACATAAGCGCTCACGACCCACTGGAGCGAGCTCGTCGACATCCCGAGGTCGCTCCGGATCGACGGGAGTGCGACGCCGATCATCGAGACGTCGAGCGCGTCGAGGAAGAGTGCGGCGCACAGGACGAGCAGCGCGCCGCGAGCGCGTCCTGTGAGCGTCGGTGCGGAGAATGGTGTGCTGGTCACGAAAATCGGCCCCCTTGTCGGCTCTCGGTGCTATTGTTCGACCGGCACCGTACATCATTGTTCGACGCTAGTCAAATAAGATGCAAATCGAACAACCAGTTCAAAGAGAACAACCCGTCGAGCTCGACGGCATGAGAATTCTCCAGGCGCTCGCCGACCCCGTGCGGCTCGAGATCGTGCGGCAACTGGCCGGCTGCCCCTCGGATGGCGAGCTCACGTGTGGAGCGGTCAGCCTCCCCGTCACCAAGTCGACGGCGAGCCACCACTTCAAGGCGCTGCTCGACGCCGGAGTCATCGCCGAGCGCAGCCAGGGAACGCGCAAGTACCTTCACCTCCGCCGCGAAGAGCTCGACCGCGAGTTTCCGAACCTGATCGACTCGGTGCTACGCGCGACGTCGGGCGCTTGAGGATCGCCGCTTTCCTGGCGCTGCTCGCCGCCGCCGTTGTCGTCGCAAGCGCCTCCGCCATCGTCCCGGGGATCCCGACGATCTACGTCGAGTACAGCCCGAACTGCACCTTCACGCTCTCGGTCGACGGCGGCACGACCGTCACCGCGACGAGCCCACCCGGCCCGACGCTGCCGCCCGGCGGCTACCAGATCCAGGTACTGATGGCCAACCCGAGCGGCGGCTATTCGTGCGGCACCCCGGTGTTCACCCTGACAGGGCCCGGTGTGAGCAGCACGACGACGTTCCCGAACGAGTCCCTCCTGGACAACCACGTCCTCCCTGCGCTCCGCCCGTCCTCGACCTACGCGGCCGAGGACGAGAACGCCCCGGCCTCGACGCGGGTCTACTTCTCGACCGACGGCGACCGGCTCGAGCGCCTCGCTGCTCTCACCCTCGACGAGCTCGTCCGGAACGGCAGGCGGCTCCTCACAGGGCGACATCGTCGGGTCCGCCGTACTGCCCTACCGCGGCAGGCTCGCCGCGACAGTCGCGTCCGGTGGCCGGGCGACGCTCACCCGGGGCGGGCGGACGGTCAGGACGCTCCAGGCGGGCCGCTACGACATCGTCGTCTCCGACCTGACTCGCACGGCGGGCTTCTCGCTCGAGCACGCCCGCGACAAGCCGGTCGCCCTCACGGGAGTCCTGTACAAGGGGCGCGAGACGCGTCGGCTTGGCCTCACGGCCGGCAGGTGGAAGTACCTCAGCGCCGGCAAGGCGAGCGCCTTCCTCGTGAAATAGCCGGAAACGGCCGGCGGGCGGGAAGCCGCGCTCCCCGCCCGCCGCTTCCCCCCTTACTTCGCGACCAGGAGGCTACGGATGTACTTCGGCAACAGCGGGAGCCTGCGCGGCTGCTTCCCGGTGGCGTCGAAGACGGCATTCGCGATCGCGGCCTGAACGAACCCGTTCGGGCCTTCTCCGGCCCCGCCGTACGCACCGACGCTCGGATTGTTCAGCACGATCACGTTGATGTCCGGCATGTCACGCATTCGCAGGATCGGGAACGTGACCCAGTCGGTCGAGGTGATCTTCGACTTGTTGAACACCACCTGCTCCGTCAGGGCCTCGCTCACGCCCATGACGGTGCCGCCCTCCGCATTCCGCTGCAGCTGGCGCGGGTTGACGACGATGCCCGGCTCGACCACGGTCGTGACGTTCGTCACGCGCACGCGGCCGGTCTTCGGGACGACCGTCACCTTCGCGACGCAGGCCCAGTAGGCGTTCGACCGGAGCATCAGGCTGCAGCCCTGGCCCTGGATCGCTGTCGAGCCCGTCGTCGATGCCTTCGGGCCCGGCGACGGCCTGGTCTCCCAGCCCGACGCCTCCTTGAGCTTGTTGATCACCGCGATGAGCCGCGGCGAGCTCATGTTGTTCACCCGGAACTGGAGCGGGTCGATCTTGGCCGCCGCCGCCAGCTCGCTCATCATCGACTCCTGAGCGAAGTTCTGCTGGCGCTGGGCCGGGGTCCGCATGCTGTGGTCGCGGAGGCCGATCTGCGTGTTGAAGTCCGGCGCAGTCGGGTCCGTCCCGACCTGGTTCGTCCCGAACGCGCGCTGCTGTGCGTTCGGCACGAGGTCGTAGAGCCACGGCTCGGAGATGCTGTTCACCGTGGTCCCGAACGTGCCCGGGTACGGCACGACCGCAGGCGCGGTCATCGTCGGCATCCCCGAGAGCAGGGCGCCGAGCATCCGGTCGTCCTGCATCGCCGGCATGTAGTGGTCGGCCTGGTACGCGACGAGCTTCCCGCTCGCGTCGACTCCGCCCTGGATGTTCGAGAACGCCGGCGGATGCTGGGTCGACCACTGCATGTCGTCCCACCGCATCCACTGGAGGCGCACAGGCTTGCCGATCGCCTGCGAGAGGATCACCGCCTCGTCCTCGGCGCCCGTCGAGCCGCCGTTGGAGCGGCCGTAATGGCCGGACCCATCGAAGTTGCGGACGACGACCTTGTCGATGGTGGTGTTGAGCATCGTCGCAAGCTCCCACCGCATCGCCTGCGGGTTCGCGCTGTGGACGTACACGTACACCATCCCGTCCGGGCGCACGTCGGCGACGGCGCACGTCGGGCCGATCGGAGCATGCTTCTCGAACGGGTACTCGTACGTCGCCGTGACCGTCTTCGCCGCCGACGCGAGCGCCGGCCCGACCGAGCCGGTGTTGACGCCGAGGGCGACCGGAGCGGTCGTCCAGTCCATCTTCCGGAGCGCCGAGAAGGTGTTGCCGCTCCCCGGCAAGCCGGACCACTCGGTCCACTTCGTCGAGCGCTGAAGCAACGAGGCCGCCTGGATCGCCACGTACTCGAGCGGATCGACGACGGCAACCAGGTTCCCCTTCACCACGATCTGCGTGTCCGGGAACTGCTTCTTGTCGAGCGTGCCCGCCGACAGGAGCTTCGCGCCGATGGCCGGGGGGTGCACCACGCGGGCATGGACCATTCCCGGCAGGCGCACGTCGCCGACGTAGGTGGCGGTACCCGAGACGATCGGCGGGATCGTCCGCATGCCGATCGACTGCCCGATCACCTGGTAGGAGCTCGTCGGCTTCGTCGGCGGATTGCCGGTGACCGAGATCCCGAAGAGCCCCTGGAGGCTCCCCGACACCGGGATCGTCAGGTTCAGCTGCTGCCCGGAGACGAGGTCGCCGTAGCTCACCTGCTTGCCGCCGCCCGAGACGACGCCGTTCGTGACCGAGAGGCTCGACACCGGAACGCCGAGCTTGGTCGAGGCGAGGCCGAGCAGCGCCTGGTAGACGTAGGCGCCGACCTTGCGCGGGTTCGGGTTGCCGCCGCCCATGTAACCGGCCGAGAAGCCGCCGTCAGGCGTGCGGTCGGTGTCGCCCATCACGACCTCGGTGATGGCCGTGTAGGGGACGCTCAGCTCCTCGGCGAGGATCTGCGCGTACGCCGTGCTCGCCGAGCCCTGACCGAGCTCGACCTTGCCCGTGCGCATCAGGATCGTGTTGTCGGAGTGGATCTCGAGCCACGAGCTCGGAAGCGTCGCGTCGAGCGTCGTGCCTCCCGCGGCCTTGGCCGCCTTCGAACCGACTCCCGCGGCGCCGATCACGCTGAGCCCGACGACGAGAGCGCCGCCGCGCTTGACGAGCTTCTGACGCGAGAGCGTGGCGCCGAAGACGTCTCCGATCTTCTCTTCCATCGCGCTCATGTCAGGCTCCCTTCGCCATGACTTTGGCGGCGTTCTGGATGGCCTCGATGATCGCGGTGTAGGTCCCACAGCGGCACAGATGACCGTTCATCGCCGTCTTGATCTGGTCCTTGGATGGGGTCTTGGTCGTTGCGAGTAGGTCGGCTGCCTGGATGAGCATGCCGTTCTGGCAATAGCCGCACTGCGGCACCTGAACGTCGATCCACGCCTGTTGCAGTGGATGGAGGTCGGGCGCGGCCGCCGTCGTCCCGCGCTGGGACGCGTACAGGGCCGGAAGCCCTTCCAATGTCGTGATGCTCTTGCCGCTCACCGCCGCGACCGGGGTCACGCACGAGCGGATCTCCTTGCCGTCCAGCAGCACCGAGCAGGCGCCACACTGCGCAAGGCCGCAACCGAAGCGCGGGCCGTGCAGGTGGAGCTCGTTGTGCAGGACGTACAGGAGAGGCGTATCAAGGCTGGCACTCACACCATGGGTCAGGCCGTTCACCTTGATCTTGATGCTGTTTGCCATTCTCCCTCCCTTGTTACGAGGCCCCCCGCCTCGTGGTATTCCCGCCGCCTCCTTCGTGCGGGCCTCACTGGGCGGAGCAACGCTAGCAGAGATCTTGGAACGATTCCAAGAATGGAGCGGCTGGGAGTCGTGCTAGGGTGTCGAAGATGAAGCGACTGCAGCTTCTGGCGGGAGTAGCGATTGTGGCGCTCGTGGCGCCTGCGCTGGCTCTGGGCGCCCCGGCACGCACGGCAACGTCGGCCAAGGTGAGCGTGATGCTCACCGACACGAAGATGCGCGTCTCGCCGTCCGGGCTTCAGGCCGGCAGTACGACGTTCACGGTCGTGAACTCCGGCAAGCGCCTCCACGCCTTTCAGATCACGGGCCCCGGGCTCAAGAGAGGCCTCGCCACGTCGAAGCTCGCGCCAGGCAAGAGCGCGACGATGACCGTGACCTTGAAGAGCGGCGCCTACATGCTCACGCTCTCGAATCCGATCGGGCTCGGCATGTCCGCGACACATTGGCTCCAGGTGATCCCGCAGACCGCCGTGCACGCGAGCGGCGCCGGCGTCGTCCAGACACCTCCCGATTCAGAGACCGGGGTCTGCGGCGGCGTCATGCCCTGACGAGCGTCAGTGATGCGGGTCGGGCAGCATCTCGACCGCCCGCAGCCCGGCCTCGAGGGCCTTCTCGAGATACTCGGCCTTCAGCTCGTTCAGCTCGACGAAGTCGAGGTCGGCGTCCCCTCGGTGCATAGCGATCCAGTCGTTCCAGACGTCGACCATCCCGCCCAGTGCGATCGCCGCCATCATTCGCGAGCGCACACCGGGCGGGTCCTCGCCGAGGTCGCGCGCGAAGCCGAGCGCCAGCTCGTCCTCGAGGAGCGCACCGCGCAGGCGCTCCGCCGCGACGAGGTCCGGGTCCGACCTGATGACCTCGTCGCTCCGGCGGATCGCCTCCGTGTAGGGCCGTTCGAGCTCGGGTAGCACCTCTCTGACCCAGTGCAGCACCGCGTGGGTCGCTGTCTCACCTTCGGGCCTCTCGACGACACGCGCCTGGGCGCTCTCGATCAGAGCGTCGAGGACGGCGAAGACGATGTCGGGCTTGCCCGGGAAGTAGTTGAAGATCGTGCTGAGCGCGACCTCGGCCTGTTCTGCCACCTCGGCCAGAGTCGTCTCTCCGTAGCCGCGCTCGGCGAAGAGGCTCGTCGCAGACTCGACGATGGCCTGCCGGGTCCGCTGTTTCTTGCGTTCTCGGAGGCCTACGGGACGGTTCGTGCTCGCAGATGCCACCCAGCCCAGAGTAGCTGCACCAGCGACTATTTGGACGTGACGATGAAGTAGCTCTGCTTGCCGGCGGGTCGATCGCCGGTCAGGAAGCAAAGGCGCCTCGGCTCAGGGCGAGGCGTTCAGCTTCGATGCGAGCCAGGCGAAGGTCGCCCGATAGGCAGCGGCGCTCAGCTCGTGGCCGGCGTCGTACCAGCGCACGACCGTTCCCTTCGGTGCGGCGTGGATCATGTTGAGTAGCGCCGTGCGGGGAACGATCTGGTCGCGGCGCCCGTCGGCGAGGAGCACGCTGCCCGACCGCGCCATCGTGATGTACCGGAGCGGATCGACGCTGCCGAGGCCCTGCTCGACGATGTCCCTCTCGCCGGCCGGCGCGGCCTTGACGAATGCCGAGAGCTTGTCCGCGCCGCCCGAGAGCAGCGCGACTGCTTCGAAACGCGGGTCCGAGGCGGCGACGAACGCGCCCGTCTTCGCGCCGTTGCTCCATCCGAGGTAGCCGAGCCGCTTCGAGTCGACCGCCGGGAGCGAGGCGAGCACGTCCGCCGCCCGGCGGACGGCGACCACGTCGTCGACCGTCACCGCCTTCGACTCGTCGACGAGCCCCTGGACGTTGGTCGGCTGGGCCGGGGGATAGGCGGACGACGGCTCGGTGACCGTCAGGGCGACAAAGCCGAGCCGGGCGAGCTCGACGGCGTCGCCGAGGAGCTCGGTGCGATCGCCCCCGCCGCCGTGGACGAGCACGACGGCAGGCCTGGCACCGTCGGCCTTGCCCTCGACGAGATACGCGTCGACCCGCTTGCCGCGACTGACGAACGAGACGTCGTGCACCTTGACGGGACCGTGGTGCAACACGACGCCGTGGTCGACATACCGCAGGGGCGTCGCTGCGTCGTAGCCGAAGCTCAGAGTGGGACTCGCCGGGGTCGTCGCGGTCTTGTGGCCGCCGCAGCCCGCGGCGAGCACCACGATGGCAAGGAGCGCGGTCCGGCGCACGGTCGAATTCGTACACCCGCCAGGGTTGAGTTGCATTTCCGGTCCAGGTTCCGGTGCGGAAGTGCCGAATTGCCTCTGCTACGGTGAATGCGGCATGGGAACGGTGCGTTCGCGCCCCAGGCTCGTGATCGTGCTTGGTCTCGGAGCGCTGGCCGTCGGGGGAGTGGTGGCCGGCTTGCTCGCCGTAAGCAGCGGAGGAAGCGGTGTCTCGGCGACACCGTCCACCGGCCCCTATGCGCCGATCACGGTGGTGCGGCCGAAGATCTATACGACCGCGGGCGCGGTGATCAACGATCCCGGAGCGGCAGTCGAGACGAATCTGAACACGTCGGCGTCGCAGTTGCCCGGGGCGAACCGCTACCGGATCACCGTGAGCAACACGTCGAACCTCGGCTTCATCGAGTCCTTCCAGTGGTATCCGCCGACAGGCGTGCACATCGTCCGCGTGCTCGGCAGCAGCGCGGGGAGCTGTGGCGTCTCCGGCGTGACCGGCCTTGGAGGTGCGCAGTTCAAGACGGTGCTGCTCTACCCGAACATCACCTGCAGCAAGGTGCATCTGAAGCCGCCGAGCTGTACATGCTTGGGTGACGGCGGAAACGTCGACATCTCGTTCGTTGCGGATCGGCCGCTCGGTGGGACAGGGACGACGAGGATGATCTCGGCAAGGCTCGTGCTCCACCAGATTCCGTCGTACCTGAAGGCCCAGACCGGATCAGCCGGCCAGGGCTCGCCCGGTGGCTGACGATGTCGTGGTGGCTCGGAACGCGTAACGGACTCGTTGCGCCCCTCGCCGTAGCGATCGCCGCCGTCTTCGGCGGCTGCGGAGGCAGCGGCCTCGACTCCGGCGGCCTCAGCGCGGGCGACCGTGACGCCGCTCAGGCAGCATTGACCGCCCTCGACGGCTCCAACGTCTCCACCCAGCTCGTGAGCATCACGAACTCGGTTCAGTCGACGCCGGCGGCCTGTCGCGTCCACCTCGCCTCGAGGCAGGGCGACACCTTCAGCGTCTACGTCTTCTGGATTCCGTGGTTGGGCTCGGAGTCGTACACCTGGCTCAACATGAGCGTGGCGAAGAACCCCGCGCAGGATACGTTCGACCTGGGAACCGAAAAGCCGGTGCTCCCCGGCGGTGTGCTGAGCGCGAACGGGCGGAGCGTCGATCCCTACTCGCAGGACACGACGCTGCTCTCGAAGTACGGCCCAGCTCAGGCCGAGAAAAGCCGCGAGCTACTCGAGGCGCACGCGGCGGGCACGTTCGCGAAGCCGGGTGCGGGCTGTCAGGTGCTCATGAACGGTGACCTGAGGCTCGTTCCGAACAGTTAGGCGCTCAACGCAACACGAACGTGAGGCGGTGTCCCTTGCCGACGGGAACCGACGACACCTGGCCGCGAGCACCGAGATAGTTGCCCGTGCCCCCGCTCACCGCGAGGGTGAACGCGGTGCTGGTCCAGTTCGTTGGACCGGAGGCGGTCATGCTGCCGTCGTCGAGTTGAAAGCTCGCCTCGCACAGGGCGACGTGCGCCGAGGTGAACGTGCAGGAGTAGGACCCCGAGCCGATCCGCTTCTTGTACGAGGAGTCGCTGTAGAGCTTGAAGCCGATGAGAGCGTTGTCGCCGACCCGCGAGGCCTTCCCCTTGCCCGTGGGCGCGGGCAGGTCCGCGTTGAACGGATTGTCGAGAGTTCCCCGCGAACGGTCGTCGGCGTGGTTGGCGTACTGCCCCTGCGTGGAGACCGCGTAGATCGTGAAGGTCCGGCGGGCGTTGGCCGCCGTGGCCAGCATTGCGCCGGCAACGAATGCGAACGCTGCAGCCGTGGCGAGCCGCCGGGTGCCGCGGGCCCGCCTCATCGTGCCAAGCTCAGGAGTCGCAACTCGAGACGCTCGGCGTTCTTCGCGGCAGGGGAGGCGCGAATCTCGCCAAGAGCGCCGAGGTACTTCTCCGTGCCGCCGGTGACGCTGAGTGCGAACCGGGTGCCGTCGAACTTGATCTGGCCGGAAGCGAGCACGAGCCCTCCGCGCAGCTCGAAATACGAATCGCAGGTGGCGCGCTTCTGGAAGTCGTAGTAACAGGTGAACATCGCGGTTCCGCTCGGCTTCGCGAGCCGCTTGTCGGCGTACAACTCGAAGCTGTAGAGGACGTCGTCCCCGGGGAACGGGCCGTTCAGCTTCTCCTTGCCGTTCGCGTTGAGAATGACTGCGGCCGCCTTGAGGTTGAACGGATTCGTATTCATCCCGCGCAGCCGGTCATCGGCGTGGTTCATGAACTGCGCCGTCGTGGCGACCGCATACACCGTCTCGGCGTGGACCGTGCGGGCGGCGCGAACGGCGCCCGCCGTCAGGCCTCCCGTCACGAGAGCCGCGGTGAGAACGAGCATCCCCCGGCCGGACAACACGAGGATCATTGTCGCATCACTCAGCGGAGCAGCCGGAACGAGACCCGCTGTGCGTTCACTCCTGCCCGGCTCGAGCCGACCTGTCCGCGGGCGGCGAGCCAATGCTTCGTACCGCCGGTGATGACGAGCGTGAACGAGGTCGTATTGAAGTTGACAGGGCCGGCCGCGGTCAGTGTTCCGGTCGGAAGCTGGTAGTAAGCCTGGCAGAGCGCGTGCCGCTCGTAGTTGAAGTAACAGGTGTAGGAAGCGGACCCGATGGTCTTCTTGTAAGGCGCCTTCGGATAGAGGTCGAAGCTGAAGACGACGACATCGCCCGGCCCAGGGCCCTTACCAGCTGAGGTCACTTTCGGCCGCAGCCGATCTGTCGCCGGGTCGAACGGATTGTTCGCGGCCCCGCGGGCGCGGTCGTCCGCCGTATTGATGAACTGCACGCCGGTGGCGACGGTGAAGATCGTGAGCCCTGACTCCTTGGACAGGCCGCCGGCAGCCGAGACGTTTGCCGCGCAAACGGCCGCCAAGGCAGCAGCAACTCCCGCTACGCTCCAGGCTCGCCTGCACACTCGAATGCCGGACCCGCCGGGGTGGGTGACCCTTGGGGCTCGTAGCATACGAACGACACGATACCCCCGCGGCCGGCAATCCCTCTATGACCAAACGCGTGATCTCGCGTCTCGCACTCGCCGCAACCGCGGTCGCGCTCCTCGCCGCCGGCAACGCGAGTGCCGTCGTGCCCGGCGTCCCGGCGATCTACGTCGATTACGCGACCGACTGCACCTTCACGATCCAGGTCGACGGAGGAACCTCGGTCACCGCGACCTCGCCGCCCGGGCCGGCGCTCCCACCCGGCACCTACCAGGTGCTCGTCTCGATGCCCAACCCGAGCACGGGCTTCCCCTGCGGGCAGCCCGCGTTCACGCTCACGGGCCCGGGCGTGAACGTCCGGGCGCAGTTCGTCGGCATGGAGCTCCGGTTCGAGCAGGTCGTCGCCCTCCAGCCGTCGTCGACGTACGTCGCGGCAGAGTCGACCACGCCGACAGCGCCGCAGAAGTACTTCTCGACCTCCGCAACAGGCTCGTCGAGCTCGCTCGTCGGGCCGTCCACGTCGACGTCTCCCGCCGGTACAGGCTCTTCACAGTCCGACATCGTCGGATCGGCGGTGCTGCAGTACCGCGGAGAGCTTCTCGCCACCGTCCAGCCCTCCGGCAGGGCCACGCTGACCGCAGGCGACCGCACCGTCGCCTCACTCAGCGCCGGGCGCTACGACCTCGTCGTCAGAGACCGGGCCGCGCGCGCCGGGTTCTTCCTCGGGCGGCGTGGAGGCAAGCCCGTCGCCGTGTCCGGCCGCACGTTCGTCGGCGAGCGCTCTCGCATGCTGACCCTGAACGCCGGTCGCTGGATTTACTTCTCCGACACGGGGAAGCAGATCGCCTTCACCGTGCGATGAATCCGCGGGGCAGGCGGAGTCCTAGAACTGTCACAGAATCGTAACCGGACGCGGCCGTCCGGTTCTGATACCGTAACCGGACTAAAGCGTCCAGTTTCGTGGAGGAGGGGGAGAAGAGAATGAGTCAAGAGCATCGGGAAACCAATCCGTGGATCGTGCTCGTCCTGATCTGCATCGCGCAGTTCATGGTCGTGCTCGATTCGACGGTCACGAACGTCGCGTTGCCTTCGATCCAGAAGGATCTCGGGCTGACGGAAGCCAACCTTCAGTGGATCATCAACGCCTACACGCTCGTCTTCGGAGGGTTCCTGCTGCTCGGCGGGCGCCTCGGCGACCTGCTCGGCCGCAAGCGGCTGTTCCTCGTGGGGCTCGTGATCTTCACGTTCGCCTCGCTGATGAACGGCCTCTCGACCAGCGAGGGAATGCTCATCGGCTTCCGCGCCCTCCAGGGCCTCGGTGCCGCGTTGATCTCCCCCGCCGCGCTCTCGATCATCTCGACGACCTTCGAGGAAGGCGCCGAGCGGGCGAAGGCGCTCGCGGTCTGGGCCGCGATCGCGATCGGCGGCGCAGCCTTCGGGCTGATTCTCGGCGGCGCGCTCGTCGAGTGGTTCTCGTGGCCGTGGATCTTCTTCATCAACGTGCCGATCGGGATTGCCGCCTTCGTGCTCTCGCTTCGCCTCGTCCCCGAGTCCCGCGACGAGCAGGCGCCCGCGAATTACGACATCGCCGGCGCCGTCACGGTGACCGGCGGGCTGATGGCGCTCGTCTACGCGATCGTGAAGGCCGAGACGGACGGCTGGACGTCGTCGACCACGGTCGGCTTCTTCGTCCTGTCGGCGCTGCTCCTCGCGAGCTTCGTCGTGATCGAGTCTCGGTCGAAGGCACCGCTTGTCCGGCTCTCGATCTTCCGGATCCGCTCGCTCACGACGGCCAACATCACGATGTTCCTCGCCATGTCGGCGATGTTCGCGATGTTCTTCTTCAACACGCTCTACATCCAGCGTGTGCTCGGCTACTCGCCGCTCCAGGCCGGGTTCGCGTTCCTCCCGTTCACCGCAGGGATCATGGTCTCGGCCGGGCTCGCGTCGAACTTCGCGCCGAAGGTCGGCGTCAGGCCCGTCGCGGCGATCGGGATGGTGCTGACCGCGGCCGGGCTCCTGCTCCTGACGCAGATCCCGGTGAACGGCTCGTATGTGGCGAACGTGCTGCCGGCGATGATCCTGACCTCGCTCGGCATGGGCGCTGTGTTCATGCCGCTCACGCTCGTCGCGACCACGGGGCTCGACAACAAGGACCAGGGGCTCGCCTCGGGGCTCTTCAACACCTCGCAGCAGATCGGCGGCGCGCTCGGCCTGGCGGTCCTCTCGACGATCGCCGCCGGCCGCACCAAGGCTGCGGCCGCCGGCGGGGCGAGCAGTGCGGAGGCGCTCGTCCACGGGTTCCACTGGGCCTACGGCGGCGCCGCGGTGATCGTGGTGGCCGCCCTCATCGTGCTGCTCACGCGGCTGCGGGCCAAGGACGTCGCCCGCATCGAGGCCGAGGCGCGGTCCGACTCCAAGGAGCCGGTCTTCGCGAGCGCCGCATAAGCGCGTGAGCACGACGCTCAGAGCAGACGCTCAGCGCAACCTCGGCCGCGTGCTCGACGCCGCGGCCGAGGTTCTCGCCGAGCAGGGACTGAGCGCGAGCGTCGATGAGATCGCCAAGCGTGCCGGAGTCGGCCACGGAACCGTCTTCCGCCGCTTCCCGACGAAGGAGGCCCTCGTCGCGGCGGTCGTCTGCAAGCGCCTCGAAGAGATCTCGGCTACCGCCGAGGATCTGCTCGACCACCCAGACGCGGGCGAGGCGTTCGAGGCGTTCGTCTGGCAGATGGCCGAGGTGTACGCGCGCGACCGGTGTATCTTCGAAGGGCTTCCCCGCTGCGCCGAGATCGGCGAGGTCATGCAGGCGAAGGCCCGGTTCCTCGATCTGGTGGCCCGGCTGCTCAGCCGGGCCCAAAACGACCGTGCCGTGCGTGCCGACCTCGTCCCTGCGGACGTGCCGATGCTCGTCGGCTCGGCGATCCTCGGCTCGAGCTGGTCCCCCGAAGGCGAGCCGTGGCGCCGGTTCGTCACCGTCGTCCTCGACGGCATGCGCTTCCGGCCCTAGCCTCGAGCGATCGTCACACGCCGTTGCGCTTGGCGGCCTCGTCAGGGGATCCGGGGATGATGTACGGCACCGGGGTCATCTTCGTCACCTTGAACTGCCACGGTGACCCGCCGAAGAGGTAACCGGCGTTCTTCTTCGTCGGCGACGCCGTGAAGGTCACCGAGACCGACCCGCCGTCGTCCGTGCAGAGGCAGCTCGGTGGGTTCACGCGCCCGGCGCACGTGATCTTCCCGGCCTTGGTGAGAGTGCAGGCGGCACCGCTCGCGCTCTTGATCTGCGTGACCGACCAGCCCGGAGAGGGCTGCCAGGTGAAGCCGTCGAGGTAGCCGATGCCGCTCGTGTTGAGGACCTCGAGCTGGTAGCTCCCGTTCAGGTAGTGGAACACGACGTTGGTGTCCGCCCCGGAGACGTGGACGAGATGCAGGACGTTGTTCGAGTCATGTTGGAACACGACCCGGCGGTTGGCGACGTTCCAGTTCCACCCGAACGCCTGCCTCCCCCCGGTGATCGTGCAGCCCCGACCGTTTGCGTAGACCTGGCCATACGGGCTCTTGCTCACGCAATCGCCGCCGCCCTTCGACTGGCAGGCCCCTGCGTAGGCGCGCCCGTTCGCGTCAGGCCACGCCGAGCAGAAGAAGCCCGCGGGCCCCTCGAGCACAGTCTCGTTCCCGTTGTGCCTGATCGGGATCTTCAGGCGCGAAAGCTTGTGGATCCACGCGGCGGCCTTGGTGCAGGGGTAGTGGATCGCGAACACCTCATAGAGATTGCTCCTGATGTTCGCGACGATGTTCGGGAGGCCGCGGACGGGAGGGGCGACCGGATAGACCCAGCGAGGCCCCTCGAGCGGGGCGCACTCCGGCGTCTGCAGCTTCCGTCCGGTCAGTCCCTCGGTGGCGAGCTGCCGGTCCGAGAGCTTGGACGTCGAGTCGGGCTTTGGCGCAGACGACGACCCGTTGTGCACGAAGTACGTCACGCCGATGACTCCCGCCGCCGCCACTACAGCAACGAGCGAGCCTGCCGACCAGCGCCGTCTGCGGCTGCCTGAACTCTCCGCATGGGGCGGACCCACCGGGCGAGTATATCCCTCTCGCGCTGACCTCCGTTCGCCCCGGCATGCCATAGTACGAGGGCCTGTGCGCGCCGGAGCGACCGTGGTCGGTATTCTCGCGCTGCTCATCCTGAGCGGCGGGACGGCGAGGGCCTCGCAGGATCCCTACCGGGACCAGGCCGAGAAGATCTCGTGCCCCGCGGCGCCACCGGGCTGGTTCAACCCGTCCGAGAGCGCGGGAGGGCGCACCTTCTTGACCCCCTTGACGCCCATCGTCCAGCCGGACGGCCCGACGGAGTTCTTCGGGGCCCCCGTCGTCGAGGTCGACTGCCGCTACATGACGGCGGCCGGCAAGAACCTCTCCGTGCTCGTCCGCTACGCACTCCCGATCGACATCAATCCATGGAACGACTTCTACATCGGGTGCACCGTGACGGGCCATCCCCAGAACCTGGCGACCGGTGCACGTGCCTGGAACGAGCGTGACCGCATCTATCGCGTCGTCGGGGCAAAGACCTGGAGCCTGGCGACGTTCATCGACGACCTGCGACAGCTCCAGCCCGGTGACGTGCCCCGCTTCGAGGCGATGGCGAACGAGATGCTCGCCGCCGCCCAGCCCTTCGCGCACGGCTGCAAGCTCGCGGGGAACGGAGGGCCGGTCGGCATCCAGTCGATCTGGACGTTCAGCTTCGACGCGCACACCTCGGGCGGCGGGGTCACGAGCAGCGGGAAGACGACCGGGTCCTTCGTCACGACCGCGAACACGCAAGGCGCCTCGGTCGGGACGATCAGCAACCTCCATGCCGACAACTTCCGCCTCAAGGCCGCCTCGCACGGGAGCAGGTGGTCGCTCGCGCTCCATGTCGCAGCGCCTATCGGCTTTCACCACGGATACGGATCGGTCCTACAGGCGCGAGTCGTCGTTCTCGCCTCGAACGAGAGCGGGTGCAGCACGGGCGCCACGGGGACGCTCATCCTCTCCGTCCAGTATCTGACGGCCCCGCGGGTCGCCGTGACCGTCTGCGGCCGAACCTACCTCGACGGCAAGGGCCAAGTCAGCGCGCAGATGAAGACGGTCTAGGTTCTTGGCGCTAGACGCAGCCGTCGTTGTCGTCGGGCTCGGTTCCGAGCTCGTCGCCGTCCGCGTCGGCAGCTCCCGATGACTTGATCGTCACGCCCGGAGGACATCCAGACGTGTCACCTCCCGCTGAGCCGCCGCCGCTGCCTGTTTTCGGGCCCGTCGAGGTGCCGCCGGAAGACGAGACGTTCTGACTACCGGCATGCGCAGCAATAGCCTGCTCCGTGGGCACCACCGCGACGCCGACGCCGAGGAGGCCCTTCATCCCGGCCGCAGCGTGGCCTGGGATCGTGCACAGGAACTCGTACTTGCCGGCCAGTGAGATCGGAACGGTGAGCGTCGTCGACTGTCCGTGCTTCAGCGTCCGTGTCGACTTGCCGAAGCACGCGTTCTGGGCGCCCGCCGCGGTCGGCACCGGGATCGTGCAGACCTTGAAGTTGTGGAACGCGACGCCGAGGTTGGTCACCTTGAACGTGATCGTGCCGACCGGTACGTTCGAGGTCTTCGACAGCTTGAAAGCAAGTTCGGAGGGCTTGCCGGCGATGACCGTGATGACGCTCGCCTTGCCCGTTGTCGAATGATCGAGGACGGCACCGCGGGAGAGCGCGGCCGGCGCCGATCCGGTGAGTAGAACGGCAAGAAGGGCCACCGCCGCGCAGACGCCTCCGAGCGCGGGCAACGCAACTCGCAAAGGAAAGCGGTTCATTTGCTTCTCCTAACCCCTTGGGACGACGGGACCCTGCCTCCGAACACTCATTCGATGCTACCAACTGCCTCGTAGAACGAAACCGGCCTCCCGTCGGAATGCAGGAGGCCGGCTTCTGTCAATGAGTCGAACGGGCGGTCACCCGGTCTTCTGGAACACGACCTTGGCGGTTCCCTTGTTGGTCGTGACGAGGATCGTCGTCAAGCCCGCTTTCACGTCCGCCGGCACGTTCACGTACATCCGGTTGTCCGACGGGATCGCGTACGAGACGGTTCCCGTGCCGACCTTCACCGAAGTCGTGCCGACGAACCCGCTTCCCGTCAGTGTGAGCTTCTTTCCGCTCTTCGCCCTCTGGGGCGAGACCGACAGAATGGCCGGCTTCTCGGTCGCAACAGCCGTCGACTGACACGGGTACACGACGGCGGGGGTCGGCGAGGTGGCCGTCCCGAGCTTGGTCGCTGACCGAGACCGACCCGTTCTGAGCACCGGCGCCGACCCGTGCGAACAGCATAGAATCCGAGCCGATCGTGATCTCCCCGGCCGGGACGCCTCCGATCATCACGTTGGTAATCCCACCGTCACTCACGAAACCGCTGCCGTTGATCGTGATCACGGTCCCCGGGCAAGTGCCGGCCGCGGTCACAACCTGCGGCACGGTGGCCTTGCCGCCGACCCAACCCGTGATCGTCACGGCGCCCGCGGAGGCTGCAGACGACCAGGCCGAGCGCGACCATGACCGGGATCGAGAGCGCGTTCCTCATGAGCGACGCCCCCCGGTGGTTCAGAGCGCTTCCTCTCACGTCGAGAGCCTCCCTCCTACGAATGAGCAAAGGGGCTGGTGCCCCACGACGTGTTTCTACCACGCCTCTGCGATCGGTGCAACGGCTGCGAGCCCCGGGGCCGGCGCAAGAGTCAGTAGACGGGAAAGACGCCCTTGAACTTCTTTCCACCGGCGGGCGTGCTCGCATACGGAAATGAGCCGCGTCGGATCAGAGAGGCGGAGAAGCGGGTCCGCGCCCCGGGCTTGAGCGGACGAATCGTGTGGCCGTAGAAGACGAAGCCGCGCGGCTTGGAGCTGCGGTTGATGACGACGAAGGTCGCGACGTCGCCGCGAAGAACGTACTTCTCGAGGGTGAGTTGGTCGCTCCCGCCGCCCGCCGTCGTGCGGAGGATCTCGTAGGCGACGTTCTTGTTGCCGATGACGAAGTAGACGAAGACGTGCCGGCCGGGCGCCGTCGTCGCGGGCGCCCCGAGCGACGCCGAGGAGACGAGGAGCGCGAGCACGGAAACGACGCCCGCGACGGCTGCGAACTTCCGGGATCGAGCCATGGACGTTTGCACGGTACCGGAGAGCGCCTCAGAAGGTCGTCTTCAATTTCAGGACGCCGCCTTTGAAGCAGAGGTTGTAGAGGTTGTCGCCCTGCCACTCGTAGCAGTCGTCCTTCAGGTTGTCCGAGTAGTGCTGGTAGGGGACCTTCGGCCAGAGGGCGAGTACCGCCGCCTTCTTGGCGCCGACGTGGGATTCACGGTAGAGCTGCTCCCAGGTGGGACCGGCCGGTGGCTCTGCGGTGCTCGCCTGCTGCTTGCCTCCACCGCCGCCCGTCAGAGCGATCGAGAGTCCCACGGCAGCCGCCACCGCGAGAACGGCAACGCCGGCGACCAGCCACCACCGCTTTCTCGTCATGGTCGCTCCTCAAACGGGAGGGAGCCCGCTTCGGGCTCCCTCCCACCGCCGTTAGTCCGTCATGCTCCTTACAGCGAGAACACGGTCAGCTGGTCGCGCTGCCCCGTGGCCGTCGCACCCGGCTGGCCCGCAATTCCAACGCCGTGGTAACTGGCGAGGTACTGCTTCCCCTTGTACATGAAGGTGACCGTCGGGGAGATAGCCGTGTCGTTGGGGATGCCCCAGACCCAGACGATCTTGCCCGTGGTGGCGTCGAAGGCGTCGAGCTGGGCACCCGGGGTCAGAAGCGTCTGGGCGCCCTGCTGTGTCGTGCCCTGGTTCGCCAGGTTGGTCTGGTCGAGCCGGCCCTTGAACCACGTGAACACCAGGTTGCCCCCGGTCGCGAGCGAACCGCTGTAGCAGGACCCGAGACCGTCCGACGTCCCGACGAACTGCCATTTCATCGTGTTGTTCGTCAGGTCGATCGCGCTCATGAAGCCCTGGATCCCGTTCGTCACCGGAGCGCCGACGGTCGAGACGTTCGGCGAGGTGCCCTGGTTCGTGTGAGCGCCCGACTCGTTCATCAGGCACGCGTAGTACGAGTGCGTTTGCGGGCTATATGCCGAGGGTGGGTAGCCGAAGATTCCACCACCCCCCGCGCCGCCGTACACGAGGTACTGCCCGGCGCTGTATGCGGCTGATTCCGGCGCACCGATGATCGGCAGGTTGTTCGCCAGGTTCGTGACCTGGGTGGGACTGTTGATCGGGTTGCCGAGACCCGTCCCGTACTCGTCGGTCAGCGGATTTCCCGGGAAGTGACACTGCGCCAGGCCGGCCGGCGAGTAGTCGACGACTGCCATGCAGAACGAAGCGCCACTCGGGAACGGCTGCGACTTGTACAGGTTGTTCTGCGCGATCCCGTGCCCGGACGGATCGAAGGTCGGCGTCTCGGTGATCTTGAAGTGCGGCACCGGGCCGCCGTTCGCCGCGTTCAGCACGTAGAAGAAACCGCCCTTGCTCCCTTCGGCGACGACTGGAACGGTCTTCCCGTCGATCGGGACGCGGACCACCATCGGTGGGTGCGGATCGTCGAAGTCGAGCTGATCGTGGTGGGTCGTCTGGAAGAACCACTTCAGGGCCCCCGTCTTCCAGTCGACGGCCATGATGCTTTCCGTCCAGAGATCCTTGCCCGGCGCCCGGTTCGTCTCCGGGTACGGGTTGCCCGTGCCGTAATAGACCGTCCCGAGCTGGGGATCGGTGGCCGGAATCGACCAGTCGGCGGCGCCGCCGACCGCGGCCTCAGCGGGGTTGCCCCACGAGAGGATGTACGGCAACTGGGTCGGATCAGGAAGGTTCCACGCCCGCCAGAGCAGCTTTCCCGGTCTTCGCGTCGTAGGCATCGAGGTGCCCGCGGAACGGGCTCTCGCCGCCGTTCGGCGCCGAGAGGAGAATGCCGTTCGTCCCCTTGATCGGGTAGTACTGCGTGAACGGCGCCGACTCGGCCCCGGTCACGTCGCCGTAGGTGCCGGCCCCGATCACGGAGGTGGTCCACACCGGGTGGCCCGTCTTCGCGTCGACCGCGATGATCGAGCCGTCCTGCTGACCCGCGTAGACGAGGTTGAGGTCGGGGCTGTACGAGGTGGTGCGGGTGTTGTCGACGCGGAGCCTCTGCCCGAGCTGGGTGGTCTGCGGAGTCGCCGGCCCGGCGTAGTTCCAGGCGATCTGGCCGGTGTCCGGAGCCATCGCTGCGACGCCCTGGATGTATGCCTGATAGAGCAGGTTGTTCGGACAGCAGATCGGCTGGCCCTCGGGGCTGAACTGGATGTCCGGGGTGTTGAACTGCTGGTTCCAGACGACGTGCAGGTTCTGGACGTTGTTCGAGTTGATCTGGGCGAGGGGCGAGTAACGCGAGTTCGAGATGTCGCCTTCACCGCTGATCCAGTTCGCACCGGCCGGCGTCACTCCCGGCGCGAGCCACGACGCAGGGGTCGATGCATTCTGAGAAGCGGACGCCAGTGCCACCACGGTCGCTCCGAGAATCAGCGCGATCACAGCAAGTCCGGGAATCCTTCGCATTCGCCAGTCCCTCCCTTGACGTCGGCGCCCACCGCGCCCCCGCACAGGCGCAGATGACCACCTATAGGTAAGCCGCGATCATATCTCGCTTGAATTCTCAGGGCAAGGAGAGCCGAGCCGCGAGTCAGTAGAGCGGCGCCTGGCCCTGCGCAGTCACGTAGCACTTGCCGGCCTTGTATGCGGCGTATTCGTCGCCTAGCCAGACAGCCGTCCACCCCTTTCCGGACTTCAGCCAGAACGTGTAGAGAACCGCCACCTGCGGGCCTGCGAGCGCCGGGGTCGTGTACTGGATGTAGAGCTGGATCTCCTGCACCTCCTGGCGGCCGAGAATCGAGAGGTCGACCGGCAGCTCGTTCGCCTGAGCGACTGCGACTCTTGTGATCTTGATGCTGCGTGGGGCCACGGGATGAGACCGCTGGCACGCCTGCCAGCGCGACTGAGAGACAGCATGCTGGTAGGCAGGGTGGAGGTACTTCCAGACCCGCGGGTAGTCATGAGCGAACGAGTCTCTGGCGATGTTCTTCGCCAGCTGAGCCGCGACGGCCGGCCATGCGGAGGTGCCCACGGCCTCGATCCCGTTCCCGGCCTGCGGCCTCCCCTTCGCGTGGGCGGAGCCGGCAACCGCTACCGCCGAGGCCGCACAGGCAACCATGCATACGGCCGCGAGAGCTCTCATGATGCCGACAGCCTACGTCTGCACGAGGTGCAAGACCAGCCCGCCCTTCCCGGCGAGCGTGGCGTAGACGGATGCGACACAGGTCGGCGGCTTTGCGAAGGGGAACGCGAGCTTGACGGTCCCCGTTCCGCGAACGGTCGTCGTACCCGACCGCTCGTTCGCGGCGATCTGGATCGCAGGATCGGCTTTGTTGGGCTTCTGGCAGACGAGAGACCACTGGACCTTCACCGGCTGCGCAGGTGTCGGAACCACGGTGACGGAGACTGTTTTCGGCGCGATCGACGTGCCCTGAGCGAAGAAGACCCTGCTCGTCTTCAGGCGAACGCCGTGACCGATCACCTTGCCCTCGGCAGCCGCGAAGGCCGCGCCCGCGACCGAGAGCCCGAGCAAGGCCGCGAGCACGGCCGCGATCGACCGCGTCGGCTGCCCGGGCTCGAGTCTCACTTGTGCGTTGCCGCGTAGACGAAGGCCGCGAGGTCCCGGATCTCCGCCTTCGTGAGCTCTCCGCGCGGCCCGCCGAAGCCGGGCGAGCCGGTGGGCCACCGCTTCGTCGCAGGGCGTCCTTTCGTGACGAAGTCGACGATGGTCGCGTAGCCCGGTTTCGCCTTGTCGAGATTGGGACCGTCACGACCCGTACTGCCCGCCGCTTTGAGCGTGTGGCACGAGTTACAGAAGAGGCCGGGCCGCGTGAACAGCGCCTTGCCGCGGGTCGGGTTTCCCGGCACCGCGCTCCCTGCGGCGATCGCCACTGCGCTCGCCATGAGCGCGACGAGAACCACGAGCGGCAGTATGCGGCGCCTCATCGCCGATGAGACTACCGTGGTCACGGTGCCGCGTTGCTCCAGAGCCAGGGTCGCTTCGTTCGTCGGGATCCTCGCCCTCGCCCTCGCTGGCTGCGGAAGCGGCGGGAACGCGCTGAAACAGGTCGTCGATGCGGCGAACAACACTCGCTCGCTGTCTCGGACGAGCTACCTCCTCACGCTCGAGGGACAGAGGCTGAGCGCGCCGCCGGTGGCGGTGAGCGCCGGAAAGGCCGCGTACGACCTGAAAGCCGGAGTGGGCTACGAGGCGCTGACCGTGAAACGACCCGGGCCCGGCAAGCACACCATCTACCTCGACTTCGTTCCGACCGGCGTCTTCGTCGCTCCGTGGCCGACTCCGGCCGGCCTGCTGCCGCCCGGGAGAATCTGGATCTCCGTCGGGCTCGCCGGGGACCGTGCGCCGCGAGCGGACAACCCGCTCCCTGCTCAGCTCGAAGGGCTCTCCCCCGAACTGCCCCTCGACGAGATCGCATGGGGAGCACGATCGGCCACGTCGATCGGCACTCCCACCGTGAACCACGTGCCGATGCACTCCTACCGCGTCTCGGTCGACCTGGCGAAAGCGCTCTCCGTAGCAAAGGGAGCCGGGAGACGAGCGATCGCCGCCGCGATCGAGAGCCAGCTCCATGCGACCCCGTCGGGACGCACCGCGATCACGGTCTTCGTCACCGGGCCCGGCCATATCGGGAGGATCGAAACCGCGCCTTCCCCGGTGACGCGGCTCGGCAAGCCGACCTTTCAGTTCACGAGCTTCGACGCACAGTTCAACCGGGCGAGGCCGCGCGCGTCCCAGACCGTGCCCCTCGCCTCGATCTCCGCGCCGTCGTCAGACGCCCTCTGGACGATCGCCACGAGCTGACCGATCGAGGGCGGTCCTTGTAACAGGCCGCACCTGTCCGTAGTATCTACGCAGTGCGGGCCCTCGAGCGCCCACCCCGTCGGGGCCTTCGACGGGCCTCTGTGCTTCTGGTCGCGGCCGTGGCGCTCTCGGCGGGCGTCCACTCGGCAGGGGCCGCGCGGGCGGCAGATCCGAACACGCTCGGAAAAGGCTCTGCGGATGCGGTCGCGGTCGTTCGCTGGGTCGGTCCGGGGACCTACCAGCTCGACGTCCAGAACACGAGCGGCATCGGGTACATCAACCAGTTCACGTGGGTTCCACCGGGGAACTTGACCGTCACGGCGGTCAAGAGCAGCGAGGGCGGCAGATGCGCGCTCGTGGGCGGCAGTATCCAGTGCAACGGTAAGGTCGCGCCGCCCACGTGCACGTGCCTTGCCGGCGGAGACCTGGTCGTGACGTTCACCGCCAGCGGCCTCGACCCGACGTTCGCCAACGGCTACTGGACCTACTACGGGATCGTCGGCGCCTTCCTGCAGATCCAGCAGATGACGCCGGTCCCGTACCACATTCCGTCGGCGTTGCCCTCGGGAGCGGACCTGCCGCTCTGCAAGAAGGGCGTGAAGTCCACCAAGTCCAACCCCTGCATCTAGTTCAGGGCGGTCAGCTCCCGAAGGCCGCGGCTGCCACGAGGCGTGCCGCCTCGCGATCGTCTCCGAGCGCGACCACCGGGAAGCTCGCGTGCGCGATACTCGCGAGCGGGGGGAGCGCCGGATTCGGCGCAGTCCCCGGTCGCGCCGGATACTCGAAGTCGTCTCCCTGCGCGATGAGCCGCTGACCCGCCGGACTCACGAGGAACGCCACGAAGCGCTCGGCAGCCTGCCGGTGCCGCGACGAGGCGAGGATGCCGGCTCCCGCGATGTTGACGACCGAGCCCGGGTCGCCTTCGCGAAAGTAGGAGAGCCGGCTCTTCACCCGAGCCGGCCCCGTCTCGAGTCGAAGGCGGTACCAGTAGTACTGGTTGACGATCCCGCAAGCGACGTCGCCGCGTTCCACGGCCGCGACCACCGCCTCCTCGTCCTGGTACGTCTGGGCGTTCCGCTTCAGCCCGGCGAGCCAGGTCGCGGCTGCCTTCTGGCCTCGGCTCGCGATCACGGCGCCGACGATCGGGGGGAAATCGGAATCGAGCGGCGCGACGGCCACCCGTCCTTTCCACGCCGGGCGTGCGAGGTCGAGGATCGACGCCGGCGGCCTCGAGCCCGCGAGGGCTGAGGGGTCGCAGACCAGGCTGCCGACCCGAAGCGCGACTCCGACCCAGTCGCCGCGAGGGGAGCGGTCGCCCGCCGGAACCTGTTTCAGAACCCCGTTCGGAAGGCGCGCGAGGAGGCCGTGCTCCTCGAGGTCGGTCTGCTCAGGCGAGTTCTCGCTCAGGTAGACGTCGGCCGGCGAGGAACGGCCCTCCTGCAGGATCTGGTCGGCGAGCACGACGCTGTCGTTCGTTCTCATGTGGACGACGATGCCCGTCCGGCGCTCGAAGGCGGAGACGAGCGCGCGCGTGAGCTCGGGGTGCTGGCCGTTGTAGAGGACGATCGACTCCTTGCCGCCGCTCGATCCGCCGCAGCCGGCGAGGAGCAGCACGACTCCCACGATCACCGCGATCGACGGCACGCTCCTCACGCCGACGGCTCCCCGCGGGGGAAGACCGATACCGCCCCGTCGACGCTCACGCTCACCTCCGCGCCGATCTCCGGGACAGCCTCGCCGAGGACAGTCGCGAGCACGCGCGTTCGCGATGCGTCGGCCAGCTCGAGGCTCAGCACCGTGTACGCGCCGAAGAAGCTCTGTCCGACCACTCTCGCGCCGACCCCCGTCGGCCTCGAACCGTCCCCACCGGGCGCCACGAGGATCTGCTCGGGCCGGATCACGATCTGGACGGCGCCCTCGTGGGAGCCACCGCGAACGGGGAGCGTCCCGAACGGGCTCTCGACGGAGCCTGGCAACGCCGTGCCGGGGACCACGACCGCCTCTCCGACGAAGCGGGCCACGTCGAGATCTGCCGGAGCACGGTAGAGAGCGGTCGCCGGGGCTGTCTGCACCAGCCGTCCGGAGCGCAGGAGGCCGACCTCGTGCCCCATCGACAGCGCTTCGGCCTGGTCATGGGTGACGAGAAGGGCCGTTGCGCCCGCCGTCGCCATCGCGCCGAGGACGGCGGCGCGGGTCTCGGCGCGCGCGGACGCGTCGAGCCCCGAGAACGGCTCGTCGAGCAGCACGACGGCCGGACGGGGTGCCAGCGCCCGGGCCAGCGCGACGCGGCGCTGTTCTCCACCTGACAGCTCCTGCGGCTCGCGTTCCGCGTACGAGCGATCGAGCCCGACGAGCTCGAGAGCCTCGTCGATCCGGGCACCGCCTCGCCGCTCCGACCGTGGGAGGCCGAACCCCACATTCTCCGACACGGTCAGGTGCGGGAAGAGCGCGCCTTCCTGCGCGACGTAGCCGACGGCACGCCGATCCGGCGGGACGTGGAGGCGCCCCGCCTCCGCGACGGTCTTCCCACCGATCGAGACGGTGCCGCGATCGGCGGCGATGAACCCGATGAGCACGCGCAGGAGCGTGGTCTTGCCGCTGCCCGAGGCGCCGAGGATCGCCGTCAGCGTTCCCTCCTCGACCTCGAGGTCGAGATCCACCAGGACCTGCCTCCCGCCGTAGGCCTTCGAAACGCCCGCGCAGCGCAGCCCGGCCAAGGCTCACCCGTCCCGAAGGCTTCGTACCCTGCCGAACCGGCTCATGACGACGTACGCCCCGACCAGCGCGAGGCCGATCAGGACTGCGGCGAACGGCGCCGCGGCTGCGAACGCGACGGACGAGCTGTTGACGTCGAACTCGGTCCCGAGGGTGTAGCGATCGAGAGGCAGGAGCACCTGGGCGGTCGACAGGTCGCCCAGCGAGAACGCGAACACGAGCACTGCCGCTGCGGCGAGGCCGGGACGTGCGAGCGGCACGGTGACGCGCCGGAAGCTCGCGAGGCGGCTCGACCCGAGTGAGCGCGCCGAGTCCTCGAGCGCGGGCTCGAGCTGCCCGAGCGTCGCTCGGAGAGCCACGACCGCGAACGGGACGAACAGGATCGCCTCGGCGAAGACGAGCAGCCCGAAGGTGCCGTACAGCTCGCCCGCCCAGTGACTCGCAGCGTATGCCAGGGCGATCGCCGCGACCAGGTCGGGCAGCGCGAACGAGAGATAGGTAGCGCGCTCGAGGAGCGTGACCGCACGGCCGCGGTACCGGACCGCCGCGAAGGCCACCGGCAACGCGAGCACGACCGCGAGCAGAGCGGCCGAGCCGCTGAGCTCGAGCGAGGTCAGAGCCGCGGGCCAGAGGTACTGGAGATTCCCGCTCGCGGATGAGAATCCGGCGTGACTGCTCGTCGAGAACCAGTCGACCATCGCGCCGATCGGGATCCCGACGCTGACCGCGATGACTCCGGCCAGAACGCCTACCACCGGAACCGTGGCCCACCCGAGGGTGTAGCGCTCCGGAGCCCGGGCGACGCCCTGACTGACTCGCGTGTAGTTGGCATGCCCGCGCAGCCGTGCCTCGCCGAAGAGGAGGACGACGCAGACCGCGATCGACGCGAGTGAGAGCGCGGCGGCGCCGGAGGCACTGAAGCCGAGCTTGTACTGCGCGTACACATCGGACGAGAACGTCTGGAACCTGAGGCCGACGAACGCATCGAACTCGACCAGGGTGTCGAGGGCGACGAGCAGCATCCCGCCGAGCAGCGCGGGACGGAGCTGCGGCAGGATCACGCGGAAGAAGGTCTTCGTTCCGCTGAGACCCAGTGAGCGCGCGGTCTCCTCGAGCGCCGGGTCGAGGCCGCGGATCGCGACGGCGACGAGAAGGAAGACGATGGGGTAGTAGGTGAACGCGATCAGGCCGCTCGCCCCCCAGAACCCCTGCAGCGACGTTCCGAGACTCGCCCAGGCGTAGCTCGTCACGAACGGCGGGATCGTCAGCGGGGCGACGAGGAGCACCGCCCACAGGCGCCTGCCGGGAAGCCGTGTTCGCTCGACGAACCACGCGGCCGCCACGCCGATCGCCGCGGCGACCGGAGTCGCGACGACGGCGACTTCGAGCGAATGGAGCATCAGCGTCTTCGTCGCGGGTGCCCGGAGAGCGTCCGCCAGCGCAGAGAAGCCGCCCTCGATCGCCTGGACGATCGTCACCAGGACGGGCGTCGTGACGAGAAGAGCGACGACGATGCAGATCGCGAGCAGTCCACGCGGGAGCCCGAGCCGCTCTCTCACCGCTCCAACCTACCAACCTCCTCGAGATCGTACGATCCGTGCCGCGCCCCGTGCTCCCACCGTCGATCCTGTTCCGTCGAGCCATCGCCATCGTCGCAACCGCAACCGCGCTGGCCGGCTGCGGAGGCCCGAGACGTGCGTCCGACTGGCCGTTGCCGAACCTCGACCTCGAGTCGACGCGGGCCCTGCCGGCGAGCGGGATCGATCGCGAGAACGTCGCGGGGCTGCACGTCGCCTGGCGCTTCCGCTTTCGAGCCGCTCCCGGGGACTCGGGGGCATTCACCGCCACTCCGACCGTGGCCGGTGACACCGTCTACGTGCAGGACATGCGGAGCAACGTCTTCGCGCTCGACCTGAAGACCGGCAGGGTCCTGTGGCGCCGGCTCTTCGATGCCACGAATCCCGGCCCTGACGGGCTTGCGGTGCAGGACGGACGGGTGTACGGCGCCACGGACTCGAGCGCGTTCGCGCTCGACGCCTCCAACGGGCGCCCCGTCTGGCGCCACTTCCTCGTCACCCGGACGGCGCGGTACGTCGACATCGCCCCCCAGGTCGCCGACGGAGTCGTCTACCTCAGCACGGTCGGGTATCCGCCCGACGGGCGGGGAGTGCTCTACGCCCTCGACGCCGGCACGGGCCGGGTCCGCTGGAGCCTCTCGACGATCAAGGGCTCCTGGCGCATCCCGGCCGAGGCCGGGGGCGGTGGGTCGTGGCAGACACCGAGCGTGGCCGGTTCGGACGTCTTCTGGGGGACCGCGAACCCGCTGCCGTACGGAGGCAGCCGCAGCCATCCGAACGGGGGGGCCTACGCCGGAGAGGCTCTGTACACCGACTCGCTCCTCGACGTCGACGCTCAGACCGGGGAGCTGCGCTGGTACGACCAGGTGACGCCCCACGACGTCCGCGACTACGACTTCCAGTTGCCGCCGGTCCTCGGCTCGTCCGGAGGGAGTGAGGCGGTCTTCGGGGCCGGGAAGGCCGGCACCGTGATCGCGTGGAACCGCAAGACCCACGACCGCATCTGGCAGACCGAGGTCGGCACCCATCGCAACGACCGTGGCCCGCTGCCGTCACATCCGGTCTCCGTCTGCCCCGGATTGCTCGGAGGCGTCCTGACGCCGATGGCATACGGAGGCGGTCGCCTCTACGTCCCGGTTGTCGACCTCTGCATGCTCGGAAGCGCCCACGGCTACGAGGACCTGGGCAGGGTCGACATCGCCGCTCGCGGTCGGGGAGAGCTCGTTGCGGTCGACGCAGCGACCGGCCGGCACGTCTGGGCTCGGAGGCTTCCGGAGCCGGACTTCGGCTGTGCGACCCTGGCCGACGGCGTCGTCTTCACGTCGACGTTCGACGGCACCGTCTACGCGCTCGACACTCGAACCGGAGCCGTCCTCTGGAGGGCGTCGATGCGGGCCGGGATCAACTCGTGTCCGGCACTCGCCTCGAAGTGGCTGCTCGTCGGTGCCGGAGTGCCGCGGGATGCCCGAAGCGTGCTGGAGCTCACGGCTTTCACCACCGGCTGACCGTTGTCCGGCCTCCTCCGGACGCTGGCGGTGTCGAGGCCAGCGACTCCGGAGGAGACGCGGACTTGACGCGAGACGCGTCAACCGCGTGGAGCTTCAGTCAACCGGGGAGCTTCACCGTTCCGATCGCCTGCGGTGTGTCCTGGGCCAGCGACGAGGGATAGACCGAGGGGTCGACGTTCGCGCCCGGCTTCGCCGCTCTCGTCGAGAAGTACTGCCGCTGGCTCTCCCAGAACCTGGCGACCTGCCCCCGTGCAGAGGCGGGGAGCACGAGCACGAAGCGGCCGCTCGCATCGGGCCAGGTCGCGCGCACCGGCTTCACGACTCCTCTCTTGCCGGCCACCACCCCGACGAGAAGGCCTCTGTACGTGGCGCCCGGGATCGCCTGCGGGTTGAGCGAGCTCTTGACCAGCGTCGCACCGGGGCTCGTCGGGAGCTGGATGTCGAGCCGGGAGCTCTGCAGCGCCGGGAAGTTCACCGTGTCCGTGACGGGCTCGGTATACGCGTTCGCGCCGACCGACACGGCGACGGCCATCGGGACCGGATTGTCCCCCTCCTGATCCGCGGCGACGAGGAACGACGTGTACCTGCCGTTGGCGCCTGTCGGCGCCGAGAAGGTCCAGAACTTGTGATCGCCGGTACGCGTCGTGACGATCGCTCCCTTCACCGGAGTGCCGTTGGCATCGGTGACCGTGCCCGTGAGCTCGTAGCTGTAGAGCTGTACGGGATGAGGCGCGAGTCCCTTGCCGTAACCGATCTGACCGCTGAGGATGACGGTGCCTTCGGGCCCCGACCGGGTGGAGATGTGGGAGATGGAGTAGCCGACGCTGACTCCTCCCTTTGCCGCCTCGAGGTCGTTCTGCTCGCCCTGAGTCAGCTTGCGGCCGTCGACGGAAGCGCCCGTCACGCTCGCGACGCTGACCACGTGCCGTGCGGGCATCGTGTTGTCGGCCGGGTAGGTGAACAGCCCGTCCCGGTCGGTGACCGGCGCGACCCAGCCGTCGACGCGAACCGCAACCCCGGAGACGGGCTTGCCGGCCAGCGTCACGCGCCCCTGCACGTCCTGAGTGTTCGACGTGTTCGGGTCCCACGCCTGGATCTGCACAGCCCCGGGAAGGACGATCCTGGCGGACCCCGCCCGGCCGGGCGTGGCGGCGGCGGACGGCGCATGAGTCGCCGCGACCTTCGTCTTTCGAGTGCCTGACTGGACGCTCCCGCGGTGCATCGTCGTGAACACGGGGCCGGCGGACTGCGTCTGGCTGGCTCCGAGAGAGAACACCTGAAGCTGGCTGGCGACCGTGCCCCCGTTCGAGGACGTCGTGGTGCCACCGACGGTGATCGCGACGTACTCGGTGCCGTCGACCGAGTAGATCGACGCGCCCGAGGCGATCTGGAAGCCCGTCTGGAACTTCCACAACACGCTCCCGTTCTTGGCGTCGAACGCCCTCACGACGCCGTCACCGCCACCCGCGAAGCCGAGACCCGACGCGGTCGTGGTCACGCCGCCCCGCTCGGGTTGCGGCGTGTTGAACTTCCACGCGACCTTCCCCGTGGAGACGTCGATCGCGCTGATCGAGCCGTAGTCCTTCCAGCCGCTCTGGAGGTACTGCCCGAAGTCGCCGTTGGCGAGGCCCAGGAACGTGTTGCCGAGGAGCAGCTGCTGGATCTGCTCCTGCGCCGGTGTCTGCTGCTGAAGAGCGGACGCGGTCTCCGACGCCGCGTTGTAGACGTAGTTCGTCTCGGGGTCGTACGACGCGGGCGAGTAGTTGAGCCCACCGAGAGACGATGGATACACCGCCACGGGCTTGCCCGGAACGAGCGCCGGATGCTCGACGTTGTCGAGGACCTTGATTCGCTGGTAGATCGGCGCGCCGGTCTTCGCGTCGTACGCGAACCACATGCCCTCCATCGTGGCGACCGACACGATGCGGTGGCTCTTGCCGCCGATCTTGGCGGTGTACACCATCGGAGGCTGGGACGTGTCGTAAGCCCACTCGTTGTACGCCAGCTGCTGCTGCCACCACTTCAGCTTCCCGGTGGACAGATCGACGGCGATGATCGAGTCGGCGCGAGGATCCGAGCCCGGGCGGAGCGACGGGTAATAGGCCGGGGACGCTGCCGCGGTCCCGAAATAGAGCGTGTTCGTCGTGAGGTCGACGGTCTCCGGGGTCCAGTTCGTGGCCCCGCCGACGAGGAGAGCCTTGCTGCGCCACTCGGTGCCGGTCGGAGGGATGATCCAGAACGGATTCGCCCACGCCGGCGTGAGGTCCGTGTGGTACGCCATGACGAAGCCGCGAACGCCGTAGTCGGAGCCCGCAGCGCCGATCACGACCGTGTGGTTCGCGCAGACCGGCGCGCTCGTCTCCGAGTATCCGTAGTTCGAGTACGCCCCGGGCACCGCGTGTCCGATCGCGACCCGCCCGATCTGGTTACCGGTTGCCGGGTCGAGGGCGACGAGCGTCATGTCGAGCGTGAGCAGAAAGAGCTTGCCGTCGCAGTAGGAGACGCCCCGGTTCACCACGATCCCGTAGTTCTTGAAGGTGCCGACGTTGTCGGGGGCGTAGTGCCAGATCATCGTGCCCGTGACGCCGTTGACGGCGAAGACCTGGTCGTCGCCGGAGGTCACGTAGATGGTGCCGTTGACCACGATCGGATACGACTGCTGCCCCTTCTTGATCCCGGGAACGGCCTTGTTGAGGTCGAACGTGAAGGCGCGGCCGAGCTGCGAGACGTTGCCCGGCGTGATCTGCGTCAGAGGTGAATACCGGTTCTCGTTCGGCGTGTTGCCGAAGTCGACCCAGTTCACCGACGCACCTGCGGTCGTGGCGGCCGAGCCCGAATTCAGGAAGACGAGCGCGAGAGCCCCCGCGACGCCCACCAGGCGGCCGAGTGCCCACCGACCAGACACCATCTGAACCTCCCGCTCCGAAAAAGCGACTACCGGCACCGCCCCGACCACGCGGTTTCGATGATGATAGGCGACTCGATGGCATTTCGGAGACAATTCGGCGACGAGTGACCTCACAGCCGGAGATGCAGCCAGCAGAACCTGGACTGGGCGAGGCGATCGCGGTCGGACGACGGCTGATCGACAACCTCGAGACCGTCGTTCACGGGAAGAGCGACGAGATCACTCTCGTGCTGTCGGCGCTCGTCGCCGGCGGGCACGTGCTTCTCGAGGACGTGCCCGGAACCGCGAAGACGATCCTGGCGCGCGCGATCGCCGCCAGCGTCGACGGCATCCAGTTCTCACGCATCCAGTGCACCCCCGACCTGCAGCCGACCGACGCCACGGGCCTCTCGATCTACGACCAGGAGCGCCGCTCGTTCGTGTTCCAGCCGGGCCCGCTGTTCGCCAACGTGGTGCTCGTCGACGAGATCAACCGGGCGACGCCCAAGACCCAGTCGGCCTTGCTCGAGGCGATGGCGGAGCACCAGGTCACGACGGACGGCGTCACGCGGCTGCTACCCGATCCGTTCCTGCTGATCGCCACCGAGAACCCGATCGAGTACGAGGGGACATTCCCCCTGCCCGAGGCCCAGCTCGACCGCTTCTTCCTTCGTGCGACTCTCGGCTATCCGAGCGAGGAGGCCGAGCTCCAGATCGTCCGCGAGCAGCGGCGCGGGCACCCTCTCGACCTTCTGGCGACGGTTCTGACGACCGACGAGCTGGTCGGCCTGCGCAGTGCGTCGGACGACGTGTACCTCGACGACCTGCTCGAAGCGTGGGTCGTCCAGCTGGTCAGGGCGACGCGGGAGCTCTCACAGGTCGAGGTCGGATCTTCCGTGCGCGGCTCGCTCGCGCTCGCGAAGACAGCACGAGCCTGGGCGCTCCTGCAGGGCCGAGACCACGTCCTCCCCGGAGACGTCGTCCATCTGTTCATCCCCGTGCTGGGTCACAGGCTCGTGTTGCGGCCCGCCTACCTGGCGGAGATGCGCGAGCTGTCGTATGCCGATGCCCTGCTGCGGCTCCGCGACGCGTGCCTGGAGCTCGCGCCTCCGCCGCGTCCGGACTGGCCGGCGCCGGCCGCGCAGCCCGTCTGAGGCGGTCGTGGGCCCTTCCGCCGGCCGCAACGCCTTTCCTCTCGTCCCCAGGTCCCGGGTGAGCGGGCTGCCCTTCGGCTTCGCGCGAAGCACGAGGCGTGGTCGCGGAAGCGACCTGGCGGGATTCCGGGAGTACGTGCCGGGCGATCCGGTCTCGACAATCGACTGGCGCGCAAGCGCACGGCTCTCCACTGCCCGCGGCGACGACGAGTTCGTCGTCCGGGAACGGTACGCCGACGAGGCCCCGAGGGTCGTCGTGGTCGCCGATCGGAGCCCCTCGATGCGCCTCTATCCCGACTGGTCCCCCTGGCTCTCCAAGCCGGAGGCGACTCGCGCCGCCACCAGGGCGATCGTCGAGAGCGCGGTCGCCGCGCGCGCCGCCGTGGGCTACCTCGGCACGGCCACGTCCGACGGACCCTTCTGGATCCCGCCCCGTGGGCGCAACCCGCTCGACCCGATCGAGGATCACGCTGCCACGACGCCGTTCGACGCCGTGCCCGGCTCGCTGGAGCGCGGAATCGAGAGCCTCGCGAGGTCGACCTCTCTCGGTGCAGGGTCGTTCGTCTTCGTTCTCTCCGACTTCCTCGACCCCCCGCCGCACTCGGTGTGGGTCGCCGCGAACGCTCGCCGCTGGGAGATCGTGCCCGTGGTGATCCAGGACCGGACGTGGGAGCAGAGCTTTCCGTCGGTCGGCCCGGTGATCATGCCCATGGCCGATCCCGACCGGGGCACCTCGATCGAGGTGAGGCTGACGAGGTCCGAGGTCCGGGCGGAGCGCGACCGCCGCGAGAACGCCCGGGCGGAGCTGCTCGCGGGGTTCGCGTCGCTCGGGCTCGACGCCGTGCTGCTCGACGAAAGCGGCCAGGACGGTGTGCTGCAGGCGTTCTTCGACTGGGCGGACCGCCGCCGGCGCTCCCTCTGGCAGCGGCGGTGACCGGACTCCTTCGCCTCGGGGTCGTCGCCGCCGGCGCACTCGCCATGCTCGGCCCTCCCGGTGTCGCCTCGGCCGCGCCGACTCGGCTACGGGTCGTCACCGCTCTCGATCCCGCGTCGCTGCACTACGGCGATCCGGTCACGGCAACGGTGGAGGTCGACTACGGCGCGGGAGGTGCGATCGATCCGTCGAGCATCGAAGTGACTCCGAGCTTCATTCCCTTCGTCGTGACGTCGCCGCCGCTCCTACGTCGTCTTCACGACGGTGCTCTCACGATCACGTACACGCTCGTGTGCCTCACCGAGGGGTGCCTGCCGACCCATGGGCCCCGGTTGGTCAAGCTCCGGCCGGTGACGGTCACGGCCCGAGCCGGCACTCGCTCCGTGCGGGCGGCGGGCACCTGGCCGGCCTTGCGCGTGGCATCTCGTCTCACCGCCTCGGACCTGTCCGGCCCCGTCCGCTTCAGAAGCCCGACGACCCCGCCGCCGCCCACCTATCGGGTCGGGCCGGGCGTTCTTGCCGGCGGCCTGATCGCGGCGGCCGTTATCTGCGCCGTTGCCGCCCTCGGGATCGCCGCGGGCGGCCTCACACGCTTCGTGCGGAGGTCGCGTGCTCGCCGTCTCTCGCTGCTCGAGGTCGCGATCGCCTACGTTCGGGACTCGACGCGGCGACCTGGCCCGGACCGGAGGCGTGCGCTTTCGCTCCTTGCCGAGGCAACCGACGAGGGCGAGCCGGCGTTGGCGGCCGTCGCGTCCGAGGCGGCCTGGTCGAGGCCGTCCCCGACGACGGACGCGGCGGTGGAGCTCGCCGATCGTGCCTCGCGCCTGGCGAGGATCCCCGAATGACGTCCTTGCCGATCCCGGGCTCGGCCGCGCTGTCACGCGCCGCTCGGCGTACCGGGCTCGTCCGAGGCGCCCTCGCCGTCGTCCTCGTCGTGCTCGTGCTCCTCGCGAGCGCCGCAGGGCGTCACCCCGGCACACGTCAGCCGAGCTCGCTGCCCGCCCGCTCGGGGGACATGATCGTCCTCGACCTCTCGGCGAGCATCTCCTCGGACACGTTCACGCGCATCGGCGAGACATTACGGAAGCTCGTCGCGAGCGGAGGTCGTTACGGGCTCGTCGTGTTCTCGAACGTCGCCTACGAAGCTCTTCCGCCCGGATCGCCGTCGTCGGCTCTCCGCCCGCTGATCCCATACTTCACAGTTCCGCCGCAGACGAGCCCGGGCGGGGCGGCCGCGCTCCCGACGAATCCGTGGACGCTCTCGTTCTCGAACGGCACCCGGATCTCGGCGGGACTCGATCTCGCGCACAGGATCCTCGTGGCAAACCGCCTCTCGCGATCCCGCGTCGTTCTGATCAGCGACCTGGCCGACGATCCGAACGACCTCCAGCGCCTGAACGAGGTGGCGACGACCGAGTACGGCCGCGGCCGAACGCCGCTCTCGGTCGTGGCCCTGAACGCGGCACCGGCGGACGAGGCGTTCTTCGAGAGCATCGCGGGCGCGGCAGCCACTCAAGCGAGCGCTGCCCCCGCGCAGCCCGCGCCGCCGCCCAGGTTCCCGCCGAGCACGCTTGCCTGGGCGCTCGTCGCGGCGATCGTCGCAACGACGCTCGCGTTGGCGGTCCAGTGCCTCTGGGCGGCGCGGCTGCGCTGGGGGCATGGATGAGAGTGCTGAGGTGGGCTGCGGTGGTCCTACTCCTGGCGGCGTCGGTCGGGCTGACTGCCGTGGCCTTTGACGTCCTGCACTCGCGCGATGCGATCCGAGACGGCGACCGGGAGCTCGCAGCGAGCCCGGCGAGCGCAAGCTGGGCTCCGAGCACCGTGTTCTCGCCGAGCATCTCCAGAGGCCTGCTCGGCCTTGATTCGGCGCTCCGGCTCCGCAGGGCGATGCAGTCGTTTGCCGCAGTTCGCGCGGCCGGTGCCGGCTACGACAACGGGCTGTCCGAGTCCCGAGCGCGCGGTGAGCTCGAGGCTGCCCTCTCACAACTCGGGCAGGCCCGTGACCACGTGATCGCCTCCTACGCCGACAACATGCTCGGGATCCTTGCGTTCTCCGACGCGTCGCAGACCGGGCCGATCGCACCTGCGCCGGTCGACCAGAGCGTCGCCGACTTCCAGGCCGGCATCCGCGCCGATCCGGCAAACGCCGACGCCAAGTTCAACCTCGAGCGGCTGCTCCAGGAGCTGGTCGCACGAGGGTCGCGACAGGGCCCGAGCTCGAACGGTGGGGGCCCCACCAAGGGCCACCGAGGGGCGAGCGGCGGACTGCCCGGGAGGGGATATTGATCGCGGCAACCCTCGTCTTCCTCACCCCGCTCGGGGCCCTGCTCTCGCTTGGAGTCGTCGTGCCGTTGGCGGCGCTCGTCCTCGCGACTCGTCGTGAGCGCCGTGCGCGGGCCCTCCTCCGGCTCGGTGAGCCCGGCCGGGGCCCGGCCGTGAGGACCGCGACCGCCCTGGTAGCGGTGGTCGGCCTGCTCGGGCTCGCCGCGGCCCAGCCGGTGCTTCGCTCGACCTCGACTGTCGAGGCCAGAACCGATGCGCAGGCGCTGTTCGTGATCGACATCTCGCGGTCGATGCTGGCCTCGCGCTCGCCGGGCGCGAGCACCCGCCTGGCTCGCGCGCGCGAGGACGCAGTCAGGCTCCGCGACGACCTGGCCGACATTCCCGCGGGAGTGGCGACGATGACCGACCAGATCCTGCCGAACCTCTTCCCGGTGCCTGATCGGGGGGTGTTCGAACAGACGGTCCGGCAGGCCGTCCAGGCGGGGAATCCACCTCCGGCCGGCGACGCCGTCACCGCGACGAACCTCGGAGCTCTCGGCGCCATCGGGACGCAGAGCTTCTTCCCGCGCTCGGTCAGGAGGCGAGTGGCGATCGTGCTCACCGATGGCGAGTCGCGGCCCTTCGACCTACGTACGACGGCGCGTCAGCTCGGGCATGCGCCGGGCGTGACGCCGATCTTCATCCATGTCTGGGGCGGAGACGAGCGTGTGTTCGACCCCGGGGGAAAAGTCGAGACCGCCTACCATCCGGATCCTTCGAGCGCCTCGACACTCGCTGCGCTCGCGCAGGCCACCGGCGGCAAGGCGTTCGGCGAGGGACAGCTCGGTGCCGCGGCACGTGCCGTCCGGGCTGCACTTGGTCGTGGGCCGACTCGCCCTCAGGGCCTGACCGTGAGTACCACGGCACTCGCGCCATACGTCGCGCTGGCTGCGCTCCTCCCGTTGCTGGTCCTCCTCACGGCGGACGGTGTCGCTCCGGGACTTCGGCGGCTTGCGGCCGCTCGGCGAAGCTCCCGTGAGCGGGCTCAGAAGGTACCGGGCCAGTCGACCGAGATCGGTGCGATGAGGGGGCGTCCGACCTCGAGCTGAACCTGGGTGTGCGCGACGAGCGGGATCTTCCGCGGGTCGCCCGTCCAGACCTTGCCGTTGACGATCGCCGTGACCGCGCCGCGCGCCGGGCCGACCCGGGTGCGACTCAGAGGCTGGCCCCAGACGTCGAACAGCTCGCCGAGGACGAACGAGCGCTCGACGGGCGCCTCGGTGTGGACGATCCCGTCTGCGAAATGCGTCGAGAGCCACGAGAAGCAGTACTTCGGAGTGACCAGGAACTGGCCCGCCTCGAGGGCCTTCGCCGGCAGCCTCGGCCAGACGCCGATCCCGGCAGGCAGCGTGCGTTCCTTGCCGTCGACGAACAGCGTCAGGTGGGTGTGGACGTGGAGGCGGAGCTGCTCGTTGCTCTGGCACCTGATCCCGTCGACCGTCCTCGTGCGCCGGGAGACCGAATAGGCGGGCGCGAGCGCCGGGGCGGACGGGATCGGGAAGCCCTCGGGGCCGAACGTCCCCGGATCGGGCGCGGGCTTCAGTGGGCCGAGCGTGGAGAGGGGCGCGAGCGGCTCTCCCGCCGCGAGCGAGGCCGCCGACGAGACCACCGCCAGGGCGACCGCGAGCACCACGAGGCGAGTCACCGAACCACTGTAACCCCGGATACCTTTGACGCAGTGGGCCGCGTACCGAAGCTTGGCTGGGTCGTTGCCGGGGTCGTGGCCGTCGGAGCGGTGGCAGCAGCGGCCGTGGTGCTCTCGCGCGGCAGCGCCAGCGTGGGCGACACGATGCGCGCCGCCGGCTGCACGTATGTCGAAGCTGTCCCGTACCCGCCGAAGGACGCGAAGACACTGGCGGACTACCACGCCGACGTCCCGACGCTCACCTCGAAGGTGCGCTGGAAGACGTTCCCGCCGTCAGGAGGCAGCCACTACCGGCTGTGGGCGACCTGGGGCTTCTACACGAAGCCGGTGAACCCACGGCAGGTCGTCCACAACGAGGAGCACGGCGGCGTCGTGCTCTGGTGGGGCCCGAAGGTGGCCGTTTCGACCATCGCAGAGCTACACCGCTTCTACGACTCGCAACCCGTCGGCGTGTTCGGCACGCCGATCGCCGGGCTCGGCGACCGCGTCGCGATCAGCGCCTGGACGGCAGACCCGGCGTACAAGGGCGACCCCGGGCTGGGCTACAGGAACGGCAACTACGGCATCGGCCGGCTCGCGGTGTGCCCGCGCTTCGACGAGCACGCGTTCGCGACGTTCCGGGACGCCTACCGCGGCCACAGCCCGCAGGCGTTCCCGCTGGCGGCGGACGCGCCGGGCTGCGGGCCCACGACGAACTGCCGCGGCTAGGTCGCGGAGCCGCTGACGACTATGTAGTAGAAGTGGCGCAGGCCGCTCGAGTAGTAGGTCCAGCGGCCCGGCGTGAGGTTCAGCGTCCGCGTCTTCTTGCCTACGAAGCTGCTGCCCGTCACGTTCGTCGGGATCGTGCCCTTGGGGCCGATGATCGTGAAGCCCGCCTTCGGGCTCTTGTCGAGGATCGCGAACGTGTAGCGGCCGGTCGCGAGCGTCGAGACGACCTTCCCGCTCAGCTTCAGCGTGAGCGCCCCGTTGGTCGCGAGCGTGCCCGACACCGTTCCCCTCACGGCTCCTGAGCCGACGAGATCCTGTGAGCTCTGAGTCTTGCCGCCCCACGCCGTGCCGGGCGTCGCCGGCGCCTGAGGCGTTCCGGACCCGAGCGTCGTGAACGTCCCGCGCGCCACGGTCGGCTGGTTCTGGTCCGTCGCGACGTAGGTCGCGCTCGGCTGGAAGGTCTCCGGGAAGGTCTTGTCCGCCTCGCAACCGGCCGTCATCGTCGTGAACAGGTTCACGCCGGGACCGGTGAGCTGGAACTGCGGGAAGCCCTTGCACGCGGTGAAGTCGGTGGTGCCCATATTCGCGAGCGGCACGGTGCCGAAGGCGATCGGCGTCCGCACGTCGACCTGGTAGGTACCCGGCGCGATCGAGGTGACCGCCTGGCCGCTGTCGTTCACGATCTGGAAGGTGCAGTTCATCGCATAGACGACGTAGAGCGTCGGATAGCTCTGCGGCGTCGCGGTGCTACCGGAGCCGACCAGAGCTGCTGCCAGACCGAGTGTGGCGGCCAGCGCCACTGCTCGTCTGAACATCCTCCGTGGGCCCTTCCTCATCGAATCCAAGGTACCACCGGCCTTGCTACATGCAGCCGTAGCCGTCGGGGTTGTTTATGCAGTCCGACGGCGTCGTCGTCCCGCCACCCGTGCTCGAAGAGCCGCCGCCGGAGCTGTACCCGCCGCCGCCCGTGCTGCCCGGCGACGTGCTCGAGCCCGAGCCGCTGCTCGCGGGGGCTGTCTTCACCGTCTTGGTGATCACGACTCCACTCGGAGCGATCACGTGCCAGACGCCGCCGACGCCCTGACCGTTGACCTGGCCGGCCTTCGAGTCGCCCGAGTAGAGATAGAGCGGGAGGCCCGCATAGGTGACCTGCATCTTCCCGTCCGGGCGCTTGAGGACGCCGACCTTTGCAGCAGCCAATCCAGTGCCCGCCACGGGCTTCGCGCCCGCTGTGACGATGAGCGGCCGCCACTCCGTCGCGCATGCCGAGACGCACTTGACGGTGTTCTTCGCCTCGGCCGCGTCGTGATACAGCGTCCGCCCGGTGGCGCTGACCACGATCGTCGCGCCGAGCGAGCTGTTCAGCGTTGTCTTCATCGTGACGGAGGCCGCGGCGCCGGCGAGGCCGACGATGGCGCCGAAGGCAGCGAGAGCCGCAACCGCGATCAGCCGAGTCTTGAGAGGTCGAAGTCCCATCGTGTTACGCCCTCCTCCAATTCCTGCAACTCCAAGGGTACGCCTGGTACTACGGATCGGCAAGGCACCGCGGTTTCCCTCCTTCTCCTTTGCACGAGGCGTTGCTCTCGTGACTACGTCGGGAGGAGCCGGACGGTCCTAGCCGACCTTCTTCCAGGTCTTGCCGCCGTCGTCGGTGCGCCAGACCGAGCTGTCGAAGCCGACGGCGTAGGCGGTGTTCGGCGAGCTCGAAGCCCAGGCCACCGGGCCGAACATGACGCTCGACTTCAGCACGGGGTGCCAGCTCTTGCCGCCGTCGGTCGAGCCCTCGACGCCGAAGGCCGACATGAGGACGTGCTTCGAGTCGGTCGGCTGGACGGCGTACTCCATCACCATCACGCTGCCGCGGCTGTCCTTGTACTTCGTCTTCGTCCACTTGGTCGCGTTCGGGCTCTCGTAGGCGCCGGTGTCCATGTCGCCGCCGACGAACCCGCCGGTACCGGTGGCCGCGATCGCCCACGGCGGGATCCCGAGCTTCGGCGAGACGAGCTTGAACGTCTTGGCGCCGTCGGAGGAGCTGTAGAGCTTCCCGTTCGTGAGCACCGCGTAGATCGTGGAGGCGTTCGAGCCGAGCCCCGTGGCAAGGGACTGAACGGAGATGTTGGGCAGGCCCGCAGGATGGACGACCGTCCATGTCTTGCCGCCGTCGCCGCTCGTGGCGACGAGGCCCGGGCCGACCGGCGCTGAGCGCCCCTTCGCCGTCCGGGTGATGGCGCTGGTCGTGGGCCCGAGCTTCCCGCCCGCCGCGATCAGGTTGTTTCCCGACTGGAGGACGCTCGTCGCGTTGAACGACTTGGGACCCACCGGTGCCCAGCTCTTGCCGCCGTCCTCCGAGCGGAGAAGGCCGCTCGCCGAGCCGACGACGAGCGCGTTCGGATCGCTGGGCGACACAGCCATCGTCCAGTACCACTGCGACGACGGCACCGCGCCTGCCGTCCCCGTGGCGACGGCGGCCGTCGAAGAGGCCGGAGTCGAGTGGGACACGGCGCCGAGCGCGAAGAACGCCGCCAGGAAGAGCGCGACAGAGCCGGCGATCACTGCACGTCTACGCGTCACCTTCATGCGCGTCTCCTGGTGAGCACGCGGGCGGAGCCGGTGCCCTCCTCGTCGTCGAGCTCGTAGGGGTGGATCGCCTCGAAGCGGATCTTCGCGCTCCCGAGCGCCTCCTCGACCTTCGGCTCGTCCTCCCAGCGGAACGCAACGGCCACGCCGCAATTCGGGCTCACCTCGCGCGGGCCGGGGACGAGTCGCGCCGGAAGCTCGGCGCGCTCGAGCACCCGCTCGGCGCGCATCGCGTGCTCGGAGGCGTAGAACGACACGACTCCCCCCCACTTCATGCGATCGCCCCCGCGGTCTCCGTCCTGCGGGCGGCGATGCTCCGCAGCGCCTCCACGGCGGTGTCGATCTGCTCGTCGGTCGTGTCGAAACCCCAGGAAAGCCGGACGGTGCCCTCGGGCGCGGTGCCGAGACTGCGGTGCGCAGCAGGCGAGCAATGGAGCCCGGCGCGGGTCATGACCCTCGACTCGTCGTCGAGGAGGCGCGACACCGTCGCGCACGGGATCCCGTCGATGTTCACCGAGACGATCCCGACGCTTCGCGCGGGGTCGTCGGGCCCGTAGAGGACGACGCCCTCGACGTGCGCGAGCGCGTCGCGGAAACGGCGCGTGAGCTCGGTGAGGCGGGCATAGACGTTCTCGACCCCGACCTCGGCCAGGTAGCCGGCGGCGGCCCCGAGACCGACGATCCCCATCGCGTTCAGCGTCCCGCTCTCGTACTTGTCGGGGGCGAAGTCGGGCTGGGTCTCGAGCTCCGACTGGCTGCCGGTGCCGCCGCGGATGAGCGGGGGCACGTCGACGCCGGGAGTGAGATAGAGGAGACCCGTGCCGGACGGCCCGAGCAGGCCCTTGTGGCCGGGCATCGCGACCGCCGAGGCGCCGAGGCCGGCCACGTCGAGCGGGATGTGCCCGGCGCTCTGCGACGCGTCGACGACGATCGGCACGTCGGCCGCGGCGGCGCGCTGCGCCATCGCCTCGATCGGGAGCAGCACGCCCGTGACGTTGGAGGCATGGGTTGCGACCGCCAGGCACCAGCTGTGGCTGAGGGCGGCGCTCCACTCGTCCAGATCGATCTCGCCGGTGTTCCCGTCGGCACGCACGATCTCGAGGGTGCACCGACCGATCTCCTCCAGGTGTCGGAGCGGGCGCATCACGGAGTTGTGCTCGAGCGAGGTCGTCACGATCCGACCGCCCTCGGGTGCGAGCCCGAGGATCGCCAGGTTGAGCGCCTCGGTCGCGTTCTTGGTGAAGATCACCTCGTCCGGCGTCTCGGCCCCAAGCAGGTCGGCGAGCCGCTCCCGTGCGAGGCTCACCCGGCGCGACGACTCGATCGAACGCCGGTGGCCGGAGCGGCCGGTGTTGCCGCCCGCGTTCAAGAAGAACTCCTGAATCGCCTCCAGCACCGCCGGCGGCTTCGGCCATGATGTGGCCGCGTTGTCGAGATAGATGTCTTCGCTCATAGCGGCCACGACCCGATGTGGGGCTCGAGCCAGCTCGTGTAGACGACGCCCGCGAGGTAGAAGCCCGCGAGGAACGACCACGCACCGATGCGCCCCTGCCCGGCGAGGACGTGCTGGCGCAGCGGGCAGGCGCCGGAGAGCGTCGCGAAGAAGCCGAGGAGGAGCCCGCCGACGAGGACCGCGACGACGGCCCACATGCCCGAGGGGGTCGTCCCGGCGGCCCACAGCCGGTCGAGGTTGCTGCCGGCGATCGCGTGGAGGACGCCGAAGGTGACCCACGACGCGAGGAGCAATGCACCGACGCCCTTGAGAAGGCCGGTATCGCGCACGAGCACGTAGTCACGAAGGCCGCCGATCGTGCACATCCGAGACCGCTGGCCGAGGTACCCGACGATCAGGCCGACGCCCAGGGAGACGAGTGAGACCGTCACCGCCGCGCCCACCAGCGCATCGAGAGCGTCGCAGCCACGATCCCGGCGGCGATCCCACCCAACGTGAGCACCGCGGCCACGTCGCCGTAGCCGGTGCGAATGATGATCCGGGTCGGGCAGCCGCCGACGAACAGGGCGGCGCACATCACGACCCCGCCGAGAAGGAACTGCGGGATGTGACCGCCGATGTCGATCGTGCGCAGCTCGCCGTTCCGTCGCGCCGCGAGGGTCGAGCCGAGCACGACACCGACCACGGTGAAGAGGGGCCAGTGCGAGCCTGCGGTGGTGACGAAGAGCTGCTTGCCGTAGACGTGGTTGATGATCCAGTTCTCGAGGTCGCGGCCGTGGCACGCGGAGCAGAGCCCGTACGCGGCCGGCGGGTTGATCACCCACTGCCCGGCGACGGCCGCGACGACCGCGACGACGATGCCGTAGAAGATGGGCGAGCGCGGCCAGCGTGCCGCGCGCGCGCGCAGGTCTGCTGTCGCGCTGTCGCGCTGTCCCGTCGCGGTACCGGCCGTCATTTCGCCGCGCAGGCAGTCGAGCCGGCGCCGGAGGACGGCGCGGCCACGCTGTTGGGAACGAGGCGGAAGCCGGCGCCGATCAGGAGGCAGGCGACGAGCGCGACGAGCCACGCGTGCGCACGCACCGAGCGCGGCACGTGGGCGCTGACCGGCGTTCCTGCATCGATCTCCAAGGCGTTCGCCCTTCCTCCTCGACTCGATCTATCCGAGCTTAAGGGTACTCCTCGCCGCAGCGAGGGTCCCTCAGCTCGTCACGACGAACGTCGTCTGCTTCCCGACGTTCGAGTAGAACACCCACCGCCCGGCTGCGAGGTTCAGCGTCACCGACTTACGGCCGACGAAACCGGTGCCCGTGAGCGACGAGACCTTGGTGCTCTTCGGCCCCAGGATCGAGAAGCCGGCCTTCGGATCCTTGTCGACGATCGTGACGCGATACTTCCCGGTCGGCAGCGTCCTGATCGACTTCCCGCGGTTCAGCAGGCTCGCGAGCCCCTTCGAGGAAACGGAGCCGTTCAGGTTGGCGAGCACCGAGCCCGACGCGAGCAGGCTCTGCTGGACGTCGCCCTTGCCCGAGGTGGCGTCGTAGGGCGTCGAGGTCGGGACCGGCGGCGTCCCGGTTGCGAGCGTCGTGAAGCTCGTGCGAGTCGCCGAGGGGTTGTTGGCGTCGACGGCGGTGTAGGTCGAGCTCGGCTTGAACGTCGTCGGCGGCAGGAGCAGGTTCGAGTCGCAGCCGACGTCGAGCGTCGTCTGGAGGTTGACGCTCGGGCCGTTGAGCGAGAACTGCACCCAGCCGCGGCAGCCTGTCATGTCGCCCGGCGCCATGTTGTCGATCCCCGGGCCGCCCGGGACGGCGAGCTTGAACATGATCGGCGTCGTGACCATCACCTGGTAGGTGCCCGGCGGGATCTGCGTCACCGGCTGGCCGCTATCGCTCACGATCGAGAACGTGCAGTTCATCGTGTAGTTGACATACAGCGTGGGCGTCGCCTGCGGAGCTGCGTCGCGAGAGCTCGCGCTCACCGTTGGCACAAAGATGGCAGCGGCAACGAGCGCTGCTGCGATTGCGTAACGACGTGTGACTCCCCCGAACATCTCCTACCTCCGAATCCTCAGGTGGTGACGATGAAGTAGGTCTTCGCGCCGACGAACGTCGGGTAGAAGAACCACTGGCCCGCCCGCAGGTTGAGCGTCTGGGTGCGCTTCCCGACGTACGCCACGCCGGTCACCGTCGTCGCTCCCCCCTTGAACTTCTGGATGATGAAGCCGCCCTTCTTGCTCTTGTCGCTCGCCGACACGGTGTAGCGGCCGGCCTTGAGGGCTGTGACTCCCTTGCCCTGGAAGGTCAGCTTCGGCGTCCCGCCTGCGTTCACCGTGGCGACCAGGGTCCCCCGCAGAGCCAGCGGAGCCGAGCGTCTCGCGTGCTCGATCTCGGAGGACGAGCCGACCAGGCCCGACTGGACGTCGCCCTTGCCCGAGCTGCTGGTCTGGGTCGGGCTGTTCACGTCGGCCGCCGCCCCGGTCGCACGCGGTGGTGAACGAGACGCGCGCGACGGCCGGCTGGTTGTTGTCGACCGCGACGTAGGTGCTGCTCGGCTGGAACGTTGCCTTGTCGAGCTCCTTGTCCTCGTCGCCGTCCTGGAGCGTCGTCGCCACGTTGACGCCCGGCCCGGTCAGGGAGAACTGGGTGAAGCTCTTGCAGGCGGTCATGTCGCTGATGCCGGTGAGGTCGACGTCGGCGAAGACCATTGGTGTGGTGATGAACACCTGGTAGGTCCCCGGCACGATCGAGCTCACCCTCGAACCGTTGTCGCTCGTGATCGTGAACGTGCAGTTCATCGCGTAGTTGACATAGAGGGTCGGCAAGACCTCGTCGGAGCGGCGAGCGTAGGCAGCGGGAAGGACCACCACAGCCGCAGCAAGCGCTCCGGCAATAGTCAGGGTACGCCGGTTCCAGCTAAGCATCGGGACGCATTCCATCGTGCCAGATCTGTGAAATTTGTGAGGCGATTTCTCCGGAAATTAAGGAAGGGCCTGTTTCCAGGCCCTTCCTTCTACTGCCGTCGTTCGGTTTGACCTACTTGATACCGGCGGCCAAAAGGGCGCCGCGGGCGGTCGCTGCGGTCATCGGCTGCTGGCGGATGCGCGCACCCGTCGCGTCGAAGAACGCGTTCGCCACCGCGGAGCCGATCGCCGTGGTGGGCGGCTCGCCCGACCCGGTCAGCAGCCAGCCGTTGTTGAACGCTGCAGTGTTGCCGGCCTGCACGTTCTGGCTGGTGTCCCCAGGGGTCACCGTCGTGTAGTGCCCCGGGTGCACGTTCACGAGCGTCACCTTCGGGGCGTCCTTGAAGCGGAGGATCGGGTACGAGACCCAGTCGAGGCTCGTGACGCGGTCCTTGTTGAACGTGACCTGCTCGAGCATCGCGCGCGAGAGGCCCTGGATCAGCGCGCCGCTCATCTGCGAGGTGACGCCTTCCAGGTTCACCGTGATCCCGTTGTTCTGGGCGACGGTGGCGTGCTTGACCAGGATCTTCCCGGTCTTGACGTTCACCTGGATGTCGGCGACCACGGCGACCTGGCTGGACGCGAACGTGCCCATGCCGATCCCGCGGCCGTTGCGGATGTCGCCGGTCTGCTTGACCGAGTTCGCGACCTTCGGCTTCCAGCCCGCCGCGAGCGTGGCGGCGTCGAGCACCGAGAGCCACCTGGCTCCGAGCGTCGTCGTCCCGTCGATGTTCTGCCGGCGGAACGCGACCGGGTCCATCCCTGCCGCGTTCGCGAGCTCGTCGATGATCTGCTCGCTCGCGAAGTACGACTGCGGCGCGTTCGGGGCCCGGAGGGCGCTGATCTTGAACGAGCCGCTGTAGAGAGGCTGCGTCTTCGCCAGCACCCGCCGCTGCGGGATGTTGTAGATGGCGCTGTCGGACGGGGTGGGGCCACCTGCGCCCTCGACCGCCGGCCACGTAGCCGTGCCGAGCAGCTCCTTCGTCGTATCGATCGTCGTGCCGGCCTGGCCGAAAGCGGTCCAGTCCATGGCGACGATCTTGCCGGCCGAGTTGATGGCTCCGGTCACGTCGTACTGCTGCGACGGGCCGTAGCTGTCCCAGCCGTGCTGGTCCCAGCGCATCCACTGCACGCGGACGGGCTTGTTGATCTGCTGCGCGATGAGCACGGCCATCTCGGCCGCCTCACCCTGCTGGCCGCCGCCGTAGCTCGACGAGCCCTCGTACCAGATCACACGAACCTGGTTCGCGTTCGGGAAGTTCAGCACGCCCGCCAGGTTCGGCGGGATGCCGTTGATCGACTGGCCCTGGACGTACACGGTCGCCGACTGGTGCGCGTTGTCGACGATCGCGACGGCCGCGTGCGGGCCGATCGGGACGAAGTTGTTGTACTGGTAGCGGTATGTCGCGGACACGGTCTTCGCCGCGCTTGCGAGCGCCGCCGGGACGCCGCCGGTGTCCGCCGTGTAGCGCGGCGGGTTGACCGGGTTGGCGTTCGCCGCCGACCGCATCCAGCCCCAGTAGTTGCCGGTCGAGCCGGCCGCGAACTTCGGGTCGGACTTCCAGACGACCTTCAGCTGCGACGCAGCCTGGATCGCGTCGAACTCGTGCGGCGCGACCACCGAGAGGAAGTTCTTGATCTGCACGACCTGAGCGCCCGGGATATGGCTGATCGAGCTCGCGTCCACGCTCAGCGGGTAGTGGTTCTGCGACGCGTTCGCGCCGGCACCACGCGGGCGCACGCTACGTGCGTGCACCATCCCCGGCACCCTCACGTTCTGGATGTAGGTGTAGGTACCCATCACCTTCGCCGGGATGTCGATGCGGTGCACGAGCTGCCCGACGAGGTTGTACTGGGCGACCGGCTTGGTGATACCCGTGCCCGGGATCAGCTGGGTCGCGGTAGTCGACGTGCTGTCAGGCACGAGCGGCATCCGGAAGTTGAAGAGCTTGCCGCCGAGCAGGTCGCCGTACTTCACCTGCTGGCCACCGCCCGAGATCACGCCCCCGGTCACCGAAAGGCTTCCGACCGGGACGCCGAGCTTCGTCGAGGCCAGGCCCAGGAGCACCTGCTTTCCGTACGCGGCCGCTGCACGAGTCTGCGTCGAGCGGCTGGCGATTCCGCCAGAGCCGCCGCCGCCGCCCGTGGCGTTCAGCCACGTCTCGGGGTGCGCGTACACCATCTGGTCCATCGTGGCGTTGAGCTCTTCCGCGACCAGCATCAGGATGCCGGTCGGGGTGCCCGCGAACTCGGGCTCGCCGTGGGTGACGATGACCTTGTTGTCAGTTGTGATCGCAATCCACGAGTCGACCTGCTGCAGATCCGGCAGGAAGTCGTTCGGCGTGCGGGCGGTGAACGGCGTATTGCCGGTGGCCGCCGAGGCGGCGCCGGTGGCGCCGAGCGCGGAGAAGCTGATGATCAGCGCGCCGCCGCCCTTCACGAACGACTTGCGGCTGAACTGCTTCTCGTGCAGGAAGCCGGTCATCATGCACCACCCTTTGCCATCACTGCCGCGGCCTTCTGGATCGCGGTCAGGATTCTCGGATACGTCCCGCAACGGCAGAGATGCCCGTTCATCGCCGTGCGGATCTGGTCCTCGGACGGGTTCTTCGTCGTCGCGAGGAGGTCTGCGGCCTGGATCATCATCCCGTTCTGGCAGTAACCGCAATGCGGCACCTGCACGTCGATCCACGCCTGCTGCAACGGATGCAACGCCGGAGCGGCCGCGGTCGTCCCGCGAGAAGCCGCATACAGGGCCGGAAGCCCCTCCAGCGTCGTGATGCTCTTCCCGCTCACCGCAGCCACAGGCGTGACGCACGAGCGGATCTCCTTGCCGTCCAAAAGCACCGAGCAGGCGCCACACTGCGCAAGGCCGCAACCGAAGCGCGGGCCATGCAGGTGGAGCTCGTTGTGCAGGACGTACAGGAGAGGCGTATCAAGGCTGGCACTGACGCCATGCGTCAGCCCATTCACCTTGATCTTGATGCTATTCGCCATTCCATCCTCCAGTGAAGGGTGGCCACGATGCCCGGTTGCACCGTGGCGTCTCCGCGGACGGGTACTTCTCCGAGTCCGAAGACCGGCCCCCCACCCGCAGTGGCATCTCGACTGTACTTAGGGGGTCGGAGAGTTGCAATAGTCACAAGATTGACGTAATTCCTACGCATCCCGGTTAGCGTTTCACCGTGGCGCCGACGCCCGCGATCGCAACCGCCGAGCGCGCGGGGGTCGTGCACTCGGTGCACGCGTATGACCACGACCCGAAAGCGGAGTCCTACGGCCTCGAGGCGGCCGAGCGACTCGGGGTCGACCCGGGTCGGGTGTTCAAGACGCTCGTCGTCGACCTCGACGGCTCGCTCGAGGTGGTCGTCCTCCCCGTCGGCTCCCAGCTCGACCTACGCGCCTTCAGCGGTAAGCGCTCGCGGATGGCGGAGGCGCGCGACGTCGAGCGGTCGACGGGGTACGTGCTCGGAGGTGTCTCGCCGCTCGGCCAGCGGAAGCCGCTGCCGACGACGGTCGACTCGTCCGCGCTCGCGCACGACACCGTCTTCGTCAGCGCCGGACGTCGCGGCCTGGAGCTCGAGCTCGACCCCCGCGACCTCGTCCGGCTGACGGACGCGTCGGTTCGGACTGTGACCCGCCAGGCGACGGGCTGAGTCACGTCGATGCGGCGTAGTCGACGAGAGCGGTGAGGTACGGGGCCCGCTCCTCGTCCGAGAGCCAGGCAACGGCGAACGCGTTCTGCTCGAGCTGCAGGAGCTCCTCCCGTGTCAGGGCGGCCGCACCCTGGGCGGCCACGAGGTTCTCGCCCACGTAGCCTGGGAAGTAGGCCGGGTCGTCCGAGTTGACGGTCGCGCGCAGACCGTGGTCGAGCATCGTCTTGAGCTCACGCGCCTTGAGGCCGCCCGCGACGTAGCTGTTCGAGATCGGGCAGACCGTGAGCCCGAGGCCCCGCCGGTCGATCTCCCGCACGAGCGCGGGATCCTCGAGCGAGTTGACGCCGTGGTCGATGCGGTCGACCCCGATCTCGTCGAGGCACTGCCAGATGTGCGGCACCGAAGCCTCCTGGTCGACGTCGCAGTGCATCGTCAGGCGGAACCCCTCGCCGCGGGCGCGGGCGAAGACGTCACGGAACTTGACGGGCGGATTCCCGCGCTCGTCCGAGTCGAGCCCGACGCCGACGATCCAGTCCCGGTAGGGGAGCGCCTCCTCCAGGGTCGCGAGCGCCGAGTCGGCGGGGAGGTCGCGCAGGAAGCACATGATCAGGCGGCTTCGCAAGCCGAGGCTCGCCTCGGCATCCAGTTGCGCCCTGCGGAAGCCTTCGATCACGGTCGCGAACGGGACGCCGCGACTCGTGTGTGCCTGCGGGTCGAAGAACACCTCGGCGTAGACGACGTTTTGGGACGCGGCCTTTGTGAAGTACGCCGTCGCGAGGTCGTAGAAGTCCGGCTCGCGGCGGAGAACACTCATCCCTTCGTAGTAGACGGCGAGGAACGAGGCGAGGTCGTCGAAGTCGTAGGCGGCGCGCATCTCCTCGGCCGAGCGGTACGGGAGCGCGACGCCGTTCCGGGCGGCGAGGTCGAACTTGAGCTCGGGCTCGAGCGTGCCCTCCAGGTGGAGGTGCAGCTCGGCTTTCGGCATTCCCTGGATGAACGCGGCGAGCTCGGTCATGGGAGCACGAGGGCGCGCCCGGCCGCGGGCACGCCCTCCGTGAGCCTCTGGTCAGTTCGGCTGCGGGACGATCCGGATGTAGGGCTTGGGCTCCTCCCACTCGCCGAAGATCTCGCGGGCCTCGTCGTTCGAGACGGAGCCGGCGATGATCACGTCCTCGCCCTGCTTCCAGTTCACCGGCGTCGACACGCGATGCTTGGCGGTGAGCTGGAGCGAGTCGATCACTCGGATCACCTCGTCGAAGTTCCGCCCGGTCGTCATCGGGTAGACGAGGATCAGCTTGATCTTCTTGTCCGGGCCGATCACGTACACGTTGCGAACGGTCTGGTTGTCAGCCGCAGTGCGGTCGTGCGGGTCGCCGGAGACGTCGGCGCCGAGCATCCCGTATGCCTTCGACACCTTGAAGTCGGCGTCGCCGATGATCGGGTAGTTGGGACGCGAGCCCTGCGTCTCCTCGATGTCGTCCGACCACTTGGAGTGGTCGTTCGCCGGGTCAACCGAGAGGCCGATGATCTTGACGCCCCTGCGGTCGAACTCGGGCTTGATCTTGGCCATGTAACCGAGCTCGGTCGTGCAGACGGGCGTGAAGTCCTTCGGGTGGGAGAAGAGCACCACCCATGAGTCGCCGGCCCAGTCGTAGAAATTGATCGGGCCTTCCGAGGTCTCTGCCTCGAAGTCCGGCGCGGTATCACCAATCGTGAGAGCCAAAGTCGATCGAACCTCCTCTATTTCTGCCTACGGCGGGAACCATCGCCGTGTCACCTGGGCAACCTTCGTAGGCACCAGTCTACGGCGTCAGTGTGTGCGGAGAAACGACGAGTCGCGACGCATCCTTCCCGGCACGGTGTCGGGGATTGGGGTTGGACGCCCCGCCGGGCACGGCGTTCAGATGTCAGACTCCGTTCAAGGCCTACGAAACCAGCGCGGCCCGAGGCGCCCCTTGCGGTGTCCGACACGGGCCGAAGCGAGCCCTGGTGTCGGACACAGCGTCTTCCTGGAGGGTGCGAAGTCCCCTCGATCGTGTCCGACATCCGCCTTCAACAGATCGTCAGGCTCGGCGTTCAGGCCTACGAAACCAGCTTGGCCTCGACGAAGCGGCGGTAAGCCTCCATCGCGCGCTTGGGGGTTCAGTTCGGGACGTGCTCCTAACCGTCGACGAGGAACCGCGGCGCGCCTAGGGCCCGTGAGTTGCCTACCGGCGGCTTCGGCCTCTGTAGCCGAGGTAGTCCCTTGCTTCAATAGTCCTTTTCTGGAACAATCACGCCCGATCGATGAGTCGTCGCGTATGCATTTCCTGGGCGTTGGGTTGCGTCGCCGCCCGCGTTCGCGGGGAACGCGATCGTGCTGGAGTACAGCACCGCAAGGCGGTCGACCAGACATTCTCGGCGCCGTCGATCTCGACGACGCGATCCCAGTCGTGCCCGACTTCCTGAAGTAACCGTTTCGCACCCGCCCCACCGCCTGAGGAGGAGCCATGAACATCCGCACAGCCATCGTCGCGACCCTGGGAGCCGCTGCGCTCTGCTCGGTCGCCGTGTCGTTCGCTGCGAGCTCTCCGCCGCCGGCGACGCAGGCGAGCGTCACGATCCAGGATTCGCCGGGTAACAACCTGATCGAGTTCCCACCGCTGACCCTGACGATGGCTCAGCTCGCGGCGCTCCCGGCGCAGACGGTGACGTTGCCGGACGGAACGACCGAGTCTGGCCCCACCCTCAGCTCCGTGCTGACGCAGGCCGGCTTCACGCTCATCTCGGCCTGCAAGAACGACCAGCTCCATTACTGGATCGAGGCGTCGAGCCTCGACGGCTCCGGGGCAGTCATCAGCGACGGCGAGCTGGACCCGCTGTTCGGGAACAACCCGGCGATCCTGTCGGTGACGGAGAACGGCGTCCCGCTGACGGCCCCGCGGCTGGCGGTGCCCAAGGACAAGACCGACCGCCCGCGACGTCGGGAACCTCTTCAACATCACGATCGGACGCGCGGACCAGCAGCTCCCGCAGAGCAAGAGCAACACGGGCTGCACGCCGCCCGGGTACACCCCGCTCGCGACGCCTCCGTCGAACCCCGGAGATGTCCTGGTCAACGGCGCCGTCTCGAACCCGGCCGCCGTCGCCACATGGCAGCAGCTGATGGGGATGACGCAGGTCGACCAGACCGTCTCGTTCCTGCAGGGCCCAAACCCGCAAGTTCGCGAGGAGAAGGGCCCGACGCTCTACGACGTGCTCTCGTCCGCGGCCCCCGAGCTCACCTCGATCCCGGCCGACGACACGCGCCTCTACGTCGAGGCGACGTCGTCCGAGGACGGCGCGTCGACGCTCGTCTCGTGGGACGAGTTCGACCCCGCACGCAACGCACTGAACAACACGGCGGATCAGCAGTACCTTCTGTCGCTCGGCGAGGCGGTTCTTCCGTCGCCACCAGGGGCGCCGTTCCACCTCTTCGTCGTGCCGCCGCCGGCCACCAGCTCCGACACCGGGCCGCGGCTGACGGTGCCCGGTGACGTGCGTGGGGGCCGCTACGACTTCGGCGTCCAGATCGTCACCGTGTTCCGCGCCCCGGTCGTTCCGGCCCCGGCTGCGGGATCCGGGCCGAACCTGAGCGGCCAGAACCTCAAGAACACGGCTCTCGGGAACGCGTACCTGGTGGGGGCGAACCTCAGCGGCGCCAACCTGAACGGCGGAGATGCCGCAGGCGCGCTGCTCGTGAACGCGAACCTCGCAGGCGCAAACCTCAACAACGCCGACCTCTCGAACACGCTCCTGAACGGGGCGAACCTGACCGGCGCGAACCTCCACGGCGCGAACCTGGCCGGCGCGAACCTCACCGGGGCGAACCTGACCGGCGCGAACCTCCACGGCGCCAACTTGACCGGCGCGAACCTCACCGGGGCGAACCTGACCGGCGCCAACCTGAACGGAGTCACCTGGTCGCACACGACCTGCCCCGACGGCACGTCGAGCGACGACGACGGCGGCAGCTGCTCAGCGTAGCTCCCGGGAGCAGTCGAACAGGGGACGGGCCGGAGGTCTGGGCTGCTCCCTTTGGCGCGCCGAGCGGGCGGCACACGGATGGGCGCTCGGGAACCTGCTCGAGCCACGCGGCGAGCTCGAGCCGGGGGGCGGCACTGCGGCGAGGCTTTGCGCAGGCGCCACGTTAGGATCTGCGAAATGAGGGGCCGGCGTCTCGTCATTGGGGGTGCGGTCGCGGCCGCGCTCTGTGTCTCGAGCGGCGGCGCGGACGGAGCCGGGCCGCTCACGCTGAATGTGACCTTCTTCGCGAACGACACGATCGCCGTGACGCTCCCGAACGGAACGTCGGTGGGGTCGACGAGCGGGCCGCCGACCGTGATCCCGGCGGGCTTCTACACCGTGCAGCTCTCCGGGCCGATGGGGCTTCCGGCCGGGTTGCCCATCTTCCACCTCACCGGGCCGGGCGTCGACCTGATGTCGAACCTGAACGAGGGAGGCGTCGACAGCGCGATGGACCAGGCGTCGTTCGCGCCGAGCTCCTCCTACACCTGGACGGACGACGCGATCCCGGGGGTCGTGCACACCTTCGTGACCAGCGCCGACACCGGGGGCACCGCCCCGGCTGCAGCCGTATCGCCGCACAAGGGCGCGCCCACCCAGGATCAGGACATCGTCGGCTCGGCCGTGGCGCCGACGCGCGGGGCGTTGACAGCCACCGTCAGCCTCGCCGGCCGGCCGAGCGTCGCTCTCGACGGCAGTACGGTCAGCCGCCTACTGGCAGGCAGCTATCGCATCGCGGTGACCGACCACAGCCCCACAGCCGGCCTGGTCGTGACGAAGACCGGCCAACGGCCCCGCAGCCTGTCGGGGTCGGCGTACGTCGGCCGGCGATCGGTCTCGGTGAAGCTGACCCCGGGCCGGTGGACGTTCACGTCGCGCGTCGGCCAGAAGAGCGGCTACTCGATCGTCGTCCAGTAGGTCGGACACGACATGGTGCGAGCTCTCTCGAGGTCCATCGGATACGCCGAATCCTCGCTGTCGCACGGACCGCCGGCCGGACGGAGAAGGCGACCGACCTGCTGATCGTCGCGACCGCCGCAGCGCATACGCGCCGGCTCTACACACGTGACGAGCGCCAGGCATCCCTCGCCGAGGCCGCCGACGTCCCCGTCGTCTACATCTAGCGGCGCGGTTTGCGCCTCGGGGCGCGGCTGTCCAGGAGGTGGTCGATGAAGCCGACCGTCGTCCTCGCGGTCGCGAGACGGAAGTACAGCACCGCCTCTTCGGCCGGCTCGGTCAACGGATCGACATCGTCGAGCCTCGCCTCGAGATACGTGACGAACGGCGTCAGCAGCGCCCGCTGCGCGACGAGGAGCCGCTCGACGTCCAGCCCCAGGCGCTTCGAGAGCACGACCTTCAACAGGAACAGCGAGCGGATGTCGCGGACGTGGTCGACGGGCTCGGCGAGCCAAGCCCTGACCGCGGCGCGTCCCTTCTTCGTCGGCCCGTAGTTGACGCGGTGCGGGCCGCGGCTACCGCGCTCGATGCTGACGGTCTCGATGTAGCCGTCGGTCTCGAGTCGGCGCAGGCTCGTGTAGACGAGCGGCCGCGCCACCGACCAGATCGTCCCGACCTCGCCGTCGTGGTCGAGCCTGTCGGAGAGACCCCAGCCGTGACCGGGCTTCTCCATGAGGAGCGCGACGACCGTGAGCTCGTTCGGAGTTAGCTCATGATCCACTGAGCCATAATACTCTGCCTATGCGGACTAGATAGCGCTGCCTCTATTCGGCGGGACAACAAGGGGTCCCTCGCGGGGCCCGCGTCGGCACAGCTCTTGTGGTTCCGTCGACTTGAGCCCGGCCAGATCGAAGGCCGGCCGGACGTTCGCCCCGCTCAGCGGCTCGCGGAGATCTTCACGAGTCCCGTGTCGCAGACGCCGTCGCCCTCGCGCAGGTCGACGGTCACTCTCTCGGACCCCGTGACCTTGCCGTTCGCGTCGAAGGCCAGGTCGAGCTGGAACTTGCCGGAAGGGACGGCGCCGCCGCCGGGCGCCAGCTTGATCGTGCCGTTGGCGACATACAGCGTGTAGGTGTGGGCGATCTTCCCTGAGGCGGGCAACGGGATCGGCGTCGTGACCGGCGCGAAGGCGTTGTACATGTAGCCGCTCGTCGCGCACTTGCCCTGGATGAAGCTCTCGGGGTCGAACACCACGCAGTAGGCCGCGGTGCCGCAGCCGGCCTTCTTCACCGCGAAAGCGATCGCATGGGGCTTGCCGCCGGCATCCGCCGTCGTACGCCCGTTGTACTTCCCGGCCACCACGGACGGCGCCGCGGCCGCCCCTACCGCCGTGGACGCCAGCAGAGCCGCGCCGGCCAGGAGCTGCAGACTGGCTCGAAACATCGTCCTAGAGAATACCTATGCACGGAGGCTAACGAGGACGCGATCAGCGGCGTTACGAGCGTGTCTTCTTGCCCCGAGCGCGAGCCGGGTCGAAGGCTCGATCGACCGCCGATGGATCGACGCCGGGCGGCGTGTGACGGTCATCCTTCAGGTCTGCGCACCGCGGGTCGACTAGGTTTCCGCAATGCCCAGTCCGCGCCGGTATCAGGTCGTCGTAGCCGTGCTCGCGAGCAGCCTCGTCTGCGCGGCGGTGGCACAGCCCGCCGATCTCCTGATCGTCACCGGAGGCGGCGCAGGAAACGGCGTCGGCATGAGCCAGTGGGGAGCCGAGGGCTACGCCCGTCACGGCTGGGACTACCGGCGGATCCTTGCTCACTACTACCCGCAAACGACCTTCACGCAGGTCCCAGACGTCCCGGTCCGCGTGCTGCTCCTCGACCGACGCCCGAGCGTCGCCCTCTCATCGAAGGCGCCGTTCCTGCTCGTCGACTCGCGTGGGCTCCGAGTCCACGTCCCGGCCGGGACTGTCAGGCTCGGCTCGCGGCCGCGGGCCGCCGGGGTCGCGCTGCGCCTGCCGGTGACGGCCGACGCGGGCGCGCAGCCGCTCGCCGTCGACGGCGCCGCCTACCGCGGGTCGCTCACGGTCGAGCGCTCGGACGGCAGCCTCTCCGTCGTCAACACCGTCCCCCTCGAGCGGTACGTCCGCAGCGTCGTTCCCTCCGAGCTACAGCAGGGATGGCAGCAGCAGGCTTACCGCGCCCAGGCCGTGGCGGCGAGGTCGTACGCGGTCGCGAGCATCCGCCCCGCCGCGCCATTCGACCTCTACGCGGACGCGCGCAGCCAGACCTACGACGGCATCGCGAGCGAGAGCCCCGCGACGACCTGGGCGGCCGCGGAGACCGCGGGCCAGACGCTCGCCTACGAGGGAAGGGTGATCGCCGCCCTGTACGACTCGAGCTCGGGCGGCCGGACGGCGGCGGTGCAGGACGCCTTCCCGGGCACGACCCCCCAGCCCTATCTCGTCTCGGTCGCCGATCCGTACGACGGGCTTGCGCCCGACCACCATTGGCAGGTCGCGCTGACAGGGGACGAGATCAGAGCCCGCCTCGGGCTTGCCGCCGACTCGATCGACGTGAAGCACAACGCCTCGGGGCTTGCGAGCGTCGTCCTGCTTCGCGGCCCGGGCGAGCAGCGGACGCTCACGGGACGGGACTTCGCCGACGCGGTCGGGCTCCGGTCGGCCCGGTTCTCGCTCGGGACGGTGACGCTCGAGCCCCCCGTCCGGATCCCGGGCGCGAAGCTCCGGCTCACCGGGATCGCACAGGGAGTCCAGGGCGCGGTGATCCAACGGCGCGCGACGAGCGGCGCCTGGGTGCAGGTCGCGCGCGTGCGGCCCGGGCTCGGCGGACGCTTCTCGGCGGTCGTTCGTCGTGAGCCGACAGGCGTCTACCGCGTCGCAGTGGACGGCGTGGCGGGCGCGCCGGTGCGGTCTCGCGCCAAGCCCGCTCCGCGATCCGGATGAGCCGGAATAGCTCCGCGACCCGGGCTATCCGGCAACGGCCACCCGCGCGCCGACACGCTCGTACGTCTCCTTCGCCCGCAGGTCGCGCGTACCGAGCTCGGCGCCATGCTCGGCGGCAGCGAGCGCGACGAGTGCGTCGTAGACCGCGCCTCCCGCGATCCCCAGCCGCGCCAGTGACTCGGGCAGTGTGTGGAATCGCTCGGCACCTAGCCTGAGAGGCGCCGCGAAACGCTCGCCGATCAGCCTCGCCGCGTCGGCCGGCTCGAGGCGGAGGTCCCCCGGGAGCCGAGTGAGGACGGCGTACGTCTCCGCGAGGGCATGGCCGCTGAGCGCGACCTCCCTGCCGTTCCACCAGCTCACGACCTCCGCGTGAGCCTCGTGCCGGCTCACGAGCAGCGGAATCGCGACGCTTGTGTCGAGGGCGAGCGTCGTCAGCGCCGACCCGCGTCGATCAAGGCGAACACGTCGTCGTCGCCGATCTCGGTCTCGCCGGTCGCGACGAGCACGCCGTTCTCCTCGACGAGGCGCGCCGTCCGTCCCGACGGAACAAGCTGCAGACCGGCGCCGTAGCGGGAGATGTCCACGGTCGAGCCGGGCGTCAAGCCCATCGCGTCGCGCAGAGGCTTGGGGACCACGATCCGCCCCAGAGAGTCGATCGTCGCCTTCACTGGCAGAACGATACCATTCTCATGCCAGGGAAGGCATGCGGGCGGACGACGGGGAGCCCGCCGGTCAAGGCCGCTCGTTCGCGATGCCGCACTCGTCGCTCTGCGGGGCGGCGCCCCGGAGACGGTAGATCCAGGTGCCTCCGGCGTCCTGCGGCGCTCCCAGCGGGGCCAGTACCGGCCCCCACAGCGTCTCGGCGTCCATGTCGAGCACGATCGTCGTCACCCGCTTCGCCCGGACGAGCTGGAGCACCGAGTTGGTGTCCACGTCCGGCGGGGACTGCTCCGTCGCGATCCGGCGCATCCCGTCGAGCCACGTGTACGACGGCGGCGGGTACGGGGAGATGTAGCCGCCCGCGTCGCGGAACCAGAAACCGGTCCGCGCCTGCCACATCATCGAGTCGCCGAGCGTCCCGAACGGGAGGAGCAGCACGTTCTGGCCCCGGCCGATGCAGCTCTTGTACATGCTCGTCGTGAACAGCCTCGGCACCTCCGGCGTCCGCGCCCAGGCCCCCCACGACACGTTCGGAGCGATCGCGAGCGCCGCGAGAGCGGGGAGCGCGATCCGGAGCCATCTCGGGCGCCGGCCCGATGCGGCCCAGATCGCCGTCATCACAGCGCCTGCGAGCGCCGCGAAGACCATCAGCCGCACCGGCATCGCCTGCTTGAAGAACGGCTTGGCGGCGAGCCAGGCGCCCGGATAGAGAACGAAGAGCTCCTTCCCGTTCACCGTCAGCCACGACCCGAGCGCAGCGACGACGGCGACGATGAACGCCACCGCGAGCCAGCGTCCGCCGGGCGACCTGCGTCGGTCCCACGCGAAGAAGGCGACGATCAGGAGGAGCGGGAGCCCGAGGTAGGTGCCGCGCTCGGAGTCGTTGGCGGGGAAGTGCACCGCGATGCTCTTCGTCCACCAGCCGCCGAGGCTCGCCATCGTCGGGACCACGAGGTTGAGCAGGTCGGCGACGAAGACGTGCGCCCCGGTCGGGGCGCGGAACTCGAGGCCCGTCGCGACGTAGTAGAGGAAGGGTGCGGTGAGGACGGCGGCGAGGAGGTAGGCGCCGGCGAGCGGGACGGGCATCCGCCGGATCGCCGCTCGCGTCGCCGGGGCGAGGATCAGTGCGAGGACGAGGCCGACGGCGAGCGCGAGCGTGAGGACGAAGAGAACCTCGGTCGAGAGGAGAATCTGCGCGGCCAGGACGAGCCCGAAGCGGAACGCGAACCCTCGCGGGCCCAGCTCGCCGTCGACGAACCTGAGCACGAGAAGCGCCGCGACCGGGAGCAGGAAGACTGCTGCGCTGAAGATGTGCGTCAGCTCGGCGGCGAGGATGTAGGTCGAGAAGCCGAAGAGGTAGCCGCCCGCGAGCGAGGGCCAGGCGGCGCCGCCCGTCACGCGCTTGCAGAGCAGGAACGCCGTCCATGCGGCGAGCGCGGGCATCACGATCGAGGCGACGTTGTAGGCGAGCACGGGCCCGAAGAGGAGCGTGAGCGGCGCGAACGCGATCGCGAGGCCCGGGACGCTCGTCGCCCAGGCGAGGTTGAACCCGTCGGGCGCCCAGATCTGGTGGGTGTAGAACGGGTTCAAGCCGTGGAGGATCGCGTGCGGCCACCAGGCGAACGACCAGACGAAGATCTGCGGATCGGTGAAGAGCCCGCCGATGATGTCCCGCTCCGGATGCGCGGCAACGCGGATGCCGAGGAAGCAGAACGCGAGGACGAGGTACGCGGCGAACGCCCAGCCGCCGCGTCCGGCGGCGAGGCGTGACCCGAGGCGGGAAACCACCGCGAGAGTCTAGGAGCACGAGCGGCCGTGGCCGTGCCGTCATCCTGCGCAAGGGACCGGCAGCCGGCCCAACCGTCGCCGACACCCGCTGTAGCGGCCGGTAGCGGTTACCGAAGCGCCGCCGACGCGGCGTGGAAACCGCACATGCCGTGGACGCCGCCGCCCGGCGGCGTCGACGCCGAGCAGAGGAACACCCCCGGGAGCGGGGTGGCATACGGCGTGCGCGCGACCGTCTGGCGAAGGTCGGCGGCACCGGCGTTGATGTCGCCGCCCACGTAGTTCGGGTTGTGCGCCTCCATCTCCACGGGGCCCATCACGGACCGGGCGAGCACGAGATCCCGGAACCCGGGCGCAAAGCGCTCGAGCTGCGCCTCGATCCGGTCGGTCATGTCGACGGTCGAGCCGTTCGGGACGTGGCAGTACGCCCACGCCGTGTGCTTGCCCTCGGGAGCCCGCGATCGGATCGAACAGGCTCTGTTGCGCGACCAGCACGTACGGCCGCTCGGCCACGCCACCGCGCCACGGCTCGCGCTCCGACGCGACGATCTCGTCGAGCGTCCCGCCCAGGTGCACGGTCGCCGCCCGCGCGCACTCGGGCGCGCGCCAGGGGATCGGCCCGTCCAGCGCCCAGTCGAGCTTGAAGACGCCCGGCCCGTAACGGAACCGCTCGAGCCGCCGGCGGTAGCGCGCCGGCAGCTCCGCCATCCCGAGAAGCGCCCGCGGCGTCACGTCGAGCAGCACCGGCCGCGAGCCGCCCAGCTCGCGGAGAGCTGTCACCCGCCGCCCGGTCTCGACCTCTCCGCCGAGTGACCGCAGATAGGAGGCGAGCCCGTCGGACAGTTGCTGCGACCCCCCGCGCGCGAGGGGCCACCCCGCAACGTGGGCGAGCACTGCGAGGACGAGCCCGTACGAAGCAGTCGGGAGCCGGGTCAGCGGCACCATCGAATGCGCCGCGAGTCCCGCGAAGAGGGCCTGCGCCCGCGGTCCCTGGAACACGCGGCGCGCGAGCACGCTCGCCGGGAGCGCCGACCGCAGCGAGAACCCGGCAAACGCGGCCAGGCTCTTCGGAACCCCGAGCGGGCCGAGCACATCCTCGAGCAGGGGCTCCGATCGCTCGACGAGCGGTGCCATCAGCCGCCGGTAGCGCGCGGCGTCCTCGCCGAGTGTCTCACCGGTCGCGTCGACCGACCGGTAGAGGAGCGCTGCGCTTCCGTCGTCGAAGGGGTGCGCAAGCGCCGCGGGCGACTCGATCCACTCGACGCCATGGTCGGCGAGCGGCACCGTCCGCAGGAACGGCGAGGCCGCGGCCAGCGGATGGATCGCCGCGCAGACGTCGTGCACGAACCCCGGCAGGGTGAGCTCGGCCGACCGACACCCGCCGCCGACCGTGTCCTCACCCTCGATCACGCGGACGTCGAATCCCGCCCTCGCGAGGACGATCGCCGCGGCGAGTCCGTTCGGGCCCGAGCCGACGACGATCGCCACGTCCCGGAAGCTACCCACCCCATTTACGGCGGCGCCCCGATCCCAGAGCGAAGACCGCTGTTAAGGCCTGATGATCTCGACCACGAGCAGGCCGACAACAGTCACGAGCACGGCCGCGGGCACGAGGAAGATCCCCCACCAGACCACAGAGGCCACCGACCAGGCGAGCCGGCCGGTCGCGCGGGTCTTTGCGACGCGCACCCCCACCAGCACGGCGATGATCGGCGCCGTCAGCCACCAGGTGCCCGTCCACGCGATCGCGAGGACCACCGTCAGGATCGAGAGCGCGAACAGGACGGCCAGCCATTCGACAAGCTCGGGCCGCGAGAGGTGGCGGAGCGGCTCGCCGCCGAGCCAGATCGATTTCGGCGTCTCCGGTACCGGTGTCCCGAGAGCGTCGCGCAGCCCTGCGGCGCCGTTCGTGTCGAGGCCCACCATCAGGCGAAGGACGCAGTAGGTCGCGTCAGCAGCCGGGCCCTCGAGGTGCAGTGGCGCGGCGTTGTCGTCGACGAGCGCCGCCTCGATCGAGTCGGCGAGCAACTCGGCCTCCGTGCGCCAGTCCTCTCCCATACCCACGAGTGCGGCGGGCTCTCCCGAGGCGGCGAACTCCGACTTCGAGAGGATGCGCAGGTTCTCCGCCAGGATCGTCGCCTGCGGGTTCGGAATGACGTACGTCTTGCCTCCAACATCGAAGGTCACGCCCACATAACGAGTGTAAGCCTTGCAGGCCCCGAGTCGAAGCCGACCCCCGGAAATCGGCGGCACCCTAACCGGATCCTGACTCCGGGATTACCGCAGCGTCTCCATGGGTAGCTAGGGTCGGGCGGGTCAGCTCGAGGAAGGAGGATGCATGGCTTCACCCAGACTCTCGGGGCGCAGGTGGCCGGCTGTCATCGTTTTGGCGCTGGCTGCAATCGCGATCGGCGCGTTGTTCGGCTCGTTCCGCAACGGGTCGGCGGCGGTCGCAGTGAAGCCCGCGAACACCGCCGTGCCGACGATCGCGGGGACCGCCCAACAGGGCGAGACCCTGACCGCCGGCAACGGGACCTGGAGCGGGACCACCCCGCTCACGTTCACCTACCAGTGGAGCCGGTGTGACAAGGACGGCAAGAACTGCAAGGCGATCACCGGCGCGACGATCAACACGTACGACATCCAGAAAGCCGATATCGACAGCACGATCATCGTCACCGTCACGGCGACGAACTCCGACGGGAACGACACGGCCCCGTCGGCCGCGACGCCCGTCGTCACCTCGACCCCGCCTGCGACTGGCTGCCCGTCGGGGAACGGAACGATCCAGATCGCCGACGTGAGCTCGCCCGCGCATCTCGAGGTCGACCCCAACCAGTCGATCCCGGGGATCATCACGCCGGGCGCGCACACGATCCAGCTGAGCTTCAAGGTCACCGCGTGCGGTGGGCGCCCCGTCCAGGGCGCGCTCGTCTACGCGACGGCCGTTCCCTACAACCAGTTCTCGATCCCGCCCGAGCCGCAGACCGACGCGAACGGGATCGCCACGCTCACGATGAACCAGCTCACGGGCTTCCCTGCCTCATCGAAGCTCGCGCAGCTCACCGTGTTCGTCCGCGCTCGCAAGAACGGGGAGGACATCCTCGGCGGCATCTCAGCGCGCCGGCTCGTCTCCTTCCCCGTCAACCTGAAGTAGAACTGCTGTCGACGAAGGCGTCCGGCGTCAGCGCCGGGCGCCGAAGTCGACGGTGAGGACGGTGACCCACGCAACGACCAACTGGTCGCCGGTCTTCGGGGGGTCGCGTGTGTTACCGAGCCACTCGGCATGGTACGTTTCTGCCATGCGCACTACCATTGATGCCGCGGGGCGGATCGTCATTCCGAAGGCCGTTCGCGACGCGGCCGGCCTCGAGGCCGGGGCCGAGATCGAAGTCGGCCTCCGCGACGGCGTGATCGAGATCGCCCCGGCGCCGGTTCCCATGCGAGTCGCGAGGCGTGCCAACGGCGTCGCCGTCGTCGAGGCCGACGCCGAGATGCCGACCCTCACGGTCGAGGTGGTGCGCGAGACGCTCGAGCGCACGCGACGGTGATCGTCGCGGATACCAGCGTCGCCGTCGCGGCCGCGCTGCCCTGGCACGAAGCGCATCCGGTCGCACGGTCCGCACTCACGGGGGAGAAGACACGAGTGATCGCCCAGGTCGCGATCGAGACCTACTCGGTGCTCACCCGGCTTCCCCCGCCCCAGCGGGTGCCCGCCGCCGTGGCGCGCGACTACCTCGTCGAGATGTTCGAGCTTCCGCCGATCGTCCTCGCGGCGGAGGAGTACGAGGGCCTTCTCGACCTCGCCGTCGCCGCGCAGATCGCAGGAGGCGCCGTCTACGACGCGATCGTCGCCGCCACTGCCCGGGCGCTGGACGCAACCCTGCTCACCTTCGACCGCCGCGCCGCCCCGACCTACCAGCGCGTCGGCGCAGCGTTCACCCTCCTCGCCTGAGCGGGCTTGACGATGAATCCGACGTCCACTGGGCCCAGCCCCGCTCCCAGCCGGACGATCGTCCTTCCAGTCGCCGCGGCCGCAGCGCTTGCGGCCTCCTTCGGGGTGATCGGCGCCGACGCGCTCTGGCTCGTGCCGCTCGGGTCGCAGATCGCCCACGGCCATCTTCCGGGGTCGATCGGGTTCGCGACTGCCGCGACCAGCGGGTGGCACGACGTCCCGGCCGGGGCGGAGCTCCTGTTCTGGGGGGCGTGGCATGCCCTCGGCGGCGGGCGGGGGCTCGTGGCATGGCAGACGGCGGCTGCGGCCTTCGGGTTCGGCGCTCTTGCCTGGGGGCTTCGTCGTGAAGCGTCGTCGGGGACCGTCGCTCTCGTGTGCGGGGTCGTGCTCCTGGGGTCGCTGCCGGCGGTCGTCGTCACCGGGTTCTCGCTCTTCTCCCTCGCGCTGTTCCCGCTGCTGCTCGTTCTGCTCGAGGTGGACTCACGCGCGCCGTCGGGGCGGATCTGGCTGGCGGTGCCGCTCGTCCTCGTGTGGGGGAACCTGCACGGAGCCGTGCTCGCCGGGCTTGGGCTGCTCGGCGCCTACCTCGTCTTCTCGCGTGGACGCCGGGACCCGTGGCTCTCGGCCGGAGTGCTGCTGGCCGCGCTCCTCGTGTCGTGTCTGACACCTGCACTGTGGAACACCCCGCGCTACTACAGTGGGGTGCTCGGGAGTGAGGCCGCCCGGCACGGAGAGGGGCTCTGGGCGCCGCTCGGCCTCGGCGGGTTCGCGCTGCTGCTGATCGGCGCGGCGATCGTTCTCGGCGTGCTCGGCCGGCGGCATGTCGCCTTGTGGGAGGCGGTCGCGATCGCAGGGCTCGTCCTCGCCACCGTGCGCGTCGAGCGGAACGGCACGTGGCTCCTCTTCCTGGCCGCCTATCCGGCGGCGCGCGGGCTGCGGCTCGGCGAGGTGTCGCGGCGGGTGCTCGTCGGCGCCGCTGTCATCCTCGCCGCGGCGGCGGCGGCCCAGATCGTCAGGGGCCCGCGCGACCCGGCGTCGCAGGCGCTTGCACGCGTGGCCGCCGCGAAAGGCAGGCCGGTGCTCGCTCAGGCCGTGCTCGGCCAGCAGGTTGCGCTCGCCGGAGGGCGCGTGTGGGTCTCGAACCCGATCGACGCGTTCCGGCGCGCTGATCAGCGGCTCTTCCTCGACTGGCTCGCCGGTCGCGCCACCGGTGCCGGCGCGATCCGACACGCGGGCTACGTCCTCGTCGATCCCTATTCGGCCGCGGGACGACTCGCCGCACACGACCCGAGGCTCGTGCTCGTGAGACAGGACGCGAAAGCCGCGCTTTACCTCGTGAGATAGACGAGGGGCGCCGTGGCCGGCGCCCCCCTTCGTTCACCCCGTCGAGCCTTCACGACCCGACGCTTGTGGTGCTAGTGGTCGTGCTTGCCGTGCTGATCGCCGTGATGGCCGTGATGGCCGTGATCCTCGTGATGCGGCGGGTTCGGGTGCGGCGGGTTCGGGTGCGGCTGGTCGCAGTGCCCCGTCGACACGATCGCAGTGTTGGTTGCCGCGCCGGCGCCGAGCGCGCCGTTGCTGAAGCCGACCGTGGTTCCGGTGAGAGACAGGTTGGCGCTGAAGCTGCCGATGAAGTGTGTGCCGCCACCGAGATCGCCGTCGAGCCAGCCCTGGACGACACCGTTAACGTTCACCGCGCTCAGCTTCGCGTCTACGTGGCCGGGCGGATTGGTGGTGGTGTTGATGTCCACGTGGCCCTTGAGCGAGCCGACGTTCGTCGTCGAGTCGTAGACGCTCTTCACGTGGATCGTCATCGCGCCGGTGAACCTCGGGTCGCCGCTCGAGTTGCCGGAGAACACGGCGTCAGTCGTCGTGTACACGTCGCCCGGGGTCGGGGTACACGTGCTGCTGTGGCTCGGCCCCGCTGTGTTGGCCGAGAACGTCGCAGAGAAGAGCGTGGTGCTGGCCGGGGTGCCAGAGCCTGCGATCGCAACACCGGCCGCAGCGAGCGCGAGCACGGTGGCGATTGCGAGAAGCCCGCGGCGCCCCGCGCGCGGCAAGAGCGTCCTCATCGAGTCCTCCTTCGTCGGTGTCGATGCGCTGTGGGACATGTTGCGGGGAGGTGTAACTTCGGCCCGTCATCCGACGATCTTCGGGCTGTTTTCAAGGTGTAAAACCCTGGACTTGCCGCGTTTACCCGGCGTTTACACGCGGAGAATCGTCCGCTAATCGGGATCTGTGATCATGGGCGCGTGACGGTGCGCTCGAAAGCGTTGGTTGCATCGGTCCTCGCGGCGGTGCCGCTCGGATTTGCGGCGCCCGCGTTCGCAGCCCACGGGCCGTCGAAGGACTCGAGCACAGTGACGGTCGCACACGGAAACGCGACGATCAACGTGCAGGGGGTCGTCCAGTCGGTGAGCGGATCGGCAGTGGTGGTCCGCCAACTGGACGGCAGCGCGGTGAGCGTCGCCATCGACCGAGGGACGAAGATCACCGTCAACGGTCGCCCTGGCAAGATCAACGACGTGAAGCCGGGGTTCGTGCTCGTCACCACCGTGAAGGCCGGGCAGCCCGCCCCGGTACTCCGGTTCCTGAGGCCGAGCTAGGCGGGTGCATCAACCCGTGGCCGGCATCGTCCTCCTGGTCGAGGATGAAGAGTCGCTCGCCTCACTGGTAGAGGCCTACCTCGCGCAAGAAGGGTTCTCGGTCGCTTCGGTCGGGACCGGCGCTGCGGCGCTCGAGCGGGTCGAGAGCGAGCCGGTTCGGCTCGTCGTCCTCGACCTGAACCTTCCGGACATGGACGGGCTCGAGGTCTGCCGGCGGATCCGGGCGCGGTCGGCCGTGCCGGTGGTGATGCTGACCGCACGGGACGAGGAGTCGGATCTCGTAGTCGGGCTCGACGCCGGAGCCGACGACTACATCGGCAAGCCGTTCTCGCCGAAGGAGCTCGTGGCGCGGATGAAGGCAGTCCTACGGCGCGCCGAGCCGAGCGGGAACGACGAGCTGCTCGCGCTCGGTGACGTCGTCGTCGAGCGGGCCGGGCGCGAGGTGCGGGTCGCCGGCGAGCCGGTCGAGCTCCGGCCGAAGGAGTTCGACCTCCTCTCCTACCTGATCGCCAACCGCGGCGCCGTCTTCTCCCGGGACGCCCTCCTCGAGCGCGTCTGGGGCTACGACTACGCGGGCGGGACGCGAACGGTCGACGTCCACGTCGCCCAGCTCCGCCGCAAGCTCGACCGCCCCGACCTGATCAGAACGATCAGGGGTGCCGGGTACAAGGCAGTCCAGCCATAAAGGTTTAATTCACCGGGTGTCCAACAGCACATCGCCGTGAACTCGCTGCGGGCCCGCGAGTTCGCGGCGATCTCGATCGCGGTGGTGGCGGCGGTGGGGGTCACGCTCATCGTCGCGGCACTCCTCGTCCGGTCGTCGGCGCGGACTGCGGCGCTCGACTCGCTCTCGCGCCAGGCAGCGCTCACCGCGGAGCTGCAGCGCTCGACCCCATCGCAGACCGGCCTCACGAGCCTCGGCGCGTTCTACGAGACCCAGCAGCAGCGGCTCTCGATCCTCACGATCCCGCAGGCGGCGCTCCTGCTCCCGGCTGACGCCGGCACAGCGCTGCGAGCCGGCAAGGCGGCACGCGGCTCGGTGACCGTGGGCGGAAAGCGCTACCTCTTCGCCGCCGACCCCCAGGGCACGCAGGCCGTCGTCCTGCTGCGCTCCGCCACGCTCGAATCCTCCGACCTTCACCCGTTCACGGTCGCATTCGTCATCGCCGCCGCGGTCGGCGCAGCCATCGCCGCAGTCGCCGCCTTCCTGCTCGCGCGCGCCGTCTCCCGGCCGATCGAGCGGGTGTCGGTCGCGAGCCTCGCGCTCGCCGCCGGCGAGCGCCCGGGCCCGCTCCCCCTCACCGGCTCGACCGAGGTCGCGAACCTCGCCGCCTCGTTCAACAAGCTCGCCGAGGACCTCGACCGGGCCCGCGACGCCGAGCGCAGCTTCCTGCTCTCCGTAAGCCACGAGCTGAAGACGCCGCTCGCCGCCATCCGCGGCCACGGCGACGCGATCCTCGACGGCGTCATGTCCGTCGAGAAGGCTGCCGCCGTCGTCATCGCCGAGTCGAGGCGGCTCGAGCGGCTCGTCCGCGACCTGCTCGACCTCGCCCGCCTGAACCAGCGGTCCTTCTCCGTCCATCCCCGCCCGATCGATCTCACCGGCCTCGTCGCGCAGGCCGTCAGCCGTCACGGCCCAGAGTCGACCCGAGTCGGCGTCGCGCTCATCGGCGAGACGAACGGACGCTCTCCCGCGGTCGCCGACCCCGACCGCGCCCTCCAGGTGCTCTCGAACCTGATCGAGAACGCGCTCCGCTCCACGCCCGCCGGCGGGTCTGTCACCGTAGCTGCCCACCCCGGCGAGCTCGTCGTCTCCGACACCGGCCCCGGGATCGCCGCCGAGGAGCTCCCACACGCGTTCGAGCGCTTCTTCCTCTACAGCCGCTACGCGAGCAACCGCGCCGTCGGCACCGGCCTTGGCCTCGCGATCGTCAAGGAGCTGACCGAGGCGATGGGCGGCACCGTCACCGTCGAGAGCGAGCCGGCCAAGGGAACGCGCTTCACCGTCCACCTACCCGAACGGATCGTTTAACGCCCCGTCGCTTGACTCCTCGACACGAGGACCGGCACCTTCAACCTCAACCTCACCGGCACAGGCACGCTGACGCACTCGACCGCCACCCTGTCTGCGCAGTAACCCGAACGCACCGCGCTCCTCACCACAGCTGCGGAGTAGGACAGGCCCGGCTACCCTTCGGCGGTGGCACTCAGGTTGGTGCTGGGGGTCTGTGCCATCGTCGTTGCGCTCTCCGCGGGCTCCGGAGCCGCTCCGGCGAAGAGGCCCCTGCCCGCGTACAAGGTCGTCCTGGCGGCGATCGACCGCCGGGTGGGATCCTCCGATGCCGCCCGCTACCGGGATGTCGTACGCCGCACGGCACGCCTCGCGAGCCTGTTGCCCGGCGGCCGCGCGGCCGTCCTCCGCGGCCAGCTCGCTCAGGCCGCGGCGATCGCCCCCAAGCTCACGGCGCCGCGCGCAGCGGCTGTCTTCGGCCAGCTGGCTGCGAACGACGACTGGTTCGTGCACCGCGGGTCGCCGGCGCCGCAGACCGACATCACCGACGGCGACGGCGTCGTCTACCGCTACTTCGCGGGACGCGGGTTCGAGTTCCACCCGCTTGGCAACTTCGCGGCGCTGAACGCCGCGGTCGCCGCCAAGAACGAGGCGGCGACGGCGCGGTTGGCGATGGCGCTCGCCGCGCGCGGCGTTCCCGAGGCCGGCGGCGGAACCGCCTTCGAGTACTACTTCGACTACGGGGGCGGACGGGCACCCTGGACGAGCGGCTTCGCGCAGGCTGTCGCGGCGCAGGCCTTCGCGCGCGCTGCCGCACTCGACACGACGGACGCCCCGACACTCCTTGCGGCGGCGCGCTCCGCCTACCGCGCCATCCCCGGACGGCTCGTCCGGCAGACCGCGTTCGGCCCGTGGATCAAGCTGTACTCGTTCAATCGCGCGGTCGTGCTGAACGCCCAGCTCCAGTCGGCGATCTCGCTCGCGGACTACGCGAAGGCGACGTCCGACAGCGCCGCGGGCGCGCTTGCGACCGGCCTCCAGAACGCCGCCTCACGAGCCCTGCCCTCGTTCAGCAACGGCTACTGGTCGTACTACCAGTTGCCCGCCGACCCCTCGCCCGTGAACTACCAGGACTACGTCGTCGGGCTCCTGCAGACGCTCGCCCGGCGCGACGACCGCTTCGGCTCGGCAGCGACGCAGTTCTCCGCGTTCCAGACGACCCCGCCGGCGTTCAAGCTCGCCAACGCAGGGGTCGGCTCGGTCACCTTCTGGGTCTCGAAGCCGTCCACCGTGCACGTCTCGGCGCTCGGCGCCGAGCGAGGGCTCTCCGTCGGCGGCGGGTGGCACACGGTCTCCTTCGGCCTGCCCCGGCGAGCCGGGATCTTCCCGGTGAGGATCCGGGCGACCGACTGGAGGGGCAACTCGGCCTCGATCGACGCGCTCCCGATCGTCCACGTCTCGGAACCTCCCAAGAAGCACAAGCCGAAGCGCAAGGTCGCCTCGGCGGGCGCCACGACCCTGCCGCCGCTCGTCGCCGGCGCCGGGCTCGACCAGCCGACCCAGGCGGCCGCCGCGGCCGCCGCCGGGTACGGCGCGGTGCGAATGACGCTCGTCTGGCCCGACGGCTCGTCGGTGCCCGACGCCGGCGCGATCGCTGCGCTCAACCGGCTTCCCGCCGGAACGAACCTCGTGCTCGAGCTCTACGTCGCGGCGTGGCCCGCGGACGCAACCGCGCTTGCGGCCTACGCCGCGTCGGTGGCCGCGCAGGTTCCGGCGCTCCACGACCTCGTCCTCGGCCCGGGGCCCTCGGCCGCATCCGTTCCGGCCTACGCGGCCGCGCTGAGCGCGGCCTACACCTCCGTGAAGGCGGCGGCCCCGCTCGTGCGGGTCGACGGCTCGCTCGACGGCGCGCTGACCCCGAAGGCCGCGCTGACCGCTCTCGCCTCGAGCGCCAGAATGGACGAGCTCGCGTTCACACCGTCCCCGGCGCCGGGGAAGAACCTCTGGCCCGTCGCGAGCATCCCAACCCTCCTCACGGCCCTGCAGACCACGTTCCCCGGGATCCCGGTCATCCTCGACGGCCTGAGCGCTGACGCGTTCGCGACGGCACTCGCCTCCTCGGCCTGCAGGGCGCCGATCGGCGAGGTGATCCTCGCCCGCCTGGCCGACAGCACAGACTCGCTCGCGCAGGCGGCGGCCGCGGCCCAGGCCTCCGGCCGCGGCTGCAAGACGGCCTCGAGTCCTGCCCCGCCCTCGGCCCCCAATCCCGCCCCTGCCCCGACGCCGACGCCCGCGCCGACCCCGACCCAGACACCGGCTCCCACCACTCCGGTAAAGCCGGAGAGCATCGCCTCCAGCGGACAGCTCGCGTTCCCTGCGCGACTCTCGACCTCGACGCGTCCGAGCGTCCACCTGGGCTGCACGGCCGCGTGCCTCTACCTCGTCACGCTTCAGCGCGCCGGCGACGGCGTCCCGGTGCTCGCGCGGCGCGGCTCGATCCCGCGGGCGGGCGCGCGCACGGTGACGCTGCCGAAGCCGCCGCCCGGGGCCGGGACCTACCGCTTCTCGGTCTGGGTCGTCGCCCAGGCCGACCCTGGGCCCGTCGCGATCGACAGGAGCGAGGTCATCGCGGCAGGCTGAGCGCCGTCGTGGGTGTAGATGCTGAGGCGGTCGACGAGCGTGTCGTCGATGCTCTCGGGCTCGACCTCCGCCGCCTCGAGCCGCTCGCGGATCACCGCGCGCCTCGCGCGAGCCCGCGCCCTTCGCGAGCTCCACGGTCCCAGATAGCCCTTACGGAGCACCGGGCGCTCCTCGTCGGCGCGCGCCGCCGCACCCAGCTCCAGGAGCCAGGCAGTGTGCTCACCTGCGGCAACAGCGGACTCAGACACTTGCGCCGAATAGTTTCCACACGGCGCCGCCGGTGTCAACTCGGCCAACCCTTCACATCGACGAAACCGTCGTGTGGAAGACGGCCTTCTGCCCGGCGAGCGTCACCACGACGGTCACCTTCTGCCCTGCCTCGAGGTTGACGTTGTTGCCGTAGTGGAGGTCGGCCGCGCCCTCGTCGACGCCCTGCATCACGGCCACGGGCACCATCGCGCCGTTGACGGTGATCGCCGGGTGCGCCCCGGTCACGACCTTGCCTGCGGGAGTGCAGATGTGCACCTCGAGGTGGCGCTGCGTGCCGCCGCCCATCTCCATCCCCGCCATCCCGCCGACCATCTTTCCGGCAAGCATCACCTCGCCGCTCGTCGGGTGCTTCGCCTTCACCTGCGCCGGCGTGTACATCGTCTCGTTCGGCCCGATCGAGAGCGCGAACACGTACGACGGCGTCTTCACGATCTTCCCGGAGGAGCAGGAGCCGGTCATCGCCGCCGCCCCGCTCGCCCCGCAGGCCGCGGCGGCAAGAGCCGAGAGACATGATGCGAGCAGCGCCCGGCGCATCGGCAGGAAGCCTACCCCGCCGAGGGGGATTCAGGTGACATCCAGGGGCTCCGTGGACTATCGTTGTCCTGTGGCTGGCGGCGCCCCTGAGGTGAGGCCGATACGGTGCGAGGAGTGTGGAGCTCCCGCCACCGGCGACGCCTGGGGCTGGCGCGGATACCGGATCGACGACCCCGAGGACGGCGACCTGCCCGAGATCGGGTTCTTCTGCCCCGACTGCGCCTACCGCGAGTTCGGGCCGCTGCTCGACCGCTCCGACCGCTCGGACGGCGGCACTCCTTGAGTGAACGGCTCCGCGGCCGCGCAGACACCGCCTGGAAGACCCTGCTTCCCTCCTCCACAGGGGATTTTCACGCGGCTCTAAGGCTCGGCGTGCTTGACTGCACAACGTGATCGTTCGGCGGATCCTCGCGGTAGTCGCGTCACTTGCAGCTTTCGCGGTAGTCGGGAGTGCGACTGCCGCGCACGTCGAAACGCCGATCCATGGGATCGTCGACGTCTACACGAAGCTCGGCTACCAGGGTGAGGCGGCGGCCGGCACGGGCATCGTGCTCTCGGAGAGCGGCGTCGTGCTCACGAACAACCACGTGATCCGCGGCGCGACCTCGATCAAGGTGGTCGACCTCGACAACGGGCGCACATACAAGGCTCAGGTGCTCGGCTACGCGCTCGGCGCGGACGTCGCTGCGATACAGCTCACCGGCGCTACGGGACTCCAGACCGCGCCGCTCGGCAGCTCGAGCAGCCTCGAGGTCGGGCAGCTCGTCACGACGCACGGCAACGCCGGCGGCGTCGGCGGCACCCCGAGCTCCTCGCCCGGCCACATCACGGGCCTCGGCAAGTCGATCACGGCGCGGGACGACTCGGGCAACTCGGAGAAGCTGACGGGCCTGATCGAGACCGACGCCGCGCTCCAGCCAGGCGACTCCGGTGGGCCGATGGTCGACAGCACCGGCAAGGTGATCGGCATGGACACGGCGGCAGGCTCTTCCTTCTCGTTCCAGTCCTCCGGGAGCCGCGGTTACGCCGTCCCGATCGACAAGGCGACGAAGATCGTCTCGCAGATCGTGGCCGGCAGCGAGGCGCAGGGCCTCCACATCGGCAAGACGGCCTTCATCGGCGTCAGCGTCGGCGTCTCCGACCCGTACTACTGGCAGGCTCCCGCCGGCGTTGTCGTGAACCAGGTCGTGTCCGGCTCACCGCTCTCGCAGACGGGCATCTCGGCCGGCGATCTGCTGACGCGCTTCGACGGCCGGAGTGTGACGACCCCCACCCGGCTGACCTCGCTCGTCGTGACGAAGCACCCCGGCGACTCGGTGCAGATTCGCTGGCTCGACCAGGACGGCACCGCGCACACGGCGACGGTTGTCCTCGCCGCGGGCCCGCCGCAGTAATCAGGTTTATGTTCCGCGAAAGCGGGTAACGCGAACTGGTGAGCGCTCTCTTGAGCGCGCGCAACCCAACCCCAAGCGGGCCCGGGGGGACGCCGCAGTCTCCCGGGCCCGCGCCCCGTTCGGCAGCGCCGACCGCGACCAAGTCGCGTGTCAGACGGCTGTCGAAACAACCTTCGGGCCGCGGTCGAGGAGCGCCCCCACAGCCCAGTTGACGATCCAGACGATGAACACGACGCCGACGTAGTCCCAGAACCCGCTCACCGAGAAGTTCGGCGTGATCCAGGCGGTGAGCGCGACCATGCCGATCGCGATCAAGAGGTAGAAGAAGCCGAGCGTGAGGACGACGAGCGGCAGAGTCAGGATTGCGAGTACCGGCTTGATGATCGCGTTCGCGAATCCGAGCACGACGGCGCCGATGGCGTAGGCCCAGAAGCCCTCGATGTGGACGCCGCCGAGGAGCTTGTTCGCTACCCAGAGGGCGACGGCGTTCGTCGCGAGGGCCACGATCAGGCGAAGCAGGCAACCCACGGCGGGAGTCTACGGAACGAAAAAGCCGGGCCGCCGCTTCCCCCCGAATCGGCGCCCCGGCTGATAGGCCCTTATTGCATGAGCCGGTCATCGGGACGCTTTCGCAAGATCATCGGGATGTAAAAGAGGCCTCCGACCCTCGTATGACTGTCAGGGATCCCGGGACGGGACGGATCGCGCTATCGTTGGATCTGCAAGTCAGTCCTCCAAGGAGGTGTCGCACTTGGAGTTGAGTCCACCGGACACGGAAACGGCGACAGACGCCACAACCGGCCTGACGGTTTCTAGGGCCTGACCGGCCGGACAGAAGACTCGCCGAGAACACCTCGTTGCCTTCTGCCCCGAGCGCCACAGAGATCACGGCGCGGGACGTAAGGTGCGGGCCCGGCGGTTCGAGCCTCGAGCGGGTGCACTTCTCACACGGAGAGCACCCGCTCGGCGCGT
>CAWDGP010000011.1:0-295422 GCA_963801905.1 uncultured Actinomycetota bacterium | reverse complement strand
AAGCCCGGCCCCCTCCCCCGCAAAGTCCGCTGATCGGCCGGACCTGGTTCCTGGAAACCGCACTTAAGTCAAGTCGTGTTGCGAAAGCGCATGGGTCAACATCGTCGCCGCCGTAGCGTGGTGCACGTATCCCCACTCGTCCTTCTTCGCCGGCTGGGCCTGAATCGCCTGCTGGGCGAGCCCCATCCAGGTGGGGATGGAAACCAGCCCGAGGGTCAGCCGCTTGTCTAACGAATTGTGGATGAACGGCTCCTTGGGCAGCGGCGAGGGGAGCTGCTTCGCGAACGTCTGCAAAGCGGCCCAGAGATCCTGGGTGTAGAACCGCACCCGTTTGTCGCGCTCGTCTGCCCCTGCCCACGCGAGGGAGGCGACGACACAATCGTTGACGGCCCAGGCGGGGGCGTCGAAGAAGTAGACGGCGCGAACCGTGTCATTGAGGAACGTCTCCCCGAGATTGTCGGGGCTCGCAAGGATGCGCGCCAGGATGTGAGTTCCCGAGCTGAACGATCCGATCGCGGTATTGCCGAGAGTGTCCGGTGGTGTCGCGCCGGCCTTCCGGAACATGAACGACTGCAACTCGAGCAGGATCCGGCCCAGCTGCTTGGTCGACTCGATCACGCCGTAAGTCCTGGTGGAGGCTGTTGACGGGGAGGACGGTGACCGCGTCGACGCCCGCCTTGGCGACCTGATACGGAACGCCTTTGGATCCCGGCTGGTTGAAGACGTCACGCTCCGGATAGGCCAGCTGGTCGTAGAGGCCGAAACTGGCGTAGTCGAAGTTGTCCGGGTACGGGCCCAAGCCGTCTCCTCGAACATACCCTTGTACTGAGGCCAATTCCCCTGCCGAAGAAAGAGCATGATCGGAGCGGGATGGGCATCAGTGCGATCCACCGACGTCGGCCAGCTCACTCCCCAAAGCTTGGGCGCGACAACCCCGGCCAGCCGCAGCACCAGGTTCTCCGCTTCGACGTGCACCGGAGGATCCACCGTCGAAAAGCTCACCCCCTGCGCGGGCACGGGCAGATCGAGAAAGTTCGCGTCGGGCTTGTCGTCGAGGTCCCAGTTCGGCGGTCGCCACACGCCGTAGGTGTCCTTGTACGTTCTGGCCATCCTCCTTGCGCGTCGCTGGCGGTGTCCAGCAGCTTCAGCACGTCGTCCGACACGTCCTTGAAGCGGCTGAGATTGACCGAGGCGAGAGACAGCTGGACGCCGAGGGCTCCCAGGGCGTGGACGGTCACGAAGCCGACGGTGTCTCCGGTCGGAGTCAGCGCACCGGTGGTGCTGTCGACGTCAAAGTTCACCGTCGTCGGCCAGTAGGTGGGCACCGTCGGTGTGGCGGTGATGGTGACGGTCGTCGCGGTCGTCGGGATGATCCAGATCGGCTTGGTGTCATCGGCGACTGCAAGCGGCACGCCGTCGGCCGTGCGCGCTGAAATGGCAGGTCAGCGCCGAACCCTTCCAGTTGCTGCCCACGGCGGCCAGGACCGAGAACAGCGTCATGCCGTCTCCAGGAGAGGCGGAGAGCCCGACCCGGCGTCGCCGTCGACCGCGACGACGTCAGGCGCGTCCGTGTCGATGTCCTCGGTCGCATCGCCGGTCGGAGCAGTGGCCAGGAAATCATCGATGTCCGACTGGCTGACTCCGCCTGCAAGCAATCAACTGCGTCGCGGTCTGCAGCGGATCACCCCCGTCGGAGCCATCGCCATCGTTCGCGCTGGCCGCCTTTGGCCCCGGCGACGGCGCCAGCCCCTTGCCGGAGCAGCAGCTCTGGTAGTCCGTCCCCTCGGCGATGACGACGTGCTTGTCGATGATCTGCCCGAGAATGACGGCGGTAATCCGGTAGGCGGTTTTCGCCGGGGTTGTCGGGTATGTATCGGCCGGACCGACCGTCGTGACGACCGTCGTGTCGTCGATTTGGTTGACGTTCGACGGAAGGCTGGTCACCGGATCGCCGTTCGTCTCTAGGCGAATGCTCTGCGCCGCCTGCTCGGCAGTTTGACCCGCGGCCGGGAGAATGTCGAGTCCTCCTCCAGAAAGAAGGTCGAGCCGAGCCAAAGACGAGCCGTGGCCTCCTTCGCCGCCGCGTTGAGCATCGCAGTCCAGATGGTCGTTCGCGAGCGGATCGCCGGTGTTCGTCACGCGTGACCGAACTTCATCGACGCGTCGGTGACGAACTTGGTGCGAAAGTCCGCCAGCCACCGGTAGGCGCGCCCGTTGAGCCCGCGACGAGCGGCGCCTTCCGGGTCAATGTCCATGTCTGCGCCTGGCGGTACTTCACGTTCGTGCCGTCCGGTACGAAAACGGCCATGCGTCGCGGGGCGAGTACCTCGCCGGGGTTGCCGAACAATCCGGACAGCATGGTGAGAAATCGCGACGAGCGCCCGATGTCACAGCCATAGATGACGACCCGGGTCTTGCTCGAGATGATCGCTGGCCCCGGAGTGGTCAACGACTTCTTGGCGAGTGCATCCTGCATAGTCATCTGCGGTCATGTACCTGCGGCCGCTCGCTTGGTTCGCCTGAGTTATCGCACCGTTCATTGACGCCGAATTCCCGAGGCATGCGAGACGAGGTTGATCGTCGTCTGGATCGTGGTGGTGAGGGAGCGCAGGCTGTCGAAGACTCCTTCGAGCGTCTGCCCCGTGGCAGGAGCATCGATGACGGTGCTGCTCCCGGGATTCTGGAAGTACTTCTTGGCGAGGCTGTAGAACGGGTTGCCCGATGCCGGGTCATCCTGCCCCATGAGAAACGTGATCTCTGCCGCCACGATCGCCTACCTCTGCCCCGTCTCTGCGACGTCGAAGCCAGTCCGCTCGACCCCTCGCCGCGACCCGTGGTCACGGACCGCGCCGCCCAGGCGTGCCGCCCGCCGTCTGCCGACCGCGCCAGGAACCACCGGCGTCTCACGACCACACCGGCTGTGGGCACCTCTTCCTCGGGCAGGACCAGGCCGCGGAGTTCCTGCAGCACACTGGATCGCGGCGACGACGCGACAAGATCCCCGAGGCTGTCCGGGCGAGGCAGCACCGCCTCTGCAAGTCCCACCTGCCGCGACGCGTCGCCGATACGGACCGGGATGAACGGAACCCAGTGATCCGGGACGTCCGTCATCAAGCGGTACGCCAGGTCGGCGTCGTCGAGCAACTAGCGACGGCGACTGCGCCGCTCTGACGTACTCGTCGGGCAGGTCGTGCACGTCGCCCTCGGCGTCGGTGACCAGGTGCTCGACGCCCCACACCAGGTTCGCCAGCTCGTCGCGCAGGAACCGGACCTCCTCGACGACATCGCCCGCCAGCGGACTGGCCGTGACGGCGGGTACGCACGAGAAACGGATCGGTCATTCGATGAGCCGGTCGGCCGGAACATCGCCCACTGCTCGTCGGCGGCCGGTGCGACCAGCTCGTGGGTGCCGAACGTGTCGCGCACGACCACCTCGGTGACCGACTGTGTCGAGCCGTAGCTGACGGGGATCGGGAAGGTGAACCAGTCGTTGCCGTAGATCGTGGCGAATTCGACCAGCGCAAGCCGGCTGAGGTCGACCGTGGCGGCGTCGATGCGAGCAAGCGCCAGCTTCGAATCCTCGAACTCCCAGAACCGATCGCGGGGCATGCCGGGAAATCGGATGGTCGTGGGCACCCGTTTACGCGCCGTGACGGTGGGCGTCGCCTGCGCGCCGGGAATGCCGACGACGTCGAAGTCGGACCAGTCGACCCGTTCTCGGGTGTGGCTCGATGCCCCGATGACGGCTGCGTCGCCCACGCCCAGCTCGAACCGCCGTTCCAGCCGCTCGGGTATCCAGCTGCTCGGGCCGGTGCCGAATCCGATCCGGCACCAGTCGGCGAACGCCTCGAGATCGGCCCGCGACACGCTCGCGTCGCCGACCGGGAGGCTCGAGCGCGTCAGCCAGCTCGTTGTCCGGCCGTCCGCCGCCGCGCCGACGGCGGAGGCCACCGCCAACCCGTCGGCGAAGAGGCCCGCCGCGCCCACGAGATGGCGCGGCGAATCGTCGGTCAGCGGGATCGGGAACGCCGAGAGCAACGCAGCGTTCACCGCGTCCGGCACCGCCGCTGCCAGCGCCCGGCCCGCCTGCACGCGGTCGAGGGTGCTGTGCGCCGGTCCTGCGGCCTCGCCCGCGACGAGCGCCTCGATCACGTCGGTGGCGGGCGTGTACGGCAGCAGACAGGTCGCCTCCGATCGGCCGCCAGCTGTCGAGCGGTGTCTCCGTCTGGACGAACGCGACCTGCACGGGCGATCCGGCGTCCTCGCCGGTGAGCTCTCCGAACTGGCGCTGGCGCGCCAGCATCCACAGCGGATCCTCGACCGTGGCCGCAAGGCCCTTCCCCGGGTCGCCACCACGGCACACCGGTTCGACCCGCGTCAAGGAGTAGACGGTCGTATCACGTCTCGGCGCTCACCCAGCGCGACGGGAAGCTATGTGCCAGGCCGAGGAACTTGCGCAGACCGACGTCATCCGCGTCGAACTCGGAGAGGTAGACGGCCGGCAGGAAGCCGGGGACGCGGCGCGTCGCATCGAAGTCGACCATTCGGCAGTCAGCGAGCTCGAGCGCTTCCTCGACGACCGAGAAGAGCGAGCTTTCCGTCCACTGCTTGGTCGTGTCCGGAGGAACCGCCAGCAGGATCACGTTGGGCGCCCGGGCATCCGGAGCCGACAGATTCGCGGCGACCGCGGCGGCTCCCGCCGGATACGGAACCACCTCTGTCCATGCATCCAGCTCGATGCCGGTCACCGTCGCCGGTGGCGTCGTCGCCGACCACGACGGCGCTCGTCACCGGCGGGGCTGCAAGCGCAGCGGGAAACGGCAGCCCGACCCAGCGGAGCGCAGATGACGGCTCGACGCCGTCCGTCCACGGCGCGGCCGGGGACTGCGCAGCCCAGGCGCCGACGGCGGGACCGCCCGCGACGTCGTCGCGGAGCAGCGCATCCTGCAGCGCATCCGCAGCCGGGCGCACCCGTGCTGTGTCCTGGAGCCAGCGCGCGAGGACACCAGTGCCGTCGCCGAGCACGGCGGACTGGTCGCCGAGCCCCTTCGCGGCGTCGGCCGGCAACGCCGGCAGGGTGGCCTCGACCACGGCGGGCGCGCCGAAGAGCGCCGTTGCGGCCGCAGCAGGATCGTTTGTCTTCGCGGCCGCTGCGACGCGGCCGGCCGCAGTGTCCGGATCGGTGCCCGGGATCCCCCACGCGGGCAGGGCGGCGGGTTCTGCGGCTGCCAGCTCCGCCGACAGGGCCGCCGACGGCGGTCGCGAGGCTCGAGCTGCCAGGGTCCGAATCCAGCTGCGACCGGGCGAGGAACGTTTCAGCGCTCAGGGGCGTCCGTCCGGCCAGGGCCTTCTGCCACGCGGCGGCGTGGTCGAGCAGATCGAGTAGCTCGGCGTCCTCGGTCAGGTCGAAGCCGACGTTCACCGCGCCCGCCTGGTTCGCGGCCAGCAGCAGCCGTGCGACGCCCTGTCGGCCCGGGTTCGGGCTGGCGGCGCCGGGCATTGTGGGCGGCGAGTCCCAGCTCTGCAGCGTGATGTTGGCGGCGTTCAGGTCGAGCGCCGCGATGTCGAGCGCGGAGAGGCCCAGCGACGACAGCAGCGGGGCGGCGATCTGCTCGCCGGCGGCATCGAGCAGCCGCACCCGGATCTTGTCGATCGGCCCCAGGCGGCGGGCGACGAAGGCGTCCGCGCCGGGCGCCAGGCGCGCGCGGGGCGTGTCGGTGGCGTATCCGGCCGGGCGCTGGCTGTTGCCGAACGTGATCACCAGCCGCTGTTCGATACCGCGGCCGCCGCGCGGCGTCGCCATCGACTCGAACGTCTCCGGCGGCGGGGTCGCCCGCCCCGCCATGTCCAGTGCAGCGGCGGCGCGCTCGAGGTTCGCCCCGGCGAGCTGGTACATCGACTCGGCCAGTCCCAGGTCGGCGAACGCGTCGAGCGTGGTCAGCAGATCGCCGATCGCGGCCTGCAGCGCGGCGCGTTCGGCCGGCGACAGTTCGGGCTGGCTCGGGTCGCCGTCCGAGACGACGCCGGCGACGACCGATCCCGGTGTCGCCGTCTCGGCCTGCGCCAGCTTCCACCCGTCGGCGACCGTCCGCTCAGAGCTGACCTGCGGCGCGTTGTCGATCGTGTCGACCTTCAACGGGAACTGCCGCCGCAGGACGAAGACGACCCAGTCGATCTCGACTCCGCCGATGCCCGAAGCGTCGTGGATCGCACGCTCGAGCTGGTAGCCGAGCAGCGCACCGAGCTGCTGGCCGTTGCGCATCCCCTCCGCCACGACCAGCGCCCGGCGCACGGCGTCCGATTCCAGCCCGGTGGCAAACGGCGCGAGCGGCGCCGCCGGCCTGCCCGCCGTGCGCGATCCACGCGGCCCTGAGCACACCGGCCATGCTCGCGTGGCGCGGCGAGGGTGCCAGCACGAATCCACCGCCGGCGCTCGGAGGTCTCGGTGCCCGCCGGGATCGTGCCCGTGGCAGGCACCGCGGTCGCCTGGCGGCGATCGATGCCGCGAACGGCACCCCAGGCACCGAGCTGGATCCCGGGCTTGCGAGCTTGCATCCCCGCCAGCCGCGCGGTCGCCAGCGAGGTCATCCACGCGTCGTAGCGGTACGAGGCGCAGTCGATGATCTCCCCGGTCAGCACGGCCCGCCGTGCTGTCGCGATCCCGCGAGCGGCTCGAGCGAGTCGCGGAACGCGGCCAGCGCGTCGCTGTTGAAGTAGCGGGTCAGATCGGCCGGGAACGACGCCGGATGGTTGATGATGTCGGCCAACCGGTCGCCGACCGTGAAGGACGTGCCGTCGACGTCCTTTCCGGCGCTGGCCAGCGGTCTGATCGCTCCTGCACCGCTGGTCTCGGCGGTGAATCCCGGTTGTGATGTGGTCGCGAGCCCGGCCGCGGCGGGCAGGTTCGCGATCGTGACGGCGGCGCTCTGCCGCGCGACCACGACTCGACGACCAGGTTGTGGTCGAGCCCGATGAACTCGTTGGTGGCGTCGGCGGCGATGCGCAGCGCGGAATTGCGCAGCAGCAGACCGAGAACGCTCGTGGCGTCCTTGGGGGACGGGAGCCAGGACGTCGAACAACGTGTCGCCGTCGGCGGTCATCGGCAGCCACAGGTCGGCGGCCGCCTTGTCGTTGAGCTGGTACACGACCGACGGCATCGCGAGCGAAACCGAGCTCGGCCATCATGCTGCGCCGGCTGTACTCCGAGTTGCCGGTCGGATCGGCGAAGCCGGTGGCGATGAGAAAGTCGATCGCCGGGCCGGGATAGGTCGTGCGCAGGCGCACCCGTGTGGTGACGGGCTCCTGGGCGAACAGTCGGGCCCGGCAGGAGCAGTCGACGACGCCGGATGTCCAGAGGTTTCGGATCCTGCGGTAGGAAGCCGGCGAGCCAGGACTGGAACTCGCTCTCGCCGGCAGCCGCCCAGGTCCCCTTGGCGATGCACCGGCAGGACGCCGTAGGGCTGGCGGCCGACCCGGATCGCCGGCAGCGGGCCTCCGCCTCGAACGAACGTGGTGACGTGCGCGTACACCTGGGGGAGGAGGCCAGGTTGAACCCGGGCTGGGCCTGCTGGCGCAGGAACGAGCCCCAGGTGGCCTCGAAGAGCGCCCGGCTCATGGCGGCCGCTTCGTCCAGTTCCATGCTCGACGCGCCGTCGAGCGGCGCGAGATCGGCGGGATCCAGGCCGAGTGCGCCGGCCAGGACCGATGCGGCCGAGCGATCCGGCGGGGTCGCGAGCGGGTCCGGGCGCGGGCACATCGGTGATCGAGTAGCCGCTGGCCGAGTCCGCGAGGTTGTTCGTCGGTGTTCCCGGTGCGACGAAGGCGGCGCCGTCGCTGAGCCGGTGCGCCTCGATCAGGGCGGACGAGTTGCTTGCCGTCCGTGGCGGCATCGGCGCCGGTGACGCCTATCGCCAGCACCTCGTCGACGGACGCGGTCTGCGCGGGCAGGTCGATCGTGACGGCCATGCCGACGGCGACCGCGTCGGCGAAATCGACCATCCAGCGCATGCCCTCGTCCAGGACGAGCGTGTTGTCGCCGTCCGCCGCCACGGGCGCCGGCGGTTGCGCGGTATCCCCACTGCTCGCCGAAACGAAGCCCGACCTGCAGGTGGGCCGGGATCGGGCTTCCGTGCACGACGTGTCTCGCCGCCCGGGTACCGCGCCCGCACGATGAACGAGTCGGGCAGCGCACGGGCCAGTGCGGCCAGGCCGGTGGGGTTCGACGCCGTATCGACCGCCGGAAACACCGGGGCGCCCGCGTCGTTGGTCGGCGTGAGCGCCTCGCGCACCCAGATCGCACGGGTGGGACCGACGTCGATCAACAGCTGCGCCCAGGCCCGGTCGGCGGGCCCGCCATTGCGCACCGCCTTCCAGTAGGCCTGGCCCGCCGATACTTCGCTGTCCGTCAGGCGCGGGTCATGCCCGTCGAGGTGCACATCGTCGGGGTACAGGCGAACCAGAAGCTGCGGCGCGGCGTGCGGTTCCGGCGAACCTCGTCTCGATCCGGATCGGCAGCATCGCGATCGCGACGGTTGAGTCGACTCCCGGGATGAGGGGGCTTTGCTGCCGCTGAACGACCGGGTCGAGCGCTGGGCCGTGCCGATGATCGGGTGGCTCACGCGACCGGCCTCGGTGGCAGAAGATCGGTGCCGCGCATGCCGCGGCGGAACGGGTACTGCAGCAGGATCCAGGCAACCGCCGAGCTGTTGCCGTCCCAGTCGAACGTGGGTCCTGCGGGACCGTCAGGCACCGACTTCGGGATCGGGCCGCTGCTGAAGCTGGTTGCGGTGAGCCGGCCGGCGGCGTCGAGAGCCGCGTCGGCCCATGACGCGTCGTTCCAGTCGGTCGGCGTCGCGGGCGGCTGCGCCGCCGTCGCCGGCTCGTCGAGCCCGAACCGCGGCTCGGTGAAATGCTCGGCGAAGAAGAACCACCACGCGGTGTCCTCGTTGCCTGCCGCCGACCAGACCGAGTCGGCGCTGAGCGTGCTGAAGCCCACCAGCAGGACGTCGGGCTCGAGGCGCGCGGTGAAATCGGGCTGGAGCTCGGTCGCCGGATCCATAGCCCGAATCGCGCCGGACTTCTTCGTGTTGGCCGCGGTGACGATCATGCCCGGATACCGGCGCACCAGGTCGCCCTTGACCACGAGCACGAGCGGTGCTGCGACCTCCCCCGGCCTGTCGCTGAGCGCCGGAGGTCGAGCGTCGGCGCCTGGTGCAGCAGATGCGTCAGGTCGTACTGGTCGGCCGGATTGCCGGTGTCGCGGTGCGACCAGAACTGCCTGCTGTACGTGCCGCGCTGATCCGTCGGATACTCGCGCCACAGGAGCTCGCGCGCCAGCTCGTGGTTCATCCCGACCAGGAACGCGTTGATGAATGCGCGGTTCGACTCGACCAGCGTCGTCGTGTCTGCCGGCAGCGTGTCGACGCCGGGCAGCATCCAGTCGTGGGAGATGTCCGCGAGCGCCTGGTAGGTCGGCTCCGACAGGTCCGGCGCGGCCATGATGTCGTCCAGCGCTGCGGCCTGCGGCGCCGTGAGCGACGAGATCTGCGAGTTGACCATCGACAGGATCGTTTTCGACGGGTCGAGCGCGCTGACGATCGTCGCCCGCAGCGCGTCGAACCCGTTCGGAAGGCTGGTGACCGGCAAGGCGGCGGCGTCCGTCGCGGAGATCGTGGTGCCGATGAGCGCCTCGGCGACGTCGGAGATCTGCTGGCGCAGAGGCGTGAGCACGGTCGCAGGGATCTGGAACTTCAGCGCGGGCGCGACGGGCTGGACGAACGTCCCGGAGACCAGCTGGTCGAACAGCGTCCGGCTGATCGTGGAGGTGACGCGGGCCGCCGCCACTTCGTGCCCGATCTGCGGTTGCACCGCGACCGGTTGCTCCGCGATCGGGTGCCGACGCGGCCTGGGTCGCGGACCCGCCGGGTGGGTCGCGATCCGGGAGCCGAGCCGCCGCGGCATCATCCCGACCGCGGTCAGAACGCGGTCGGCGTTGATCAATGTGATCTTGGCCGCGACCTCGGCCGACGAGACGAATTGCACCGTCTCGCAGCTGGCCGAGGCCGTCCAGCTTGGCCGCCGCCTGTGCGGGCGTGAGGTTCGTCTGGTCGAGATCGGGCACGAGCCGCGGCCAGGATGCCGGGCGCCGCGGCCACCCCCCACACCTGGCTCGCCGGGGTCAGCGCGTCGATCGTGTCGAGCGGGACGTCGACCGAAAGCGGGTGCGGCTCCGCCGCTCTCTGGCTGAGGACGGCCGGCCCCGTCGCAGCCGACCACGCAGCGGCACCCGGCAGGATCCCGCGAGTGCGGGTGACGCGGCGGTACTCCACCGACACGATCGACGGCGGAAGCGGCGACTGCCGCAGGCGGCCGGTCACCGTGAGGCCGGCCGCGGCGAAGACACGCGAATGCACCGGGGCGGTGGAGGTGACGAGGTCGGCCGACGTCAGCTGCGAGATCCACCGCCGATGCAGCGTCGCGCTCGCGGCCAGCGAGAACTCGGCCCGGCGGCGCAACGCGTTCGCCGCGATGAACCGCTCCGACCTGCCGCCACGCCGCCTCGACGTAACGATCCTGGTTGAGACGCACGACCTCGGCTCCCAGGCCTGCCGCGACGCGGAGCCGCGGATCCAGGTTCGTTTCGCGCACCCACGGTGGCGCCGTCGTGGTGAGCGTGGCCGCCGTCGCGCCGGACCCGGCCGCCAGCTGACCGTAGACCGGCGGGCCCACGACGGGCGGCGCGGCGGGATCGCTCGTCAGCAGCGACACGTCGTAGCCGGCGTCGACCAGCCGCGATCGCAGGAGTGTCGAGATAGCTCTGGCCCACGAGCGGCGCGATGTCGTCGAGGGTCTCGCCGGGTGGCTGTAGAGCGACGCGCAGCTCCGGAGCCGCACCGGCCGGCTCGGGTGCGGGCAGTCCGCTCATCGGGAAGTCGAGCAGGAGCCGGCGCAGACCGAGACCCGACGGCAGGGGCACTCCGTGCAGGCGACGAACGAGCGACTCGAAGTCGCCGTTCGGTCCCGTTGCGAACCGCCAGAAGTAGTACACCGGCAGCGTGACGTCTCCCGGCCGCACTACCCCAGGCGAGGTCCATGCTGATGCGCCCCGCGCCCGTGTCCGCGCCGAGTCCGGCGTCGCGTCCAGCCGCGAAGACCGGGACGACGCACGCCAGGTAACGATGACCGGCCTGCAACCGCCGCGAGCTGATCAGCCGCGACAGTGACCGCGCCGGATCGCCCGGCACGGTGTCCGTCCCGAGCAGCTGGCCGTGAGCCCACATCCACGACTCCGACGGATCGGGCAGCTGCGCCGAGTCGATCGTCAGCTTCGTGCCGAGCGGTGATGGTGAAAGCGGATCGATGGTCAGCGCCGTCTCGTCGACGACCGCGAGGGTGATCCACGGCAGCGTCGGGCCGCTCGTGGGTTTCCTGCTGAACATCCACGGCAGGTCGGGCGCATCGAACTCGATCGCCGCCAGGTAGTTCGGCTCGGCGTCGAGCAGTCCGTTGGGCGGGTACGCAGCGGATGACCTGGCGCGAGGGAATGCCGATGACGTCGCCCGGCGTCATCATCGGGACCTGGTGCGTCAGCGTCGGCTGACCCGCGACCGGTGACGGTGACGGCGGTTTGCGCGCTCGCGTCGGCGAAGAATCCTCGACGGATCATCGAGGCGAACGTGAACTGTGCATCGGTCACGGATGCACCGCGCTCAGCTCGAAGTCGGCGACCGCGACCCGGTCGGCCGAGATCCGCGTCGAGGCCATCATCGCCGCGGCCGCACCGGTTGCCACGATTGCTCCGGTCGCTGCATCTGCGACCGAGTACGTGAGCGGCGACACCGCGACCCTCGGGCGGAAGGACCTGTGCCGGGTCGAGATGCGGGCGCGACCCGCGGCGCCGAGGTCGACCCATCCGAGCGCGATCGCATCCAGTACCCGGAAATTGCGGCCGTTCGCGCCGAGGGAGTCGTCGCCGAGGCTCTCCTCGTAGACGACCGCTCCCGTCACCGCGTCGCTGACCTGCCAGGCCTCGCCCTGCAGTGTCCCGCCCGCGTCGAACGGCAAGAAGGCCGGCTTCGACAGGCGGTCTTCGTCGCTCAGCTCGAAGAACTGGGAGGTGGCGAAGAGCTCCTGGGCCGGCACCACGACTCCGCCTGTGGTCGCGATCGTCACGGTCACGGGATCCGGCGACGCACCGCGTCGGCGCCGAACTTCGCCAGCGCCGACGTCGAGCGGGGCTGCCGTCTGCGTCAGGCGAAGCACCCCGAGCGGGATGAAGCGCATCGACGCCCGACCGCAGCTGGACCGTGCCGCCGTCGGCGGCGGGCAGCACGTGCGTCCACACCGCGTCTTCCGACAGTGCTGCAAGCACTTTCGCCGGGCACGTTGACCGGGGGCCCGAGCTGCGGTGGGGAATCCGTTCCCCATCCGATATCGAGCGTGCCGGACACCGAGAAGAACAGGATGTCGATGCTTGCGTGGGCGTGCGCGTGCCAGTGCCCGGGCCCTTCCAGCAGCACGTCGATGTTGATCGAGCAGATGTCGTCGCCTGCCACGGTCAACTGGAACTGACCGGAGATCGAGATGCTGAAATGCAGCTCCGGCTCGGTGTGAATCAGGGTGTCCAGACTCAGATGCCCCTTGGCCCCGATAGGCCCGAGCGTGGCCTCCATGTAGATACCGGCGCCGAACTGCAGCGAGCTGGCAGTGATCGCCAGATAGGCGTCGGCCCAGATGCTCAGCAGCGGGCTTGGTGACAGCGAGATGCTCAGCCTGCGCAGACTCGTCAAGTCCGGCGGCGGGGTGAACTGCGGATTGAAACCTCCCGCGGAAAACACGAAGCTCTCCGAGCCGGCGCGCAGTGCGATATCGCCTGCGACGTCGAACGTCCCGATCCGCGATTTGGTGAGCGCCGCGTCGAACGCGACATCGCCGGTGGTCAGATCGATGGTGCCGGCGAAGTCGGCCTGGAGATAGATGACGGGAGCAGTCGGATCGGGAACAGTGATCTGGAACTCGCCGATGATCACAACGGCGGCCGGGCTCGGGAACGTGTAGAGGACGCCGGCAGTCATACGCACGATTGACACCGGACGTCCCCAGCCCAGCTCCAGAATCGGGCCCACGACGTATTGGTTGGACTTGGCCGGGAACACCGCGCCGACCGCGGCCAGCACCGTGTCTGCGCGTGCCACCAGATTGCGAGGAATCAATACGTCCTCGGTGCGGCCGTCGCGGACCAATGCGCGCAACGACCCGGTATCGACCGCGCGGTTGAGCCCGAACACGCCGCCGATGGCGTTGAGCGTCAAGCCGAGGAAGATCTCGATCGGCGGCGCGAACTGAACCGACATGATGACGATGAAACTCAGGTCGCCGTTGACTTCTTGGACGACGCCGAACGCCTGGATCGAAAGCTCCAGCGACCCCAGGCTGACAGCGATCTCCATTGCTCCGGAGATCTCGTGGTCGGTTATCCGAAGGAAGCCCCCGCCCTTGACGATACTGGCATCGATCGCCACCCCGATGCCGGTCGGTGCGGCGAAGTTCGGCGGCTGCAGATCGATGACGCCGAGGTTTCCGCTGCCATCGGTAGTCAACCGCAGCGGCTGCACCACACCGAAGCCCTCGATGGTGACGGTGAGCGGGCCGAGGGAGACGACTACCGTGCCCGTCGCCGAGAGCGGGAAGTCGGCGCCGGCGACCGCCAGCGCCGTTGTCAGGCTGTGCACCACCAGGCCGGGCAGGTGCACCACGTCCGGCCAGGACTTGGTGAGACCGACGCCGCCATCGAAATGGAAGCCGTCGGCATCGACCCGCAACAGCAGCTTGCCCTTGAGGCTCACCCCGCTGCTGGGCAGGAAGATGGCCAGCAGTGAGCCGACCGCGGCTTGAGGAATCGCGAGTTCGAAGCCGGTGGCCCCGAAGCGGGCATCCCACGCGGTGGGCGACACCGACACCTCGAACACCGGCTGCTGCAACTGGAGATAGATGCCCCCGTCGGACCCCACCATGAAGAGGCGGGGCGTTTGTGCACCGAGCGTCAGAGTCGGCGAAGTTGCCCCGATCGCCTTTACCGACCCGAAGCCTGTCATCGCCACTGCGACTTCGAGGTTCGGCGGTGACACAGTCAGCGCTAGCGACGATCCGATGTTGACCGGGGCTTGGGTCGCCTCGATGGTCAATACAGCGGCCACGAATTTCGGCGGTACCGCGTCGGAACCGATGAGATCGACGAGCAGCGTGACCGGCGTGCCGTAGGTGTCAGCCGCGATCTTCAGCACGAGGCGCTGCAAGACGACTACCTCCGCGCCGAATGCAGTCTGCACGTCTGGGGCTGGGGCCGACTTCGGTCCGAGCTCGACGGTCGACATCGAGACGACTCGGGGCCCGGTGAGCACGCCGGCGACCGAGAGCGTGTTCTCGCGCCGGAGCAACTGGTAGAGCTGCCAGACGTAGGTGATCGGGTGCGAGATCGCCTCGGACACGGCGGTGAGGATGCTGGTGCCCGGCCCGACGAAACCGGTGGCTGCCAGGCCCGCCCACAACGCCGCACTGCCCGCGCGCAGAGCCCGGTCGACCGCGATCGTCACCAGCTGGCCGATCACGTCGCCGTTCGGAAGAGCCGGTGCCAGCGGCATGTTCGCCGAGGTCAACTTGGGTGCGCCGTCGACCAGACCGCTGACCACGGCCCACAGGTCGGTCACCGGACCGACCAGCGACGGGTAGTCCGGGTCGCTGCTCTCAAGGACCGCCAACAACTTCGGTAGGTCTGTTGAAAGCTTCGAAACGTCCGCCGCGCGGGCCGTCAGGAAGGACTGCAACTGATCGACGGCCGGGTCATCCAACCCGAACCGCGAAGGGTCGCCAGCAGCTTCTCCGGATCGGTGACGAGCGTCTCGAACTGGTCGACGACGCGCAGCAGGAAGCTGACGATCGCGCCATCGAGCGCAACGGCGGGGGCCGGCGACAAGTCGGTCATCGCCGTGAGTCGAAGTCGCGTCGTGCGGGCAGCAGACTCATCCCCGGATCCCCTCGGACGTGGTGACAACTCTCGCGCTGAATGGTCCCGCCGCCACGACGATCCAGGCGGCGGAATCCTACGCCGAATCGACGATGTCCGTTGGCAAGTCGGGGGCTGCCCGAGAGCCTGGCGCGCAGAGCAGCAGAGGCGTCCATTCGGATGAACCGCGTCGCGCGAGCCGGCCCCATCGCGCCATACCTGCTCTCCGCGTGCGCGAGTTCCACGCGCGACCGGCCAGCCTTCCGCAACGATCCCGGTCGGAACCCAATTGTTGCCACGCCATTGCTAGGCTACGCCAGACCAGGCAACAAAATCTTGCGCTTTGCAGCGTCTTTCTGATGGGCGGTACTGGGCTCGAACCAGTGACCCCCAGCTTGTCGACTAAGAGCAAGCGTTCGCTCGTGTTCGCTCAACGTTCGGAAGATCGCTGCAAATCCGCGCTTTCCGCTCCGGCGAGCGAACGAAGCGAACGCTTGAGCGAACGTTGAACGTGCACACCGTGCACACGATTTTTCGCGCCTTTCGGTGCTACAGGCCTCTCGCTGCGTGTACGTCGCGCAACGCCCACGGGCCTAACTCGTCGGCTTCTCCCAGACCGAGATGTGCTTGCGGCTGTCACTCGTAAACGGCCCTCGGTTCCAATCGCCCCAGCGCTCTCGGAGCCTCATCCCGGCGAGCCGTGCCATCAGATCGAGTTCCGAAGGCCAGACGTACCGGAACGGGACGGATGATTTCTGGAACCCGCCGTCAGAAGCTTGGTAGTGATGCGAGACGAGCCCCTGGCGGGCGATGTCGTACTCATCGAGCCCCAGATGACTCTCGCCTACGTGGAACGGATGGAAGGTCTCTCCGGGGGGCAGGCGCTGGAGATCCGGAACGCCAACTTCGATCACAAAGCAACCGCCTGGTGCGAGGTGGGCGGCCGCGTTCTGGAAGCACTCGACCTGCTCATCCTGAGTCGTCAAGTTCATGATCGTGTTGAAGACGAGATAGACGACGGAGAAGCTTCCAGCGGCCGTCGTGGTTGCGAAGTCACCGATCGTGACGGCGATGCGTTCCCCACCCGGCTTGTCGCGAAGTCTCGCGACCATCGGACGCGAGAGTTCGATCCCACACACGTCGACGCCGCGTTCAGCGAGAGGAAGCGCGATACGCCCGGTACCGATCCCGAGTTCTAGTGCTGTGCCGCTGCCTGCGAGTTCGGACAAAAACTCGATGACCGGCGCGACGACGGTCGAGTCGAACATGTCACTGAGCGAGTCGTCGTACCCAGAAGCAACGCCCTCGTCGAAGTAGCCGTCCTCCTGCACCCGCCGAATCTACTACCTCGAATCAGACGCATCGACAAGCGACCGAGGTCACGCGCCGAACCCGGCGTCGACGAGCTTCGTCGTCGCCTCGGCCTTCGCTTTGTCGGAGAGCCCCGCGTAGACCTGGGCGGTGACCTTCGCGCTCGCGTGTCGTGCGAGCAGCGCCGCTTGCGCGAGCGACGCGCCCGAGTCGAGCGCGAGCGCGACGAACGAGTGCCGCAGATCGTGCATCCCGATCGGCTCGACGCCCTCGGGGTTGAGTCCCGCCGCGTCGCCCGCGTCCTTGAGGGCGCGGAGGGCGTTGCGTCGCGACTGCGGCCCGCCGCTCGTGGTCGTGAAGATCAGCGCGTCGCGATGGACGCGGCGCAGGTCGACCCCCGCGAGACGTCGAGCGGTGGGCGCGTAGTTCGCGGTCGAGCGCGGGGAGCATCTGCACGCTCGTCGCGCTCCGCGGCCGTCTTCGTGACCTCGCGCAGCGTGAGGTCGTCGTCGAGTTGGCGGCGGACGTTGATCGTCTTCGCGTCGAAGTCGACGTCGCCCCACTTGAGCCCGAGCGCCTCGCTGACGCGCAGCCCGCCGTACGCGCAGACGGACGCGACGGGCCGGAAGGTGTCGCCCATCTTCGACAGCAGCAGCCGAACCTCGTCGGCGTCGAGGTAGCGCGGCTCGCTCGCGCGCTTCGTGCCGGGACGGTCGTCGCGGTCGAGATCACGGACGGGGTTGCGCTCGATCAGTCGCTGCCGGACGGCGTAGCGCATGAGCGACGAGATCACGACGAGCACGCCGCTGGTCGTCGCGGGCGAGTGCGTCCTGCCGAGACGCTCAGCGAGACGGCGCACGTCGACGGTCGTGACCGCGTCGACGGGCAGGTCGCCGATCGCCGGGATGACGTGCGTCCCGACTCGCTGACGGTAGAGGTCGACCGTACGCGGCGAGTAGCGCTTCGCCGGGTCGCGGTGGTGGACGCGGCCGTCGAGCATGGCGAGCCAGTCGGATGCGACTTCTCGGACGCTCGGGATCATCGAGCCGGTGCGAACCGGGTCGCCGCGCCGCTGGTCGGTTCTCAGCGCTTCAAGTTCGTGATCGGCGCTGGTGCGGTCGCGAGCGTCGAGCTTGACGAGCTTCGGCTCGCCGCCGTTGCGGCGGTAGCGCGCCTCGAAGACGAGCGTGCCGTCTGCGCGCTTGCGCTGGTACAGGCCGACGACGCGGCGAGTGCCGCAGAAGACCGGGCGCCGTGAGGCCGATCCCGTCTGGGAGACTCGTTCATGCATGGGAGGTCACTTCCTCTCGTGTCACGCCCCCGGCGATTCGCGTCGCGCGGGGGCTCTTTTGGTGGTCGGCCATGGTACGGAGCCGTTGTCGCGTGAGGCACCGTCGAGACGGACGTAGATGCGTCGGCCCTGCCGCCTCGACTCGATCGTCTTGCGCTTCACACGCATCCGCACTGCGTCCGTGCTGCAGCCCAGCCGCGCGGCGGCATCTGCGATCGGCAGCCACTCGCGGCGTTCGGCTCGCGCCCGTTCATCGACGGACGACCTCGGCGACGATGTCGCGGATGTGATCGTCGAGGGCCGCGACCAGGTCGGGTGACAGCAGGAGATCGAGGAGGCCGGCCCGTTCGTGCACCTCGTCGCCCCCGGGCTCAGCTGCGCCGTCGCGGTTTCGAGGCGGGCGGAGGAAGCGGGAACAAGGTCTCCGTTTGCGGCGCGAGACGGCCGTTCCTTGACGTTTGAGGCAGACGCTCGCCTGGGCCGTGCTCAAGTTCGTAGACGCAGTCAGGGCACATCCACTGGCCGGAGATCACGAGCCGAGCCTCGAAGAGTGAGCGTTTGCAGCGAACGCAGACGGCGTGACTCATTGAGGTCTGCCGCCCGTGCGGTCTTCGGCGGTTTCTTCCGCGGTGACCCACGTTGCCTCGCCGGCGGCGACGAGGGCGTCGAACTCCGCGAGGATCGCCTCTTCGCCGGCGGGCTCCCGCTCGACGCGGGCCGGCCTGAGTCGTACATATCGCGCCTCGGGGTACCCGCGCCATGCTTTCGGACAGGAGTAGGTCGCAAGTACCCGCTCGAAGGCTGCCCGCGGTATCCGCTGTGCCCGAGCGAGGATCCACAACCCTTCCAGCTCGTGCCAGTCGTGATCGCCGAGCGCTCCGTCGAGGTAGCGACGGGCGGCCTCATCGGCCTGACGTCCCCGCAGCGTGCCTCCCGCGGACGCGGCCGGACGCCCCCGTCTCGGCGGTCCCCCCGCATACGTTCGACTTGTCGACGGCCCGAGAAGATCAGCCTGGCTTGTCCCCTGGGAGAGAAGCTCCGCCTGCGAGGAGGGGCTCACGGGTGGAGACACCCGCGAGCCCGCTCGGGATCAGAACGGCGTGTCGTCGCCGTCCCCCTCGGGTGCGGTGATCTCGCCGCCCGTGGCCGGGGCGGCGACACCGAGGATGTCGACCTGGCTTGCTTCCGGAGCGTCTGGGAAGTCGGTGCGGAAGTCGACGTACGTGCGGTCGTTGCTGCTTTTGCGGGTGCCGAGGTTCCAGATCGTCACTCGCTCGCCGGTATGGATCGCTCTGTCGGGCCGGCGCTGCACCTCACGGACGAACTGGTTGCGAAGCGCCTCCCAATGGAGCCAGACGGTTCGTGGGGCGCCGTTGACGTCGAGGACGACGAACGGCCGCTCCCCCATCGCGGTATAGCCGCGATCGATGCGTATGAAGGTGCCGGCGACTGTCTCGCCGTCCTCTTCCCAGTCCCACCAGCTCGGATACTCCGGAGCTTCGGCGGGCTGCTGCTGCGTCTTTGCTTGAGACAATGGAACTCCTTTCTGAGATTGGGTTTGTTTCCGGTGCCGGTCAGGTCGCGGGTGGCCTCACCCCCTCCGGCAACCAGAGGCGGGTGCCGTGCGGGTCGTGGCCGGCGGGACGGAGAAACCCGCTCCGGGCAAGTTCACGCACACCCGTATGCGCTTCGCGCCGCGAGAGGCCGGCCCAGGCGCTGGCGAAGCGGACCGAGAACGGCGCCGGCACGCCCGGCTCGACCGTCCAGCGCAACGCCAACAGGCTCAGGAAGCCGTCCCAGACCGCTTGGTGGACTTCTGGATGACCGTCGATGTCGAGCACCTGCGGGTCAACCAGGCCCGCCTCGGCTGCGAGGCGAAGCTTCCAGACGCTTAGCTCGGCTGCCGCGAGGCGCCCGTCGCGACCGGCGAGACGAGCGCGTACCGACGCGAGCGACTGCCAGCGTTGGCCCCCGTGCCGGCCGGAGTGCCAATCGTGATAGAGGAGACTCGACTGCTCGTCACGGCGCCAGAGAGTCGCCGACGGATGCTCGTCGAGGTGAAGTACGCAGCAGAACGGCTGGCCGACCCGGATACCGTCAGGAACCCCCAAGGGGCCCGTAAGTCGAAGAGCGAGGGCCTCGTCACGATCCAGGTCGGAGAGATGAATTCCGCTCCTTGCCGCCTCGGCGTGACAAGTAGAACGGATGTAACAAGTAGAACGGATGTAGGGGGAGCCGAGCGGGAGTTCAACCTCGGCGAAGTCGGTCAACTCGCCGACGTCCTCGGGAGATGCGTCCCAGTCGTAGCCTGGTGAGAGCGGGGCGACGACGTATGCGCCCTCGCCTCGTACTTCTCCCCATGCGAACTCGCGCGTCCGGGGCGGGTCGCTCGATCGGAAGTAGGCATGGCGCGCACCGCCGCCCCGGCGTGTGTTCACCGTCGCGGTGACCGGCAGCACGGGCGCGATCGTCGGATCGTCGATGTCAACCACGACGAGTCCTGACGCCTCGCCGGTAATGACACCTATCCCTGTTCTCGGGTCACGTTCGAACCAGGCGATCACCTCCTCCTTCGTCGCCGGCTGCGACCCCAGCGGCGCCCAACCGTAAGTTCCGCGCGTGGCCCGAATCAGGCTCCCCGCCGGCGCCTTGTCGGCGCCCACGGGCAGAACGGCCCAGTCTCGGTCGACATGACCAAGCGCCTCAGCAAGAGGGCTCCTTGTCATGCGGTTTCCTGCTGCTCGTCGCTAGTCGAACAGTCCGACAGCGAGCCGAAGAGCAGCATGTCCATCGCGTCGACGCGTTCTTCGAGTTCGAGCAGCCGCCGTTCCAGCTGCTGCTCAAGCGGGCCTCCGTCCATGTAGCCGGCCGCCGTGAGCGTTAGTGTGAGCCGTTCGAGCGCACGACCGAACCGTGGTCGCTGCTCAAGCTCTCGCACCGTCGTCGGCGCGATATGCGCCCTACGGGCGAGTTCGCGTTGTGAGAGGCCGATGTGCTGCCGGGCGCGACGCAACGCACTGCCGCCGATGTCCTTCTGCACGTCGTCAATCGCGTTACTCTTCACGTCGGAAACCTCCTTGGTCGAGCGTGCTTCCGGCTCCGCGCCAGAAGCGCGCTCGACCGGGTTGAATGGGCAGCAACCTAAGGCGCGATCGCGCGCCGAGCCGCGTTCCTGAGAGCACTCTCGTCGCGACCCGCACGGCAGTTACCTGCGTTCTCGGCCAGAACGAGAACGACCAGGAACGCCCGCGAACGCGGGATCAGCGGCGGATCAGCTTGAAGCGCTGGGGGTCGTGATCGAGCCGCGCCGGGTCCCAGCGGTAATCGGGCCCGGTGTGGAGGCCCGCGTCGTCGTAGACGACCGCGCCGGCACGATATTGGAGGTAGACGCGAAAGGCGCGCGACGTAGACAACCCGCAGCGCTTCTTGATCCCGGCGACGGTCATCCTGGAATTACCGAGCTTCTCGGCCCTATAGAGTTTCCCGGCCGTTTCGTACTCGACCTTCGGGTACGGAAGGCCACCGAGGAGGATCTTGAGGAGCTTCTCGTCGTGCTCATCATCTTGCTCGCCCTTGCTCTGGTCGCTGTGGTCGCCCTTGTCGTCGTCGCGGTCAAGCGACGGAAGCCATCCCCAGACGGGAGTCAGGTCGTCGTAGAGGATGAGATCGCCAATCTGACCGGTGATCGGGCGTGTTCGCTTCTCGGGCTGCGGGTGCCCCTGGTCGCCGAACCACTCAAGCGCCAGTCGCAGTTTCGCCTCTGGCGACGAGAGCAGGCTCATCCTCTCCCGCAGTTTCGGCACGTCCTCGGCGTCTCTGATCAGGTACTCGGGCGTTGTCCCGCGCTTAGCCAGCTCGAACTCCGCCTCCGCCCCTGACAGCCCTGACCAGGGCCGCCCAGCGCTCTCAGGCGCGCCGCGCTTCGACAAAGAGGGACCTCGACGTAACGGACTGCACGACGAAACGCTAGCGCTCGGCCCTGTGGAAAGCGAAGGCCAGGATCGGGTCCTGGCCTCCGGCGAAGCGAATGTGCAGTCCGCCGTCGCGCTGGTCAGGTTACTCAGCCCTTCATAGACTGACGTGGTGAGTGCTGACGGCGAAGTGCACCGCTACCTCGATCGCGACGCCTCTCGCCCGCCCACCTCGGAGCTAGGGCGGGCGGTGCGCGGCGAGCCCGAGATGGTCCCGGTGGGTTTCGAGCAACGGCTTGCCGACGCCGCCCGTCGTCGCGATCGCGAGCAAAGAATCAGGGCATGGCGCGACGCGCACGAGACGATCACGGGTGCACTCGCGACGTTCAAGGCGTCGTGTCGAGTCGACCAGCGCGTCGTCTCAGCGATGCGCGTGATCGAACGGCAAGTCGCGAGGCTCGATCGCGAAGTTGCGAACTAGGTCGAACGACAGGGCACTCGCATGCGCGAGAGTTCGCAAATACACCCTGACCCCGACGTGCGGTCCTAAGTCTCTCGCGCGGGGTACGGATCAGGCGAGGGCGCGTTCGAGAGCCGCGCGGTCGGCGGGCTCGCCGTGCGTCGGCAACACGAACTCGACGGGCTTGTCGAGCAGCGGCCTCAGCCCGATCGCAACCTCCTCGACCGTGACTCCTTCTGGCAGCCAACTCGCGGGGATCTCGAGCCCGTTGCCCAGGTCGATGAGCGTATCGCCCGCGATCACCGCACGAATCCGCTCACTCCACAGCACGAGGTCGAGCTGGCCTTCACGACCGGGATAGGCCTCCAGCCCGAACAGCGAATCGCCGATCGCGTAGCGCGTCGCCGGGACGAGCTGGTCCTCGGGGCGATCAGGCGCCGGGGCCCACACGGGAAAGCCAAGCAATGCGGCGTCGCGCTCATGCCACGCGGAGGTGAGTACGGTGACTACCTCGCGCGATCCGAACAGCGCCCGAACGTTCTCCGGCACGGCGATCGGGTCGATGAGGATCAGCAGCTCCCCGTCGTCGATTGCGTACGCCGAGACCGGCCCTTCCCACTCAAGATGCGTCGCCGTCCAGTGGTAGACGCCCTCGGGAAGCATTCTCTGATGCTATTCGAGACCGTGGTGCGCTCGGCTGCGCCAGCGTTCGGGAATGTCACTCGACAGCTTGCGTGTGTGGATCTGGTGACACTTGTTGCTTGGCTCCGTCAGGTGGACGTAGGATTGCGCAAGTCCCAATCCGAGAGGAGGTCATCGCACCCCGTCCACACCAACCACCGGAGGTCCTTATGAGTACGACTGTCGAGAGCGCGATCGCCATTCGTCCCTTCCAGGTCGAGATCTCGGACGGGCAGTTGGCTGATCTGCGCCGGCGCATCGCGGAGACTCGCTGGCCCAGTAAGGAACTGGTCGGCGACACTTCGCAGGGCGTACAGCTGGCCACGCTGCAGGCACTCGCCGACTACTGGACGACTGAGTACGACTGGCGCAGGTGCGAGGCGAAGCTGAACGCGCTGCCGCAGTTCACGACCGACATAGATGGGCTCGTGATCCACTTCATCCACGTGAAGTCGCGGCACGAGGACGCGCTGCCGCTGATCATCACGCATGGCTGGCCGGGCTCGGTGATCGAGATGCTCGAGGTGATCGGGCCGCTAACTGACCCGACTGCCCATGGAGGGAATGCAGAGGACGCGTTTGACGTCGTGATCCCGTCGATCCCGGGGTACGGATTCTCCGAGGAGCCCGCCGAGGCCGGTTGGGACTCCGCCCGTGTCGGCGAGGCGTGGGCGGAGCTTATGGACCGCCTCGGCTACACGCGGTATGTGGCCCAGGGCGGCGACCAGGGCGCCGGCGTGACAGACGCGATGGCCCGCCAGGCACCCGACGGGCTACTCGGGGTGCACTTCAACCTCCTGTCGGCGGCCCCGCGAGAGCTCCTGATGGCTGCCATCAATGCGAGGCTCGTGTTTTCGGGCGAGGATCGGGAGCAGCTCGGCAAGGTCGTCGCCGTGTTCATGCGCGGCTACATCGCCGAGATGGGCGAGCACCCGCAGACGATCGGCTACCCGTTGCTGGACTCACCGATCGGCATGGCCGCATGGATGCTCGACCACGACGCCGACAGCTACGCGAAGATCTCGCGGGCCTTCCTCGAGGGAGAGCCTACGGGCGGCCTCACGCGGGACAACGTCCTCGACAACATCACGCTCTACTGGGTGACGAACACGTCGGCCTCTGCCGCGCGGCTGTACTGGGAGGGCGGACGGAGCGGAATGGTCGCGTTCGAGCACCCGCCGCCTCACGTCAAGCTCCCAGTCGGCTACACCGTGTTCCCGGACGAGCTCTTCCAGCCGCCGCGGCACTGGGTGAAGCACGCCTACCACAACCTCGTCTATTTCAACGAGGCTGAGAAGGGCGGGCACTTCGCGGCGTGGGAGGAGCCTGAGCTGTTCGCCAAAGAGATGCGAGCGGCATTCAAGTCACTGCGCTGATCCGTGCGTCTGCGAGCGGCGCGCACACAAGCCGTGCGCGCCGCTCGCGGCCGAGGTACTAATCCCAGTTCCGAGCTGAGAAGTCGCGTGGGCGAGCGTCCGTCACGCCGAAACGCGTCGAGCAGTTCGTCGAGCGGCACGAGCGCGACGGGCTCGTCGACGCGACGCTGCCCAATCTCGGCAGCGGCGACACGGGCTCGCCAGAGTGCCCGCTCAAGTTCGACGAACGGCTGATCCTCGACCCTCGTCGACCACGCGCGACGTCGCCACATCTGCACGGTGCGTCGACCAACACCGAGCCTCGCGGCGGCTTCGCTGATCGACGAGCCCGAGACGATCAGCGCGAGCAGGTCGTTCGCGATCTCGGGCGTGAACTTCGACGGACGGCCCGGTCGGCGGGGTTTCTGCGCAGTTGCCACGAAACGAGTTTGCCGAACTTCTTTTCGCGTAGGAGTGCGGGCGTCGAGGTCGAGATCGCGGCGGGGGTCCGGCCCCTGGCCGTGCACGGTAGCCTCGGCTCCAACGTCGCCCAGGAGGTCGCTGCATGTCTACGCCCGTGAACGTCGACAACTTCGCTCGTGCCGAGACCGACCGACTGATCGTGTCCGTGCTCGGTGATACGGGCGGGGTCAACCGCTGGAACCACAACCGGGTACCGACTCCGCTCGATCACCAGCCGGTGATCCGGCAGAACCGGGACACGCTCGTATAGCGCGGCGGTCGTCGACATTTCTCAAGGGGCGACGTTGACGATCCCAGACGCAGCGAGCGCTACATCTCAGCGATGCCGGTCAATCAGGATCACTACCTGAACGACGTGTTCTACGAGCCGGGAGAGCACGAGTTGACGACCGACAAGTTCTGACGCCGTACGTCGTGCTCGCCGTCCGGACGCTGATCGACCCGAACGATCCGGGCGATGTGGCCGAAGTCAACGCGCTGCAGGATCAGTTTCGGCTGGAAGCACGGTCGGCGCGGCCGTTCGCAGCGCCCGACTACGACACCGCGTCGCTCGACTCGACGCGGCAGGCGCTGCTCGAACTTGCACGAGGGCTGAGCGGCTTCGAACACGCCTTCGGGGAAGAAAGAGGACGTCGACCCGGTCCGGCATCTGATCGCCACTGCCGCTGGATGGGGCGGCCTTCCCGAAGACCAGGCGACCTACCTCAACGTCGATCCCGGCTTGCCCGTGGGCGAGTACGCACTGACCGTCCGGGACGTCCCGGTCGACGCGTTCTGGTCGATCACGGTCTACAACCAGGCTGGGTACATGCAGCCCGACGAGGATGGCAGCGTGGCCGTCAGCGTCAACAACCTGACTGCAACCCCAAACGACGACGGCTCGATCACTGTGAACTTCGGTAACCACGACAAGCCGAACGCGCTCTCGATCATGGACGGCTGGAACTACATCATCCGGCTCTACCGGCCCCGCAAGGAAATACTCGACGGCTCGTGGGTCTTCCCCGCGATCCAGCCGGTGTAGCGCCCTCGCTGCTGTCGCGTCGCGCGTCGGCTAGAAGTGCGCCCCGACGTCTGCTGGGCGAGAGGCGAGCACGCGACCGAGCCGGTGATCGTGCGTCTCGGGCTCTGCTGCGTCGGGCGTCGAGAGCGACGTCGTGAGGGGGATGAGGGGACCGCCCATAGGTCGCGCTCAGCGACTGGCGAGTCTGGCAGCTAGAGACGCGTCAGGGCGAGTCGGGCCGCTGCGGTTTCGGTGTTGATCGTCGCTTCCCCTGTGGACTCCGAAACCTGCATGAGAAGCCCTCGTCTCAAGACCCAAAGTTGAGGGGCCGGGTCTTTCGAGACAGCCTCAACGAAAGCGGGAGCCCCCAGGTTGCGCACACGCGTCACGTTTTTTGACTGCGTCTCGATGATCTGGAAGTTCCTCGCTGACATACGCTGTAACCCGAGCGTGAGTGTTACGCGCTGGTCATAAGCGCCGCGCGGCAAACTCGTCCACGTACACGTATCGGCCCGCGACGAGCGATATGCGACTCCGACTCCCATGACCTTCCCGACGTCGGCGTTCGTCAGTAGCCCGCAGGCGGGGCGAACCGAAGTGGCCGACGAGGTTGGCACGAAAGCCAGCGCTAAGGCGAGGACGGCAACCGTTCTCATCCCTTAGAGGATACGCCGGGAGGCGATCGTCGCCCGAGCGTCAGAAGCCCGCGCCGCCAACTCTGTCACGCTTCGTCTCGTGCCGCTCTTCGCGTCGGCCGTCGTCGCGTTCGTCGCGGCGGGCGTGCTCGCGCTCACCACTCCGAGCACCTGGCCGCTCGTGGTCGCGCGCGTCGTCCTGATCGTGCTTGGGATCGTGCTCGTCGTTGTCGGCTTGCGGCGGCGCTCGCAGCGGCGCGCCGGGTAGATCGAGGCTCAGAACCCCGCGCCGCCGACGTCGCCCTTGCGACTGCGCAGAACGTCGATCAGCCACGACTCGTGGCTCTGAGGCGGTGGCGGCGGGTTCTCCCTTACGCCACCGTCGAAGGACGACGCGTAGCGTCCGTCGTCGCCTCGCGGCTGCTGCACCGACTGACGACCGACGAGCGCATCGACGAGCGCGCGCTGCCGTTGCTCCTTCGCGGCGCGGAGGTCGGCGAAGAGGTCCGCGGTCGGCTTCTGCCGGCTCTCGATCGCGCCGTGCGCTTCAAGCATCCCGGCGAGCGCGTCAGCGGAGCACTCAAGCTCCGCGAGCGTCGACCCAGATAGGAGTTTCGCGGCTTCCGGGTCGAGCCCATGGTCGGTCGCGACGAGTCGGCGGAGCGCTTCGTCGGGCTCGTTCACGCCGATACTGGATGGGCGACCCGTAGGACGGGGGCGGTTTCGCCACCCGTGTCGAGGAACCGGCGGACCTGCACGGCAGCCTCGTCGCTGCGACTTGCCGGAAAGCTGTTCGGCTCCATCCGCCGGACGATCGACCAGAGCCCCGCCGTGCGCTGCTCCGTCGCTCGGCGCTGCTCGACCGCGGCCAGGAAGTCGGTGGCGGTCTCGTTCACCTTCTCGGCCGCACGCTCTGCGTCCTCGGTGAGCTCTACGAGGAGCGCGTCGATGTGCTCTGCGACGTACGCTCGGACAACCTGATCGATGTCTCGCACGGCCTGCTGGGCCGCCCGGGCACGTTCGCCCCACGGTTCCCGCTCCGCTCCCTGTGCCTTGGCAAGAGCGTCTTCGGCCCGCTTGCGTTGCGCGTCTGTCACCTTCTCGCCGGCGAAAGCGCGACGCTCGAGCTGTTCGAGCGCGCTGCTCGCCTCGGCGGCGTCCTGGTGGGACGAGCGCTGCCGACGCTCGAGCTCGTCGACCTTCGCGACGAGTTCCGTCCGCCGGCTGAGCAGTCGGTTGAGTTCGTTCGCTTCCGTACCCCGAGGAGCAGGGAAGCCGATCCTGACGAGCGTCCAGTCTTGAATCGATCATGGGCAACAAATGGCGAACAGCCGGGGATACGGCCTGTCACGCGGGTTGCGCTCAGTAGGCAGGTTCTCGCAGACGTTCACGCCATCGCCGTCGGGACCCACTTCTGAGGCCGTCACCCACCCGCGCCTTTGTGCGAAGCTTGCGACCTGCAAGTCGTCCCCCCGATGAGCCGTCTGCGTCTCGCCTTGACGCTCGTGGGCGTCTGTTCGCTGGCGCTCGGCGTGATCGGCCCGGCGTCCGCTCGCGCCCGCGCCGTCGAAGTACGGCGGCATGCTCGTCGTCGGCCTGAGCAGGGCGACCCCGACTCCCTCGATCCGACGGTGGGCCGAACGCGCTCGGCGCATCCAGATCTACACGCCATGTGCCAGCGGCTCTACGAGTCGCGACGCCAGGCAGCGAGCTCGTCCCGGTGCTCGCCGCCGCGCTGCCGGTGCTCTCGAAGGACAAGCTCACCTACACGATCCAGCTGCGGCAGGGGATCGTGTTCAACGACGGCACACCGTTCAACGCGCAGGCGGTCGTCACCACGGTCCAGCGCTTCATGACCTACCCCGGCGCTCGCCGCGCGCGAGCGACTTCGCCGGCGTCGACAGCGTCACCGCGTCCGGGCCGTACACCGTCGTCTTCCACCTGAAGCAGCGGGACTCGGCGTTCATCGGCGGCAACCAGTACGTGCTCTCGCCGACGGCGCTCGCGAAGCGAGGGCGCAACTTCGCGCGCCGACCCGGTCTGCGTCGGCCCGTTCATGTTCGACCACCGCGTCGTCGGCGACAACGTCACGCTGATCAAGTCGCCCTACTACTACGACCAGAAGCGACGTCTACCTCGACAAGATCGTCTTCAAGCCGATGCCCGACGCGGCCGCCGCGGCGGCGGCGCTCGAGGCGGGCGACATCCAGGTGCTCGACCAGCGTCTCGCCGACCGAGCTGCCGGCGATCCAGCAGAACTCGAGCCTGCGGGTGATCCAGGCGCCCCAGCTCGGCTGGCACGGGCATCGTCATCAACATCGGCAACAAGAACGGCGTCGGCAACCTGCCGTACACGAACGTCGGCACGCCGCTCGCGTCGAGCCCGAAGCTGCGGCAGGCGTTCGAGGAGGCGATCGACCGCAACACGCTGAACAAGGTCGTCTTCGGCGGCCTCGACGCAGCCGAGCTGCACCCTGATCCCGCCGGCGAACACCGCCTGGTACGACGTGACGAAGGTTCCGTGCACGCCGTACGACCCGGACGGACGCGAAGAAGCTCGTCGCCGCGTCGGGCTTCCCGAACCCGACCGTGCACCTGCTGGCGTCGAACGCGACCGACAGGCTCCGGCTGGCGCAGTTCATCCAGGCGCAGGAGGCGGCGGTCGGGATCAACGTCGTGATCGACGTCGACCGACAGCGCGACGGAGCTGGCGCGGCGGGCGAGCGGGCAACTTCGACGCGGATCGTCGGCAGCCTCGCGGGCGGTCCCGACGACCCGACCGCCATCATCGACCAGTTCGTTCGCGACGTCGGGCGGCGAGCAACTACAGCGGCTACTCGAACCCGCGGCTCGACTTCGTCCTCGCGAACGGGCTGAAGGCGACGAGCACGAAGGCACGGGCGACGTCTACTACCGCGTCGCGCAGCAGATCATCCACGACGACCGGCCGATCATCGTCCTCTACGACCCGATCACGTTCGCCGCCTTCAGCACGAGCGTCACCGGAGTGCAGCTGACCGCGACGGCGGCCTCGATCGTCGCGAACGCGCAGTACAAGTAGGGCTAGCGTCACGCGCTCGACGCCTGCGCGGAGGCGCGCCGGCGGCGGTGACGTTGCCCTTCTGCTCGTAGAGCGCGAGCGCGCTCGCGACGGCCGCGTCGGCCTCGGCGTCGTCGCCGGCCGCCCGCTGCACCTCGGCGAGCGCGAGCCAGATGCCTGGCCCGCATGTTCAGCATGTCCGCTGCCCTCGGCGATCTCGACGGCGCGCTGCGGCGAGCGTCGACCGCTTCGGCGAGCTCGCCGCGGTGTGCCGCGAGCCGCGCCTCGACGGCGAGGCGGTCGACGCGGCCTCGACGTGGCTCGGCATCGGGACGTCGCGCGTGGAAGGCGAGGCACTCCTCGGCCTCGTCCCAGCGGCCGTCGTCGCAGTAGAGGTGGGCGAGCCGGTAGGCGGCCTGCATCGCGCGCGCGTCGGGCGCGCCGTCGAGGTCGTCGCGGAAGTAGCAGCCACATCGCCTTCAGCTCGCTGCTCGGCGCCCGCGCGGTCGCCGGCGAGCTCCTTCGCCGTCGGCGGCGATGCCCTGGGCACCCACGAGCGGGACCAGCATGTTCGCCTCGTCGAGCACCCGGCTGCTGCTCGCGCCCGTACTCGCGCGCCTCGTCGAAGCGGCCGGCCATCGCGTAGAGCGCGGAGAGGCAGCGCGTGATCACCGCCTCGAGCACGCGGTCGTCGCGGTTCGCCTCGCGCAGCTCCTCGCAGCGGGCGATCGCTTCGTCCGACCGGCATCGGGCCGTCGGCGAGGATCATCGCGAGCGATCTGCGTGACGATCCGGCGCGTGACCAGGTCGCCGCACGCGTTCGCGTGCACGAGTGCGCGCTCGAGCCACGCGCGCCGCCTCGGCCAGCCGGCCCTGGTGTCGGCAGATCGATGCCGAGTCGTCGCGCGTGCCTCGGCGAGGCCGGCCTCGTCGCCGAGCTCCGTGAACGTCTCGATCGCCTCCTCGGCGATCGCCGCGCCTCGCTCGAGGTCGACGTCCGGATCGGCCAGAGCTCGCCGCCGGCGCGCAGGACGCGCGCGTGCGCCGCGAGGCCTCGCTCTCCGAGCGCGGTCGCCCGCTCGTACGAGCTCCTCGTTGATCGCCCGGGCCTCGCGGACTCGCCCGGACTCGTCGAGCGCGTAGCCGTAGGGCAGCAGCAGCTCGAGCCGCTCGACGCTGTCGGCGCGGCAGGAGCGCGGTGGCGCGGCCGAGCAGGTTCGCGGCGGCGTGGACGTCACCGCGGTCGTTGGCGCGCGCGGCCGGCGGCGCCGAGGTGGCGGGCGGCGCGGGTCGGCGAGCGCCGGCGTCGTCGTCGATCGCCGAGCTCGGTGCGGTAGCGGTAGGCCTGCTCGAGGTGGTAGCCGAGGATCTCGTGGTACTCGCCGACGCGTTCGCCGGCGACGCTGCTCGAGCCAGTCGGCGAAGCGCTCGTGCAGCGTCGGCGCGGAGCTTCTTCGTCGGTCGCGCGGTAGGCGGCGTCGCGGACGAGGATGTGCTTGAAGCGGTAGGCGACCTCGCCCGGCGAGGCTGGCGGCGGCGAGCCGGATCAGATCCTTGCGGGTGAGCTCGTCGAGCTCGCCGGGCACCGACGGGTCGCGCGGCTCGCTCGGACAGCTCGACGACCGCGCCTGGTGGAAGAGCTCGCCCTCGACCGCGCCGCGCTCGAGCGCGTCCCGCTCGCCTGGCCTCGAGCCGGTCGAGCCGGGCGCCGAGCAGCGCGTTCAGGCTCGTCGGGAGGTCGTCGACGTCGCCGCCCTCGCGCACCCAGGCGACGAGCTCCTCGGCGAAGAGCGGGTTGCCGGCCGCCGCGTGCGCGAGCCGGACGCGGGCCGCCGGCGGGGCCTCGAGGCTCTCGAGCAGCGCGTCGATCTCGGCGGCGCCGAGCGGCTCGAGCCGAACGGTCACCGGCCAGTCGGGCCGGCGCTCGAGCAGCTCGGGCCGGGCGAGGCAGAGCACGAGCAGCGGCGCGTCGTCGATCAGCGCTCGGGAGCCGCTCGAGCAGGTCGAGCAGCGCCGGCTCGGCCCAGTGGATGTCGTCGACGAGCACGACGCAGCGGCCGCGTCGCGCGGCGGCCGTCGGCGAGGAGCGCCGCGATCGCCTCGCGCGGTCTGGTCGGCGGTCGACGGTGCCCTCGGCGAGCCCGAGCAGCTGCGCGATCCGCGGCGGCGACGCGCTCGCGCGGCCTCCTCGGCGGAGTCCTCGTCGCGGATCCCGGCCAGCTCGCGCACGATCTGCGCGACCGCCCAGAAGGTGATCCCCTCGCCGTAGGAGAGGCAGGCGCCGCGCGACGATCCGCGCGCGCGCCCCGATCCGGTCGACCAGCTCGGCGACGAGCCGCGACTTGCCGACCCCGGCCTCGCCGACGACGGTGACGAGCCGGCAGCGACGCTCCGACCGACTGCGTCGAACTCGCGCCTCGAGCAGCGCGAGCTCCTCCTCGCGCCCGACGAGCGGCGCTCGCCGCGCGCCGCGGCAGCGCGCCGTGCGCGCTCGACCTCGAGCAGCCGGTAGGCGCGTCAGCGGCTCCGACTTGCCCTTCGCCGCGATCGGCTCGACCGGCTCGACCGCGACCGCGTCGCGCGACGAGCCGGTAGGTCGCCTCGCCGAGCAGCACCTCGCCCGGCGCGGCCGCCTGCTCGAGCCGCGCCGCGACGTTGACCGAGTCGCCGAGCACGACCGCGTCGCCCGACGCGAACATCTCCCGCCGCGCGGCTCGCCGGCGACGACCTCGCCGCGTGTTCACGCCGATCCGCACCGCGATCCGTCCGAGCGTCCGAGCTGCATCGCATCGCGCTCCTGGATCTCCAGCGCCGCCCGGCAGGCGCGCAGCGCGTCGTCCTCGTGCGCCTCCGGCACCCCGAACATCCCGACCACCGCGTCGCCGATGAACTTCTCCACCGTGCCGCCGTGCCGCTCGAGCGCCGCCCGCGCCGCGTCGAAGTACGAGCGCATCAGCTCGAACACGATCTCCGCGTCGACCCGCTCGCCCATCGCCGTCGACCCGGACAGGTCGCAGAACACCGACGGTCACCAGCTTGCGCCGCTCGACCGCCGGCGCGAGCGAGCGCGCGCCGCACAGACCGCAGAAGCGGTGACCGTCCGGGTTCTCGCCCCCGCACGCGGCGCAGGCCTGCACGACGACGGACCCTACCCCGTCGCGCACGACCGATCGGTCGCCGCGCCGACAACCGGCGTGTCGGCAACTGACAGTCCAGCTGGAGCGGCTCGGAGCAGCGCAGCCCGAGGACCACGCCGCGCCGTGATCAGCTACTTCGGCGGCTACGGCCTTTCGCGCCTGGACGACGTAGTCAACGCTGACGACGATTCCGAGACGAACGTGCACATTTCGTGCACCACGAGCTCGTCCGAGCGTTCTCCTCTGAGACGACGAAAGCCCTGCGTTTGCAGGGCTTTCTTCGAGTGGGCGGTACTGGGCTCGAACCAGTGACCCCCAGCTTGTCGAGCTGGTGCTCTCCCAACTGAGCTAACCGCCCCGGGTCTCGGGCGAGTTTAGCGGAGGGTCGCTCTTAGAGAATCCTGAGTTCGTGTTCAGACGTTCTTCACGACCTGCCGGTGAACTGAGGGCATGCAGTCGTCATTCCATCGCATCGTCGTGCCGGTCTCGGCCGCGGTCGGGCTGACGGCGGCGCTCGTGGCGATCGGGGCGCCGCTCTGGCTCAGCGCGAGCCTCGGCGCGCTTGCCGCGCTTCGCGCCGCGCTGCCGCGGCCCGAGCCGGCCACCGCCCGGCGCTGACGTCTAGGCTCCACGGCGATGTCGATCGTCGTGATCAACGCCGTCACCGTCGCGGAGGACAGCCGCGCCGAGTTCGAGGAGCGGTTCGCCAAGCGCGCCGGCACCGTGTCCGGCGCGCCCGGGTTCGAGGCATTCGAGCTCCTGAAGCCGCTTGACGACGGTCGGTATCTCGTCTATACGCGCTGGGCCTCGGAAGAGGACTTCCGCGCCTGGATGCAGTCGGGCCAGTTCTCGGACGCACACGCCCGCCACGCGGACCGTCCGCCCATGAACGCCGAGAGCGAGGTCTGGCGCTTCGAGGTGCTCGAGGGCGAGTACTCCGCTTGACGAAGCTCATCCTCGACGTCGACACGGGCACGGACGACGCGATCGCGATCATGCTCGCGGCGCTCGACCCGCGGCTCGAGCTGCTCGCCGTCACGACCGTCGCCGGGAACGCCTCGATCGACCACACCACCGAGAACACCCTGCGCGTGTTGCAGCACATCGGCGCCGATGTTCCCGTCCACCGCGGCGCTCCGGGGCCGTTGCTTCCCTCGACGGCGGTGCGCGACCACGCCGACGCCGGGCCCAGGATTCACGGCGACTACCTCGATCTCGAACCGGCGCGCTCGAGCGCACAACAAACCCCGGCGGCGCAGTTCCTCGTCGACGCGTTCGCCGACGACTCAGACGTCACGCTGGTCCCGACCGGGCCGCTCACGAACGTTGCGACCGCGCTGCGGCTCGATCCCGGGCTCGCACAGCGGATCCCGCGGCTCGTGCTGATGGGCGGCGGCCACGTCCGGGCCAACGCGACGGCCGCAGCCGAGTACAACATCTGGGCCGACCCCGAGGCGGCGCGGATCGTCCTCCAAAGCGGGATCCGCGAGCTGGTCCTCGTCCCGCTCGACGCGACCCATGAGGCGCTCGTCACCGGCGCCGACTGCGACCGGCTCGCCGCGCTCGGCACGCCGGCCGGAACCGCCGCCGCCGCGATCATCCGGCAACGCATCGCAGGGTACGGCGCGATCCAGCCGCCGGCGATCCCCGACTCGGCACCCGTCCACGACGCGGTCTGCGTCGCGCACCTCATCGATCCGGACGTGATCGCGACCCGCGAGGCGCACGTCGACGTCGAGCTCCGCGGCGAGCTCACCCGCGGGCGCACCGTGGTCGACCTCCGCCCGATTCCCGTGAAGCCGCCGAACGCCCGGTGGGCATACGGCGCCGACCGTGGCCGGTTCCTCGACCTGCTCCTCCACGCATTCGGCTGATGAAGGCCTGCCGGATCGCGGCCACGCAGCTCGACGTCCGCCACCTCGACCTCGACCACAACCTCGATGCGCACCTCCGGCTGATCGGCGAGACGGCGGAGGCGGGTTGCGACCTCGTGCTGTTCCCGGAGCTCTCCGTCACCGGGCACAACGGCAGCCCCGAGATCACCCAGCTCGCCGAGCGCCATGACGGCCCGATCTTCGACGCCATCCACGAGCGCGCGAAGGAATGCGAGATCGTCGTCTCCTACGGTTTCTGCGAGGAGTTCCGCGGCACGCACTACAACACCTGTGCGCTGGTCGGGCCGGACGGCCTGATCGGGCTCCAGCGCAAGGTCCACGCCTCCTTCGACGAGTTCTACCTCTTCCGCCAGGCCTCCGAATGGTCGGTCTACGACCTCGGGTTCGCCGTGGTCGGAACCGCGATCTGCCACGACAGCGACTTCTTCGAGAGCTGGCGGATACTCGCTCTGAAGGGAGCCGAGGTCATCCTCCTGCCGCACGCCAACCGGACGATGCCCGCCCCCGACGGAACGCTCAGCTTCGACGGGTCGGGGCGCGAGGCACCCGAGGCCGAGCTCCTGCAGGCCCAGCACGAGCTGCTCGAAAGTCACCCGGAGCCGCCGCGGCTCCACGACGCGCTCGCGCGCGACAACGGCGTCTACGCGATCTTCTCCGACCAGGTCGGATTCGACGGGCACAGCACTCACGTCGGCGGCGCGTACGTTCTCGGCCCCGACGGCACGATGGTCGCGCGGTCGAGCCCCGGTCGCGAGACGTCCTGGATCTCGGCCGACCTCGACCCGGAGCTCCTCCGCCGCGTCCGCGCGAACCCGATGTTCGCGCTGCGCAAGAGGCGGCCTGACACCTACGGCGAACTGGCGCGGCCCGTATAGGACCGAATCCCCGGCCGTCCGCCGGGCCCGCCGGACGGCTTCCCCCGAGGTACTAGACCTTCTCGAGCCCGGCGTACTCGAGCATGAGCCGCTTTTCCGAGCCGTCCTCGAACCGCACCGTCACCACGCCGTCAGGCTCGATCCGGGTGACGATGCCGGCGCCGAGCGTGGCGCTCCTGACCGAGTCGCCGGTCGAGAGCACGGGCACATCGACAGGGGTGCGAGCCCGCTCGGGAATGCGCGCGCCGTAGTTCGACCACGACGTCGGCCGCAGCCGCTCGCGCTCGACGCCGTCCTCCGGGAGCTCGTCGAGGAACCGGGACGGCAGGTTCGCGTCGCTTCGCCCGTAGAGCGAGCGGCGGGCGGCATGCAGCATCGTCAGCCGCTCCTTCGCGCGAGTCATCCCCACGTAGCAGAGGCGGCGCTCCTCCTCGACCTCGGCCTCCTCGATCGAGCGCGAGTGCGGGAAGATCCCCTCCTCCATCCCGAGCATGAAGACGGCGCGGAACTCGAGCCCCTTCGCGTTGTGGAGGGTCATCAGCGTGACCTGGCCGGCACCGTCGCCGTCGCGGAGCGCGTCCTGGTCCGAGTAGAGGGAGATCTCCTGGAGGAACGACGAGAGCGACGGCTCGTCGGCCGAGGCCTCGTACTCCCGCGCGACCCCCACGAGCTCCTCGAGGTTCTCGATCTTTCCCTCCGCCTCCCACTTCGGCAGGGTGGAGAGCAGGAACTGCTCGTACTCCGTCCGCGCGACCACGCCTTCGAGAAGCTCTGCGATCGACAGCTCCTGGGCCTGCGCCATCAGGGACTGCAGCAGCGTCCGCCAGCCCTGCACGGCCTTGAGCGACGCCGTCGCAAGGCCCGCGTCCTCGGCGCGGCCGACGGCTTCCCACAGCGAGATCCCCTCGCCGTCGGCGAGCGCCTGGAGCTTCGAGACCGAGGTGTCCCCCACCCCGCGCCGCGGCTTGTTCGCGATCCGCGAGAGCGACACGCCGTCGTAGGGGTTGTCGATCGCCTGCAGGTAGGCGATCGCGTCCTTGATCTCGGCGCGCTCGTAGAACCGCGGGCCGCCGATCACCTGGTAGGCGACGCCCTGCCGGACGAACACGTCCTCGAGCACGCGGCTCTGCGCGTTCGTCCGGTAGACGACGGCGATCTCGCCGAGCGAGAAGCCGTACTCGAGGAGCGCGGCCACCTCGGCCGCGACGAACCGGGCCTCGGCGTGCTCGTCCTCGGTCTCCACCACCCGCACCGGGTCGCCCTCGCCGAGGTCGGACCAGAGGTGCTTCGGCTTGCGCTCGCGGTTGTTCTCGATCACCGCGTTCGCGGCGTTCAGGATCGCGTTCGTCGAGCGGTAGTTCTGCTCGAGCGGGATCACCTGGGTGCCGGGGAAGTCGCGCTCGAAGGAGAGGATGTTGCCGATGTCGGCGCCTCTGAACCGATAGATCGACTGATCTGGGTCGCCGACAACCATAAGGTTTTGACTATGTGAGCTTACCAGCTGCAGCAGCACGTACTGCGCGTGGTTCGTGTCCTGGTACTCGTCGACCATCACGTACCGGAACGCCTTGGCCCACCTCTCGCGAGCCTCCGGGAACCGCTGGAGCACCTCGACCGTGAGCATCAGCAGGTCGTCGAAGTCGACGGCGTTCAGCCCGAACAGGCGCCGTTGGTACATCGCGTACACGTCGGCGACCGTCTGGTCGTAGAAGCTCTCGACGCGCTTCGCGTACTCCTCCGGGCCGATCAGCTGGTTCTTCGCGTTCGAGATCTGGGTGTGGATGCCGCGCGGCGTGAAGCGCTTCGGGTCACGCTCGAGCTCCTCGAGGCAGCTCCGCACGAGCCGGATCTGGTCGGCCTGGTCATAGATCGTGAAGTTCGACCGGTACCCGAGCCGCTCCGCCTCGCGCCGCAGGATCCGCCCGCATGCGGCGTGGAACGTGAGGATCCAGATGGCGCGGGCGCGCGCACCGACCGCAGCCTCGATCCTGGAGCGCATCTCCGCCGCCGCCTTGTTCGTGAAGGTGATCGCGAGGATCTCGTTCGGCTTCACGCCCTGCTCGAGCAGGTAGGCCACCCGGTAGGTGAGGACGCGCGTCTTCCCGGAGCCCGCGCCGGCGACGACCAGGAGAGGCCCTTCGGTGGTCGTCACGGCCTCGCGCTGGGCGTCGTTCAGCTCGGCGAGGTAGCTCTCGGATGCGGTTGGCGACGGCATCTTCCCACCCTAGCGACGAGGAACGATGTGGAGAATTGCCCTGCCGGGACGACCGGACCTCTGATAGAAGGGCGGTCAAGGGGGCCGTCGGCTTGCCGGCGGTTCGAGGCTCAATGAAAGGGAGGCCAGAATGGCTGACGAGACGACGGAGACGCCGGTTCTCGACCTGCTCGCGAAGATGACGGCGGACTCGATCGAGGCGACGAGCCTGGATGCGGAGACGCTGATGCTCGTCCGGCTCGCCGCATTGATCGCGGTCGACGCGGCGCCCGCGTCCTACCTGATGAACCTCGGCATCGCGACCGAGATGGGCATCGACGAGGATGCCGCTCAAGACGTGCTCGCCGCGGTCGCGCCGATCGTCGGCACCGCGCGTGTCGTGTCGGCGGCCGGGAAGATGGTCCGGGCGCTCGGCCTCGCGATTGCGATCGCCGACGAGGCCGACGACGCAGAGCTCGAAGAGGACTGACCTCGGAGATAGGGACGGGTGGGGCGCCACGTCCCACCCGTCACTCCGGTTTCGAGAGCAGAGCCTCGATCCGGTCGAGCCGGGCGTTGATCTGGTCGAGCTTCGTATACGGGTCATCCGGGTCGCCGTGGGTCTCAGCGAGCTCCTTCTCGCGCTCGCGCGCTGCTCGCGCGACGAAGGTCGAGGTGATCAGCGCCGTCAGGATCGAGAGGAACGCGATCCCCCAGAGCATCACGACCGTCGCGATGATCCGCCCGGACCGGTGAGCCGGCGTGACGTCCCCGTAGCCGACGGTCGGGATCGTCTGCATCGCCCACCACAGCGCCCGCCCGTAGTTCGGGTACTCCCCGTGGTCGACGAGCCACATCAGGAGCGCGCTTGCGAGGACGACCACCCCGGTGGCGACGACGATGACGCGGACTGCGTTGCGAACCGACAGCGGCGCCTGCTGATAACGCGAGATGCGCCGCTCGATCGGCCCCATCAACGGCATGCCCGGACCGTAGTGAGCTTCCCGGACGGCGGCCAAGCCGACAATGGCAAAGTGGGAACAGTGGGCGCAGCAGCCGGCATCCAGCTGACCGGTCTCGCCAAGTCGTTCGGCGAGGTCCGCGCCGTGCGCGGGATCGACGTCGACGTCGCTCCCGGCGAGACCGTCGCGCTGCTCGGCCCGAACGGCGCCGGGAAGTCGACCACGATCGACATGCTGCTCGGCCTCCTCGAGCCCGACGGGGGCACGGTCTCGGTGTTCGGAGCCCCGCCGAGGGCGGCAATCGACGCCGGCACGGTCGGCGCGATGCTCCAGACAGGTGCGCTCATCCGGGACGTCACCGTCCGTGAGCTGGTCTCGATGATGGGATCCCTCTACCCGTCTCCACTCGGGGTGGACGAGGTCCTCGAGCTCGTCGGGATCGCGGACATCGCCGGGCGGCGGACGCAGAAGCTCTCCGGCGGGCAGACCCAGCGCGTCCGCTTCGCCGTCGCGCTCGTCTCGAACCCCGACCTGCTCGTCCTCGACGAGCCGACGGTCGCCATGGACGTCGAGGGCCGTCACGGCTTCTGGACCGCGATGCGTGCGTTCGCCGAGGGCGGGAAGACCGTGCTCTTCGCAACGCACTACCTCGAGGAAGCCGACCTGTATGCCGACCGGGTCGTGCTGATGGCGAACGGGGTCGTCGTCGCCGACGGGCCGCCGAACGAGATCAAGGCGATGGTCGGTACCCGCACCATCCGCGCCACCCTGCCCGAGGCCCCGCTCGAGGAGCTCGAGCGGTTGCCGGGCGTGACGCGCGCAGAGCGTCGCGGCGAGGCGGTCGTCCTCGTCTGCACGGACTCCGACGCGGCGATCCGGGCATTCGTCAGCACGCAGCCGCACGCGAAGGACATCGAGATCGCGGGTGCCGGGCTCGAGCAGGCGTTTCTCGAGCTGACCGGAGGTGATGGGCCCTGACTTGGGACTACCTTCGATTCGAGCTCCGGCGGACCCTCCGGAACCGGCGGTTCTTCTTGTTCTCGCTCGGCTTCCCGCTCGTCCTCTACTTCCTGATCGCCGGGCCGAACCGCAACGAGACGAATCTCGGTCACAGCGGGCTGTCGGCGCCCCTGTACTTCATGGTCGGGCTCGCCGCCTTCGGGACGATGAACGCGATGCTCTCGGCGGGCGCGCGCATCTCGGGCGAGCGCGCCGTCGGCTGGAATCGCCAGCTCCGGATCACCCCTCTCACGACCAGGACGTACTTTCGCGCGAAGGTCATGACGGGGTACCTGATGGCCGGGATCACGCTTGCCGCGCTCTACCTCGCCGGGGTCTCCCTCGGCGTCAGCATGAGCGGGAACGAGTGGATGCGGATGACCGTGCTGATCCTCCTTGGCCTCCTGCCCTTTGCGGCGCTCGGGATCGTGTTCGGGCACCTGCTCACGCCGGACTCGATCGGGCCCGTCATGGGGGGCACGACGGCCTTGCTCGCCATCCTCGGCGGCACGTGGTTCCCGCTCTCCGGGGCGGTGATGACGCACGTAGGCGAGGCGCTCCCGTCGTACTGGCTCGTCCAGGCAGGCCACGTCGGGCTCGGTGGGAGCGGATGGACGCGGACCGGCTGGTTCGTGATGGTCGTCTGGACGGTCGCCGCGGCGGCCGTCGCCCGCTGGGCCTACCGGCGCGACACGAAGCGGGTCTAGCCCGCGACGGACGTCTCGAGCGCGGGCTCGAGCCAGGCGACGGCCTCGGCCAGCGCCTTCGCGTCGGCCGACTTGAGCACGACCTCCACCTCGGGCCCGGTCGGCTCGAAGCGCGGATACGACCCGATCGACACCGTCGGCCAGCGCGTCGTCGCGCTTGCGAGCAGGTGGACGATGTCGCTCTCACGCGTCTGGACCACCCGGCGCCACGACGCGATCGGCCGGTCGCCCTCGAGCTCGCCGGCGTAGGCGTCGAACATCGCCTCCATCTCGGCCGGCAGCCCCGGCAGCACCCACACGTTCTCGATGGCGAACCCCGGCGCGCCGCCCTTGGGGTTCCGCAACGGACGGCTGCCCGCAGGAAGCTGGGCCCACCGCGCCGCGTAGTCCGGGCTCCTGTGGTACCGCTTGCGCAAATCGTCGGCGAGCTCCGGCACCTCGACCTGGCGGACTCCGAATGCGGCGGCGATCGCCTCCCGGGTGAGGTCGTCGGGCGTGCCGCCGAGCCCGCCGGTCACGATCACGTGATCGACCCGGGCCCGCTCGCGGTTCACGAACGAGGCGACGGTCTCGATCTCGTCCGGCACGGCCGCCGCCAGGACGACGTGGACGCCGAGGGCCTCGAGGCGCTGCCCGAGCCACGCCGCGTTGGTGTTCACGACGTCGCCGGAGACGATCTCGTTGCCGATGGTGAGCACCGCCGCGACCACGGTCGGAGTATGCCGCGGTTCGGCTATCCTCGGCTCGCCGGGCACATGTCCCCGGCCGGTAGGGCCGCAGCGAAGCCGGTGCGAACCCGGCGCTGTCCCGCAACTGCGATGCCTTCGAGGGGTTGAAGAGACTCGACGAAGGACGAGCCAGGTCGCCTGCTCCCCGCCGACGAACTCAGCCCTCGGAGGAAGGGCGGTTCGCGCGGCACCGCCGCCGGGCCACCTCCCTCCGCTACATGCGGAGGTTTTTGTATGAAGAACGCAAGGTTCGCCGGGGCAGCCGCCCTCGCGGTACTCGTCCTCGCGGCACCCGCCGCGGCGCGTCACTCGGCGATCCCGCAGAGGATCGTCTCGCTCTCTCCGACCGCGACCGAGGATCTCTTCGCCGTCGGGGCCGGCAAGCAGGTCGTCGCGGTCGACGACCAGTCGAACTATCCGGCGAGCGCGCCGAGATCGAAGCTCTCCGGATACACGCCGAACGCGGAGGCGATCGCCACGTACAAGCCCGACCTCGTCGTCGTCTCCTTCGACGGGAACCACATCGTCGAGGCCCTCGGGAAGCTGAAGATCCCCGTGCTCGTGGAGCCGACCGCCTCCACGCTCGGCGACGCGTACGCTCAGATCGTCGCGCTCGGCAAGGCGACCGGCCACCAGGCGAAGGCGGCAGCGGTGGTCGCGGGGATGAAGAAGAAGATCGGGGCGATCGTCGCGACGGTGCCGCACTCGAGCCCGCCGCTCACGGTCTACCACGAGCTCGAGCCCGACCTCTACTCCGTCACCTCGAAGACGTTCATCGGCCGGATCTACACGATGCTCGGCCTGAAGGACATCGCCGATGCCGCCGACAAGACGGGGTCCGGTTACCCGAAGCTCTCGAACGAGTACGTCATCGCGGCCGACCCGAGCCTGATCGTGCTGGCCGACACCCTCTGCTGCGGCCAGACGGTCGCGAAGCTCGACGCGCGGCCGGGGTGGAAGACGATCGCGGCGGTCACCGACGGTGGAGTCGTCCCGGTGAGCGACGACGTCGCCTCGCGCTGGGGCCCACGGATCGTGGACTTCGTGCAGGCGATCGCGACCAAGGTGAAGGCGCGCTCGGCGAAGTGAGCAGCGTCGCGCGTCCGGTCGGGGAGGGGGACGCAGTTCGGGTCCCCTCTCCCCCGCGCGCGCTCGTCCCGATCCTCGCCGCCGTCGTGCTCCTCGTCGTCGCGGTGCTCGTCGGCCTCTTCGTCGGCCCTGCCGGCATCGGCGCCGGCGCCATCGTCCGCAACGCGCTCTCCCATGTTCCCTTCCTCGGCGTCCACTCCGACATGTCTGCGACGGACTCCGCGATCCTCTGGCAGCTGCGCGCGCCGCGCGTCGTGCTCGGCCTGCTCGTCGGCGGGATGCTCGCGCTCGCGGGCGGCGCCTACCAGGGCGTCTTCCGCAACCCGCTCGTCGACCCGTACCTGCTCGGCGTCGCCGCCGGAGCCGGTCTCGGCGCGACGATCGTGATCGCGTACGCGAGCCACGCCGCCGACTCGTACGACCTGCTGCCGCTGGCCGCCTTCGCCGGCGCGGCGCTCGGAGTCGTCCTCGCCTATGCCCTCGGCGCCTCGGCTGCGACCGCCGGCAACCCGGCGGCGCTCGTCCTCGCCGGCGTGACGGTGGTCGCGTTCCTCACGGCCGTCCAGACGTTCATCCAGCAGCAGCACGCCCAGACGCTCCAGCAGGTCTACAGCTGGATCCTCGGCAGCGTCGACACGGCCGGCTGGCACGACGTCCTCCTCGCCTTGCCCTACGTGGCCGTCGCCTCGGTCGTGCTCCTCTTCCACCGGCGGGTGCTCGACGTGCTCACCGTGGGCGACGACGAGGCCGCGACGCTCGGAGTGAACGTCCGTCGCGTCCGGCTCACGATCGTCGTCTTCGCCACCATCGGCACAGCGGCCGTCGTCGCGGTCAGCGGGCTGATCGGGTTCGTCGGGATCATCGTCGCGCACTTCGTCCGGCTGGCCGTCGGGTCGAGCTACCGGATCGTGCTTCCGCTGTCGCTGATCCTCGGCGGAGCCTTCCTCGTCCTTTGTGATGTCATCGCGCGGACGGTCATCTCCCCGGGCGAGCTTCCGATCGGCGTCGTCACGGCGTTCTTCGGAGCACCCTTCTTCGCCGTCGTCCTCCGCACGAGCAGGACGTTCCGGTGACCGCGATCGTCGTCGACTCGCTCGCGGTCGACCTCGGCCGGTCGCGGGTTCTCGACGGGATCGACGCGACGATCGCACCCGGCGAGTGGATCGCGCTGATCGGGCCGAACGGCGCCGGGAAGAGCACCTTCCTGCGGGCAGTCGCCGGCCTCCTTCGCTACGCGGGCTCCGTCACGATCGACGGCGACGAGGTGTCTCGGCTCCCCCGCCGGACAATGGCGCAGCGTCTGGCCTTCGTGCCCCAGGCGCCGCTCCTGCCGCCGGGCATGCGGGTCGGCGAGTACGTCCTGCTCGGGCGCACGGCGCATCTCGGGCCGTTCGGCGGGGAGAGCGCGCACGACCTCGAGACCGCCGGCCGCGCGCTCGCGCGGCTCGACCTGGGGGAGCTTGCGGACCGGCGCCTGTCCACGCTGAGCGGCGGCGAGCAGCAGCGCGCCGTCCTGTGCCGGGCGCTCGTTCAGGAGGCTCCGCTGCTCCTCCTCGACGAGCCGACCACGTCGCTCGACATCGGCCGCCAGCAGCAGGCGCTCGAGCTGGTCGCAGCCCTGCGCGAGCAGTCCGAGCTGACCGTCGTGTGCGCGATGCACGACATCACGCTCGCGGCCCAGTACGCCGAACGGCTGCTCGTCCTCTCCGGCGGCCGGCTCGTGGCCGTCGGCACGCCTGCCGAGATCGCGAGCGCCGAGCTGATCGCGGAGCACTACGGGGCGCAGGTGCGGATCGTCGGCGAGGGAGGATCGCTCGCGGTCATCCCGGTTCGCCGCCAGTAGCATCGGGCGCCATGCGGGCGCCGGTCGCGATCGAGCTCGACGGTGTCCTCGGCGACACCCGGCCTCTCTACGAGGCATGGCTCGCCGACGTCTCCCGGCGGGCGCACGTCGATCCCGGCCGGCTCGAGGAGGAGCTCCCGAACTGGCGGGTGCTGCTCGAGCGCTTCGCGGAGGATCACGCGCCCGTGTACCTGCGCCCGAGCGCCCCGGCGACGGCGGCTCTGCGGCGGCTTCGTGCCGAGGGCGTTCGCGTCGGCGTGTTCACCGATGCGCCCGAGGAGCTGGCGCGCGTCGCGGTCGCCCACCTCGGCGCCTCCCGGCGGATCGAAGCGCTCGAGGCCGGGCCCGGCGCGCTCGAGCGACTCCGGGAGCGTCTCGGGCCGGAGACGCGCGAGGTTCGGTCTCTGGCAGACTTGGAACCTTGACCGACGGCCGCGAGCTCACCGATCGTCAGCTCGAGGCCGTCCTCGAGCGACTAGACAAGATCGCCGCGGAGCTGGCGCGCCTCAACCGCCGCCAGGAGAGCCGCGACGAGCTCGCCGTGATCGCGCACGAGCTACGCAACCTCAACGAGTCGATGCAGGCGATTGCCTATGCCGCGCTCGGGCACTCGGGGCCGCAGGTGCGACGCCGCCGTACGGGTTGAAGCTGCACCTCTAGCTCGCGCGGTAGATGTCGAGCACCCCGCTCGTGGAATGCTGGTTCGCGTCACCCTCGGCGGCGACGACGCGGCCGTCGACGACGATCGGGCTCTGCCAGTGGGCGTCGCCGATCGGCAGGTCGGCCAGTACGGCGCCGGTTCTGGGCGCGTAGACGTGGATGTCGCCGCTCCACTGCACATAGAGGAGCCCGCCCGCAACCACGGGGCTCGTCCCGGCGACGTCGTTCGACCAGGCTTTCTGGAGCTTGCCGTCGACGAGCGTCCAGGCGGCCGTGCCGCCCGACGTCGCGAGGAACACCCACGTGCCCTTCCAGACGGCCGGAGCCGAGAACAGGTCGGTCTGCCCAGGAACGGGAACGGTCTGGATCTCGCCTCCGGTCGAGCTGCTCGGCCCGGCGAGCTTCGAGAGCCGAAGCAGGCGCAGGAGGCCGTCCTTGCCTCCTTGCACGAAGTAGCCGCCGGCGAGGAGTGCCGGCGCGGTCGAGCCGAGGTCGAGGTCCTCGTCGTTCAGCTGCTGCGCGTTCGAGGGGGTCCAGTGCTTCAGCAGCCGCTTTGCGTCGGGCGAGAGGACGAGAACGCTGTCTCCCCAGTTCGTCTTCCCGTCGAAGGGGGCGTTGCCGGTGGCGACGAGAATGTCTCCGGTCGCGGGATCGACGACCGGTGCGGTGCGCCCCCAGATCGCCGAGTCGCTCGCGTCGCAGGTCGAGGGCTGGATCACCTCGTGGCGGTCGGAGCAGAGCGAGTTCCAGACCCCCACGATCTTGCCGTTCCTGGGGCTCAGCGTGACGACATGGCCCTGGTAGGGCGGAGCGTCGCCGATGTAGCCGCCGGTGGCCGCGATCACGTAACCGTTTGCGAAGTTGAGCGGCGCGGCGAGCTTCTCGTGCGTCGGGTCGCGGGTGATCGACGTCGACCAGATCTCCTTGCCGGTCGCGATCGAGAGCTTGCGGATACGGCCGTCGGGCGCTCCCGCGTAGATCGCGGCACGACCGGGGTCGGCGACCGGCGTCATCGTCGTGATCTGCGCTGAGCCGGCCCAGCTCGAGTAGCCGGGCGGCGTGTACCGCCAGAGGATTCGGCCGCTCGCGGCGTCAATCGCGACGGTGATGCCGTAGGTCGTGGTGACGAACAGGGCGTCGTGTGTCTTCCCGCCGACCTCGACGCCGTGCAGGTAGATCGGCGAGGAATCGACCGTGCCGGGCAGGCTCACTTGTTGCCGTCTGAGCCGGCTGAGATTCGTCCTCGCGATCCCGGTCGCCGTCGGGCCGCTGTTTCCCCTGGCAGGCGAGAAGCCCGCCATCGGCCAATCGGTGCCGCTTGCCGGTGCCCCGCCTGCAGGAGCCCGCCGACACGGCGAGCACGGTGCCCGCGAGCACGGTGGCCGCGAGACCGGCGAGCGCGGATCTCACGCCGGCTTGACGAGGGCCTTTCTCAGCTCGTCTTCCTTGCCCGGCTCGAGGATCGCGAGCACCGAGTCGCCAGGCTCGAGCTGCATGGCGCCGTCGGGCGCCTCGGCCTTGCCGTTCCGGACGATCGAGATCACGCGCGAGCCCTCGGGGAGCGCCACGTCGCGGATCGACTTGCCGGCGCAGTCGGCGTCGGGGTCGACGAGGATCTCGACGATCTCGAGGTTCTCCTTGCGCAGCTCGAGCAGGTGGATCAGCCCGTGCTCGGGAACCTCGTGCTCGATCAGGGCCATGATGGACGCGGTCGCCGACACGGTAGGCGTGATCCCGAGCAGGTCGAAGTACGGCTGGTTGCGCGGGTCGTTGACGCGCGCGATGACGGTCTCGACGCCGTAGCGGTCGCGCGCGAGCTGGCAGATGACGATGTTGTCCTCGTCGTCGCCGGTCACGGCGACGACGACGTCCGGCGGGCGCTTGATCCCGGCGCGCTCGAGGACGAAGAGCTCGGTGGCGTCGCCCCGGAGCACCTGGTGCTCGAGCTCGGCCTCGAGCTGCGCGAACCGCACGGGGCGTTGCTCGATCAGCGTGACCTCGTGCCCGTCGCGGAGCAGCGCCCGCGCCAGGTTCGAGCCCACCTTGCCACCGCCTGCGATGAGGAGGTACACGACTAGTGGCGCACTCTAGGCCAGAGCGCCTTCGACGGCGCGAACCGCGGTGGTGAGCGTCTCGATCGCGCTCTGGGTCGGGCAGACGACGTCGAGGCCGCGGGTCTTGAAGAAGTCGGCGCGGGCAGGATCGAGGATGCGGACGATCACCGACCGGACGCCGAAGTTCTTCTGGGCCATCTGGCCGATGACGATGTTCGAGTTGTCGCCGTCGGTGGTGACGACGACAGCGTCGGCGTCCTCGATCCCTGCCGTGCGGAGGAGCTGGATGTCCATCCCGTGGCCGACATGGAACTCGCCGGTCCAGTCGTCGCCGAGCCGCCCGAGGGCGTCCTCGTTCTCGTCGATCACGCTCACGTCCCAACCCGCAGCACGCAGCTGCAGAGAGACGGCGCTGCCGACACGGCCGCATCCGACAACCAGCACCTTCACGAGCTTCCAGCGTACTACGACAACGCCAGCTCCTCGTCGAGGACCCGCTGCGGGAACGCCACGATGAGCACCTCGCACGGCGCCTGGCGGAGCACGTAGTCGACCGTCGGCGAGAAGAAGCGCGACTGGCGCCGCCAGCGAGGCGAGGAGCCGAGCACGATCAGGTCGGCCCGGGTGATCCCTGCGCGCTCGACGATCGCCTTGCCGATGGCACGTGCGCGAACGGTCTCGACCTGGACGTCGACGCCGTGCTCGGCTCCGAGCGCCTTTGCCTCCTCGAGCGAGGCGGCGGCGCGCGCCTCGGCGTCGGGCATCGGCGCGTCGAGCGGCAGCTCGAGCGGGACGAGGACCACGAACATCGCCTCGACGATCGCCCGGTGCTCGTCGGCGAGCTTGACGGCAGTCGCGGCCATTTCCTCGCCGATGATCCCGAGCTTCATCGGGACGAGGATCCGGCGGAACCGGGGCACGTCGTCGAACCGGACGGTGTCCGGTGCGATCACGCGCTCGGTGAGCCCCTGGCCGTGAAAGCGGCGGACCGCGACGAAGACCAGCACGCCGACGGCGAGCCAGACCGGGCCGGCGTACCGCGCGGCCGGATGCGTCACCACGGAGAGGACGAACACGGATGCGGTCAGAATGGCGCCGATGATCGCCGGCACCGGGACCTCGGCGCCGCGGATCGTCACGTTGACCGGCGTCCGGTACGGGCGGGGAAGGTCTGGCTCGGTGACCCGCAGCTTGATCACGGCGAGCTGGGTCGCGGTGAACGCGAGCAGGACGCCGAAGGAGAACAGGCTCGCGAGGAAGGAGACGTCGTGCCGGAGCCAGCCGGACGCGATCACGATCGCGCTGGAGAGGATCGTCACGCTCACGACCGCGTAGGGCGAGATGAGTGTGCGGCGGTTGAGACGCCCGAAGGCCTGCGGGAGCTGGCCGTGCTCGCCGAGGGAGTAGGCGAGACGCGAGAAGCCCGACATCGACGTCGTCACCGACGCGATGAGGATCAGCGCGCCGCTGGCGCCGACGAAGAACCGGATCGCGTCGCCGAGGGTGCTGTTCGTCTCGGCACGGATCGCGTCGGCAATCCCGACCAGCGGCGAGCGGAGCCACGTGGTGCCGAGCTCCGAGACGGGGCCGGGGAAGGCCGAGAGCCCGACGACAGCGATCGCCACGTAGACGGTGACGACCGTGCCGATCGCGGCGAACAGTGCCCGCGGCAGGTCGACCCCCGGCCGGCGCGCCTCCTCGGAGAGATTGGCAACGGTCTCGAGGCCCGTGAACGCGAGCATCGCGAGCGGGATCGCGAACAGGAGCGAATGGACGGTCGGAGCGGTTCCGAGCGACGTCCCGTGCAGGACGGAGTGCGGGGTAACGAGCAGGGCGAAGCCGAAGACGATCAGCACGAGCTGCGCCATCACGTCGAGCGCGGGGATGACGATCGCGAAGGTGTGGAGCGAGGGGCGGCGGACGAAGCCCATCGCGCCGACGAAGACGATGACCCCGACACCGACGACGATGTCCCACGGATTTCGGTCGAGGCTCGGGATCTGGAGGGCACCTGCGAGGTAGTGCGGGACGAACAACGCCGAGAGGGCGATCACGATCAGGTAGTCGAGGAAGAGAACCCACCCGGTCATGAAGCCGGCGAGGTCGTTCGTGGCGCGCCGGACGAACGTGGCGGCGCCGCCCGTCTCCGGGAGCGCCGATGTGGCCTCGGCGTACGAGAGCGCGACGAGCAGGAAGAGCAGGCCGACCCCGAGCAGCACGAGCGGCGTGAACCCGACGGCGTGCAGCGCGACGATCCCGAGCGCGAAGTAGATCGACGATGCGATCTCGCCGTACGCGGACGAGAACAGCGAGCGTGCGTCGAGCTCGCGGCGAAGGCCGGGGAGCTTGCGCGCCATCAGCCGCCCGCCTTCCGCGAGAGGTAGAAGCGCCCCGCGCCGAGCCCGAGGAACAGCAGGCCGATCAGGATCCCGACCTGACCGCCACCGGCCGCGAGCGTCCTCACGAGGAGGGCGACCCCGAGGGCAGCGATCACGAGCGAGAGCACCTGCGTCATCGTGGTGTGAATCCTCACGCAGCCCTCTTCCCCGCGGCCACCATGACCCGGCAGGGCGCGTTCTTCAGGACGAAGTCGACGGTCTTGCCGAAGATCGCGCGGTGCTGGAGACGCGGTGAGCCAAGGACGAGGATCTCGGACTGGCGACGCTCCGCCTCCTCGACGATCGCGCGTCCCGCGTTCCTCGCCTTGGCCACGCGGTCGATCGTCCGGACGCCGTACGCCGAGGCGGCAAGACGCGCATCGTCGAGAAGCCTGTCCGCTTCGGCTTCCTCGGCCGCCATCTCGGTGTCGATCCGCAGGTCGAGCGGGACGACGATCACGCGCAGCACGACGATCGTCGCGCTCCGCTCGGCGGCGAGTCGAGCTGCGAGGTCGATCGCCTCGTGGGCCTCGCGGCCCGACACGATCGGCACCAGGATCGACCGGTACTCGAGCGCGACGGCCGGACCGAACTGGAGAGGAGCGAGCACGGTCTCGCGCAGCGGGATCCCGAGCCGCCGGCGGTAGAAGTAGTAGAAGACGAAGCCGGCCGCGAGCCACGCCAGGCCGGCGTACCGCGTCGCGGGGTCCTGCTGCACGACCACGAGCCACGCGAGGCCGGTGCCGAGCCCGCCGACCACGGCAAAAATGGGCCAGCTGACCTTCCCGATCTTCACGTTGAACCCGACGCGGTAGGGCTGCTCGATCGCCGGTGGCTTGCGCCGCATCTGGATCACCGCGGCGTGGGCGATCGTGAACGAGAGCATCGCCCCGAAGGCGTACATCCGGCCGATGAAGTTGACGTTCCCCGGGAGCATGAAGAGGATCGAGAAGAACCCTGCGAAGACGAGCAGCGACAGCCACGGCGTCTTGAACTTCGGGTGCAGGCGCCGGAAGGCCTCGGGCAGCTGCCTATGGCTCGACATCGAGTAGGTGATCCGCGACGCGCCGATCACGCCCGCGTTCGTCGCAATGAAGAGGATCGTCGCCGCGAGGACGCCGACATAGATCTTCGCGGCCGACAGGAACGCGCCGTGTAGGCCGAGGTTCTCGACGATCCCGAGCACCGGGTCGTTCTCGAACCCTCCCTGATCCGGCGGCAGGCCGAGCTTCGTCACGTAGTTGCCGCTCGAGTCCTGGTAGACGGGAAGCGCAGAAAGCGCCACGAACGGCAGCGTGAAGTAGATCGCGAAAACTGCGACCGCGACGAGCCGGATGGAGCCCGGGATCGTGCGTCGCGGGTCGCGCGCCTCCTCGGCGAGGTTCGAGACGGTCTCGATCCCGGTGTAGGCGATCATCGCCACGGGGATCGCCAGCGCGAACTGCGACCAGGTCGGGGCGACGCCCCAGTGGATGTTGGCCTTCAGGACGTGCGCGTCGAAGATCAGGACGAACCCGAGCACGACGAGCCCGAGCTGCGTGGCGAAGTCGATGACGGCGAGGCCGACGTTCAGCGTCGCCGCCTCCTTGATCCCGACGATGTTGATCCCCACGAGGAGGACGACGACGACGACCCCGACGACGATGTCCCATGGGTTCGTCTTCAGGGGCGCCCAGAAGATCGAGAGGTAGTGCGGCACGAAGAACGCCGAGATGGCGACCGTGATGATGTAGTTGAGCATCTGCGCCCACGCCGCCGCGAACGAGACGAGCTCGTTGAACGCGTGGCGGGCGAAGCTCGACGAGCCGCCGGCCTCGGGGAAGTTCACCGTTCCCTCGGCGTAGCTCGCGGCGGTGCAGGCGAAGATCAGCCCGGAGACGATGAAGACGAGCGGCGTGAGCCCGAGCGCGATCGCCGCCGTGACGCCGAGGGCGTAGTAGATCGAGGAGCCGACGTTCCCGTACGCAGTTGCGAACAGCGCCGGGGTCCCGAGAACCCGTTCGAGCCCGTGTGACTGGCGACGGCGCCTCGGCACGGGCGGAATCTACAAGCGCAGAGGGGCGACGGCCGTCACCGCCGCCCCTCCACGTCCCATCTACGTATGGATCGAGACGATCAGCGGGATGATCAGGATCGCGACGATGTTCGTGATCTTGATCATGGGGTTGATCGCCGGGCCGGCGGTGTCCTTGTACGGGTCGCCGACCGTGTCGCCGGTGACCGCGGCCGCGTGCGCCTCGGAGCCCTTGCCGCCGTAGAGGCCGTCCTCGATCATCTTCTTCGCGTTGTCCCAGGCACCGCCGCCCGCGGTCATCGCGATCGCGAGGAAGAGGCCGGTGACGATCGTCCCGACGAGCAGGCCGCCGAGCATGCGGATGCTGATGATGCCGACGATGATCGGGAAGGCGATCGGGATCAGGGCGGGCAGAAGCATCGACTTGATCGCCGACCCGGTGACGATGTCGATCGCGCGCCCGTACTCGGGCCGCTCGGTCCCTTCCATGATCCCGGGGTGCTCGCGGAACTGCCGCCGCACCTCCTGCACGACCTCGCCGCCGACGCGGCCGACCGCCTCCATCGCCAGCGAGGCGAACAGGAAGGGCATCAGCCCGCCGATGAAGAGCCCGGCGATCACCCAGGGGTCGTCGAGCGAGAACACCGTGTTCACTCCGTTGTCGTGCAGGCCGCTCGTGTACGAGCTGAACAGGACGAGAGCCGCGAGTGCTGCAGAGCCGATCGCGTACCCCTTGGTCACGGCCTTGGTCGTGTTGCCGACCGCATCCAGCGGATCGGTGACCCCGCGCACCGACTCGGGCAGGTCGGCCATCTCTGCGATGCCGCCCGCGTTGTCGGTGACCGGGCCGAACGCGTCGAGCGCGACGATCAGGCCGGTCATCGAGAGCTGCGCCATCACGGCGACACCGATGCCATAGAGCCCGGCGAAGTGCTGCGCGGTCAGGATCCCGGCCACGATCACGACCACGGGGAGCGCGGTGGCCTGCATCCCGACCGCGAGGCCCTCGATGATGTTGGTCGCGTGCCCGGTCTGCGAGGCCCTGGCGATCTTCTTCACCGGAGCCCAGCGGGTGCCCGTGTAGAACTCGGTGATCGCAACGAGCAGGAAGGTGACGACCAGGCCGACGATGGCCGAGATGTAGAGGTCCTTGAAGTTGTAGCGGCCGCCGTCGAACGCCCTCGTGATCGGGATGAAACCGAGCGCCGAGAGGACGGTCGCCGCGAAAACGGCCTTGTAGAGCGCACCGATGATCGCGTTCTCGCCCTTTCCAAGCCGGGCGAAGAAGGTGCCGATCACCGAGGCGATCGCGGAGACGCCGCCGAGCGCGAGTGGGTAGAGGTACATCTTGTTCGCAGCGAGCCCTGCCTCGGTCCCGAGCAGCATCACGGCGACGGCGGTAACGGCGTAGGTCTCGAACAGGTCGGCGGCCATGCCGGCGCAGTCGCCGACGTTGTCGCCGACGTTGTCGGCGATCACCGCGGCGTTGCGCGGGTCGTCCTCCGGGATCCCCGCCTCGATCTTGCCCACGAGGTCGGCGCCGACGTCAGCCGCCTTCGTGAAGATGCCGCCTCCGAGCCGGGCGAAGACCGAGATCAGGGAGCCTCCGAACGCGAGCCCGACGAGGTCGTGGATCGCCGAGGTCGGCGTATGGTTGAGACCGGCGGTGAGGAACCAGTAGTAGCCGGCGACGCCGCCGAGCCCGAGCCCCACCACGAGGAGGCCGGTGACCGACCCCGCCCGGAACGCCACCTTGAGCGCAGGTGCGACCCCGTCGCGCGCGGCCTCGGCGGTGCGGACGTTCGAGCGAACCGCCACGTTCATCCCGATGAAGCCGGCGGCCGCGGAGAGCACGGCGCCGATCAGGAAGCCGAACGCTGCCCCCCAGCCGAGCTTGTCGTAGATCCCGAGCAGGAGGAACGGCACGATCGCGACGATCGCGATCGTCGTGTACTGCCGCTTCAGGTAGGCGGCCGCCCCTTCCTGCACGGCGCGTGCGATCTCCTGCATGCGCTCGTTGCCAGCGGGCTGCCTGAGGAGCCACGTAGTCAGCCACAGCCCGTACGCCACCGCCACGCCTGCGCCGACGAGAGCGACGAGCACGGCGTGATGCATGAACCAGTCCATTCCTTTGCTCCCCTCAGAGAAAGTCAAGCGCCGAGGAGTTCGGCGCGGGCGGGATTCTACTCAGCCGAAGCGACGGCGTCGGCGTAAGCGAGCTTCAGGTTCGTCAACGCTTGTGCGAAGTCGCGCCTAATGTCCTCGTCGACGTCGTCGTCGAGGAGCGGCACGAGCGCGTCGATCACGTCGATCGCCGCCTTCGCCTCGGGAAGGTCGTTCGCGTCGAGCTTGCCGTAGGCCACCGAGGCGAACGTCGAGACGGTCGAGAGGATCAAGGGGGCGACCCTCGCCTGCCGGATCGTGTCCAGCATGTCGGCAAGGGCGCCCTCGACCTCCTCGACCTCGGCGGCGACCTCCGCGGCCTCCTCGTCCTCGGCGTGCTCGTCAGCCGATTCGCTCACCGGCAATGCCTTCCATCGCGTAGACCTGCTCCATGGTTGCCCCATCTTGCCACCTCGCGCGCTGACGCTCGGCCGAGTTCGCCACGGCGATGCCCAGGAACGGCGCAGCGCCGGTCTCGTCGGCGACGGGGCCGACCCACTCGATCAGCGCCTCGATCCTCGCCCGCGCTGGAATGGAGTCACCGCGATCGAAGTCGATCAGCTCGCCGGCGAGGCCCCACCGAATCGCACGCCACATGTTCTCCTCCAACAGGCGGTGCGGCAGGTCGGGCAGCGGCTCGCCGTCGTCGACCGCACGGGCGCACCGGGCGGCGAGCGCGTAGGAGAGCGCCGCGAGCGCCTGCGCGTCGGCGAGATCCGGCTGAGCGTCGGCGATCCTGATCTCTACGGTCGGGTAGGCGAGATGCGGGCGCACGCTCCACCAGAGCTGCGTGTGCTCGGTGATCGAGCCGGTCCGGTAGAGGAACGACACGTAGTCCTCGAACCCCTTCCAGCCGTCGTACGCGTCGGGGATCCCGCAGCGCGGGAAGGTTCGGGTGAAGATCTGCGTGCGGGCGGAGTGGAGCCCCGTGTCGACCTCCTCGACGAACACCGAGCTCGCCGACAGCGCGAGCAGCTCGGGCAGGTAGCGGCGCATCGCGTTGTGCACGGCGATCGCGCGGTCGGCACCGCGAACCCCGACGTGGACATGCAGCCCGAAGGTGTTGTTCCTCCAGACAACGTAGCGGAGCAGCTCGTCGTTTTGGCGGTAGTGGGGCGTATCGATGATCCGCTGGTCCTGCCAGCGGCTCCACGGGTGCGTGCCGGTCGCCCCGAGCGCGAGCCCGAGGTCCCGGGCGATCGCCTGGAGCTGCGAGCGCCGCTCTACCATCGCCCCGGCTGCCTCGACGAAGTCGACGCACTTGCCGGTGCGAACCTCGGCCTCCGACGCGATCAGCTCGCCGACGAGATGCGGTTCGAGCTCGGTGCCGGCGGCGGCCGCCTGAACCTCCTCGAAGCGGTTGACGAGGCCCAGGTTCTCGGCGTCGAGCAGGGCGAACTCCTCCTCGACGGCGACGGTGAAGTCGGTGCCGTCCTCGAACGCCGCGTGGGCGGTGGCGAGCTGCTCCTCGGCGGAAAGGCGCTGTTCCTCGCCCATGCGCCGAGAAGGCTACGCGACGGGCGCGAGGAGGCGCGCAGCCACGCCCGCCCACGACCAGCGCTCGAGAACGGACCGCCGCGCGGCGGCTCTGATGCGGTTGCGATCCGTCGCGGGGAGTGCGATCAGCTCGGCGAGCTTGGCGCGCAGGTCGGCCACGTCCCCCGTCTCGAACGAGACGAGATGGCGGAGGTGTGGCGGATAGCCCTGCTCGAGCCCCTCCGCGATCTCGGCGAGCCCGCTGTGCCGGGCGACGAGCGGCGGGCAACCGCACGCGGCGGCCTCGGCGGCAACCATGCCGAACGCCTCCGGGAAGATCGACGGCACGACGGCGGCGTCGGCAAGCGGAAGCAGGTGGGCCAGGTGGCGGTGCTCGAGCGGGCCGGTGAAGAGGACGTGGCCGCGGGCCCGGCGCTCGAGCTCGACGCGGAAGTCCCCGAACCCGACGACGACCGCACGCGCGTCGATCCCGTCGAGCGCCTCGAGCAGAAGCTGGACACCCTTGTTCTCGATCAGCTTCCCGAAGTAGACGACGGTGGGCTCGTCCCCCGCAAGAAAGGACGCCAGGCGCTCCGCGTTCCCCTCGTCGGGCAGCCGTTCCTCCTGATTCCCTGGGTTGGGCGGGTCGGCGCGGGCCTCGGCAAGCAGGTCTGCGAGCGCCTCGTCCCGGCCCTGCGGGCGGAACTCGTCGATGTCGACGCCGGGCGGCACCTCGTAGATGCGTTCGGTGACCCCGGTGACCTCCTCGACGACGCGGCGGATGTGGGCCGAGCCGACATAGACCGCCTCGGCAGATTCCAGGCAGTCCCTACCCCACCGCTCGAGCTCGGGCCGGCCTCGCATCGAGTACTCGAGCTCCGAGCCGTGCGCCTTGACCCGGAACGGCCCGCCGAGGCCCTCGCCGACCGCTCCGCCCATCAGGACGTGATTCGTGAGGACGAGGCCGGCGGGGCCGAGGTCGCGGAGCGCGGCGACGTTCGCCTCCACGTAGGCGGCCCCCTCGGCCGGCGTGAAGTCCTGGAGAAGGCGCGGCTCGAGCCCCTCGTAGCGGTCGAGGACGAACACGGGCAACAACCGTCCCGGTAGCTCGGGCCGAACCACCTGCGCTCCCGCCAGGTCGTATCGGCCCGGGTCGCGCTCCTGGCAGACCACGGTCACCTCGTGCCCGGCGAGGCTCCATTCGCGCGCCAACGCTCTGGTGTAGACGTTCGAGCCCGTTCCCCCGAGCAGGTACCCGTGCCAGAGGTGGATCTGCACTACGTCAGGTGGAAGTACAGGGCGTGCAGTAGCTCGACCGCGGGGTTCGAGGTGTGCACGGTGACGTCGGACGGGCAGTCGAGGAGGGCCTCGCTGTAGTTGAAGATGATCTTCACGCCCGCGTCGACGAGGTCGTCGGCGCACTGCTGAGCCGCCGTGGCGGGGACCGCGAGGACGCCGACGACGATGTTCTTGTCGTGTACGGCGTCCTTCAGTCGCGCGTACGGGCTGACATCGATCTCGCCGATCGGGCGCCCCACGAGCTTCTCGTCGACGTCGAACACCGCCGCGATCGTGATGCCGTGCTCCCCGAAGATCGACGACCCTGCGATCGCCTGCCCGAGCCGGCCTGCGCCCACGAGCGCGATGTTGTGCTGGCCCTGCGTGCGGAGGATGCGGCGAATCTCGCCGAGCAGGCCGTCGATCGAGTAGCCCACGCCTCGCTTGCCGAACTTGCCGAAGTTGGAGAGGTCGCGGCGGATCTGCGTCGCGTTGATGTTCGTGTAGTCCGCGATCTCCTGAGAGGAGATCCGGTCCTTCCCCATCTTCTTCGCCTGGGTCAGCACCTGGAGGTACCTCGAGAGACGCGCGGCGACTCCCACGCCGACCCGATTCTCGAACTGACGGGTTCCTTCCGGCTGACTTTGCAACATGAACGAAGGATTGTGCCCTAAGGCTTGGACAGTGCGTTCGGTTCGTCACAAGCTCGTCATACGAGGCCGAGCTTGTGACGCAGGGCCGTTGCCTCGACCCGGTACACGGAGACGCGCTCACCGTCCACCTCGATCACCGGGATCCACTCCCGGTAGGGCCGCTCGAGGTCGGGGACGCCGGTGATGTCGATCTCGTCGACCTCGAAGCCGAGCTCGGCCGCGAGCGCGCCGAGCTCGTCGCGTGCCCGCTCGCACAGGTGGCAGTCGCGAGCGGAATACAGCGTGACGGCCTTTCCGATTGCCTTCGTCAATCGGAAAGGCTAGTGGGTCGCAACTTTACGTTCAGCGCCGCTAAGCCTCGCGGGCCCAACTAGATGATCGACGCAGTCGATCATCAGGGGTAGAGCCCGCGGATCGTGCTTGCCTCGGCGACGCGCGAGACAGCGAGGCCGTACGCGGCGATCCGCATCGGCACGCCGCGAGACTCGTGCACGTCCCAGGTCTCCTGAAACGCGTTCGAGACGATCGAGCGGAGGCGCTGGTTCACCTCGCCTTCCGTCCAGAAGAGCTCCTGGAGGCCCTGCACCCACTCGAAGTACGAAACGACGACGCCGCCGGCATTCGCGAGCACGTCGGGGACCACCAGCACGCCGTTCCCCTCGAGGATGGCGTCGGCAGCGGGGGTGGTGGGGCCGTTCGCGCCCTCGAGCACGATTCGTGCCTTGACCCGGTCGGCGTTCGCCTCCGTGATGACGAGCTCGAGCGCGCACGGGGCGAGGATGTCGCACCGAAGCTCGAGGAGCTCCTCGTTCGTCACGAGCTCCCCGTCGCCGAAGTCGGCCATGCGCCCGCCGTGCGCCTTGTGCGCTGTCACCTCGGCAACATCGAGGCCGTCCGGGTCGTACCGGCCTCCGCTCGAGTCCGAGAGCGCCACGACGACGGCGCCGGCGTCGGCCGCGAAGCGCGCGAAGAGCGAGCCGACGTTGCCGAACCCCTGGATCGCGACCGTCTGGCCCTCGATCGTCTCGCCGCGCCGCGCGAGGGTCTCTTCGAGGGAGAAGAAGACGCCGCGCCCGGTTGCCTCGATGCGGCCGAGCGAGCCTCCGACCGCGAGCGGCTTGCCCGTGACAACGCTCAGCACGGAGTGGCCCTTGTTCATCGAGTAGGTGTCGAAGATCCACGCCATCACGGCAGGGCTCGTCCCGACGTCCGGGGCCGGAATGTCCTTCTCGGGCCCGATCTCGTTGACGATCTCGGACGTGTAGCGCCGGGTCATCCGCTCGATCTCGCCGATCGACATCTGCTTCGGGTCGCAGATCACGCCTCCCTTGGCGCCGCCGAAGGGAAGGTTCATCAGCGCGCACTTCCAGGTCATCCACATCGCGAGCGCCTTGACCTCGTCGAGGCTGACCCCCGGGTGGTAGCGGATGCCGCCTTTGGACGGGCCGCGCGCGATGTTGTGCGTCACTCGCCAGCCGGTGAAGACGCGGATCGAGCCGTCGTCCATCGTGGTCGGGATCGAGACCTCGACCGCCTTCTTGCACTCGCCGAGGATCCCGACCAGGTCGTCGTCGATCTCGAAGACGGTGGCGACGTTCCGGAGCTGTTGCTGGGCGATCCTGAAGGGGCTCTCGGTCGTCGTCGACACGGCTCGCTCCGGTCCTACTGTATCCGGAAGCGGATCTTTTCCCGGGAGGGCGGGCCGGGCAGCGTCGGCCATGCCGCCAGGCGGATCTCGTAGCCGCCGGGCTGGAGGGCGGCCCCGCCCGGGCCCCGGCCTGTCAACGCGAAGCTGTAGGTCCCCGGGAGCAGGTCGGGCACGGTGGCGAGCAGGCCGAGGAAGGCTCCACTCGAGCTGTAGAGCGCGACGTCGAGCCGGGCGACGGGCACGATCTCCACGACCTTCCCGCCCGCGATCCGCCCGGCGACGACGGTCAGCGACGCCGGGCTCGAGTCGGACGGGGAGAACGACAGAGGTGTGATCGCCACGGGGCCGATCAGCGGGCCGCGGTACGGCCGGAAGATGATCACCCAGGGGATCCGAAGCGCCTGGCCGCCTGCGGGACGAATGGTGAGGGCGCCGTTCACGACGGCGAGCGCGGGACGCTTCGAGGCCTGCGCGGTCACCTTGACGACCGTGGTCTGGCCGGGGCGGAGCTCCAGGGAGCCCGGCCGAACCGCGACGAGCCGTGAGCTCGAGGCGACCGTGACGGTGAGCGGGCGGCTCGAGACGTTGTGGAGGGCGATCGCCCGGGAACGGTGCCAGAGGGGGCCGTTCCACGGGCCGAACGAAAGCGTCGTCTGCGAGGCGGCGATCTCACCCGCGGCGCTCGCGCCGGGGTCGACGGCACCTGTGCCACCCGTAGCCGTAGCCGCCCCGGTTCGCGTGGCAGAGCCCGTCAGCAGGCTCGCGAGGTCGGTTGCATCGAGGCCCGGCCTTGCCTCGGCGAGAAGCGCTGCGGCACCGGCCGCGGCGGCGGCGGCGACACTCGTCCCGGTCACCGACGTGAACGCCGGCTCCTCGTCCGCGCTCGACGGGTCGGAGGTCGCGATCCCGACGCCTGGGGCCGAGAGCTGCGGCGCGAGGAGACCGCCCAGCGTGAGCCCTCGCGACGAGAACGCCGTCACGCGGCCGGCGTCGGCATTCGCGGTCGTGGAGGCCCTACCGATCGCGACCTCGACCAGGTAGTGGCGTCGCACTGCGGCGACGACGGGGGCCGCCGTGCTCTCCGGGACGCCGAGAACGGGAACGGCAGCCGTCGTGAGCGAGCCCGCGGGAAGCGCCCGGCCGTAGAGAAGCACCGCCGTCGCGCCGACCGTCTCGGCGGCGCGAACCGTCGCGGCCGGGTTGGAGCCGGCGGCGAGGAGCGCCGCCTTGCCGCGAAGCGCTCCCGACACGCCGGGAATCCCGACCGTCAGCTTGAGCGTGGCGTCGGGAACGACCGTCCCGAGGAGCGGCAGCGTCGTGTCGGCGAGGATCTGGACTCCCTGGTGGAACACGACCCTCGAGGTCGAGGTGGACGGGCGCGCGTCGGTGGCGCCCACCACCAGCGCGGAGGCCGTCCCGCCGGGGCCGGCGATCGACCCGAAGAGCGGTCCGGCGGCGCCGTCGTTCCCGGCCGGAATGACGACCAGGGTGTCGAGGGTCGCAGCGCCGATGACTGCGCGGGCCTCCGGGCTGTCGGCGAACGACGCGAACGGCTCCGCGACGCCGAGCAGGGCGATGCGGACGGCGTCATGGGCGTCGCCGTCGCCGTTCGGGTCCACGGCGTGATCGAGGCCGGCGACGATCTGGTCACTGCGCGCGAACACGGCGTCCCTCCCGGTTGCCGTCTCCTGCCAGCCTGCGACTCGGATCGGCAGCACCGAAGCGCCGGGAGCGACTCCGTGCAGGCCGCGTGGCCCACCCGAGCCGACGAGCACCCCGGCGAGCTCGGTGCCATGCCGCTCGATCTGTGTGGGATTCTGCGGGTTCGGCTGCGCCCGGCCGTCTGCGGTCTTGGTCACGAGGTCGATCCCGGGCTCGACGCGCCCGCCCAGGTACGGATGGCCGAGATCGACGCCGGTATCGAGCAGCGCGATGCGCAGGCCGGCGCCGTCGAAGCGCGGCAGCACTACTCCGGCGCCGACACCCGTCGCGGTCGAGGTCGCGACCGCCGACGGGTAGGCGATCCGGACCGGGTAGACGCCGGCAACCTCCGGGTTGTGCTCGAGGAGGGCGATCGCACGTGGGTCGAGCTTGGCCGAGAAGCCGTCGAGGACCCGGGCGTAGGTGTAGTCCGGACGGATGCTGAAGCCGTGTCGGGCGAGCTGGATCAGCACCTGCTGCTGCGCCGCGTAGGCCTCGGCGGTCCAGCGCCGCTCGGCCTGCTCGGTCGCGATCTTCGCGGCCGCGACGTGCTGCGCGACCGACGGCGTCTTCAGCACGACGATCACCCGCCCGGCGGTGTCGACGGCGGGGCGAGCCTGATTGACGAGCCCGATCCAGGAGACCGCGGCAGGCTTCGGCGCCGCCGGCGTGGACGTCGTCGAGTGGCGGACGGTGAGCCAGGCGGCGACGGCGATCGCCGCGAGGGCCAGGATGCGAGTCTCAGGTCGCCGAAGCAAACGCATCGAGCGCAAGGTACTCCGCGGCCGGGACGGGCTCCGTGAATCGCGCCGCGGAGGCGATCATCGCGGCGTTGTCCGTGCACAGCGCAAGCGGTGCCGCGTGCGCCGTCGGGAGCGCCGCCCTCAGCTCCGAGTTCGCCGCGACGCCGCCCACGATCGCGACCGCGTCGGCGCCGGTCGCCTCGATGCGCTCGACGAGCGCGCGCACGATCGCGCGCTGATAGCTCGCCGCCAGGTCGGCGCGGCGCGCCTCGAGCTCGGCCGGGGTCAGGCCGCGCACGGCGTAGAGAAGCGCCGTCTTGAGGCCCGAGAACGAGAAGTCGAGCCCGGGGACGCGGGCAACCGGGAACGAGTAGGCCTCGGGGTCGCCCTCGCGGGCGAGCCGGTCGATCTCGGCGCCGCCGGGATACCCGAGCCCGAGCAGGCGCGCCCCCTTGTCGAAGGCCTCGCCGGCGGCGTCGTCGAGGGTCGAGCCGATCACCTGCATCGAGCCCCAATCACGGTCCTGGACGTCGAGCAGGAGCGTGTGTCCTCCGCTCGCGAGCAGGCACGTAAACGGCGGCTCGAGCTCCTGAGGCTCGAGGAAGAGCGAGGCGACGTGGCCGTGGAGATGGTTCACCGGCACGAGCGGCAGCCCTCTCCCCCACGCGAGGCCCTTGGCCGCCGAAACGCCCACGAGAAGCGCCCCGATCAGCCCGGGCCCGGCCGTCACGGCGACCAGGTCGACGTCGTCGAGCGACGCGCCGGCTTCGTCGAGCGCCTCCCGGATCACCGGCGACACGAGCTCGAGATGCCGCCGCGAGGCGATCTCCGGCACCACGCCACCGTAGGCGGAATGGAGCTCGGCCTGCGATGCGACGACGTTCGAGCGGATCGCCCCGCCGTGAGTCACGACCGCGGCCGCGGTCTCGTCGCACGAGGTCTCGATCCCGAGTATTGCCATTTCGCTTGCCATTTCGCTCACGCGAAATGGCTAGTTGGCGTAGGGCGGTTGCACAACCGTCACAGTAACGGCACACGTTTCCGGCACACTCGGCCGTGCTCGTCATCACTGCGGATGTCGAGAGGAGCGATCCAGAGTCCCGGCCCGCTCGAGCACCTCGGCTGACGGTGATTCGCCGACGATTGCTAGCTGGGGACTATCAACTGTGGCGCCGGGACCCTGGTGGAGCGAAAGTCCGTCGATGACCTTCACGGTTCGATCGTGGCCGGCCGTTTCTGGCCACAGATGGGCCGCATCCGCGATGCCGGTGCGGTCCCCGTTCCTCGATCATTGAGGGGCCTGACGCTTGATACGGAGGGTCAGTTCGCCGCAGATGCGATTCGCGGGCTTGTGCGTCGCCACCTCGGATCTGGGGATCCGGTCATCCGCTCAACCGACGATAGAGTATACAGCGCCTGCTGGCTCGCTTCGGCTCGCCGAGCGACGTCAGGCTGGGCCGAGTCCGAAAGGCCCTGCGTACGCCCAGCGACCCCAGCGACCGCGCGGCGTGATGCCGGCCGAGGCAAGCCGCCCTCGCGGCGGTCCCGGGTATCTCGACTAGTGACGGCGCGCTCGTTGCTCGACGCACCTTCGGCTCGCTCCGCGCCGTGCTGTCGCGAGATCGAGGAGACGTGGCAGCGCGTCTCCGGGCGTTGGTCCGAGAACGTGCCGTCGGCACTCCGTTCGATGCCCTCGACGACGAGTGGCACGTCCGCCACCCGACTAGCCATTTAGCGTCAGCTAAATGGCTCCGGGTCGCGCCACATGATCAGGGCGTCTTCGCGGTTGTCGGTGTAGTACGCGCGGCGGATGCCCTGGCGGGCGAAGCCGAGGGTCTCGTACAGCGCGATCGCCTCGGTGTTCGAGACGCGAACCTCGAGCGTGTAGCCGCGGCGTTGGTCGTCGCGCGTGAGCTCGAACAGCCGCTCCAGCAAGCGCGTGGCGATGCCGTGCCGCTGAAGCTCTGGATCGACGGCGACGTTCATCACGTGCCATGCATCGACGTAACGAGAGTTGACGACGTACCCCACCAGGCGGTCGCCCTCGTACGCACCGAGGCAGATCGAGCTCGCCTTGGCGAGCTCCGACGCGAACATCGAGCGCGACCACGGGGTCCGGTAGGCGCGCTGCTCGATCGACTCGATCGCGGTCAGATCGGAGAGACCGAGCGGGCGAATCTCGATCGCGAGCGCGGTCATCGGGCGGGGACGGCGTCGGGGGCGCGGACGTAGAGGGGCTCGATCGCCTCGGCGGGGCCGAACGCGGCAGCGTGCGCGGCGAGAAGCCGGGCTGCCGGCATGTGCGCCGGGTCGCCGTCGGGTGGCACCTCGGCGCCGGCGGCCTCGAAGATCTCGCGATAGCGGACGGCGCCGTCGCCGAGCAGCCGCAGGCCGTCGACCTGGAGCCCCTCCGGCGGGCCGACCCACGGCCCCGGGGCGAACACCTGGCCCCGCTTCGCGTCGAGCACGGGAAGCCCGCCTTCGAAAGCGAGGAAGGTCGAGACGCCCGCCGCAGGAATGCCGAGCGCGAGGCCGAGGCCGCGGGCGGTCGCGAGCCCGATTCGGATCGAGGTGAAGCTGCCCGGCCCGACGCCGACGACGAGCGCGTCGATCTCCTCGCGCCCGATCCCGGCAGCGCTGACGAGTTCCTCGGCAGCAGCAAGCACCGAGCGTGCGTCGGTCAGCCGCTCGCCGGCGGGCTCGCCGTCGTGGATGAGCGCGCAGCTCGTCACCTGCGTCGCGGTGTCAAAGGCGAAGATCGTCGTCACTCTCGATCGTGATGCTCCGGTGGGTTTCGTCGATGTGTGCGAGCGACACCGATGCACGCAGCGGTGGCAGCCACCCGCTAGCCCGCTCCGGCCACTCCACGAAGCAAATCGTGCCATCGAAGTACGGCTCGAGATCGCCCCACCCTTCGGGACCGATGCCGTCGAGCCTGTAGAGGTCGAGATGCGCGACCGGCACTCGGCCCTCGTAGCGGTGGCCGATGGTGAACGTCGGGCTCGTCACGGGCGCCTCGATGCCCAGCGCCCGGCAGGCGCCACGGACGAACGTCGTCTTGCCGGCGCCCAGATCGCCCGCGACCCCAACCACGTCTCCGAGCTGGAGAACCGCGGCGAGGCGGGCGCCGACCGCTTCGGTCTCTGTCGCCGACGACGACGGCGTCAGCTGAACGCGCACTCCGAAGCAGCGTCCGAGTCGGAGCTCACCCTCTTCCAGCCGGCGAGCCGCGCGCGGAGCGCGCCGTTCGGGTACGCCCTCGTGTTGACGGTCACGTAGAAGCCGCCGGGAGTCTTCGCGAGCTGCGAGACGACCGATGCCGTTGACGGCATGGAGTCGTTCCACTCGACCTCCCCCACGTTCGGGTCGATCAGCCCTGGAGCGCCGAACGTCACCACGGGCGTGCCCGCCGTCCCGCGACGGATCTGCCCCTTCGTCGGCTTGTCGGCGAGCGTGAGCGCCGTGAAGTTGTAGGCGACGGCGTTGCTCGACGGATCGAGGCAGACCGTGACCGCTCCGCCGGCGCCCCCTTCGCCGTGCGGTGACCCGGTGCGGGGCGAGAGGGTGACGCTCTGAACGTAGAGGCGAGGGACGGGCGACGCCGTTGCCGCGAGCGCACCTCCGGCGACCGCGAGCGAAAGGCCGAGTGTCAACCCAAGTGCAACTGCGCGCCGGCCCATGCGCAGCCGACCGTAGCGGACCGTTTAGAAAAGCCCGAGCTGAACCGCTGCGGGCTCTGGGGCGGGGGGCGGCGGCGCCTGCTCGACGGGCGGCGGCACCGCCGTGCGGCCGAGCAGCTCGGGAAGCCGCTGGAAGTCGGCCTGGAGGACGTCGAGCATGCGCGGGGTGTAGAGCGCCGCAGCGGGATGGAAGATCGGGAAGAGGAGGACGCTCGTGCCGCCGAGGACGACCTCCTGCTCGCGCCCGTGCACACGGGTGATCCCGTCTGGCTTGCCGGAGAGAAGCTTGGTCGCGAAGTTCCCGAGCGTGCAGATCACCTTCGGCCGGATCAGCGCGATCTGGCGGAAGAGGTGGCCTTCGCACGCGGCGATCTCATCGGGCTGGGGGTCGCGGTTCCCGGGAGGGCGGCACTTGAGCACGTTCACGACGGACACGTCGTCACGGGTGAGGTCGATGCCGGCGAGGAGCTTGTCGAGGAGCTGACCCGCGGCGCCGACGAACGGGACGCCCTGCTTGTCCTCGTGGAAGCCCGGGGCCTCGCCCACGAACATCACGTCGGCGTCGGGTGAGCCCGACCCGAACACGACCTGCGTGCGAGTCGCCGACAGCGGGCACTTTGTGCAGCCCGAGACCGCGTCGCGCAGCGCGGCGAGCTCGCTGTGGCCGCTCAGAGCGTCAATGGCCGCCGCAGCCACAGCTCCCGCCACAGCAGCCGCCGCGAGCCGGGGCGCCGCCGAGGCTCGGCTGCTTGCTGGTGCCGTGAGCCGCGAAGACCGAGAACTGACGCTTCGCCTGGTCGGAGCCGCAGTCGGGGCACGACGGGGTCTCGTCGAAGCGGACGAGCTCCTCGAAGTGCGACTCGCAGCTCATACAGACGTACTCGTAGATCGGCATCGTGGACTCAGGTTACCAGTGCTCCGGTGGCGCATCTGACGCCGGGAATGGTGCGCTTCGCGTCGGACAGCACGTATGATTCGGGGTGCCCGGTATCCGCCAGGAACTGGAGCCGAGAGATGAAGACCGTCACCACGATCGCTGAGTTGCGGCGTGCACTGGCCTCCTCGAGAGCGGGGACGATCGGGCTCGTCCCGACGATGGGCGCGATCCATGCAGGCCACCTCGCGCTGTTCGCGAAGGCGCGGCAGGAGTGCGACACGGTCGTTGCGAGCCTGTTCGTCAATCCGGCGCAGTTCGGCGATCCGGCCGACCTCAACGGCTACCCCCGCGACTTCGCCGCCGACGAGCGCGCCGCCGAGGCCGCAGGGGTCGACTTCCTCTTCGCCCCGACGGCCGAGGAGCTGTACCCGCCGGGGTTCGCGACGTGGGTCGTGCCCGAGGGCGCTGCGGTCGGCCTGGAAGGCGAGGCACGCCCCGCCCACTTCCGCGGAGTCGCGACCGTGTGCGTGAAGCTCTTCACGATCGTCAGACCGGACCTCGCGTACTTCGGCCGCAAAGACGCCCAGCAGATCGCCGTGGTCAAGCAGGTCGTGCGCGACCTGAACCTCGAGCTGGAGCTGCGCGTCGTCCCGATCGTGCGCGACGCGGACGGTCTCGCTCTTTCGTCGCGGAACGGCCGGCTCTCGTCCGATGAGCGTCGTCGCGCCCTCGCGATCCCGCGCGCGCTCGCCACGCGCGATCCGGTCCGCGCCCGCGCGATCCTCGCCGAGGCGGGGATCGAGCCCGAGTACGTCGCCGTCGCCGACCTCGACGGACCGACGCTCGCCGTCGCTGCCCGCGTCGGCTCAACCCGTCTGATCGACAACGCGCTGCTCGAGGACGAATGAGCACGCGGCCCCGCGCACCCGGCCCGTCGTTGCCCGCGCCCGGGAAGATCGCGCTTCCGGAGCTGCGCGAGATGAAGCGGCGCGGCGACCCGATCACGATGGTCACCGCGTACGACGCCCCGGCCGCGCGGCTCGCGGACGAGGCCGGCGTCGAGCTCGTCCTGGTCGGCGACTCGGCGGCGATGGTCATGCTCGGCCACGCCTCCACCGTCACGGTCACCCTCGACGAGATGCTCTTCCTCACCGGGGCCGTCACCCGCGCCGCCCGTCGGCCGCTCGTGATCGGCGACCTTCCGTTCGGCACGTACGAGGTCTCCGACGAGCAGGGGGTGTCGAGCGCGATCCGGATGCTCAAGGAAGGCGGCGCCGACTGCGTCAAGCTCGAAGGCGCCGGCCGAATGGTCTCGCGCGCCCGGGCGATCGCAGAGTCCTCGATCGGCGTGATGGGCCACATCGGGCTCACGCCCCAGTCGGCGACGAAGCTCGGCGGCTTCCGGGCGCAGGGGCGTACGGCCGATGCTGCGCTGGCGCTGTATGACGATGCGCTCGAGCTCCAGCACGCCGGCTGCTTCGCGATCGTCCTCGAGGCGGTCCCGGCCCCGGTCGCCGCGAGGATCACGGAGGCCCTCGACATCCCGACCATCGGGATCGGCGCCGGCGCCGGCTGCGACGGGCAGGTGCTCGTGTGGCACGACCTGCTCGGCATGTACGACGGCCCCGCGCCGCGCTTCGTCAAGCAGTACGGAAGGATCGCCGAGGAGATCGGAGAGGCGCTCGGCGCCTACGTGGCCGACGTTCGCTCGGGCACCTTCCCGGGGGACCAGCACACCTATTCGATTCCCGAGGCGGAGCTCGAGGACTTCGCGGCGAAGCTGGCTGCGCGCCGCTAGAGGAGAAGCAGGGCCGCGACGAGGGCGGCCGGAGCGGCAGTCGCGGCGAGTGCCCTCCCCCACGTCCAGCCGTGCACGGTCCGGACGCCCATCAGCAGCAGGCAGGCCGACCAGAGGAGCAGCGCCAGGTCGATAGCCTCGAAGAGCCTCCCGCCACCGCCGGCATCGGCGCCGCCGCGGCGGAAGAGCGCGTCACCCCAGAGCGCGAGCTCGAGCGGCCAGACGAGCAGTGACAGGGCAATCGGGACGGCGGCGAAGGCGAGCACGTGGCGGGCGCGCCGGTACGACCCTTGCGAACCGAGGGCGGTATCGGCCCCGTGGAGCGCACCACCGAGGACGAAGTACCCGAACCCGCCGAAGAGCCCGCCCGCGAGGAAGGTCCATACCGCGACGAGAAGGCCGTCGTAGTCGTGGTCGTCCATCAGGTGCGCCGCAGTCCCGGTCGAGAGGACGTAGGCCATCCCGGCGAGCCAGATGATCAGGAGGACCGGCTCGGCGCGCTTCGAGGCCGTCTCGCGGCTGTCGTCCCGCAACGCCGCGAACACCGCGGTTGGCGCGGTCAGGACCAGCACCGTTCGCAGCCACCACTCCCTCACTTAATTCGTAACGGTCTTCCCGTCGTGGCAGGTGAACTCGACCTGCCCCATCGCATCCTCGCGCTGCGCGACCGGCGGCTTGCCGTCCTGGCAGATCTTGTTGTGCCGGCCCGTGTACCCGTAGACGAGCCCGACCACGAACAGCGCCAGGCACGTCAGGGCGAGCCCGATGTAGACCCGGTGCTTCTGCCTGACCGTCATCGAGAAGCAGGCTACGCGGCGGCGACTGCGTGACGCTGGAGGAGCGGCCGCAGGAAGGCACCCGTGTACGAGTCGTCCACCGCGGCGATCTCCTCGGGCGTCCCGGTCGCGACGACCTCCCCGCCGGCCTCGCCGCCCTCGGGCCCGAGGTCGACGATCCAGTCGGCCTGCTTGATCACATCGAGGTTGTGCTCGATGACGAGCATCGTGTTCCCGGTGTCGACGAGGCGCTGGAGCACCTCGAGGAGCTTCTCGATGTCGGCGAAGTGGAGGCCGGTGGTCGGCTCGTCGAGGATGTACAGAGTGCGTCCGGTCGCGACCTTGCCGAGCTCGGCGGCCAGCTTCACGCGCTGCGCCTCCCCGCCCGACAGCGTCGTCGCAGGCTGGCCGAGGGTCATGTAGTCGAGACCAACGTCGTGCAGCGTCTGCAGGCGCCGCCGGATCTTCGGGATCTTCGCGAAGAAGCGGAGCGCCTCCTCCACCGACATCTCGAGGACGTCGGCGATCGTCTTCCCCTTGAAGCGCACCTCGAGGGTCTCGCGGTTGTAGCGCCGCCCCTTGCAGGTCTCGCACGGCACGTACACGTCCGGCAGGAAATGCATCTCGATCTTGATCTGGCCGTCGCCCTTGCAGGTCTCGCAGCGGCCGCCCTTGACGTTGAAGCTGAACCGGCCGGGCTTGTAGCCGCGAACCTTCGCGTCGGGCGTGAGGGAGTAGAGCTCCCGAATGTGGGTGAAGAGGTCGGTGTAGGTCGCTGGATTCGACCGCGGCGTCCGGCCGATCGGGCGCTGGTCGATCTCGATCACCTTGTCGAACACCTCGATCCCTTCGACGCTCTCGTGCTCGCCCGGCTTGACCCGAACCCTCTGGAGCCGGTTCGCGAGCGCCTTGTAGACGATCTCGTTCACGAGGGTCGACTTGCCGGAGCCCGAGACGCCCGTGACCGCGATGAAGCGCCCGACGGGGAACTCGACGTCGATGTTCTTGAGGTTGTGCTGTGCGGCGCCGCGTACGGCGAAGTGGCCGCGATCCTCGGTCCGCCGCTCCGGCACCGCGATCGCGCGGGCACCCGACAGGAACTGCCCGGTCACGGACTTGCCGTTTCGCTCGACCTTGGCCGCCGACCCCTCGGCGACGACGTGCCCGCCGTGCTCGCCGGCGCCGGGGCCCATGTCGACGAGCCAGTCGGCGCTCCGCATCATCTGCTCGTCGTGCTCGACCACGACGACGGTGTTGCCGAGGTCGCGGAGCCGCTCGAGCGTGCCGATGAGCCGGTCGTTGTCGCGCTGGTGAAGCCCGATCGACGGCTCGTCGAGGATGTAGAGGACGCCGACGAGCTGCGAGCCGATCTGGGTCGCGAGCCGCAGGCGCTGCGCCTCCCCGCCCGACAGCGTGGCCGACGCGCGGTCGAGCGCGAGATAGCCGACGCCGACGTTGTCGAGGAACGAGAGCCGCTCTCGGATCTCCTTCACGACGCGGGCCCCGATCAGCTCCTCGGTCGCGCTCAGCTCGAGCCCGTCGAGGAAGCGGAGCGCCGCCGCCACCGAGAGACGGGTGAACTCGTGGATGTTCAGGTCGCCGACCGTGACTGCAAGAACCTCCGGCTTGAGCCGCGCGCCCTTGCAGACCGGGCACGGCCGGAACGACATGTACTCCTCGATCCGCTCGCGCTGGGTCGAGCTGTCGGTGTCGCGGTAGCGGCGCTGCAGCGAGGCGACGATCCCCTCGAACGCGAGCGTGTAGGCCCGCCGGCGGCCCATTCTGTTGCGATACGTCACGTAGATCCGCTCGCCGCCCGTGCCGTTCAGGAACCAGCCCTGCTGCTGCTCGGTGAGCTCCTGCCACGGCCGGTCGGTGGGGATCTCGTACCGGTCGGCGATCGCCTGGACCACCGACTCGTAGAAGCTCGAGCCCCCGACCGACCACGGAACGAGCGCTCCCTCGTCGATCGAGAGGCTCGGATCGGGCACGAGGAGGTCCGGGTCGATCTCCTGCTGCGCCCCGAGACCGGTGCAGCGAGGGCAGGCGCCGTGCGGTGAGTTGAACGAGAAGATCCTCGGCTGGAGCTCCGGCAGCGAGACACCGTGGTCGGGGCACGCGAAGCGCTCGGAGTAGGTGAGGCTCTCACCGCTCTCGATCAGATCGATCACGACCAGCCCCTCCGAGAGTGCGACGGCCGTCTCGACCGACTGCGTCAGCCGGAGGCGGAGGTCGTCCTTCATGACGAGGCGGTCGACGACCACCTCGATCGTGTGCTTGAACTTCTTGTCGAGGGTCGGCGGCTCCTCGAGCAGATACTGCTCGCCGTCGACCTTGACGCGCGTGAACCCTTCGTTGCGGAGGCTCTCGAACACGTCGCGGTACTCGCCTTTCCGGTCGCGAACGACCGGGGCGTTGACCGTGAAGCGCGTCCCCTCGGGGAGCGCGAGGATCTGCTCCACGATCGAGTCCACCGCCTGCCCGGCGATCGGCTTGCCGCAGATCGGGCAGTGCGGACGTCCGACGCGGGCGTAGAGGAGCCTCAGGTAGTCGTAGATCTCGGTGACCGTGCCGACGGTCGAGCGGGGGTTCCGCGACGTCGTCTTCTGGTCGATCGAGATCGCCGGCGAGAGCCCGTCGATCGAGTCGACGTCGGGCTTCTCCATCATCTGCAGGAACTGCCGCGCGTAGGCCGAGAGCGACTCGACGTAACGCCGCTGACCCTCGGCGTAGATCGTGTCGAAGGCAAGGCTCGACTTCCCCGAGCCGGAGAGCCCGGTGATGCAGATGAGCTTCTGCCGAGGGAGCCGGACGGTGATGTCCTTGAGGTTGTGCTCCCTGGCGCCGTGGACTACGAGCTCGTCGGCCGCCATGTGAAGACCATTCTACCGGGGGAACGGACGTTCGCTTCGGACGCTCGGGCTCGATCCGCGGCGTGATGCGACACTTCGCCCAGTGGTTGGGCCGGCGTTGATCCTCGCGGCCGCGGGGACATCCTTCTTCGCCGCCGCTGCCACCAGGGTCCGGAGCCTCGTCTCGATCCTGCTCATCGCCTACCTGGCCTACGTCGGGAACCTCGGGATCGTCACCCTCGCGCTCTCCCCGCTCCGCGAGGTGACGCGAGCCGGGCTCGGCGTTGCAGAGGGAGTCCTGCTCGCAGCGTCTGTGACCGCCTGGTGGCTTCGCGGCCGCCCCGGCCTTCCGCTCGGCCCGGCACGCGCCGCGGCGCGTGAGGCGCTGACCGATCCGGTCACGGTGCTGTTCCTCGTCGCCGTCGCCGTCCTGCTCGGGTACGAGGGCGTGCTCGCGTCGGCGCCGCCGAACAACATGGACTCGCTGACCTACCACCTCTCCCGCGCGGCGGCGTGGACGCAGCACGGCGGCATCTACTGGATCGCGAACGCGCCGGAGGTCGAGCTGAACGCCTACCAGCCGTTCGCCGAGCAGCAGAACTTCTTCCTGATGGTCGCGACGGGGAACGGGCACCTCTACGCCCTCCCCCAGTACCTCGCAGAGATCGCGATCCTCGTGGCGGTGTACGGGTCGGCGCGGCGCCTCGGCTACGGGGTACGGCCCTCCGTGGGCGCGTCGGCGCTGCTCGCCACGTTCTCCGTGGTCGCTCTCGAGGCGGTGACGGGCCAGAACGACCTCTTCGCCGCGTCGTTCCCCGCGGTGGCCGCCTGCCTGCTACTCGGCTCGACCGGAGTGGAGGCGGCCCTCGCGGGCGCCGCCGTCGCGTTCGGGCTCGGCACCAAGCTCACCACCGGGCTCACCATCCCGCTGCTCGCCTGGCTCGCGATCGTGCGCGGCCGTCGGACGTTCGTCACCTCACTGGTCGGCGGGATCGCAGGGCTCGTCGCGGTCGGGATGTGGGGCTACGTCCTGAACCTCGTCCACGACGGGACCATCTTCGGTGCGGGTACCGCGTACGTCCAGGACCGCCAGCACCCGGGGTACCCCAGGAGCGTCGCGAACGCGTTCTACCTCGCTTACGGGCTGATGGACACAACCGTGCTGTCCTACCACGTCATCCACCTCCTCGCGATCGTGGGCGGGGTCGTGGCCATCGTCCTCGGCGGCTTCTGGGTCGCGCGGGGACGCCGGGATCGCGCGGCCTCCGAGGCTGCGAGTGCGGCTCTGCCGTTCCTCGCGCCGCTCCTCGTGCTCGGCGGATCGGCGGTGATCGCGTGGGGCGCACGGCAGTGGGGATTCCCGATCCGCGGGCCGGGCGGACTGTTGGGGCCGCTCGAGGAGAACCTCAACATGACCTACACGAGGATCGCGAACGAGGACTACTCGGCATACGGCCCGGTCGGGATCGTCGCGCTGATCGCCGCCGCCATCCTCGCGGTGTGGGCGTACGTCAAGGGGCGGGCCGACATGCGCCACATCGTGCTCGCCTCGTCCCTTCCGGTCTTCCTCGTGCTGATCTCACTCGAGTCCAGGTGGGTGCCGTTCCTGATTCGCTACTTCCTGCTGCCGGCCGTCCTGACGGCGCCGCTCCTCGCGATCCTCCTCAGGAGGCGGATCGTGGCGTTGGCCTGGCTCGTCGTTGCGGCGATCGCGATCGGGCTCACGATCACGAACGACCAGCCGAAGCCGCTGACGAGCCAGTACGGCTACGGGCACCCGTGGGATCTCACCTGGCAGCACGCCGTGTCGCAGAACTCCAACAACGAGTACGCCGACGCCCTCGCGGCGTACCAGGCCGACGTCCCCCCTGGGGCATGCGTCGGCGTCGCTCTCGGGACCAACGAGCCCCTGTACCTCCTCTACGGCTCCGACCTCGGTCACCGGATCGTGTTCCTGCCCGGGCTCGGGGGAGACCCGCTCGACGCTGCGCGCAACGCTGCGCTCAGCTACGTCGTCGTCTCGAACTCGATCCCGCCGATCGTCTCGAAGCAGTTCGCCGACGCCGGCTGGACCGCGCGGCCGCTCAGCAACCCGTGGACGCTCTACTCGGTCCCGAACGCCGGGCCTGGCACGTGTCTGGCGTAGGCTGCCTAGGCCTTGCGCCAGCGGCCGAAGACGAGGCCGCCCAGGGTGAAGCCCAGTCCGAAGGTGCCGGCCGCGAACCCGCCGACCGCGACACCCTTGCGCCAGGCGGAGAGGCGCTCCCAGCGGCTGAGGGCTTCTGCCTCCTCGGCCGTCAGCAGCTCGCCGCGGCGCTTCTTGCGGAGCGCACCACCGGCTCTGACCCCGAGATAGAGGTCATCGAAGATCTCCCCGCCGGACTCGTTCTTCACGTCCCTCACTGTAGCCTGCTTCGACGGTGTCATCGACCATCCTCCACGTGTCCGACCTCCATTTCGGCGCGCGGAACGGCCTCGACGACCCGGCCCTGGAACGGGGGATCGGCGAGCTCGTCGAGCGGGTCGCGCCCGATCTCGTGGCGGCGAGCGGGGATCTCACCCACCGTGGCCGTCCCGACGAGCACGAGGCCGCCGCGCGCTACCTCCAGGCGCTCGGCCGGCCGCTCCTCGTCGTTCCCGGTAACCACGACATCCCGATGCTCCCTCCGGGGCGCATGCTGCACACCTTCCGTGCGTTCGAACGGCACTGGAGCATCGATCCCGTCCACTCAGCGCCGGGGCTCGAGGTCGTCGGATTGAGCTCTGTGACGCCGTGGGGCTACCAGCGCGGGCGCGTGCGCCGCTCCGACCTCGACCGCGCGATCGCGCGACTCGGAGGGGCGCAGACAGGCGCATTCAGGGTCGTCGTGCTGCACCACCAGATGGCGGGCGCTCCGTGGAGGACGCGAAAGCGGCCGCTGTCGGGTCGCAGCAAGGTGCTGCGGCGCCTTGCGGGCGCCGGAGCCGAGCTGATCCTGGGCGGCCACGTCCACCAGACGACGATCGCGGACCGCCGCGACTTCGAGGTCGTGCCGGGGGAGGCGACCGCTTGCGTGCTCGCGACGGCGCCCGGTCTCGGCCGTCCGCGCCCGGACCGAGCCCACGAGGCCCGGGGCGTCCTCGTCCACCGGGCCGACGAGAAGGAGATCGTCGTCGACGCCTATGCCTGGAGCGGCGAGGCCTGGCTGCTGACAGGCACCCGCGCGTTCCCGCGCCTCTAGGACGCGACCTGGTCGAGCGCCAGGAGCTCACGGCGGAGCTCCTTGATCTCGTCGCGGAGCTTCGCGGCGTACTCGAACCGGAGCTCGTCGGCGGCGGTGAACATCTCCTCCTCGAGCGTGACCACGAGCTTCTCGAGCTCGGTGCGGTCCATCCCCTCGACCTTCTGGCCGCGCCGCGAGCGCTTCGGCACGTGAGGCGCGTCGAGCGTGAGGAACTCGGCGATGTCGGAGACGCCCTTCGAGATCGAGGTCGGCGTGATCCCGTGCTCCTCGTTGTAGGCGAGCTGCTTCGCACGGCGCCGGGAGGTCTCGTCGAGTGCGTACTGGATCGCCTCGGTGCGCTTGTCGGCGTACATGAGGACAGTGCCGTTGACGTTGCGCGCAGCGCGTCCGATCGTCTGCACGAGCGCCGTCTGCCCGCGGAGGAAGCCCTCCTTATCGGCGTCGAGGATCGCGACGAGGGACACCTCGGGGAGGTCGAGCCCCTCGCGGAGGAGGTTCACGCCGACGAGGACGTCGTACTCGCCCAGGCGCAGGTCGCGGATGATCTGGATCCGTTCGAGCGTGTCGATCTCCGAGTGCAGGTACCTGGCCCGGACGCCCGCCTCGAGCAGGTAGTCGGTGAGGTCCTCGGCCATCTTCTTCGTCAGCGTCGTGACGAGCGTGCGCTCGTTGCGCTCCTCGCGCCGGCGGATCTCGTTCAGCAGGTCGTCGATCTGGTTCCGGGTCGGGCGAAGCTCGACCTCGGGGTCGATGATCCCCGTCGGCCGGATCAGCTGCTCCGCGACGCGCGTCGAGTGACGGAGCTCCCAGCCTCCGGGCGTCGCCGAGACCATGACGAGCTGCGGCACCTTCGCGAGGAACTCGTCGAAGCGCAGCGGCCGGTTGTCGAGCGCCGACGGAAGGCGGAACCCCCAGTCGACCAGCGTCTGCTTGCGCGACCGGTCGCCCTCGTACATGCCCCCGATCTGCGGGATCGTCTGGTGGGACTCGTCGACGAAGACGACGAAGTCGGAGGGGAAGTAGTCGAGGAGCGTATGCGGCGCCGACCCCGGCGGCCGGCCGTCGAGGATCCGCGAGTAGTTCTCGATGCCGTTGCAGAACCCGAGCTCCTGCATCATCTCGAGGTCGTACTCGGTGCGCTGCCGGATCCGGTGTGCCTCGAGCATCCGTCCCTCGGACTCGAACTTCTTCACCTGTCCCTCGAGCTCGGCCCGGAGCTCGACGACGGCGCGCTCGACGGTCGGCTTCGAGGTGACGTACTGCGTCGCAGGGAAGATCGTCACCGTGTCGAGTCGCGAGAGCACCTCGCCGGTGAGCGGGTCGAAGTGCGTGATCGCCTCGACCTCGTCGCCGAAGAACGAGACGCGATATGCGGTCTCCGAGTAGGCCGGCTGGAGCTCGAGGATGTCGCCCTTGACCCGGAACCGTCCGCGGCCGAGCACCGTGTCGTTGCGGACGTACTGGATGTCGATCAGCTTGCGGAGGACGATGTCGCGGTCCTGCTCCTCGCCGACGTTGAGGAACACGACGCGCTGCTCGTACTCCTCGGGCGAGCCGAGGCCGTAGATGCACGACACGGACGCGACGATCACGACGTCGCGGCGCGAGAGTAGATTCGAGGTCGCGGCGTGCCGTAGGCGGTCGATGTCGTCGTTGCGCGAGCTGTCCTTCTCGATGTACAGGTCGGCCTGGGGGACGTAGGCCTCGGGCTGGTAGTAGTCGTAGTACGAGACGAAGTACTCGACCGCGTTCGAGGGGAAGAACTCGCGGAACTCGTTGCAGAGCTGCGCGGCGAGCGTCTTGTTGTGTGCGATCACGAGTGCCGGCCGGCCGACCTTCTCGATGATCCAGGCCATCGTGGCGGTCTTCCCGGTGCCGGTCGCGCCGAGAAGCGTCTGGTAGCGCTCGCCCTCCAGGAGCCCGTTCGCGAGCAGCTCGATCGCTCCCGGCTGGTCGCCGGTCGGCCTGTAGAGGTCAGCGGTCCTCAGCTCGGGCATCCGAGCTCAGGGTAGCCCTCGGTCAGTCGCCCCAGTCGAAGTCGCGCGAGCGCGACCAGAGGGCCTCGTCGGAGGGGGCTTCGGCCTCCTCCTCGGTGGGCTCCGGCGGCGGCTCTTCCGGGAACGCGGCTTCGGAGGCGGCCGGCCACTCGACCGACGTGGGCTCGTCGACGATCGTCTGAGCGCCGTCGAGGGTGTCCTCGATCCGTGCCTGCTCCTCGGTCTTGAAGAGCGGGTGGTTCTCGAACGGATCGTCGGGCATGTATCGCTCGAGCGGCATCTCGTGCTCGAGAGCCGCGTTCCTGCGCCGGAGCTCCAGGTGCTCCTGGATGACCTCTGCGAAGAGCGAGGTGGTGTCCTCGGGTGTTTCTTCCTGCTCGACTTGCATCTGGGTCAGTCTAACGCCTGGTGCACTCCTGGTTTACAGGGAGCCGGATTGCGGCGAGAATCCCCGCATGCCCAGATTCAGGCGTGAGAAGCCGCGTTCGCGCTCGCTCGAGACGGCGATGCTCCTGTGGAGCATGTGGCGCTGGCTCCCGGCCGGCCAGAAGCGCCGCGCGCTCCTGCTCGCGCGCCGGCACGGGCCGTGGATCGTCTCGACGGCGTTCCGGCGCCGTCGGCGCTAGGAGAGTGCGGCGAGAGCGATCCGCTCCTGCTCGAGCGCGTGGGCGGTCGGGTAGCCCTCTGCGGTGCTCGCGCGCCACGGCCGGCCGACGTACCGGACCGGGACGCCGGCGGCGGCTTCCTCGAGTCGGTGGCGGATCGTCCGCCAGGCGCCCATGTTCTGCGGCTCCTCCTGGGCCCACACGATCTCGTCGAGATGGGGGTACGACGCGATGACCGCCCGGGCGGATTCGACCGGGAACGGGTAGAGCTGCTCGATGCGCGCGACGGCAACGTCGCCGGTCTCGAGCGCGGCCTCGTGGCCGACGATGTCGTAGTAGATCTTCCCTGTGCAGAAGACGAGGCGGCGGATCGCGGACTTCTCGGGGAGACCCGCGTCGAGGATCGGCCGGAAGGAGCCTGCGGCGAGATCCTCGATCGTCGAGGACGCGCTCTTCAGCCGTAGGAGCCCCTTGGGCGTCATCACGACGAGCGGCCGGGCGACAGGATCGAGCGCCTGGCGGCGGAGCAGGTGGAAGTACTGCGCAGCCGTGGTGCAATTCGCGATTCGGATGTTCTCCTGGGCGGCGAGTTGCAGGAACCGCTCGAGCCGGGCACTCGAGTGCTCGGGGCCGTTGCCCTCGTAGCCGTGCGGGAGGAGAAGCGTCAGCCGTGAGGTCTGGCGCCACTTCGCGAGGCCGCTCGAGATGAACTGGTCGATGATCGTCTGCGCGCCGTTGGCGAAGTCGCCGAACTGCGCCTCCCAGAGGACGAGCGCCTCGGGAGCGGCGGCCGAGTAGCCGTACTCGAACCCGACGCAGGCGTACTCGGAGAGCGGCGAGTTGTAGACCTCGAAGGACGCCTGCGCGTGCTTGAGCTTCTGCATCGGCACGTCGATCTCGCCGGTGACCACGTCGTGGAGGACGAGGTGGCGGTGCGAGAACGTGCCTCGCTCGGTGTCCTGCCCCGTGAGGCGGACCGGGATGCCCTCGCGAAGCAGCGAGGCGAAGGCGAGCGACTCGGCGTGGCCCCAGTCGATTCCGCCCTCGTCGAGGGCGGCGACGCGCCGCTCGAGCTGACGCAGGAGCTTCGGGTTGATCGTGAACCTGGACGGAACCGACATCAGCTGCTCGGTGAGGCGCCTCAGGCGCTTCTCTCCCACCCCGGTCTCGACGGCGGTCGACACGGCGACCGGGACGGCCTCGTCGTGCGACTTCGCCGGGATCTCCTGCCCGAACGACGCGCGGAGGCGGTCGTGTGCCTCGCGGAGCCGCGCAGCGACGGCCTCGACCTGCGCCGCGGCCTCGTCCTCGCCGAGGATCCCCTCGTGGACGAGTTGTCCTGCGTAGAGCTCGCGCACCGTCGGGTGGCTCTCGATCTGGAGGGCCATGATCGGCTGGGTGTACGCGGGCTCGTCCTGCTCGTTGTGGCCGAAGCGGCGGTAGCCGACGAGGTCGATGACGATGTCGTGGCCGAAGCGGCTGCGGTAGGCCATCGCGAGCCGGACGGCCGAGATGGCGGCCTCCGGGTCGTCGGCGTTGACGTGGATGATCGGCGTGTCGAAGCCCTTCGCGAGGTCGGACGAGTACCGGGTCGACCGGCCCTGCGCCGGGTCGGTGGTGAACCCGACCTGGTTGTTGGTGATGATGTGGAGGGTCCCGCCGGTCGAGTAGCCCTCGAGCGCGTACAGGTTGAACGTCTCGGCGACGATCCCCTGCCCCGCAAACGCGGCGTCGCCGTGCAGCAGGATCGGGAGCGCGAGCCGCGGGTCGTGTGCCCCGTCGCGGGACGAACGGTCGGTCTGATCTGCGCGGGTCATCCCCTCGACGACGGGGTTGACAGCCTCGAGATGGCTCGGATTGGCGGCGAGGGTGACGGTGATCGGGCCGGCGGCGGTCTCGCGGCGCCCTTCGGCGCCGAGGTGATACTTGACGTCGCCCGTCCCGCCCTCGACATCGGCGGCGACGACCTCGATGGCGCGCTCGCCCTCGAACTCCCGGATGATCTGCTCGTACGGCATGCCGATCGTGTGCGCGAGGACGTTGAGGCGGCCGCGGTGTGCCATCCCGATCACGGCCGTGCGACTGCCGGAGGCCGCGCCGGTCTCGAGCGCCTCGTCGAGCATCGGGATCAGGACGTCGAGCCCCTCGAGCGAGAACTGCTTCTGGCCGAGGAACGAGCGGCGGAGGTAACGCTCCATCTCCTCTACCTCGCAGAGGCGGGTGTAGAGGCGGCGCTTCTCCTCGAGCATCAGCGGGGTGCGGTAGCGCCAGGACTCGATCGCCTTGCGCAGCCAGACACGCTGCTCGTGGTCGGAGATGTGCTCCATCTCGTAGGCGGTCGAGCCGCAGTAGGTCTCCTTCAGTCGCGGGAGCGCCTCGGCAAGCGTGTCGCCGGAGACGTGGACACGCAGCACCGATGCCGGGATGCGGGCCTGGAGCTCCGGGGTCAGCTTCGGCTCGAGCCGAAGGGGGTCGAGCGCCGGGTCACCGATCGGCTCCGAGCCGAGCGGGTCGAGGTGAGCCGCGAGGTGACCGTGCATCCGGTGGGCCTTGACGAGCGCCATCGCCGCGGCGACGCCGCCGAGCAGCTCTGCGTCGAGCCCTGGGGCGGGTGTCTGAGCGGGAGCCGCGGGGGCCGGCGAAGGCGCAGGAGCCGCGGCGGTCGACTGGCCGTTGCCTCCGTCCGAGGGCAGGTGCTCGAGCAGGCGAACGAGCCCGGGGAGCTCCCGGAAGACGGCCGTATCGCCTGCTTCGAAGAGCGCGCGCCACTCCGCCGGGACGGCTTCGGGGTTCTCGAGATACTCATCGAGGAGCAGACGTGCGTAGCCGGCGTTGACGCCGTCGACGTCATGCATATCTAGTCCGTGTTGTATCAGCGGCGGGAGTCCTTCTGTCACGCCGCGCTCGCACGAGTCGCCGTCAGTAGAGCGGCCGGGAGTCCCAGACCGCGAACGAGGCGCCGATGAGGAAGCCGAGGGTGATAGCGAGGGTCGCGTAGAAGCCGAGGCGGCGGTACCTGTCGCTGATCGAGATGCCGACCATCGTGACGATGAGCGCCGGCAGTGCGATCGCGAACGGCTTGTAGAAGAGCTCGACGACCGCCGCGATCAGCACCAGGACGATGAGAACGAAGGCGGCGCGGTCCCTGCCCGTCACTGGTTCCCCACCTTCGGAGTCGTATCACGAGCCATGCGCGCCTCGCGCCTCGCCTCACGGGAGCGCTCGTGCTGGCGCGCTCGGCGATGGTCGCCGCGACCGGACCGCCCCGGCGAGCCGCTCGCCGCGGGCGGGCGGCGCCACGGCGTCCAGTTGACGCCCTCCGCTCCGCCCTCGGTACCAAGCTCGGGGACGGCCTTGATCGCCCACCAGATGACCCACCCGACGTAGAAGACGGGAATCTTGAGAACGACCAGAACGATGACGAGCTCCCACCAGAGCTTCACGGCGGTCGAAGTTTACGGAAAGCGGCGGCAAACGTCGCGGCAGCCGTCACGAGAATCGCCTCCCTTCGTCGCGGCGGTAGCCGGCCACGGCGAGAACGGCGAAGAACGCGGAGAACAGCACGAGCGCAGTCCAGGCTCCCCAGTCGATCCCTCCTGCGAGCACCACGGTCACGAGCCCGTCGGAGAACGCCCTCGTCGGCAGGAACCGAGACACCTGCCTGACCGCCTCGGGGAGCGCCGACGGCCGAGTCCAGAGCCCACCCGCGTAGGCGAGGACGAGGTAGAGGAGGTTTGCGAGAGGGAGCGCGGCCTTCGCCGGCGCCCAGTAACCGAGCGCGATCCCGAGGAACGCGAACGGCACGGTGCCGAGCAGGAGGGCGACTGTGAGTCCCGCCCAGCGGGTCGGGCTGAGCGACGCGGCGCTGACGGCGAGAGCCGTGATGACGAGCAGCGCGGCGGTCGCGACGGCGAACACGGCGGCCGAGAGGAGACGTGCGAGAAGCCGCGGCCCCGGGCCGGCCGGCAGCGTGCGCAGATACGCCTCCCACGGCGAGGCGCGGTCGGCGGCGATCCCGACCCCGAACTGGAAGAACGCGACCCCGATCACGGCGAATCCGGCGAACGTCGCCATTCGCGCGGTCGCGGCGCCGGGCGGGCCCGCCGAGACGAAGAAGAGGAAGAACACCGTCGGCAAGAGGAGCGTGGGCACGACGTAGGCCGGGAATCGCAGGAGCTCGACCGTCATCGCTCGTGCGTGAACGACGGTGAGCCTCACCGTGAGCTCCTCGAGGCGAGGGCCTCCTCCAGCGTGAGCGGCCTCACCTCGAGGCCTTCGATCGGGATCCCGGCCCGGACGATCCTCTCGACCGCCGCCCCACCGTCGGGAACGAGGAGCCGAAACGATTCGCCGTCGCGCTCGGCACCCTCGACGCGAACGCCGGGCGCGGCCCGAAACCGAACGAGCGTCAGCCCTGCGGCGGCTTTCAGGTCGGCGAGCGGGCCGTCGGAGGTGATACGGCCGCCCTCGATGAGAACGACCCGTTCCGCGAGTGCATCGGCCTCCTCGAGATGGTGCGTGGTCAGGAGAAGCGAGCCGCCCTCCTGGACGTGCGCGCGGACGGCCTCCCACACGGCCAGACGAGCGTCTCGGTCCAGTGCGGCGGTCGGCTCGTCGAGGACAAGCAGCCGCGGACGCCCGGCGAACGCGAGCGCGACGCCCAGGCGCCGGCGCTCGCCGCCCGAGAGCCCTCCCGTCTGGCGCCCGATGATCGCGCCCAGCTCGAAGCGCTCGAACAGGATCTCGGCCGGAAGCGGTCGCTCGAAGTGGGCGCGGACGAGGTCGATCAGCTCGCGGACACGGAGCGTCGGGGGGAAAACCACGTCCTGCGGGGTCACACCGACCTGACGGCGGGACCCTGGCCGCCGCGGGTCGGCGCCGAACAGCCGCGCGGTGCCCCTCTCCGGCGTCCGCAGCCCGAGCAGAAGCGCGAGCGCCGTCGTCTTCCCCGCCCCGTTGGGCCCCAGAAGGGCGACGACCTCGCCGTCGCCGATCGAGAACGAGACATCGTCGAGCGCGGCAACCCGGCCGAAGCGCTTCGTCGCGCTCGACAGCTCCGCGACCTTCACGGCCGCCGCCGCCGCTCGGCGAGAGTGAGGAGGAAGACGTTGTACGCCCAGTGCGCCGCGATCGAGGCGGCGAGAGCGCCGGTCGCCAGGTAGAGGCCGCCGAACGCCGCGCCGGTGCCGAGATGCAGAGACTGCCGGGTCCTGTGCACGAGAGCGAACCCGAGCGTGCTGCCCGCAAGTGCGGCCAACGGACCCGCTCGGAGGAGCTCTCCGAGAACCACCCGCCTCCAGACGACCTCTTCGGCCGCGGCCGCGACGACGAGCACGACGCACGCTGCGAGGGCGGCCGGGACCGGCGGGGGTGCGTACGGGCGATGCCGCGCGACTGCGAGATACAGCGCCAACCCAGCGGCGACCCCGGCGAGCGCTGATGCCCATGACCCGACCCGGGCCGGGGGCTCCGCGGGCGCCACGAGCGCGAGCAGTGCCATCGCGAGGCCGACGCCTGCGGCGAGCCGGAGGAGGAGCGTCGACCTCACCGGACCCCCGAAAGCGCCACGACGTACAGCGACGCCTCGTCGAGCCCGTTCGCTCCGACGAGCCTGTCGAGCAGGACGTCGTGGAAGCCGCCGATCGGCACGGCGGCCAGCTCGAGATCGGTGGCAGCGAGCAGCACGTTCTGTACCAGATGCCCTGCCTCCAGGAGGGTGAAGCGGTAGCCGCGCGGCCCGTACTTGAACCGTGAGCGCCAGAAGACACCGGTGACGATCACCAGCACCGCCGCGTTGTCGGCGACCCCCGGATCGACGACCGCCTCGCGGAGGCTCGAGAAGGAAACCGCGCCGAGCAGGGCAAGCCGGTGCCGGAACGGGTCGTAGTGGTAGATCCCCGTCTCGAGAGCCGTTACGGCGAGGGCGACGACATACGCCTCGAGCGGATAGAGCGCGCCGGCCGACGGAACCGGCCGGCGCAGCACCTCGCCTCGCCTGCGTGCGGCATACGACGCCGCAAGGAGTGTCGAGAGGTCGCCCAGGCTCACGGGAAGCAGAGTCTCGACGCGCTCGGACCGCCGCCGGGCGAGAAGGTCGCCGAGCCGGCCGCGCAGGGCCCGAGGCGCGGGAAGCGCCACCCCGGGCCGATGGTCGTGGGTTCGGCTCGAGCGCGTCGCCGTCCTCGCGAGCTCACCACCCAGTGCGAGCTCCTGGAGCACCTCGAAGCGCGGCGAAGCCACATTCGGGTAGAGGCGCGAAGCCTCGTGGAAGAGCTCGGCGGGGTCGTCGAGCCCGACGCCGCCCGGGCCGTAGACGATCGACGCGAACTGGGCTGTCGGCACCACGCGTGTCACGGGAACGGGTGCGGGTCGGCGTTCAGCTCGTCTTCTCCGATTGGCCCTGGCGCGAGCCCGAGCTCCGACGCCGCCTCGTAGAGCCGGCGACTGCCGAGAAAGCGCGCCGAGTGCGCTGTGTCGAGAGCGCAGAGCTCAGGGGCGATGACTTTCGCCACCGTCAGTCCGAGCTCGGCCACGTCGGGCGCGGTCACGTCGACCGAGTACGCACTCGATCCGGCCGCCCTGATCCGGCCGCAGAGCCCCGCGAGCAACGCCTCCGGGCTCTCGCCCTCGAGAGGCGGCACCGATTCCGGCCGGACCCGATCGGAGCCGGCGTCGAGGAAGGCTGTGCTCGCCGCGTGCCGGTGATCCGCGTACCGGCGGATGTGGTCGTCGAACGACACGACCGGGCGCTCGTCGGCGTCCGGCTCGAGTAGCGTCAGCTTCACCCCTGCGGTTCGCGCGGAGAACGCCTCGGCGAGCGCCTTCCACCATGCACGTTCAACACTCGGAGCCGCGGCGGCTCCGATCCCCAGCGCTCCAGGCGTCCCCACGGGGGCGCGGACGACGCCGAGCACACAGGGGATCCGATGGATCGGGGAGAGGTCGACGGCCGCGTAACCGAGCCCAGCGCGGTCGAACACCTCCTCCGACGCGTCGAGCAACGGGAGCGAGAGCCGGTTCGACCAGACGAGCATGAACGCGTCCCGCTCGAGGATCTCGAACGCCCCTTTGACGGTCGCGACGACATCGCTCTCGTCGCAGGCGAGGCCGCTGCTCGTCGAATACGCGATCGGCTCGTAGCCGCCGAGCGTCGCCCGCTCGAGGTACACGAGCTCTGCGGGCAGGAACGCCGGGCAGCCGTCGGGGAGCGAGCGGCCTTCGACCCAGGGGATTCGGGAATCCGATGTCAAACGACGGAACCGGAAGCCGGGCTCTGCGTACTGCCGATCCGAGAACAGCGCGAAGCGGTCCGGCGCCACGGCAGCATCCCCGAGCTCGCGTGCGGTCGCGACCACGAGGCGCTCACGCGGCACGTAGGTCGCCGAGTACCGCTCGAGCGCTTCGCCGACAGCGGCGCTCGCAGCCTCGGCCCGTGTCCGTCCCACCCCGCCCACCGAGAACGGATGCCCGAGGCCGGCCGGCAGATCGCACGCCGCCTGAAAGAGCGGCGGATCTGCGGTGCCGTGCAGGCACTCCTCGACCGTGCTGACAATCCCCGTGTAGGACGAGACGGCGCGGCGAAGGCGGGGTGGCAGGGCGGCGATCACGCGGCCTCGGCCTCGTGCCAGGGGATCGGCGGAGCCGCGCGCTCCACGATCGAGCAGGCGGGGCAGCGCGGCACTTTCAGCACCGGGTGGGTCGTCAGTGCGAGCGGCGGCCCTGCCTCGAGCACGTAGAGGGTGCCCGGAAGCCGAGTGTCGTGCCCGCCGACCCAGCCGATCACGAGCTGGGCAGCCACGGCGGCGAGAATCGCCTCGAGCGGGGCGCCGGCGTGGACGTTCACCGGCGTCCGCTCGAGCGCAGCGAAGTCGGCGGCGTACTCGACGAGCCCGCCCAGCCGCAGGAGCAGGCACGCGTGGCAGGCCGACTCCCCGGGGATGACGAGCGGCCCGACGGTGGCCACAGCGCCGTCGAACGGGCGGGCGGCAAGCCACCGCACGCAGCGATCCAGTGCGACCGCGTTCCACTGGTCGAGCCGCGCCGCTTCGGCAGGCGCCGCCGCGACGACGGCGACGTCCACCTCCTGCTCCGGTTCCCAGTCGAGCCGCTCGACCGACGCGATCCCGGCGCTCCGGAGGAGACGCGCGACGTCGGCGGCCACCGTCGAGGCCCCGACGATCCCGACCCGCGCAGCGCGGAGGCGGCCCGCCGCGTCGGCCGGACCGAGCCCATACGCGGCCGCAACGGCGAGCTCCGGCGCCGTCGCCTCTCCCCCCTCGACGAGCAGCCCCTGGTCAGCGAGAAGGTCGAGCGCCTGATCGACGGCGGGTTGTGCTGCTGCGCCGAGCACGTCGCCGAGATCGGCGCGTGTCCGCGAGCCGTCGAGTAGCGGAAGCAGCGCGGGCAGCAGCGTCCTGACGGCGCCGCCCTCGAGGACGACGACCGACCGCCCGTGCTCGAGCAGCAGGCGGTCGCCGTCCTCGACGAGGCGGTACCAGGGCGCGAGGAGGGGCCGGATGGGGAACATCACTCAGTCGCCGCCTCCGCCTCCGCCGCCGCGGCAGCAGCAGCTCGAGCTGCAACACGCGAGCACCATCGCGAATGCGCCCGCCTGGCGGCCCTTGACGCTCACCGAGAGGTCGAGGAGCTCTTCCGTCAGTTGCAAGAACACAGGACTCACCTCCGTTGTTGTCGATATCGACAACCTAGCGGAATAATTGCAACGCGACTATGACAAATGTGCAACGATCGAGCCAGTCGTCTCTTCAGGACAGACGAAGCCTTTACACCGCCCCCGCGGTCTGAGAGACTCGCGCCGGCGAGAGACGGAGGTGCGGCGCTCGATGGGGACCTTGCGGGTTGGACTGGCGGGAGCAGTGGTCGCTCTGGCGACATGCTTCGCCGCGTCCGGCGGCGCGGCAGGGCAGGCGTCGGGCCCGAAGGCCGGCGGCACCTTCAGGGTCGCCTTCGAGGCGTCGTTCGGCTTCACGGACGCCTTCGACCCGACCGGCGAGTACTACACCTTCTCGTGGGCGATCGAGTCGAACCTCATGATCCGGACGCTCGTCGGCTACGACCACGTCGCCGGCCCCGCCGGGAACGTGCTCGTGCCCGACATCGCGACGTCCGTGCCGAAACCCACCGACGGCGGCACGACCTACACCTTCCACATCAAGCACGGCGTGAAGTTCGGGCCGCCCGTGAGCCGCCAGGTCACCTCGGCCGACGTCCTCTACGCGATCGAGCGCATCGCCCACCCCAAGGACGGCGCGGAGTACCCGTTCTACTACTCGGTCATCAAGGGGTTCGACTCCTACGGCGCGGGCAAGGCCAAGACGATCACGGGAATCACGACCCCGAATTCGAGCACGATCGTGATCCATCTCACGCAGCCGACCGGCGACTTCCTGTACCGCCTCGCGATGCCCGCGACCGGTCCGATCCCGGTCGAGGTGGCGAAGTGCTTCGAGGGCCAGGCCGGCAAGTACGGGAAGGACGTCGTCTCGACGGGCCCGTACATGATCGAGGGTGCCGACAAGGTCGACGACTCATCGTGCGCGAAGCTCAAGCCGATGAGCGGGTTCGACGGCGTCTCCAACCTGACGCTCGTCCGCAATCCCGACTACGAGGCCAAGACCGACTCCGCCGCTGCCCGCCAGAACCTCCCGGACGAGTTCCAGTTCACGATCGACCCGAACGTGACGGACATCGTCGACCGGGTCGGCGCCGGCCAGCTCGAGGACGAGAACGCGCCGAGCCTGCCCCCTCAAGCCCTCGAGCAGTACGCCACAGACTCGTCGAAGAAGCCGTACCTGCACCTGAACCCCGGCGACCTCGTCGACTACATCACGATGAACCTCACCCAGCCGCCCTTCGACGACATCCACGTGCGCAAGGCGATGAACTGGATCATGGACAAGGACGCGCTCCGCCAGATCTGGGGCGGCCCGCTCCTCGGCAAGATCGCCGGGCACATCGTCCCCGACTCGATCTTCGACAACCAGCTCGCCGAGTTCGATCCGTACGCGACGCCGGGCGACCACGGCAGCCTCGCCAAGGCGAAGGAGGCCATGAAGGGCTCGAAGTACGACACGAAGCACGACGGGATGTGCAGCGCCGCTGCGTGCAAGAACGTGCTCCTGCTCGTCGACACCGCCTCGACCTATCAGCGGATGCTTCCCGTCGTCGAGGCCGCCGCGGCGAAGATCGGCATCGGCTTCCACGTCTCGACGATCGCCGGTGCCTACCCGACCCTCCAGACCACCTCGAAGAACATCGCGATCTCGACGTTCCCGGGCTGGGCCAAGGACTACGCCGATGCGCTCACGTTCTTCAAGCCGCTCTTCGACGGGCACTCGATCATCCCGCAGGGGAACACGAACTACTCACTCGTCGGCCTCCAGGCCTCGCAGGCGAAGTCGCTCGGACTCACGGGGAGCATCCACGGCGTGCCGAACGTCGACGCCCAGGTCGACCGCTGTGGCTCACTTGCCGGCCAGGCACGTCTCTCCTGTTACGAGGCCCTCGACCGGACGCTCATGACGAAGGTCGTCCCGTGGGTGCCGTACCTCTTCCAGAACGTGGCCCACATCGTCGGGCCGAAGGTGACGCAGTGGGGGTACGACCAGTTCAGCGCCTCCACGGCGTACGCGCACGTCGCGGTCTCGTCCTAGGCGGAGTGACGGTGCCGCTCGCGGAAGGCGCGGGCCTTCTCGCGGTTGCCGCACGACTTCATCGAGCACCAGGCGCGGGAGTGGTTGCGGGCGTTGTCGATGAATGCCCACTCGCAGTCCGAGGCACGGCAGGCTTTCAACCGTTCCCATGAGCCGTCCGCCATGGCGTGGTGGACGTGGATCACGAGCCGGCCGAGCGCGGCGTCGACGCCGGTCGCAGCCGGCGTGAGCGCCCCCGAGCACTGCTCGAAGCAAAGCTCGATCCGAGCCCGGCGCGCCGTTCGGTCGAGCACTCCGGAGGCCGAGTCCCTGTCGACCTCGACGCCGGTGTGCTCGAGCAGGAGCTGCCTGAGCGCCTCCCGCAGCTCGATCGCCCGGCGCAGGTCGGACCGCGTCGCCTGAACCTCGCTGCGCATCAACGCGTGCCCGTCGAGCCAAGCTGTGAGGACATCAGGAGAGATCAGCTCCTCCTTCTCGTCCAGCAGATCCCTGGTATTGACGAAGTCGCGGATGAGCTCTGTTGCCGTCAAGAAACTTCTAACCTCCAAACTTGCTTTAGTGGTTACGTAACCGCTATTATCCTAACACAGGTTATGCGACGAGGGAGGAGTCGGGAGATGCATCCGGAGTTTTCACAGATGACGATTCACGACCACAACCGGGAGCTCGACCAGCGTGGCGCGGGCGGCGTTCGTCGGACAGCAGGTTCCCGCGGCGGCCGCCGAGAACGAGGACGCCGTCGAGCTTCGGCTCTGCCGCGTCGACGACGACCCGGCGCTGGAGCGCCTTGCGATGCTCGACGGGCGGCCTTCGCCGGCCGGGCGGTACGTCATTGCCGAGGTCAACGGCTCGGTGGTCGCAGCAATGTCGCTCGTCTCGGGTGCCGTGCTGGCAGATCCGTTCGAGGCGACCGCGCACCTGGTGCCGCTGCTCCGCTTGCGCGCGGCGCAGCTCGCGCCGGAGGTCCGCAGCTCCCGCGGGCTTCCGCTGTGGAGCACCGTCAAGGCCTGGAGCCGCGCCTCGGCGTAGAGAAATCAGGGAGCGTCGTCGCGACCGAGCGCAAACGCGGCGGCCGCGACGACGCTCTACCGTACGGGCCGGGATGGCGGAGGAACGAACCTACGCGGCCTTGCTCCGCGGAGTGAATGTTGGCGGCCGAGGGAAGCTCCCGATGCCCGAGCTGGTCGAGCTCTTCATCTCGCTCGGCTACTCGGACGTGACGAGCTACATCCAGAGCGGCAACGTCGTGTTCCGGGCTTCCGACGGCGACCAGGCCGGCCTCGAAGCGGCGATCAAAGACCGCTTTTCTCTCGACACCAGGGTTATGCTCCGGACCCACGAGGAGCTCGGGGCGATCGCCGCCGGTGCGCCGTTCGACCAGCCGCTGCACATCGTCTTCCTCGACTGCGAGCCCGACCCCGAGGCGATCGTGCGGCTCGACGAGAACCGCTCGCCGGGCGACCGCTTCAGAGTCGCCGGCCGAGAGATCTACCTCAGCCTGGGGAACGGCGCGGGGCGCACGAAGCTGACGCTCGACTGGTTCGAGCGCGGGCTCGGCATCGCCGGGACGCAGCGCAACTGGAACACGCTGCTCAAGCTGATCGACCTGACGGCTGCGCCAGCGGGCGGCTGAGGCCGCCGACGAGGTCGGCAACGCGATCGAAGCCCGACCGACGCAGGATGCTCGCTGCCGTCGCGGAGCGGTACCCGCTCGAGCAGTGAACGACGATCGGGCGGTCGCGCGGCAGCTCGTCGAGATGGTCGAGCAGCCGTGAGAGAGGGATGTTCACGCTTCCCTCGACGGCGATCTCCCCCACCTCGTCCTCGGCGCGGACGTCGAGAACGAACGGCGGATCCGGCTCCGTGAGCTGTTCGGCGAGCGTCGCTGCGGTGATGCGCTCGGTCCGTTCGACGAGCTCGGGCCGGCTCAGGGCGGCCAGCATTCCGCCTTCGAGATAGCCCGAGACGTTGTCGAAGCCGATTCGCGCAAGCCGCGTCGTCGCCTCCACAACCCGATCCGGTCCGCAGACGATGACGATCGGTCGCTCGTGATCGAGGAGCGTGCCTGACCAGGTGGCATAGCTCCCATCGAGCCCGATGTTCACGCTGCCGGCCAGGTGCGCGCCCTCGTAGTCCGCGCTCGAACGGGCGTCGAGGATCTGGGCTCCGCGGACGACGAGGTCGAGCACCTCGTCGAGAGAGAGCGGGGTCAGGCCCTCTGCGAGCGCCACGTCGAGCGTCGGCCGCTCCTTGGCGTTGAGGACGGCGTCGTAGGTGAAGTACGCGGGCGAGTCCGGCTGGTCGGCGGTCACGACCGAGACGAACTCCTCGCGGCTCATCGGCTGGAGCGCGTAGTTGTACTGGCGCTGGATCCCCATCGTCGAGACGGTGTCGGTGCTGAGGTGCTTGCCGCAGAGCGAGCCGGCGCCGTGCGCCGGATAGACGAGCGTCTCGTCGGGTAGCGGCAGGAGCTTGTCGTGGATCGAGTCGTACAGCATCGAGCCGAGCTCATCGGCGCTCCAGCCGAGCGACGCGCGGAGGTCCGGCCGGCCGACGTCGCCGATGAAGAGCGTGTCGCCGGTCAGGACGGAGTACGGCCGGTCGGAGTCGGCATCGAGGTCGTAGACGAGGATCGAGATCGACTCGGGCGAGTGCCCGGGCGTCTCCAGCGTGACGAGCCTGACGCGCCCGAGCTCGACCGCCTGGCCGTCGGCGAGCGGGGTGAAGGCGTACTCCGCCTGGGCCCGGGCCCCCAGGAAGATCCCTGCACCGACCCGGTCGCGCAGCTCGAGGTGGCCGGCGAGGAAGTCGGCGTGGAGGTGCGTGAGGAAGACGTGCCCGATCCGGCAGCCCATCTCCTCGGCGTCTGCGAGGTACTCGTCGACGTCGCGTTGCGGGTCGACCACGGCCGCGACGCTGGTGCGCTCGTCGGCGACGAGATACGAGGCGTGAGCCAGGCAGCCGAGGTAGTACTGCTTCAGAACCACGTGCCGACGATAGCTCCCGGGGTCGTGTTGTCAGGTACGCCTGCGACGATCGCCTGTAACTGCCACCGAAACACGGAATCCGAAGGAGGTGGGTATGGGCAAGTGGGGAGGCTGGATCGCATTCGCAGGCTGGCTGATGATCATCATCGGCCTGCTCGACTTCTTCCAGGGCCTCATCGCGATCATCCGCAAGGAGTACTACGCCATAACGGGCTCGGGGGTGATCGTGTTCGACATCAGGACCTGGGGCTGGATCACGCTCCTCTGGGGCATCGCGATCGGGCTCGCGGGCATGGCGCTCCTCGCCGGTGCCGGCTGGGCTCGCTGGCTGACGGTGGTCCTCGTCAGCGTCAACATCTTCGAGATGCTCGGGTTCCAGGGCGCTAGCTCGGCTCCGCTCTGGGCCCTCACGGTGTTGACCCTGAACATCATCGTCCTCTACGCGCTGATTGCGAAGTGGGACGACGCAGCAATGAGTACAACCGGTTAGAGCTGCGCCAACGGGACACGGTCTCCGGGAATGGACGCCCGGAGACCACATCCCTTCCCGAGTAGGCTCTGTCCGTGGCCGCCGGAGAGGCCGATCGTACGGAGGTACGGCTCGCGGAGCTCGTTGCGGCGCTCTCGCTCGGGATCGACCTCGGCTTCGGGCAGCCGATGGAGCACGTCCTGCGCCAGTGCCTGATCGCGCTGCGGCTCGCCGAACGCGTCGGGCTCGATGAGGAGACCCGCGGCGGCGTCTACTACACGGCGCTCCTGATCAACGTCGGCTGCCATTCGGACGCGCACGAGCAGGCGAAGTGGTTCGGCGACGACATCGCGATGAAGTCGGGGAAGTACGACCACGAGTTCCGGTCGCTGCGGGCGGCGGCGGCAGGGGTCCGGTTGATCGGCGCCGGGAACCCGCCGCTCCACCGCTTCCGCGTCGGGCTCGAGTTCGTTCTCTCGGGCCACCGCGAGGTCGACGGGATGATCGCGCAGCACGCGGCGATGGCGCGCACACTCGCCGAGCAGCTCGACCTGTCCGAACCCGTCCTCGAGTCGCTCGGCGCGGCGTACGAGCAGTGGGACGGGCGCGGGTGGCCCGGAACGCTCTCGGGCACAGACGTGCCGATCGCGGCCCGCCTCTCGCAGCTCTCGGAGTTCGTCGAGGTCGCCCACCGCGTCGGCGGCGTCGAGGCGGCGAGGGCGATGGCCGCGCGGCGGGCAGGCAAGCAGTTCGACCCCGTGCTCGCCGGGCTCGTCCGGGACGAGGGCGAGATGCTGCTCGCGGGGCTCGACGCGGTCGGCACCTGGGACGCAGTGATCGACGCAGAGCCCGCGCTCGCCGTGGTGCTCTCCGGGGAGCGGTTCGACGAGGCGCTGCTCGCGATCGCGAACTTCGTCGACCTCAAGTCGCCGTACACGCTCGGGCACGCTCCCGCGGTCGCAGAGCTGGCGGCGGCAGCGGGCGCCGAGCTCGGTCTCGACGACGCCTCGGTCACGACGCTCCGCCGGGCGGGGGTCGTCCACGACCTCGGTCGGCTCGGTGTCTCGAACACGATCTGGGACCGGCCCGGACCGCTCGGCGCGGGCGAGTGGGAACGGGTGCGGCTCCACCCGTACCTGACCGAGCGCATGCTGCAGCAGTCGCCGGCGCTCGCCCCGCTCGGCGCGATCGCGGTCGCGCATCGCGAGCGGCTGGACGGGTCGGGGTATCCGCGAGGCCTCTCGGGGTCGGCGATCTCGCGGCCGGCGCGGATCCTCGGAGCCGCCGACGCCTACCAGGCGATGCGCGAGCCGCGACCCTACCGGGCTGCGCGTCCTGCCGACGAGGCAGCCGCGGAGCTGCGCGCGGACGCCCGCGGCGGGCGACTCGATCCCGAGGCCGTCGAAGCCGTCCTCGGCGCCGCCGGTCACCGCGTTCCGCGGCGGCGCGAGGGGCCGGCCGGGCTCACGGCTCGCGAGGTCGAGGTGCTGCGACTGCTCGCGCGAGGCCTCTCGAACAAGGAGATCGCCTCGCGCCTCGTGATCACGCCCAAGACGGTCGGCAACCACGTCGAGCACATCTACGCGAAGATCGGCGCCTCCAGCCGCGCGGCGGCCGGGCTCTATGCGCTGCGCCACGGCCTGCTGCCCGAGGAGGAGATCGAGGTACCCGTCGCTCGAAGATGAGGCGAACACCTCATGCCGAGCCGACCGCGCTCTCGTACCCTCGAGACATCCGACCGAAGGGAGACGAGGGCCATGCCGAAGGTTTCACGCGAGAGCGCCGAGCACGTCGAGGATCATGGGATCGTCGAAGACCGGCACGAGGACGTCGAGGGTTACGCGATCAACTTCCTGACGTTCCGCGGCGACGCCGACGGCACGCCGCTGCTCAAAGGGCTTCCGGGCGACAAGTGCATCTCGCCGCACTGGGGCTACGTGTTCAAGGGCCGGGTGACGTTTCGGTTCGACGACCACGAGGAAGTGGTCGAGGCCGGCGACGCCTTCTACCTCCCGCCGGGGCACATCCCGATCGTCGAGGCCGGGACCGAGTATGTCCAGTTCAGCCCGGCCGAGGAGCTACACCGCGTCAGCGAGACGATGACGCGGAATTTTCAGGCGATGATGCAAAGAGCCTGAGTTCTTCAGAGGTGGACCCAGCCGGGCTCGAACCGGCGACCTTTTGGCTGCCAGCCAAACGCTCTCCCAACTGAGCTATGGGCCCGCGGTCATGCGAGACAAGTCTAGCGCTGAACTCGTAGTCACTCGCCCAGTTGATCCCGGAACGCTGGTTGTTCCGAGCGGGCGCAAGCCGTAGGTGGACGAAACGCTTTCCGTCGAACTCGCCTCTTGGGAGCAGATAGCACGTGTCGAGTTCAAGGCAGTAGGCCGCGAATGCGTCGATCTCATCAGCGGTATAACGCCGCACGATCATGCCGTTAGGTCCGCGCCTGCACGTGTAGCAACGGACTGTCACTACGTCTGCGTCCCTCACCGCCCACTTGCATTGCACCCGTACGAGACAAGGCCGACAGTCGAGAATCAGGTCGTATCGCTCATCGTCGATCGGCCGTGAGACGCCGATTCCGAGTAGGATCGCACGCCGGACGACGGCGTTTTCCGCGATGAGCCCCTTCTGATTTGTCGTCAGTTCGCGCAACACGACCACCGTAGCGCGAGCCTCGGACGGGCCGTGTTCTAAATGGACAACAGACCTAGGCGCTCGCGGCTTCGAGCGTCTCCTGGGGCACGTCGCCCCAGAGATCCTCGAGCCGGTAGAAATCGCGCGCATCGGGGGTGAAGACGTGAAGCACGACGTCGAGGTAGTCGGCGACGATCCAGGTCGCCTCCCGCTCACCGGCGACCGAGCCTGGCAAGAGGCCGTCGTCCTTCTTCAGACGCGCATGCACCTCGTCCCAGATCCCCTTGGTCTGCCGGGCGTTGTTCCCGGTGCACACGACGAAGAAGTCGGTGTAGGTGCACACCGGTTGCATGTCGAGGATGACGACGTCCCTCGCGAGCTTCTCCTGCGCCAGCGCCGCGATCCGGCGCGCCTGTTCGATCGACGTCAACTGGCCTCAGTGTAGCCGCCGCGGCCGTAGAGGCCGTCGCGCTCGATCAGCTCCCATACCGCCCGGGGAACGAGATCCGAGACGTCCTCACCGCGGTCGAGCCGCTCGCGGAGCTCGGTCGAGGAGATCGGAACCGGCTCGATCTCGAAGAGGGTCACGCGGTCGTCCGCCTCCGGGAGTGGGTACCCGGGCCTGGTGCCGACGGCGATCCGGACCAACCGCAGCACCTCGTCAGGCTCCTTCCAGGCGGGGAAGCTGCCGATACTCGTCGGCGCCGAGCAGGAAGGTCGCCCCCTCCCACTCCGGATGGTCGCGCAGCATGTCGATCGTGCGCGCGTGATCGTCGAGCACGACGGGCTCGTCAGGGAATGCCGCGTGGGCCAGCTCGAGTCGGACCGGCGCGGGAGTGTCGACCTGCTTGTGCCCGGGGTCGGCGGCGACGACGACGAGCACGTCGTCGATCCCGAGCCGCTCACGCGCGCCGCGCAGCAACGAGACGTGGCCGTTGTGAGGCGGGTCAAAGGCGCCGCCGAGCAACCCGATCACGGCACGAACTCGAACGATTCGTCCCCGACCTCGACCGACACGCCGCGCTTGGCCCCGGCCTCGCGCAAGGCCCGCTCGAGCTCCTCCTCACCGGGCGGAGTCCCGACGACGCGGAAGCCGTCCTCGGTTCGCAGCAGGCTCCAGCTGCGGGCCTTCGGCTGGGGCCGGTAGACGAGGTACTCGGCCGGCTCGTCGACGTCCAGCGCCACGGGCTCAGGCTCGGGAACGAGGGTGAAGAGCGCCTTGCGCAGCTCCTCGATGCCCGCGCCCGTCGCGCACGAGATCCTGAACACGGCGACGATCCGAGGGTCGGAGACGTCGAACTCCGGGTCGGGCTCGAGGTCGATCTTGTTCAGCACCACGATCTGCGGGAGCTCGTCGAGTCCGGCGCCGTAGGCCGCCAGCTCGGCGTCGATCAGGTGCCACTGCTCGTCGGCCGGATGCGACGCGTCGATCACGTGGAGGATGCGCCGCGCCCGCTCCAGGTGGGCGAGGAACTCGTGGCCGAGCCCGACGCCCTCGCTCGCGCCCTCGATCAGCCCCGGCACGTCCGCGAGGACGAGCTGGCGCCCGTCGGGAGACTCCACGGTTCCGAGAACCGGCGCGAGCGTCGTGAACGGGTACTCGGCGACCTTGGGCGTCGCGTTCGACAGACGGCGAAGGAGAGACGACTTGCCGGCGTTCGGGAGCCCCGCGAGCGCCGCGTCGGCGAGCAGCTTCAGGTGGAGCTCGAGGTCGCTCTCCTCGCCCGGCATCCCAACCTCCGCGAAGCGCGGCACCTGACGCGTCGAGCTGACGAACCGCGCGTTGCCGCGCCCGCCGCGCCCGCCGCGCGCGAGCACGACGCTGGCCCCGGGACGCACGAGATCCGCGACGAGGTCGTCTCCGTCGAGCACCTGCGTCCCGACCGGCACGCGCAGGATCTCGTCCTCCCCGTTCGCACCGTGCTTGCGGGCGCCGCGGCCCGGCCCGCCTCTGGGCGCCGTGATCCACCGGCGCCGCTGGAAAGCGGTGAGGTCGCGCAGGTCCGGGTCGGCGAGCGCGATCACGTTGCCGCCGTCGCCGCCGTCGCCGCCGTCGGGCCCGCCCTTCGGGACGTACTTCTCACGGCGGAACGAAAGCTGGCCGTCCCCCCCGCGCCCGGCCTTCACGTGGATCTCGGCGCGGTCGAAGAACATGCCCGCCGCCCTCGCGGCCGGCCGCTACCCCGCGTCGACGACCGAGACGAAGCGGCGCTCGCCGCTCGTGCGGAACTCGGCCTTGCCGTCGCGGACGGCGAAGATGGTGTCGTCCCGGCCGATCTTCGTGCCCGGGCCCGGGCGGAACCTCGTGCCGCGCTGCCGCACGATGACCATGCCGGAGCGGACGTCCTGGCCCGAGAAGATCTTCACGCCCAGATACTGCGGGTTCGAGTCGCGCCCGTTCTTCGACGAGCCGAGTCCCTTCTTGTGTGCCATTACTCGGCCGCCTCCTCTTCCTCGTCGCCCTGGAGCGCCGACTCGAGCGCAGCGACCGCGCCCTTGCGGTCGGCATGCGCGCGCTCGTACTCGAGTGCGGCCTCGAGCTCGGCAACGCTCCAACCCTTCGTCTCGGTCTTGACCTGGGCGACCGTCATCGACTCGTACCCCTCGGGAGCGCCCGACGCCTCGCCCGCCTCCGCCACCGGAGCGGCCTCGACCTCGGCGACGTCGGGAGCCGGAGCCTCGGCCTCGGCGGCCTTCGCCGGCTTCTCGGCCTTCGCCGCCGTGCGCTTCGTGCCGGCGCCGAGCGTGATCTCGACGCGCGATGTCGCCGCCCGGAAGCCGTTGTGCCGCTTGTAGCCCGTGCGGCGCCGGTACTTGCCGATGATGATCTTCGGCCCGCGCTCGTGGGCGACGACGGTCGCGGTGACCTTCGTGTCGCCGAGCAGCACGACCGGCTCGAAGCTCTTGCCCTCGTCGGTGTGCACGCGGTCGACGACGAGCGTCTCGCCGTCGCGCACGCGGTGCTGCTTGTTCCCGAGCTTGATGATCGCGTAGTCCATGGTTTCTCGTGTCACAGCGTGGAAACGCGGGCGTGCTGCGCCCGCGAGCGAAGAGAAGTGTAGCGGCTAGACGTCGCCCCACTCGCTCATCGGCGTGTACTGCCAGTCGCCCTCGTCACCTGGAGGCGCCGCCTCGGCCGCACCGCCGTCCTCACCGGCTGCTGCAACCACGGCCGGCTTGGGCTTGCGGCCGCGTCCGCCACGAGTTCCCCGGCGGGTGGGCGTCCGCGGCGCCGGGGCGGAGTCCTCGGCGGCCGACTCGTCGCCGTTCGCGCCGAGAGCACGGTCGGGGAGGTGGATGACCGGCACCGCCGGCTCCTCGACCTCCGGCTCGGGCTCGGGCACCGCCGAGTCGACGGCAGCGCCTTCGTCGCCCGATTCGGCTGCGGTCGAAGCTGGTGTCTTCCGCTTGCGGCCGCGGCCGCCGCGGGTGCCGCGCCGCGTGCGCTTGCGCGGGGCGACCGGCGTCTCGCCGTCTGCGCCCTCGACGGCAGGCTCGCTCTCGCTCTCCGCGTCGGGCTCTGCCGCTGTCACGGCCTCTGCCGCAGCAGTAGCGGCCGGCTTGCGCGAGCGCGACCGGCGTGGCGCCGGCTTCTCCGCAGCCTCGGCTTCGGGCTCGACCGCGGCGGCCTCCTCGGCCCTCTTCGCGGCGGGCGGGCGCCGGGTGCGCTTCGCGGGAGCGGGCTTCGGCTTCTCGGCAACCGGCGCCTCGTCAGCTTCCTCGCCCTGCTCGACAGCCGCCTCGCTCTGCTCGACAGCCCTCCTCGCTCTGCTCGACAGCCTCCTCGGCCGCTTCCAGCGCCTTCGTGGGGCGCTTGGCGCGCGTCGGCCTCTCGGCCTCCGCCTCGGCGGTGATCGGCTGGTTGTCGCTTGCAGTCGTCGCCTCGACCGCGAAGGCAACGCCCTCCGTGACGGCGACGATGCGAACCTTGATCTTCTTGCCGACGAGCTTGGCGGTGTCGGCGACGACGATCTCGTATCCCTTCACCTTGCCGACGCCTGCGCGCCCGTCATGGAGGCCGACCTCGCCGAGCTTCAGCTCGAGCTCCTCGCCGACCTCGACCGGCGCGTCGGGCGCGAGCTTCTCGACCGTGCCCTGCTCGAGCAGCCGCATGTGGTCGAGGTGGACGTCCTGGATCCCGACGAGGAAGAACCTGCGCTTGGTGAGCTCCTCGAGCTCCTGCAGACGCGAGCCGTCGGGCCCGACGAGCAAGCCGACGATCTTGGCGCTGACCTCGACCTTGAAGGCCTTGGAGCGCGAGCCGGGCGTGACGAGCGCGCGGATGCGCCGCTCGACCTCGACCGCGGCCGTCCCCTCCGAGACGACGATCCCGTCGCCGTCGCAGGTCGGGCACTTGCGGGTCATCACCTCGCGCGGGCCGTCGGTCACGTTCTGGCGCGTCATCTCCACCAGGCCGAGCGGCGAGATCTCGACGACGTAGGTCTTCGTGCGGTCGCGCTCGAGCTCCTGGCGGAGCGCGTCCTCGACCTGCTGGCGGTTCTTCGGGTTCGCCATGTCGATGAAGTCGATGACGATGATCCCGCCGATGTCGCGCAGCCGGAGCTGACGGACGACCTCGCGCACGGCTTCGAGGTTGTTCTTCGTGATCGTGTCCTCGAGCCGGCCTGCTCCGTTTCGCTTGGAGCGCGAGCCGACGAACCGGCCGGTGTTCACGTCGATCACGGTGAACGCCTCGGCGTAGTCGAAGATCAGATACCCGCCGGAGGGAAGATCGACGCGCCGGCTGAGCGTGGACTGGATCTCCTTCTCGACGCCGAGGGCCTCGAGGAGCGGCGTGCGCTCCTTGTAGCGCTCGACCCGCTCGACCATGTGCGGGGACGTCTTCTTGAGATAGCCGACGATCCGCTTGTACGTGCGCTCGTGGTCGACGACGAGCTTCTCGAAGTCGCCCGTGAACAGGTCGCGCGTGACCCGCAGCGGCAGCTCGGCCTCCTGATAGATCAGCGCGGGTGAGGTTGCCTTTTTCGCGCTCGCCTCGATCGTCGACCAGAGCCGCATCAGGAAGTCGAGGTCGCGCGCCACGTCCTCGGCGGAGGCGCCCTCGGCAGCAGTGCGGACGATCACGCCTCCGGTCTTCGGGGAGATCTCCTTGAGGATCCCCTTGAGCCGGTTGCGCTCGTCGTCGTCGAGCCGGCGCGAGACCCCGAGGCCGTCGCCGTGCGGAACGTAGACGACGAAGCGGCCGGGAAGCGAGATCTCGGTCGTGAGCCTCGCGCCCTTCGTCTTCATCGGGTCCTTGACCGCCTGGACGAGGACCGTCTGGCCGCGCTGGATCAGGTCCTGGATCTTGCGGGCGCCGCGGCGGCCCTCGAGCTCCGGGCCGACGATCTCGTCGACGTACAGGAAGCCGTTCTTCTCGAGGCCGATCTCGACGAACGCGGCCTCCATGCCCGGCAGCACGTTGTCGACGGTGCCGAGGTAGATGTTGCCTGCGATGGAGCGGTGCTCCGGGCGCTCGAGATAGACCTCGGCGACCAGACCGTCCTCGATCACGGCGACGCGCTTCTCGCCGGGGTCGACCGAGACGAGAAGACGGCGCTCCGCCTTGGGGAGCGGCGCACGGCGAGGAGCGGACCGGCGAGGCGAGCGCGCAGGACGGCCCTTGCGCTCGGCAGGGGCTCCGTCGGGCCTCTCGGGCTTCTCGGGCCGCTCGGACGCGGCGGTAGTGGGCTCGGCGTCCGCGGTGGCTACGGCCCCGCCGGCCGGGCGCTTCTTACGTCCCCGCCCACCGCGACTGCCGCGGCGGCGCTTTCTGGTCTGTGTCGATTGTCCATCTGCGGCCGGCTCAACCGGCGGCGCAGTCGTGATGGTCGGTTCAGGTTCGACGGTCGGAACGGCAGCCTCTGACGGCGCCTGCTCCGCCTTCTTCTGGCGTCGGAACCAGGGAAGAGGCAAAGAGGATCTCCTTAGAAGTGGGCACGCGCAGCCTCGCCTCGAGCGGGCGCGCGCAACAGTTGGACACGGAAAGCAATGGCATTGCCTTCCTCAAGGGTAGCAAGCGCCCGGAGCGCACTCGTTGAGCGGTCAGGCCGCTTCGGTGGCCGGCGCGACGCGGGAGCGCCGCGTGCGCACGATTCGCAGCCGCTGCTGCAGGCGCGCCCAGGCCCACGGCTCGATCTCGGCGTAGCGACTCCCCATCGCGGATTTCGTCGCATCCGCGTACTCGAACCAGGCGTCAGCCTCTTCGATCAGAAGCAGCTCGTATAGCTCGCTGTCGGACGTCAGCCCCATCCAGATCCCTCCTTCCGATTGAAGAGAGCCTAGGACCGCGGTCGGACGGAAAGGCGGTGGCGCAGTGCCTCCGCGACGAGCCGGGTGCCTCCGATCGCCACGGCACTGCGGACAGCAAAACGGGGCACCGGCAGGAGCTCGAGCCCGCGGGCGATCTTGCGCCACGCGAACGCGGTAGCCGCGACCGCGGCGAGCTCGGGCCAGATCACGGCGACATCGGCGTCGCGGCCGGCTGCGACCGCCATGCGGATCGTGAGGAAGATCTGGTTCAGCGTCATCGCCGGGAGGTCCGGACCGGGCACGAAGGTGGCGGCGCCGATCCACCCGTTCCGGAGCGAGCTCTGCTTTACGAGGTGGGAGACGACGGGGCCGCGAAGCACGGGCAGCCGCGCCGCAACCCCCGGACCGAGCGGCCCGAGCACACGGGCGAGCATCTCGGCGATCTCCGCCACCGGGAGCCCGCGGCCCGGGGCGAGCCGAACCAGGTTCGTGTCGAGAACGTACGGGACGCTCTCGCCGTCTGTTATCGCGACGATCGGGGTCTGGTTGCGGGCGGCGGCGCGCAGCACCTCCAGGTCGGGCGATCCGATCCAGACGAGCGCCGCCACGTGGCCCGAAGGCGGGCCCTCGATCACAGCGCGCTCGTCACCGCCCTCGCGAAGCTCCCTGGCGAGCAGCGTGACGAGCTCGCTTGCGCCCGCGACTGCGACCGGGCCCGGCGGAACCGAGGCGAGCCGGCTCTGCTGCACGACCTTGAGCGCCATCACCGGAAGCTTGGCGTTCATCCTCTCCGCCTCCCGCTGCGGGCATGGATGCCGAGCAGCACACCGACGCCTGCGAGGTTCGAGATCATCGCGGAGCCCCCGACCGAGACGAACGGCAAAGGGATGCCCGTGATCGGCGCGATGCCCATCGTCATCCCGACGTTCACGAAGACCTGGAACAGGAACGCGAACACGATCCCGGCGGCGACGATGGCCCCGTACAGGTCGGAGGCGGTCGTCACGATCTTGAGCCCGCGCCAGACCACGAGGAGGTACAGAAGCAGCAGCACGCCCGCGCCGACGAATCCGCGCTGCTCTGCGACCGAGGCGAACGCGAAGTCGGTCGCGTGCGCCGGCAGATAGTCGAGCGCCGTCTGGGTCGCGCCCACCACGCCCCGGCCACGGACACCGCCGCTTCCGACTGCGATCTTCGACTCCGTCAGGTTGTAGGAGTTCGTGTTCGTGAGGCGAGCCGTCTGGTAGGGCTTGAGCACCTGCACGCCGGCGGACGGCAGCCACCAGAGGACGGACAACGCGAGAAGCGTCCCGATCCCGGCGAGGAGCGCGAGATGCAGCCAGCGGATGCCGGCGACGAACAGCACGGCGATGAGCACTGCCGTGTAGACGAGCGCGGTCCCGACGTCGGGCTGCAGGAACACGAGCCCGATCGGGCCGGCGGCCAGGAGGATCGTCTTCAGCGCCACGTCGAGCCGGGTGATCTGGCGGACGTGGCCGGCGAGGTAGCCCGCGAGCGCGAGCGCGAGCAGCACCTTCCCGAACTCGGACGGCTGGAACGTGAAGAAGCCGATGTCGATCCAGCGCTTCGACCCGCGCGTCGCCGCTCCGGCGAGGAGGACGATCCCCATCACCCCGCAGAGGCTGATGTAGATCGTCTTCCAGAGCCGCCTGTACACGGACGGCTCGATCAGGAACGCGATGACCAGGACGACCGTCCCGACGCCCGCGTAGAGCGCCTGGCGCGGCGCCGCGCTCCCGCCGGGGTCGTGGCGCGTGATCCCGCCGATCGCCCAGAGCCCGAACACGACGGCGCCGGCGACGGCGGCGATCAGCACCCAGTCGAGCCTGCGCGTGAGCTCGACGATCCCGACGGCTTCGTCGAATCGCCGGTTGCGCAGGCCGCGGGCGCGTGGGTCGACGGCTTCGATCGCCATCAGTCGCTGAGATGGGTCGTGGTCACGCCGTGCTTCTTGAAGTAGGTCTCGAACACCTTGCAGCGCCGCCGGGGCCGCCGCGGTGCCGCCGTGGCCGCCGTTCTCGATCACCGCGCAGACGACGATCGACGGGTTGTCGGTGGGGCCGTATCCGCACCACCACGACTGGTTCAGCTTCACGGCGTTCGGATACCCGGGGAGCTTCACGTCCTTCTCGGCCGTGCCCGTCTTCCCGGCGATCGAGACCGGGAACTGCCCGAAGACGCCGTAGGAGGTGCCGTAGACGGAGTGGGTGCCGAGCCAGAGCCCCTGCTGGACGGCCTGGAGCGCCGCCGGGTCGACGCCGCTCGGGGTGGGCTGCTGTGTCGCGAGCACGCGCAGCACGTCGGGCTGGCTCTGGTCGCCCATCTGCGTCTCGACGTCCTGCGCCATGTGCGGAGTGACCATCTGGCCGCCGTTCGCGATCATCGCGTAGAAGCGCGCCATCTGAAGGGGCGTCACCTCGAGGTCGCCCTGGCCGATGGCGAGGTTGACCTCGTAGCCCGGCTTCCAGATCCGGTCGATGTAGCCGGCGCACGGCGGTCCGCCGAAGTGACGGCAGCGCCAGTCCGGTGTGGGGACGAGCCCCGGGTTCTCGGGCCCGATGTCGATCCCGGTGTCGGAGCCGAACCCGAAGCGTGAGGCCCAGAGCTGGAGCGTCGCGCCACGGTTCGACGGCAGGTCGTAGAACCGCTGGCCGACGCGGTAGAAGTAGGTGTCGCACGACTGGGCGAGCGCCTGGCCGAGCTCCATCGGCTGGTCGACGTAGGGATCCCAGTTGTGGAAGGTCTGCTGGTAGAAGGTGAAGCTCGGCGTGCACTGGAGGCTCTCGGTCGGCGAGAGGATCCCCTCCTGCATCGCCGCGAGCGCGGTCACCGGCTTCCACACCGACCCCGGCGGGTAGAAGCCGTCGATCGCCCGGTTCAGGCTCGGTGAGTTCTTCTCGGTGGCTACCTTCGCGTTCAGGAGCGGCGCGAGCTTCGAGGCGTCGCGACTCACGTAGACCGACGGCTGGTAGGTCGGGTTCGACGCCATCGCGAGGACGGCGCCGTTGCGGGGGTCGAGCGCGACGATCGCGCCGCCGTCGGCGTAGGTCTCGCCCGCGACGCGCGCCGCCCGGATCTCACTCGCGAGCGCCCGCTCGGCGGCGCGCTGCAGGCGAATGTCGATCGTCAGCCGCAAGGTGTTCCCCTGCGTCGGGACGACCGTCGGCTTGATCGGGCTCGTCGGCTGCCCCAGCGAGTTCACTGTCAACTGGTCGACGCCGTCCTTGCCCTTGAGGTAGCGGTCGTAGCTCTGCTCGATGCCGGCCTGGCCCATCACGTCCTGCGGCTGGTAGCCGGCCTTCTCCGCCGCCTTCACCTGCGCGGGCCCGATCGGGCCGACGTAGCCGAGCGCCTGCGCGAGGAGCGACTGGTGCGGGTAGCGGCGGACATAGCTCCCGTCCAGCTCGACGCCGGGGAACTGGCGCTGATGCTCCTTCAGGTACAGGTACTGATCCGAGGTCGCCTGGATCCCGCGCCGGAGCACGACCGGCGTGAGCGGGTCCTTCGCGTACGGCGTCATCCGGGCGACGATCTCCTTGACCGGCATCGAGGCGACCAACGAGAGCGCGTTGAGCTCGGCGACCCTCGCCTTGCGGTACCTCGGCAGGTCGGCGGGCCACACGACGAGGCTCGTCCCGACGGCGTTCTCCACCAGCGGATGCCCGTACCGGTCGACGATCCACCCGCGCGGCGCATCGACCGAGATGTTGCGGACGCGGTTGTCGCTCGCCTCCCGGAGGTACTTCGAGCCCGAAAGCACCTGGAGCGCCCACAGCCGCAGGAAGAGCACCGCGAACACGGCGAGCGCGACGAACCCGAGGATCGCCACGCGCAGTGCGAGCTGCGGCGTGAGCCGATAGGGCTCCTCGACGCGCGGGTCGCCCGGCAGGAAGCGGCGCGACCGCGGCTCGCTAGCCAAGGAGCCTCACCTCGTGGACGCGGTCGAGCGTGTCGACCGGCGGGAAGAGCCTGCGGGCGAGCCCGTAGACCGGCCACGTGATGATGAGGTTCAGCAGCACGGTGGCGGGAAGCCCTGTGAGATACGGGCCGGCGGGCGCCGGCTGGCCGAGGAAGAAGTGGAGCCCGAGCGTGCCGACGCCGTAGAGCACCGTGATCACAGCCACCGAGAGATAGGGCGCGTGGAAGCGGTCGCGCGCCGTGGTCTCGCCGTACCGGCCGGTCCAGTACCCGGCCAGCGTGAGCAGGAGCGAGGTGAACCCGAGGGTGCCGAGGTTCGACGTGTCGATCAGGAACCCGGCGCAGAAGCCGGCGAGCGCGCCGAAGACCGACCCGCGGAGCAGCGCGATCGAGATGAGCGCCACGAGCAGGAGGTCGGCGGTGCCGCCGAGCGGCGAGTACGGATCGAGGAAGGCAACCTGGACGAGGAGCGCGACGAAAAGCAGGAACGCCGCCTTGACCGCGTCGAGGATCACTTGTGTGCCGCCGGCGTGCGCTGCTTCGGGACCAGGACGAGCACCGATTCGAGCGACGACAGGTCGACGAAGGGCTGCACCTGGATGTTCTGGTAGATGTCGGTGTCGGTCTGGGAGACGCTCGAGACGAACCCGATCGGGATGTTGCGCGGGTAGATCGATTGGAGCGGGCCCGGGGCCGAGCCGGCGGTCATGATCATGTCGCCGAAGCCCACCTGCGGCTTGTCCTTGCCGACGTTGTCGAGGACGAGCGAGGTCGGCCCCGTGCCGTGATCGAGGATCCCGGCCGCCGAAAGATTCTGGGCGTCGACAGCGCCGACGGCGCTCGTCGGATCGGTGATGAGCGTCACGCGTGACTCGCTCCCGAGCACCTTGGAGACCGTGCCGACGAGCCCCTGGTTGGTGAGCACGACGTCGTTCTCCTGGATCCGCTGGTCGCGGCCCGCCGAGATCGTCACGCTCTGGTCGAGCGCCGAGGGGCTCGAGAGCACGCGCGCGCCGACCTCGTCGTAGCCCTTCGGGAAGGTCGGGCCCTGGACGTAGTGCAGGTCCCTGTGCAGGATCGCGTTCTCCTCGAAGGCGTTCTGGAGCTTCGCGTTCAACTGCCGGAGACGCGCGTTCTCGGCCTGGAGCCGCTTGTTCTGGGACTTGGCGTCGAAGACGCCGTGCGTCCAGTTCGCAGCGTCTCGGAACGGCCTGGCGACGCGGTTTGCGGCGATCTCGAACGGCTTCAGCGCCGAGGCGGCCGTGCTCTCGACCGGGTCGAGCGCGGACGAGCGGTACGAGAGTGTGAGCAGCACGAGCGAGAGCACGACAAGGCCCACCACGACGATCCGACGCCTGAGAGGGTTCGAGCGGGTCGGTGAGTGGCCGGAAGAAGCGGCGCGCTGGACCGAGGAGCCCAGGACCGCGACACGGACGTTCCGGTTGCGAGGCACGAGCGGGAGAAGTCTAGCGGGCCTGCTGGGCGAGTCGGCTCGCCGCGGCGGCTGGGGAGCGCCTGAGGGCGAGAAGCGTGACGAGCGCGAGGCCCGAGAGGATGTAGTAGGGGACGGCGTCGGAGGTCGCCTCGGCGATCGAGCCGCCGAGCGCCGAGCCGATCGTCTGCCCGGGCGCCCACGCGAGGTTGAGGAGCGCGAAGGCGTAGCCGTAGTCGAGGCCGCGGGCCTCGGCGGCGTGGGTGAGCATCGCCATCCCCGGCGTGTAGAAGGTGCCGAACGCGATCGCGCCGACGAGGATCACGAGCGCGAGGACGTACACGTTCCCGGGCAGCGGGAGGACGATCGTGGCGGCGATCGTCACGACGAGGGCTGCGCGGATCGGGACGAGCGGGCCGAGACGATCGGAGACCCGCCCGATCACGAGGTTGTTGAGGGTCTCGAGGACGCCGGCGGTCAGCCACACGGCGCCGATGCCGATCGCACCGGCTCCGAGCGCCGAGAGCCTCAGCGGGCCGAGCACCCCGAGCGTCCCGAACAGCAACGCCGGCAGGAGAACGAACCAGACCGGGAGCAGGATGCGGCGGTCGCGGACGGCCGCGGCGAGCATCCCGATCGGCTGCGGCTCGTCCGGGCGGCGTGCGGGGGTGAGGAAGGCGAGGACGGCTAGCGCCAGGGATGCCGCGGCAACCGCGCCGAAGGTGGGGCCCGTGCCGGCGATGGTCGCGAGGCCGCCGAGGGCCGGGCCGAACAGGGCCCCGGCGACGGCGGCCGCGAACGCCCGGCCGATCAGCCGCCCCCTGGCGCCGGCAGGGGCGCTTGCCACCAACCAGGCGAGTGCTCCCGTCCACGAGAAGGAGCTCGAGAGCCCCTGCAGGAACCGGGCGAGGTCGAGCTGCCACTCCTGGTCGACGACACCGAAGAGAGCGGTCGTGAGCGCGACGCCGACGAGCCCGACGAGGACGGTCGGCTTGACGCCGAACCGCGCGGCGACCATGCCACTCGGGATCGCACCGACGAGGGTCCCCAGCGGATAAGCGGCTGCGAGCAGGCCCGCGCCGGCCTTCCCCAGCCCGAGCTCGTGGGCGTAGTGCGGGAGCAGGGGCGTGAGCGCGGCGAAGAAGAGCGTGTCGACGAAGACGATCGCGCTCGCCAGGTACAGGACACGGCGGTAGGAGGCCGGCACACCGGCAGCCTACGAGCCGAGTGGAGGGTCAGGTCGACAGTCGGCCCGCTGCGCGTCATCATCGGAAGGTATGCCCGACGGGATCCCGGTCAGCGGCCTGAGCGAGCTCGTCCTCGAGGTGCTCGACCTCGACGCCGCCGAGCGCTTCTACGCAGAGGTGCTCGGCCTCCCGGTGGTGGAGCGCTGGCCGCATCGCGAGGCGATCTGGGTAATGGCGGGCCGGCAGACCAGGATCGGCCTCTGGCGGCCGCAGGTCGGCATCGCGGGAGGTCGCGGCGGCTTGCACGTCCACTACGCCCTCGGGATCGCCGACGAGGACTTCGATCCGGCCGTCGCGCGGCTCCGCGCGGCCGGTTACGAGCCGGAGGTGGTGGTGTTCGACGACACCCGGGGCCGGGCCCTCTACGTCCACGATCCCGACGGCAACGTCGTCGAGCTCTGGACGTGGGACGTCGCGGGACACCTCGACGACAGCGCGTAAGATCGCGTCACGGTTTCCGCTGTCTGCATCTCGCACACGACAGGCGCCGAGGGCGAGCTGGTCGGCCGGACCGCCGCCGAGCGCCTCGGTTTCCGGTACGTCGACGACGAGGTGATCGAGCAGGCCGGGGAGTGGGCCGACCTCGCGCCGGGTTTCATCGGCGACGTCGAGCGTCGTAGGCCTTTCCTCGACCGAGTGCTCGGCCGCGTCGTGGCGCCGACCGCTGCGCCGGTCGTCCCGACCGAGCGGGAAGGGCGGATGCTCCCGGGTGACGACGAGCTGCGAGCGCTGATCAAGCAGGTCCTGGTTTCGATCGCCGACGAGGGGTCGGTGGTGATCGCGTCGCACGCTGCCTCCTTCGCGCTCGGCGGGCCCGGCGTCGTGCGCGTGCTGGTCACCGCCTCCGAGAGGACACGGGCGGAGCGACTCGCGGCCGCCCGGGGCGTCGACGGCCGCGAGGGGATGCGCCTGGCCAAGCAGGAGGACTCCGGCAGAGCCGCCTATCTCAAGCAGTTCTACGGGATCGACCGGGAGCTCCCGACCCATTACGACCTCGTCGTGAACACCGACCTTCTCACGACCGAGGATGCGAGCAATCTGGTCGTCACCGCCAGCGGGCGCCGTCTACAATGAACTCGATGAGCGTAGGCGGAAGAGCCCAGCTGAGCAGGCGCTACCAGCGGCGGGTAGCGGTGGTCGCCGGCGCCTCCCTACTGCTGGCTCTGCTGTTCCTCGCAAGCAGTCACTGGGTGCTCGGTGCCTTCCTCGGTGTCGTTGCCGCCGTGGCGGTCGTGGCATTCGTGCAGATGCGAACCGTGCGTTAGACGTACGCCCGAGACTGCGGCGCTCTCAGTAATAGCGCCCGCGGCCGTTGCGGCTGCGGGAACGCGCACGCAGCTTGGCGCTGTTGCGCATCGCCTCGAACTCTTCGAGGCTCCGGCCCGAGCCGACGGCGACGCAGGTGAGCGGCGACTCGGCGAGGTGCGTCGGCATGTGTGTCTCCTGGCGGAGGCGCTGGTCGAGGCCCTGGAGGAGGGCGCCGCCGCCGGCGAGGACGATGCCGCGGTCCATGATGTCGGCGGAGAGCTCGGGCGGAGTCTTGTCCAGGGTCGACTTGATCGCGTCGATGATCTGCACGATCGGATCCTCGAGCGCGTGGCGAACCTCCTCGCTCGAGAGGACCACCGTCTTCGGGAGGCCGGTGAGCATGTCTCGGCCGCGGACCTCCGCCTGAACCTCTTCCTTCAGCGGGTAGGCGGAGCCGACCTCGAGCTTGATCTCCTCGGCGGTCTGCTGGCCGATCAGAAGCTTGTACTCGCGCTTGATGTGGTTGATGATCGCCTCGTCCATCTCGTCGCCGCCGACGCGCAGCGACTGGGAGACGACGATCCCGCCCAGTGAGATCACGGCGACCTCCGTGGTGCCGCCGCCGATGTCGACGATCATGTTCCCCGTCGGCTCGGCAACCGGCAGCCCGGCGCCGATCGCGGCGGCCATCGGCTCCTCGATCAGATAGGCCTGGCGGGCGCCCGCCGAGAGCGTCGCCTCCTCGACCGCGCGCTTCTCGACCCCGGTCACGCCTGACGGCACGCACACCACCACTCGCGGGTGCGCGAACCGGTGCTGGTGCACCTTCTGGATGAAGTGGCGGAGCATCTGCTCGGTCACGTCGAAGTCGGCGATCACGCCGTCCTTGAGCGGCCGGATCGCGCTGATCGTGCCGGGCGTCCGGCCGAGCATCCGCTTGGCCTCGAGGCCGACGGCGTGGACGTCGCCGGTCGACTGGTCGATCGCGACCACGGACGGCTCGCTGAGCACGATCCCGCGTCCCCGCACGTAAACCAGCGTGTTGGCCGTGCCCAGGTCGACGGCCATGTCACGTCCGCCGAAACCCGTGAGGTAGTTGAAGATGCCCACTTGGACCCGCGGCTCACTGTACCCGCCCTGACCCTGGCGCTCGGTTCGGCCGTGCTGCACGCGGCCTGGAATCTCCTGGTCGCGCGCGCCCGTGACGTCGAGGCGGCGACCGCCGCGACGTTCCTGCTCTCCGTCGCGATCGCGGCTCCGTTCGCCGTCGTCTGGTGGAGCGCGGAGCCGTCCGTCTGGGCGTACGCGCTCGCCTCGACCCTCCTGGAGACGCTCTACGTGATCGCGCTGGCGTATGCCTACCGGACGACGGATCTCTCCTTCGTCTACCCGCTCACCCGAGGGCTCGCGCCGGTGATCGTGCTCGGCGTCTCCGTGGCGCTACTCGGGCATGCCGTCTCGGGCGCGGAGATCGGTGGGGTGCTGCTCGTCGCCGCCGGCGTCCTGCTCGTGCGCGGGCCGGAGGGCCGTGGCGATGCCCGGGCGGTGCTTCTGGTGCTCACCATCGCGACCACCATCGCCGCCTACACCCTCGTCGATCGGGTTGGGATCCACCACGCTGGGGCGCTGACGTACTTCGTGCTCGTCCTAGCCGGGCCGTGCCTCGTCTACCCGCCGATCGCCGGGCTTGGTGCCGTGCGTTACGAGCTCGGATTGGGCTCGCTCGTCGCGGCAGTCGCGAACGTCGGCTCGTTCACGCTCGGGCTGCTGGCATTGCGCCACGGCCCGGCCGCGCCGGTGCTCGCCGTGCGGTCCACCTCGATCGTGATCGCGACAGCGCTCGCCGGACGCGTCCTCGCCGAGCGCGTCTCGCGCGGCCGGCTCGCGGGCTCCGCGCTCGTGTTCGCCGGCGTCGCGCTGCTCGCGCTCTAGCCGAACCCGTAGACGCCGGGGAAGCGCTCGACCAGCAGCCGGATCAGGAGCGCCCCGGGCAGCCCGACGACGTTCAGGTAGTCGCCCTCGATCCGCTCGACGAGGGAGGCTCCCAGCCCCTGGATCGCATACGCGCCCGCGCGGCCGCGCCACTCGCCGCTCGCGACGTAGTGGGCGACGTCGCCGTCGTCGAGCGGGCGGAACCTGACGAGTGTCGTCTCGGAGTGCAGCTCTTCCCATTCGCCCCGGCGGAGACAGAGCCCGGAGACGACCTCGTGCTCCCAACCCGAGAGCGTCTCGAGCATCCGGCGCGCGTCGTCCTCGTCGGCCGGCTTCCCGAGCTGCTCGCCTCTGCAGAGCACGACCGTGTCGACGCCGAGTACGGGGCGGTCGCCGCCGTCGACCGACCTCGCCTTCCCCGCCGCGTGCTCGAGCGGATCGCCGTCAGGCGCCTCGTCGAACGTGGGCGCCACCGCCTCGAACGGGATGCCGAGCTGGGTGAGGATCGTCGAGCGCTGCGGCGAGGTCGAGGCGAGGACGATCACGCAGGCTTCCGCGCCGCCCAGATCTCCTCGACCGGCCATTGCCGCCCCCACTCCGCCGAAACGAAGTTGTAGAACGTATGCGTCTCCGCCGACTCGGGTGCCTGGACCTCGACCAGGCGCTCGATCTCGAACCCGTGACGGTGGAGCAGGTCGATGCGCTCGCCGTGTGGAAGGCAGAACTCGACCGCATCGGGCCATTCGATCCGGTTCATCCCGAACTGGGGGTGTACGAGCTCCGGCGTGACCGTCTCGTCGGGACGGCTGGCACATGACGATCAACGGAGACGTGCTCATGAACACGAGTCGCCCGCCCGGCCGCAGCGAGCCGCGCCGATTCGGCGGCGAACCGCTCCGGGTCGATCCAGATCGAGGCGCCGTACTCGGAGAAGACGAGGTCGAAGCTTGCCTCCGGCAGCCCCGTCTCCCCCGCATCGGCCTCGACGAGCGGGAACTCGATCCCCGTCTCGGCCATCATCCGCCGGGCCGTCTCGAGCTGCGCAGGCGTGATGTCCACCCCAACGGGCCGCGCGCCTTGCTTCGCGAACACAGCCGACATGTAGGCGGTCCCGCAGCCGAGCTCGACGATGTCGAGGTTCGCGAGCTCGCCGAGTACGCCGATCCGCGACTCGGGCACGCCCCAGAGCCCCCAGGTGACCTCGTCCTGCGCCCACTTTCGGGCAGCCTGGGCGTCGGTGTACTCGGCGTTCGACTTCGTCCAGAGGTCGCGGTTTCTTGCCGCGTCCTCAGACCAGCCCATCGGGGAACCAGAGGCCGATCTCGCGCTCCGCGGACTCGGTGGAGTCCGAGCCGTGAACGAGGTTGTTCGGCATCGCGAGCGCGAACTCGCCTCGGAGAGAGCCGGGGTCGGCGTCGGCCGGGTTCGTCGCGCCGATCGTCTTGCGGGCCGTCGCGATGGCGCCCTCGCCCTCGAGCACGAACGCGAGCGTCGGGCCCGAGGTGATGAAGTCGACCAGCTCGCCGAAGAACGGCTTCTCGACGTGCTCGGCGTAGTGCGCTTCGCCCAGCTCGCGGGAGCCGACGACGAGCCGGGCCGCGCGGAGGCGCAGACCGCGCCGCTCGAAGCGCGCCACGATCTCGCCCGCGAGGCTGCGCTCGACGGCGTCGGGCTTCGCGAGGATCAGGGTCCGTTCGACGGCCACGCGGTCGCCCAGGCTAGCTGCTCCTGCTAGCTGCTGCTCGAGGTTCGCGTGCGCCGCACCTTCGGCGCCAACGGCACCGGAGAGGGGACCGGGACGGGCGTCGCGCAGTACGGGCACACCTGCCAGGCGGGCTCGAGCGGGCGGTTGCACTCGGCGCACGGCGCGCGAAGCTTCGTCGTGCACACGGGGCAAACGAGGAAGTCCGGCTCGACCGCGCACCCGCAGACCCTGCATTTGAGCTCGGGCGGCCCGAGGCGGCTCTCGATCGCGCGGATCTCGAGCTCCCGCTCGCGTACGTCCTCGAGGTACTCCGGCGGCCGGAAGAGCATGTAGATCAGCGGCCCGAGGAACGGGGGGATCGCGCCGACCAGCGTCGCGAGGGCGACCAGGGACGGCTGCTCGATCCGCCGGCGAGCGTCCTTGTTGACCCAGTAGACGGTCGCGAGCCAGAAGAGCAGGACGAGCGCGACGAGACCCAGGCTCACGGCATGCCACGTCCCCGAATGGAAGAAGTTGTGAACACCCGTGAAGATCGAACCAGTGAAGTTGAGCCCGGTCACAACAGGAACCTCCCGATCAGCCAGCCCGCACCAAAAGCAAGCCCAACGTAGAGGGCGAGCAGGATGGCGGCGAAGATGAAGACGCTCGGACGTCCACGGGCCCGCGAAATTCTACGGGTTCTAGCCACCGAGCGATAGCGCCGCGAGCAAGTAGAGCGATCCTGTCACAAGAATGGCACCATCCGGCCCGGCCAGCGTCCTCGCCCGTGCGAGCGCGGCCGCCGGATCGGCCTCGGCCTCGACCCGTGCGAAATGCGGACGGGCCAGATTCGCCAGCTCCTCGGGCGGCGTAGCGCGATGGCTTCCCGACGTGGTCGCGACGAAGGTGTCGCCGAGCGGCGTGAGCGCGCGCACCATCTCCCCGGGGCGCTTGTCGGCGAGGATCGAGGCGACGATCACGTACTTCCGAGTGGGCAGGCGCCCCAGCAAGTAGCCGACTCCGGCGAGGTTGTGGGCGCCATCCCAGATCTCGAGCGGATGCTCGGAGCGGTGCTCGAGCCGCCCGGGGACCTGCACCGTCTCCGCGGCCGCCGGATCGACCTCGCTGTCGAGGAAGGCCTCGGCCGCAGCGACCGCGAGCGCGAGGTTCGAGCGGGAGACGACGTCGACGCGGGATGCGCCCGCACCGCGCGCGAGGCCCTCCCACTCGCGCTCGCCGAGCACGACAACCGCTCCCGGGGTGACGACGGCGAGCTTCTCGATCGCGATCTCGTCGCGGGTCTCGCCGAGCACGTCGGTGTGCTCGAGCGCAACGTTCGTGAGCACGACGACCCGGGCCGCGAGGACATTCGTCGCGTCGAGCCTCCCTCCCAGCCCGGCCTCGACGACCGCTACGTCGACTCGCTGCTCGGCGAACTCGGCAAGGGCCGCCGCGGTGATCACCTCGAACTGCGTCGCCCCCGAAGCGTGCGACTGGACGCGGGCAAGCGCCGCCGAGATGTCGGCGTCGGCCCCGTCGACCTGGATCCGCTCGGCCCAACCGCGCACGTGGGGCGAGACGTACGCGCCGACACGGAGCCCCGCGTCACGGAGGAGCGCCGCCGTCATCAGCGTCGTCGAGGTCTTCCCGTTCGTGCCGACGATGTGAATCGCCGGGTACGCGAGCTGGGGGTCGCCGAGGGAGGCGAGCAGTTCTCGCATGCGCCGGAGGCCGAACTCCTCGGGCCACGGCGAGAGGCTCTCGAGCCACCCGAGAGGGTCGTCAGCCGCCGAGGGCCTCGAGCTCACGGCGGTACCGCTCGAGCTTCTCCCGCTCCGCCTCGACGACGTCCGCCGGGGCCTTCGAGACGAAGCGCTCGTTCGCGACCATCGCTTCGGAACGGGCGATCTCCTTCCTCAGCCGCTCCTGCTCCTCCTCGACCGCACGGCCGTCGCTCCGCGCAAAGCGCTCGGGTTTGACGACCGCGTCGAAGATCCGCTTCTCGTCGCCCTCGAGTGGAACGAGCGCGCCGCTTCGCCGGAACGTCGCGGCCGCAGCCTGGACGCGCTCCATCGCTTCGGCCGCGACCGGGTCTCGCTCCCCCGGCTCGGGCCACGGCCCGAGGATCAGTCGGGTGTCGTGGAACTGCGACCAGATCTCCTCGGTGACGTGCGGCAGGACGGGGTGCAGCAGCGCGAGCAGGCGCTCGAGCGCCGCCAGGGCGGTTCCGATCGCCGCGGCGTCATCCGCGTAGAGCCGAGGCTTGATCGCCTCCGCGTACCAGTCGCAGAAATCGTCGAAGGTGAGGTGGTAAAGCGAGTCGGCGACGTGAGAGAAGTCGAACCGCGGGAGAAGGTCCTCGATCTCGGCCCGCGTCTCGTCGATCCGCCCGACGATCCACGTCTCCTCGAGCGACGAGGGATCGAGCAGTGGCTCGGCGCCCTCGGCCTTCTGGAGGATGAGGCGGGCGACGTTCCAGAGCTTGTTCGCGAGCTTGCCTCCCTCCTCGATCGCGCCCCAGCTGAAGCGGACGTCCTGGGTCGACGAGATCTTCAGGAGGCCGTAGCGGGTCGCGTCGGCGCCGTGCTCGGCGATGGCGTCGAGCGGGTCGATCCCCGTGCCGAGGCTCTTCGACATGCGGCGGCCGTCGACCGCGAGCACGGTCGAGTTGATGATCACGTCGGTGAACGGCACGTCGCCGAGCAGGAAGAGCCCCGAGAAGATCATCCGGTTCTCCCAGAGGCGGATGATCTCCCGCGCGGTGACGTTGACGTTCCCCGGGTAGTAGCGCTCGAGCTCGGACGTCTCCCTGGGCCAGCCGAGAGTCGCGAACGGCCAGAGCGCCGAGGAAAACCACGTGTCGAGGACGTCGGTCTCGCGCACGAGGTCGCCCGAGCCGCACTCGGGGCAGTCGTCGCGAGGGGGCCACGCCGAGAACTGGTGGCCGTTCGAGCACGTCCAGACCGGGATCTGGTGCCCCCACCAGAGTTGCCGCGAGACGCACCAGTCCGGGGCGTGCTCGAGCGACTCGATCGCAAAGCGGTGCTGGCTTTCGGGGTGGAAGCGGACGCGACGCGCCTCGAGCGCCTCGATCGCGGGGCGTGCAAGCTCGTCCATGCGGCACCACCACTGCGGGGAGACGAGCGGCTCGATCCGGGAGTGGCAGCGCTCGCACGTGCCGACCGAATGCCGGTAGTGCTCGCGCTTCTCGAGCTGGCCCTGGCCGGCCAGCCAGTCGAGGACGATCTGGTCCGCCTCCGCCTGGGTCAGCCCCTCGAAGCCGTCTGCGATCATGCGGCCGTCGAGCCCGATCACGGTGAGCGTCTCGAGGCCGTGGTCGCGGCCGATCTCGAAGTCGATCGGGTCGTGGCCCGGCGTGATCTTGAGGGCGCCTGAGCCGAACTCGGTCTCGACCCGCGAGTCCGCGATGACCGGGACATGGCGGCCGACCACCGGAACCACGACCTCCTTGCCGATCGCGTCGGCGTAGCGGGGATCGTCGGGGTTCACGGCGACTGCGACGTCGGCGAGGATCGTCGCCGGCCGGACCGTGGCGATGGTGATCGATCCCGAGCCGTCGACGAAGGGGTACCGCGCATAGGTGAGCGTGTCATCCATCTCGACGTGCTCGACCTCGAGGTCGGAGATGGCAGTCTGGTGGTAGGGGCACCAGTTGACGATGCGGTTCGCCCGGTAGATCCATCCCGCCTCCCACAAGCGGACGAAGTAGGTCATCACGGCGTCGACGTAGGCGTCGTCCATCGTGAAACGCTCACGCGAGTAGTCGAGCGAGCAGCCGAGCTGGCGGAACTGGCCCATGATCACCCGGCCCGTGCTCTCCAGCCACGCCCAGGTGCGCTCGAGGAACGCGTCCCGTCCGATCTCCTGGCGCGAGGTGCCCTCGGCGATCAGCTGTCTCTCGAGCACGTTCTGGGTGGAGATCCCGGCGTGGTCGTATCCCGGCTGCCAGAGCGTGTCGTCGCCCCGCATCCGGTGCCAGCGGATCAGGGCGTCCTGCATCGAGCCGTTGAGAGCGTGGCCCATGTGGAGCTCGCCCGTGACGTTCGGCGGCGGCACGCAGATGACGAACGTCTCGGGGCGGCGTGCGCCGGCGCCGGCCTCGTAGAGCCCCTCGGCTTCCCAGGCTTCCTGCCAACGCCGCTCGACTGAATACGGCTCGTAGCGCGTGCCCATCATCGGACCGCCAGCCTAGTTGGATCCCTACGCGACCCAGAGCTTTCGCGAGAAGGCAACGCACGCCACGGCGGCGACGGCAGTGAGCGCGCCGAACGTCGCGCCTCGCCGCGTGGTGCCACCCTGGAGGAGCGAGGCGCCGGCGATGAAGAGCGGGAAGTCGACCATCAGGTAACGCGGCAGGCTCTGGAGCAGCTCGCCGCCGTCGGTCACGGGAGCCACCGTCGCGACTGCGATGACACAGGCCGAGTACACGCCCCACGCGAGGCCGAGGCGTCGGAAGACGACCACGGTGAGCGCGATCGCGGCGACGAGGACGACGAAGTCGACGAGGTTGTCGCCGTAGAGGTTCGCGAGCTCCGCGTCGGTCGGGACGTGCGCGAGCCCGACCACGCCGTGGTAGGCGGCCTTCGCGGACATCCAGGCTGCCTGTGGCGGCCCGAGGGCGACGACGTGCCGCCCCCACTGTTCCTTCGCGTGGACGAAGGCGAGCCAGTCGCCGACCGCGTGCTGGTAATACGCGCCGACGACGACGAGCGCGACCAGAGGCAGCCCGAGGATCGGCGCGAGCACGAGTGGGCCGCGCCGCCGTAGGAGCGGCCACACGAGGATCAGGAGCGCCGGAACCACCGCGAAGCCCGTGACGCGCGTGGCGACTGCAAGCCCTGCGAGCAGGCCCGCGAGCCAGAGCCTGCCGCGTGCCCCGTAGTACAGAGAGCCGGCCGACGCGAGCAGGAACAGGCCCTCCGAATAGGGCGCCGTGAACACGAGCGCGACGGGGTAAACGGCGAACAGGATCGCCGTGTCGTACGCGACGGCGTCGCCCGCGAGGTCCTTCGCGATCCGGCAGGCGTAGGCGACGCCGGCGATCGCCGCGGCGAAGGCGACGACGACGCCGGCGACCAGCACGGAGCCGGTCGCCCGGCCGAGCACGTTCACCAGCGCCGGAAAGGCCGGCATGAACGCCGCGTTGCGGAGGTCGTATCCGCCTTTCGCGATCTGCAGGAAGTAGTCGGCGTCCCAGTGCTCGAAGGTGCCGAAGAAGAGGCTCGAGGCCTTCCCCCATGCTGTGAACGCCGGCACCCCCGACCCGTGCTCCGGATACCAGAGCACGGTGAGCGCCGTCAGTACCCAGAACGCGAGGCGAATCAGGCCGAAGGTGGCCCACCCTGGCAACCGGTCGCGCACTCAGGAGCCCCAGGCGCCGCGGGAAGGGGCGGGAGGCGGCCTCGCCCTACGGATGGGACGACCCCGGCGTCGACCGCGTCCATGGCGCCGGCGTCTGTCAACCGACGGGCGCGACCCCGGGGCTACGCCGACTCTTCGGCCAGCTCGGTCGGCTCGATCGAGGCGCCGGCCGACGTGACCAGCGTCGGCTTGAGGTTCTTCTCGATCGTCTCCTTCGTGATGACGCACTTCGTCACGTCCTTGCGCGACGGCAGCTCGAACATCACGTCGAGGAGGGCGTTCTCGATGATCGACCGCAGGCCACGCGCGCCCGTCTCACGGGTCAGCGCCTTGTCGGAGATCGACCAGAGAGCGTCCTCGGTGAAGTGGAGGTCGATGTGGTCGTAGTTGAAGAACCGCTGATACTGCTTGACGAGCGCGTTCTTGGGCTCGATCAGGATCTGGACGAGGTCCTCGCGCTTCAGCTGGTGCACGGCCGAAAGGACGGGCAGGCGGCCGATGAACTCGGGGATCAGGCCGAAGTTGAGCAGGTCCTCGGGCATCACCTGGGCAAGGAGCTCGGCTGAGTCGGAGTCGCGCTTCGAGGAGATGTCGCGGCCGAAGCCGATCGCGTTCTTGCCGACGCGCTTGGCGATGATCTTGTCGAGGCCGGCGAACGCACCGCCACAGATGAAGAGGATGTTCGTGGTGTCGATCGAGAGGAACTCCTGGTGCGGGTGCTTGCGTCCGCCCTGCGGCGGCACCGAGGCGACCGTTCCCTCGAGGATCTTCAACAGCGCCTGCTGGACACCCTCTCCCGACACGTCGCGCGTGATCGACGGGTTGTCCGCCTTGCGCGCGATCTTGTCGACCTCGTCGATGTAGATGATCCCGGTCTCGGCCTTCTTGATGTCGAAGTCGGCCGCCTGGATCAGCTTGAGCAGGATGTTCTCGACGTCCTCGCCGACGTAGCCCGCCTCGGTGAGGGCGGTCGCGTCGGCGATCGCGAACGGCACGTTGAGGACCCGCGCGAGTGTCTGGGCCAGGTGCGTCTTGCCGCAGCCCGTCGGTCCGAGCAGGAGGATGTTCGACTTCTGAAGCTCGACGTCGCCCTCGTCGGCCCCCATCTGCACGCGCTTGTAGTGGTTGTAGACCGCCACCGACAGCGTGCGCTTCGCCTCCTCCTGCGACACGACGTAGTCGTTCAGCTGCGTGTAGATCTCCTTGGGGCGCGGCAGGTTGTCGAGGTCGAGCGCCGACGGGGTGGTGAGCTCCTCGTCGATGATCTCGTTGCAGAGATCGATGCACTCATCGCAGATGTAGACGCCCGGGCCGGCGATGAGCTTCTTCACCTGGCGCTGCGACTTCCCGCAGAAGCTGCAGAGAAGCTGTTCGTTGCCGTCGCTCGGGCGTGCCATCGTTCTCTCCGGCTCCCGCCCTCGGCGGCTAGGCCGCCGCCTCCGACTTCGCCGCGACGTCGCGATGCGTGATCACGCTGTCGATGATGCCGTACTCGCTGGCTTCCACGGGGCTCATGAAGAAGTCTCGTTCCATGTCGCGTGACACATCTTCGATGCTTTTCCCGGTATGCAGGGAGTAGATCTCCTCCAGACGACGCTTCAGCCCGATGACCTCGCGCGCCTGGATCTCGATGTCGGTGCCCTGCCCTTGGAACCCGCCGGACACCTGGTGGATCAGGATACGCGAGTTCGGCAGCGCCATCCGCTTTCCTTTCGCACCCCCGGCGAGAAGTAGCGAGCCCATGCTCATCGCGATCCCGACGCAGATCGTCTGCACGTCGGGCTTGATGAACTGCATCGTGTCGTAGATCGCAAGGCCCGAGTAGACCGAGCCGCCCGGCGAGTTGATGTAGAGGAAGATGTCCTTGTCCGGATCGTCCGACTCGAGGTGCAGGAGCTGGGCGATCACGAGGTTCGCGATCTGGTCGTCGACGGGGGTCCCGAGGAAGACGATGCGCTCGGCGAGCAGGCGCGAGTAGATGTCGAACGCACGCTCGCCGCGTGACGTCTGTTCTACGACCATGGGAATCAACGGACTCATCTAACGCTCCTTATCGCCTGGTGTCCACAGTTTCTTCTCCGCCGCGCCGCCTTCTTCCTTGCCCGGCGTCCAGATGCTCTCGCGTGCGTTCGCGAGCTCCGGCGAGATCGGGGTCACCTCCGCGGCGATCCGATCGACGGCTTTCTTCAGGCGGAGGTCGTCGCGCACGCGGTCGGCGCCTCCGGCCTCCATGAACTCGTTCACGTCGTCTTCGCTCTCGCCGTCCTCGAGCAGGTCGGCGCGGATGTCGTCGTCGGAGACCTCGATGCCGAGCTTGTCGGCGACCCCTTCCAGCACGAGCTCGCGGCCGATCGAGTTCGCAGCCTCATCGCGGAAGCGCTGCTCCAGCTCGGCGCCGGAGACCCCGGCTGCGCGCAGGTAGGCGACAGGGTCGATGCCGCGCATCTCGAGCTGGCGGATGAAGGCGTTCACCAGGTCGCGGGTGCGCACGTCCACGACGAGCGCCGACACCTCGACCTTCGATGCCTTGAGCAGCTCGTCGACGGCGTCGACCCGGAAGCGGGCGTCCGCCTCCTTCTCGAGCTGCGCGTCGATGTTCGAGACGATGTCGGCCCTCAGCTCGTCGAAGGTGTCGTACTCCGATGCGGACGTCGCGAGCGAGTCGTCGAGCGGCGGCAGGACGCGCTCGTACAGCTCCTTCAGCGTGACCGCGACGTTCTGCTGCGTCCCGTCGCCCTGCTCGAACCCGACGACGTCGGTGTCCCCCGGGAGCAGATGCTTGATCGAATCCTCGAGCTCGGGGAGAAGCCGTTCGGAGCCGATCTCGACGACGTAATCCTTCTGGCCCGGCCCGTCCTCGGAGACGATGTCGACGACCGCGACGTCGTCGTCGCGCGCCAGTCGTCCTTCGACGGGCGAGAGCGTGGCGACCGTGCGCTGGAGCACGGCGAGCTCGCCCTCGACGACGTCGTCGGTCACCTCTGGCTCCAGGCGCGGCACCTCCAGCTTCGTCCAGTCGGCCGGCTCCACGGCGTCCTGGTTCGGGAACTCGGCGGTGAAGGTCCAGGCCTCGCTGTCGCCCCCGGGAAGCTGGTAGTCGTAGGCCGGCTGAGCTTTCGGCCGCAGGCGGTTCGAACGCGCGGCGTTCCAGAACCAGCTGCCGATGTGCGACTCGACGGCCTCCGAGTACACGCGGTCGCGGCCGATGCGCTGGACGAGCACCTGGCGGGGCACCTTGCCGGGCCGGAAGCCCGGGACGCGAACCCGCTCCGCGAGGTCGCTGGTCGCGTGTTCGACGGCGTGGTGTACCTCGTGTGCCGGCACCTCCACCGTCAGCCGGACGCGGTCACCCTCGAGCCGCTCGAGCTGAGCCTCCATAGGCGAGCCATTGAATCAGGAACGTGCAGCCTGCCGCATCGTCGCTGTGTCCGCTCCGGCGCCGGCAAAGCCGGCACCTCCGCTCCTGGTCGCCTCCGTCGAGCCTACGGCGACGGTAGGTTGCGGCCATGGACGTCGAGGACGCGATCCGCACGCGCAGGACGCACAAGGCCTACGAGCCCGAGCCGGTCGACCGGGCGACGGTCGAAGGCCTGCTCGAGCTCGCGCGCTTCGCCCCCAACCACCATCTCACCGAGCCGTGGCGGTTCCGGGTGCTCGGCCGGGAGACGCTCGACCGGCTCGTCGCCGCGGGAGCGCCGAACGAGGCCTCGAAGCTCGGACGCGCGCCGACGCTCGTCGTCGCGAGCGCGCTGCTCACAGGGGACGACTACCAGAACCGCGAGGACCTGTTTGCCACGGCGTGCGCCGTCTACATCGTCCTGCTCGCCGCCCACTCGCGCGGTCTCGCCTCGTACTGGCGGACGCCGGCGCTGTTCGAGACCGAGGAGGCGAGGGAGATCCTGGGATTCGCCGAGGGCGAGGAGTTCGTCGCGCTGATCCACCTCGGGCGGCCGGCCACCTCGCCACCGGCAAAGGAGCGGAAGCCCGTCTCCGAGTACGTCGAGTTCCTAGCCTAGAGGGAGTAGGATCGCCCCAGGCCACGCGGGTGTGGCGGAATTGGCAGACGCGCCGGGTTTAGGTCCCGGTGGGCTTCGGCCCTTGGAGGTTCGACTCCTCTCGCCCGCACTACTCGTCGGGCTCGGGCTCCTTCTCGGATGCCTGTTCCGCGGCCTTCTTCTCCGCCTCGACCTCGTCCTCGTACCTGAGCTCGCCACCGGACGGGCCGACGAGCCAGCGGCCCGTCCCGGGCTCGCTCACGCGCACCTCGACGGCCTCCGGAGGCTTGCCGGGCTCGGTCATGCCGATCATCCGCTCGGTGCGGGTCAGCTCCCGCTCCGTCGAGCCGGCCTCGGCCATCCCGAGCTCCTCGAGCGAGAAGGGGAAGTCCTCGGGCAGGTTGTCGGGATCGAGCTCGGTCAGGGTCGGCGCCGGAGGCTTCGAGCTCAACACGTTGCCACCGACCGGGTAGATCTCCTGCTGGAAGGTGCTGAGGATCTCGGTCGTCGGGAAGAACGAGAGAAGCCGCATGGGCTCCGAGCCGTGGGCGTAGACGTCGTGCTCGATGCCCGGCGGGAAGACCACGAACTTGCCGGCCTCGAGTCTCTGCGTCCCGCCGATCGAGAAGACCTCTCCCTCACCCTCGGCGACGAACACGATCTCCTCGGCGTTGTCGGAGTGGAGGCCCGTGTGCTTGCCGGGCTCGATGATGTAGTAGGCGACCGAGCTCGCGAGGGCACCCTCCCGCTCGCCGACAGGGAAGATGCTGACGAACCGCATCGACGGGTCGTAGTCGTTCCAGACCTCGACCCAGTACGGCGGCGGCTCCTCCCCTTCGGCGCCGGCCTCCGGGTCGAGGCCCTCCTCCTCGTCTGCCATGGATCCTCCTCTCGTTCCGGGACGCGCTCAAGCGTAGTGGACCCCGAACCTTAAGGGCGGCCTCAGGCGGCGTGTGGTACCAAGCACCCGTGAGAGCAGGCCTGGCAGGAGCACTCGCGGCCGTCCTCGCCGCCTCCGTCGCAGCGGCCGGCGGTGCGGCCAACCAGCCCTCCTCGATCTACGTGGACAAGGCGGGCGGGTACGCGATCACGATCCCGAAGACCTGGCAGCTGATCCCGCGCACGGTGCCCGCGGTCAAGGCGCTCGCGGCGAAGCTGAACAAGAAGGCCGCGACCAAGTCCCTGGCCGGCTACTACAAGGGGATCATCGCGAACAAGTCCGGGCTCGCCGGGATCAAGGCGTACCGCTTCCAGGCATTCGACTGGCCGGGCAGCCTCAGCTCACCGGTGCCGATCGAGGTCTCGGTCGGAGTCGTGCCGGCGAAGACCACGATCACCGCGAAGGACCTGCCCGCGATCGGGAACACGTTCGCGCGGTCGTTCCTCTCGAACAAGGGCGCGAAGGTGACGACGCCGAAGATCGTGACGCTGCCGGCGGGGAAGGCGTCGTTCTACGAGGGGATCGTCCCGATCGGAGCCGGGTTCACGAACGGGCTCGCGATGTACCTGATCCCCCACGGCAAGAAGCTGTACGAGCTCGCGTTCGAGATCGAGGGCTCCCAGCTCGCCTCGGCGACGCTCTTCACCTCGATCGCACAGCACTTCAAGCTGCTCTGCCCTCGAGCGCGCGGCGAGACGTCGTTCGCTCGAACCATCCCGTCACGTGGCGTCTCATTTCAGTGGGCCGGTCTCTTGTCGGGCGCGCTCCTCCTCGTGGCGGCGGTCGCTCTCGCCGGCGCCGCCGCCGCGAGTGCGGAGGTCACACGCATCGACACTGCTCTACCCTTACGTGGCGAGCGCCCGTAGCTCAGAGGAAGAGCGGCGGCCTTCTAAGCCGATGGTCGGAGGTTCGAATCCTCCCGGGCGCATCCCTGACCCGTCTGTTCAGCCGATTTGGCTGAAGGGTCAGCAGTGCCAGGGCTGCGGCGAACGCGGTCCCGTGCAGACCCCGGTGCAACCCCGAGGTCGCGCCCGACAGGCAAAGGAGCGCGGGACGGTGATGAGGCGTGGAGGACGGAATCCCTAATACCACTTGCCCCTCGCGAACCCGCCAAATGCGACGAGCCCGACCAGAGCGATGATCACTCCGAGCCAGAGGCTCCATACAAATGCAACAACGATGCCGAGGATGACCAAGACGCCGCCGATGCCGATACCTGCCCCTCCGCCTGTCCGACTAGCCATGTCAACTCCTTCGCGTCAACCCCGACGGTCGTCAAGGCACGACCTTCGTACCCGCTGGAAACCTCGGCTAGTCAAATCGTCCCCGTATGAGCGCTTCAGCAGCTTCGCCAGGTCGAGCTGCAGGCTGATGACGGGCCGGGCGTGCGCCGGCGCTGGCGGGGAATGTCCGCAGCGGCCCGCGCCTATCGACTTCAGCACATTCGTTCCCCGATACTCGTCGCACTCCGGGCAAGGGGCTATGACCTCAGTAGGCCGACGATGCAGAGTACGACGCCGGCGACGCCTACGACCAGGAGCGGTTTCGCCATCGCCTTTGCTGCACGTTGCTGGCCACGGGTGTACGGGCCTGGCGCAGGGCGAGCCCAGCGGCCCGTAGTGAAGAACGATGCCGCTCCAAGGATCAGTCCGAACAGGGCCATTCGTACGCCGAGCGAGACAAGAGCGAGCATGAGCGGAACGGGACTAGACATGGTCGGCACTTGTTCGAGCGAGTGCGCCCGGCGCGGCCCAGACGAAGGGGAGGTCCAAACGACTGGAGCCGCGCCGCAGCAGGAAAGAGTCTCTCCGAGCGAAGAAACGCCGCCAATGGCCGAACGTCCATCCCTTTCTGGACGAACCGGGGGATCTGCGCTCCGCGGTGACGAGCGGGCCCGGACGGATGTTTCCGCGTCGGCGGCAGTTGCCCACCTATCCCGTGAGCAGCACGACCGCGGATGTATCAGGATGAGGGGCGAAAGCCTCCTGTCTCCCAGTGAGAGGCGTTCTCGGTGCGAGGCGTCTCGCCAACGACACGGAGGTGGAGGCATGTACATCACAAGTGGGCGTCGCGGCACGGTCGCTGCGCTTCTGGGCTTCGCGGCACTCGCGATCAGCGGGACCGCCGCGGGCGCTTCGCAGAGCGCCGCGAACGGTTCGGCAGTCGCCAGGTCGAGAGCGGTCCTGGTCTGCGAGGGAATGGTCCGCACCTTCCAGTCGGATGTCTTCGCAGCCGCCACCGCGCGCGGCGCGAGAGAAAGGACGACCGACGGCGAGTGGCAAGGAGCCGCCCTCAGAGCGGCATCGGACTGGCTCCGGAGCGGCTGCTTCTCGATCGCCCCGTAACAATTAGGCCCTGCACAGCCCTCCGGCCCGGGAGGGAGCGCACCGTCACGTGGGGCCGGTGGCGCGTGACGGCGGCCCGGCGGTGACAGGTTCCGGACGGCGATCACCCGCGCCTGCACCGCGGCCGGTGTACCGGCGTTCTCGCCGCACGATCTCCGCCACCGCCGGATCTCGCTCCGGCACCTCGGCGGCACGCCGTGGGCCCGGATCGGGGAGCACGTCGGTCAGCGCGACCTCGCCGTCACCGCCAACACGTACACGCACGTTCTGACCGACGAGCAGGAGCTCGATTACGGCCGATTCCTTGCTGAAACGGCGGGAAGCGCTCGTGCGGTGCAGACCCCGGTGCATACCTCGACGGAAGAAAAAGTCCGGTAGCAGGGGTGTTCGATACCTCCCGGGCGCATCCTCGAGGACGACTACGATGTCGGCGCGCGGTGGCGGTAGCTCAGTTGGTAGAGCCCCGGGTTGTGGTCCCGGTGGTCGCGGGTTCGAATCCCGTCCGCCACCCCTTCGTTCCGTGGCCCCGTAGCTCAGCGGACAGAGCGGCAGCCTTCGAAGCTGCGTGCGGTGGTTCGACTCCACCCGGGGCCGCTCTCTTTTCACCGGGAAGCGTGGCGGTATCGGCCTCCGAGCCCGCCGCTGCCGCGGCGAGCCTCCCTTTTTGTTTCCCTCGGCCGGCGGAGTTCGCGGCGCTCGAGTACCTCCTCCGGCCGGCATCTTTGCCTCTCCGGGCACAGCAAGCTGAGCTGGGTTCGAGCCCACGGCCTTGTGCCGGTAATAGAAGAGCGTTAGAGTCGGACCGGTTCCAGGGGGTGACCGGTGGGGCGTGTCGTTGCGTTCGCGGGAATGCTGGCGTCGTTGGCGGGAGTGTTCAACGCGGCAGTAGCGGTACGGCCGGCGGCTGCTTCGCAGCTTCTGACTCGGGGAGCGTCGGATGTCAGCCTGGTGGTGAACGGAAAGGGTGAGGCGCTTGTCACCTACACGGCCGGCGGCAAGGTGGTTCACGTCCTCGCATGGGGCGCCGTCAACGCGATCAAGCCGGGCGCCGGCGAGAAGCAGGTCGAGTTCCAGCTCGACTATGCCGGGGGCTACGGGAAGTACAGGACCGAGTACTGGCAGACGTTCGGCCACGAATGTGGTCGGTACTCGGGGCCGCCGATCGCGTGGGCCGTCACCGTTTGCGCTGCACCAGACGGCTCGAACTGGGCGTTGCAAGCGTGGCCGCGCGGTTTGCCCGACTACGGGGTGGCGCCTTCGCCCGATCAGGCGGCCCCTGAGCTGCATCTCTCGCACTGGACAGGCGCGCTCCCGATCCTCACTGTCAAGACCGATTGGGCCTACCGACGCTTCGACCACCTGTTCGGATCGTTCGCCTACGAGGGCGTCGGCGTACACGGGTTCAGATCAACGTCCGCTGGCTCGCCACTCGACAGCTTCGGTCGCAACGTCTACGTCGACACGCTCGACTCGGCCTATGGTGCCGGCTGGAGGCGCGAGAACAGCTTCCTGACACACAACCCGAATGGGACGTTCTGCTACGGCTTCTACCCGCACGGCGGGCACCCCTCCGGCGATGGAAAGGAATATCGAGCGACGGTCATGGGGCCTGGGGTCACTCCGGACGTAATGTGGGAAGGTCCTGCGCCAGGGCCGTACGAGCGTGCGGCTGACGCCGCGGCAAACGCGGTCGAACGTACCTCGTTCGCGGACAAGCTCTGCAGCGTCTCCTGAGACCGACGTCGATCGAGGGGGCGGAACAAGGTGCGCGAGGCTGTACTACGCGCGCGTGCCCGCGCTCCCTATTCTCGGACAGCCGCGACCGAGTCGCTGCGCTCCGCGTGCGCCGAGTCGCTCCGCCGCACGATGTAGTTCCCGAGCACGAGCAGGTCGATCCGCGTCTTCGCGAACGTCTCGAGGGCGTCGCCGGGGCTCATCACGATCGGCTCGCTCTCGTTGAACGACGTGTTGAGCAGGATCGGGACGCCCGTCTGCCGCTCGAACTCGGCGATCAGGCGGTGGTAGCGCGGGTTCTCCGCCTCCTCGACCGTCTGCAGCCTGCCCGTGCCGTCGACGTGCGTGATCGCAGGCACGAGGTCGCGCTTCTCGGGGAGCACCGAGTAGACCAGCACCATGAACGGCGAGGGGTAGCTCTGGTCGAACCAGTCCCCGGTCGCGCTCGCGAGCACCGACGGAGCGAACGGCCGGAACGGCTCGCGAGAAGATTCGCCCGATCGTGGGCGACCCGGTATCCCACGTCATCCCGCGCGAGACTCGGCAGAAGACATTGACGCAATCGCGTCATACCCCCGAGTCAGAGCGTGCGGCACGATCGAGGACGGGCGCAATCCGCGCCATCTGTTGGCTCTTGTGGCCGCAGCGGAGTTCAAGACAAAGGACGTTGAGATGGAGATGAACGGGACTATTGAAGGGCATCACGCTGCGGAAACCGCTGCAGGCAGCAACGGGCAGGAAACCAGCGGCCACAGCTCAAACGGAGGGCGGCCGGACACCTCGGAGGCTGGCTGGCGCGCCGAGCAGCAGCTGATCAGGCTGCATACGAAGACGCAGCGGCGGCGCGAGAACCTCCTCCAGCTCGGCGGCCGGCTGGCAGGGGCGAAGGCCAATGATGAATCGGCGTGGGCCTCCCTCGATCAGGAACGGGCGCTGAGCGATGCCGAGGACAGGCGCTTCGGCTCGCTGCCGGGGGCGTTCGCGATCGCGATCATTGTCAGCATCGTCGACGTGCTGCCCGCGTACTGGGCCGCGCAGGCTCTCGGCAACGGCATCACTGACACGTGGCTCGTCACGGGCATTCTCGTCGCCGCCCTGACTGGGGTCGCCTGGATGATGAGCCACTACACGAACAAGGGAAGCCGACGGCAGTTCCTGGCCGCGATGTGCGTCACCGTCGCCGTGATCCTGGTCGAGACCTTCCTCCGGGTGCAATTCGTGCGCACGGTCAATAACGCGACCGTGTTCGACGCGGCGCTGCAGGGTTCCATGCTGGCGGCCATCAGCGGCGTACTTGTCTGGATCGGCTACATGAAGCTTGTCGACGCCGAGCCGTACGCGACGTGGAAGCGCCGGCGCGCCGCGCGGCGGGCGAGTGCCGATCTCGAGAAGCTTCAGATCGAGTATGACCGGACCGACACCGACTATCGCCAGGCCCTGGAGGCGTTGCGACTGGCATCGTTCGGGGCCGCAAGCCGCAACCCGAGGCTCGTAGACGCTATCGAGGACGAGCTCACAATGAGCCCGCCCGACCGGCCGCACTACGCATCGCGGATGGACAGGTTCCTCGGCGCAACCCGGCCGTCGGCCGATCCTCTGGACACGGAAGGGTCGATCCAGTGAGGGCCGCATTGCTGGTGGTGGCGGCCATCCTGGCGGCGGCTGCACTGTCGGTTACCGCGGGCGCGAGCGGCGCGACCGGGACGTCATCCTCGGGTACGAACGTGCTCGTGGTCATGAACCCGAGCAACCACGCCATCACTAACGAGGTGCGGCACGTGAAGGAGATCTTCGGCCAGGTCTCGACGCTCCCGCAGCTGTGGTTCTTCGGCATCTACGAGCAGCGCTCGAGTGATGACGGCGCTCCGTTCGACCGGCCGTTCGTGATGACTCAGACCGGAACGACGGCAGGGGGTTCAACGCTCATACCGCTCGACCCGTGCAGCGAGACGGACGGCACGACCTACCAGCGCAGCCTGTGCCGGGACAAGCACGAAAAGACGCGCCGCGAGAACGCCGAACGTAGCGCTGGCTGGCGGACGCAAGTAATGCGCCAGATCGACAAGGCCGGGCGCAAGACCGAAGAGTCAAAGCGTTGGGATCTGCCCGGCGCGCTCTCCCGTGCTGGCACCGACCTCAGCGGCGTCTCCGCCGCCGGCTCGCGGCAGAACTGTCTCGTGCTGCTCGGCGGCCTCGCAGTGCAACGTCCGCCGGCCCGTGCGAACCTCTCATCGCTCAAGGACGCGAAGATCATCGTCACCGGCTGGCGGTCGACCGAGCAGGTTCAGACCCAATGGACGAAGCTCATGCAGAACGTCGGCGCGACGATCGAGTTCCTGCCGGCGGACGTCACCGACTTCGTCCTCAAGGATGCGGTGACGCGCTGCACGACATCGGCGTGACACTGCCGCGCCTCCTCATCCCCTTCCGCCTACCGTGGCATCACCGGTGCGCCGTCGCGGGCGGCACGTTGAAGGCGGCCACGGCCGCCTTCAACGATGAACGACCCTCGACCTCCGTACAAGTGCCAGCCGACCAGCCTGACCGGTGAGGCGCGTAGCGACACTTGCAGCGGTTGCGCTGTTCGCGACCTTGAGCTCTGCCGCCCACGCGGGCGCGCCACCCGGCGCAACCGCGCGTTGCGTGGACGGCACCTTCAGCTACTCCCAGCATCACCCAGGCACGTGCTCCCATCACGGCGGGGTCGCGAAGTGGCTCGACGGCAGCTCAGCGGCCAGCAGCTCCGGAGGATCGAGTAGAACCGTCGGGCCGTCGGCGGGGCTCGTCAACGTCGGGAAGACGGTTCTGCTCGCGCCTCGCAGGAAGACGGGCGGCTGTCGGCTCGGCCCGAACCCTGACCGGCGCTGCTCACCCGGAGCGACCTACAGCGGCCTGACCAAGGCCGTCATCTGCTCCCCGACCTTCCGCACCAGCACGATCCGAAACGTCCCGGACTCAGAAAAGTTCGCCGTCGAGGACGAGTACGGGATGACACCCGGCCACTACGGAAACACGCTCGAGATCGACCACATCGTCTCGCTCGAACTCGGCGGCTCAAACGACATCGCCAACCTCTACCCCGAGAAAGCGAACGCGCGGCCCGGCTACCACGTCAAAGACAAGCTCGAGAACCGCCTGCACGAGCTCGTGTGCTTGGGCTCGATGGCTCTCCGGGACGCGCAGGACGGGATCGCGACAAACTGGGAGGGGCTGTACAAGCGAGTGTTCAGCATCGCCCCGACTGGGTGAGCCGAGCTAGGGCGGCATACCAACGGCTCCGAGTAGCGTCCCGCTCGTACACCGCGAGCGGGACGAAGAAGAAGAAGCGGGTGGCGGGAATCGAACCCGCGTGACCACGGGTGGCGGGAATCGAACCCGCGTGACCAGCTTGGAAGGCTGGGGCTCTACCATTGAGCTACACCCGCGGGGTGCGGTGCAAGCGTAGCCTCAGCGGAGGCAGCCGACGACGAGCGAGAGGTCGCTGTCGTTGGGGTGGACGTGCCAGAGCGTGACGGCGTTGTTGTAGCGCCGCAGCACGTCGGACAGCCCGCCGCGGACGTTCGGGAGAGCGAAGCGGCTGTAGGCATTCTCGATGTCGACGCCGCTCTTCAGGTTGTCACCGAACGCGACGGTCACCCAGTTGTCGCCGAGGTTCGCGCGGAACGCGCCGCCCATCGCAGTGCCCGCCACGAAGTCGAGCGGGCCGCCGACGCGCACCCCGCGCTGCACGAGGCAGGTCTTCGTGTGGTCAGCCGTATAGGTCGTCTTCCCCCCGCATCCCGTAAGCGCAGCCACAACGACGACCGCCAGCCCCGCGAGCGACAAGCGACCCATGGAGCGAAGTGTAGTGACCGCGACGGCAGGCGCTCAACGTACCCTGCACGCGTGGAGCCGAACGGAATGCTCGAGGCCTACGCGCGCCTCGCGGTGCAGGTCGGCGTGAACCTCCAGCCCGGCCAGCGCCTCGCGGTGAACGCGCAGGTCGAGCATGCGCCGCTCGCGCGGGCGGTCGCCGAGGAGGCCTACGCGGCGGGCGCATCGTTCGTCGACGTCTACTACTCCGACCAGCGCATCCGGCGCTCGCACATCCGGCATGCCCACGCCGACACGCTCGGGTGGTCGCCGCCGTGGCTCGTCAAGCGGCTCGACGACCTCGGCGCCGACGGTGGCGCGCTCCTCGCCGTCGCCGGGAACCCCGAGCCCGAGCTCTTCGCGGATCTCGACGGCACCCGCGTCGCCGGCGCCCGGATGCGCGAGATCTCCGAGGCCGGCCTGAGGCTCACGAGCGGCGACTGCAACTGGTCGATCGTCGCGTTCCCAACCGACGGCTGGGCGACGCTCGTCTTCGGCGAGCCCGACGTCGAGCGCCTCTGGAAGGCGATCGCGACGACCGTCAGGCTCGACGAGGCCGACCCTGTCGCCGCGTGGCGGACGCACCTCGACCGCCTGTCCGAGCGGGCGGCCGCGCTCAACGAGCGCCGCTTCGACGCCCTCCGCTATCGCGGTCCCGGCACGGACCTCACCGTCGGCCTCCACCCCGACGCGTTGTGGCAGAGCGCCGTCGACCTCACGCGCGGCATCGAGCACGTCGCGAACATGCCGACCGAGGAGGTCTTCACCACGCCTGACGCCAGGCGGGTCGACGGGACGGTCGCGGCGACCTATCCGCTGCAGCTCCAGGGAACGGTGATCCGGGGGATGCGCGTACGGTTCGAGGGCGGGCGCGCCGTCGAGGTCGACGCCGACGAAGGGCGCGACCTGATCCGCGCGCACGTCGCGAGCGACGAGGGCTCGGCGCGTCTGGGCGAGGTGGCCCTCGTCGACAAGACCTCGCGTGTCGGTCAGACCGGGCTCGTGTTCTACGACACGCTGTTCGACGAGAACGCGGCGAGCCACATCGCCCTCGGGGACGCGATCCTCCAGGCCGTCCCCGCCGCCGAGCGCCTGTCGCCCGAGGAGCGCTACGAGCGCGGCGTCAACCAGTCGAGCCTCCACACCGACTTCATGATCGGCAGCAACGAGATCGCGATCTCGGGCGTGACCTCCGCCGGAGCCGAGGTGCCCATCCTCGTCGACGGCGACTGGGCGCTCTCCTGAGCCCGCAATCGCCGTAGGTCGGGACGGGCGGATTCGAACCGCCGGCCTCCTGCTCCCAAAGCAGGCGCTCTAACCAGGCTGAGCTACGTCCCGCTTGCAGCAGTGTAGGCGGAGGCGCGGCGGCGTCGTGCCACGAGCCGTGCGGCGGCGAATCTCAACTGGCCGGCGCGCTCGTCGTCCTCGCCGCGATCGTGCTCGCCCAGACAGCGCGCTGAGACAGCATGGTTGTGGGAAAAACGAGGAATTTATGATTTGCAAAGATGGGTCGCTCGGCCCATTTCCACCTTGCCATACGAGCGTTACCGTTTAGACGCACTGGGCGATGCGAACCGTTCTCTCACGAGAGCGGAGAGCAGTAACAACGAGAAAGCCCGTCGCGCCGACCCCCCGAGCGGCGGGCTTTCTCGGCTCAACCACCCTCGACTACACTCCTCTCAGATGGTCGAGAAAGTCCTCCTCGCGTCGCCGCGGGGCTACTGTGCGGGCGTCGAGCGAGCCGTGGAGACCGTTGAACGGGCGCTCGAGCTGTACGACGCGCCTGTCTACGTTCGCAAGCAGATCGTCCACAACGCCCACGTCGTGCGTGACCTCGAGGAGCGCGGGGCGATCTTCGTCGACGACGAGGCCGACGTTCCCGAGGGACAGACGATGGTGCTCTCCGCCCACGGCGTCGCACCGTCCGTGCACGCGAATGCCGAGGCCCGCGGGCTCCGCACGATCGACGCGACCTGCCCGCTCGTGACGAAGGTGCACGTCCAGGCGCGCCGGTACGCCGCAGACGGCTACACCGTCGTCCTCATCGGGCATGCCGGGCACGAGGAGGTCGTCGGGACGATGGGCGAGATCCCGGATTCCATCGTCATCGTGGAGTCGAGGGAGCAGGTGGCCGAGCTCCCGTTCACAGCTGAGACGAAGCTCGCCTACGTCACCCAGACGACGCTCTCGGTCGACGAGACCCAGGACGTCATCGCCGCGCTGCGCGAGCGGTTCCCGGACGTCCGCGCGCCCCAGCGCGAGGACATCTGTTACGCGACCTCCAACCGCCAGTGGGCGGTGAAGGAGCTGCTCGCGAAGATCGACCTCCTGCTCGTGATCGGGTCGAGGAATTCGTCGAACTCGAACCGCCTGGTCGAGACCGCGCGCGCGGGTGGCGTGGCGTCGTATCTGATCGACGACGAGACCGAGATCGACGAGGCGTGGTTCGGAGACGACATCCGCGTCGTCGGGATCACGTCGGGCGCATCCGCCCCCGAGAAGCTGGTCGGCGGGGTGTGCGACTGGTTCCGGGATCGAGGCGTGACCGACCTCGAGGAGCATCGGTTCCTCGAGGAGAACATCGAGTTCCGGCTGCCGGTCGAGCTGCGGCGCGAGCTCGAGCTCGCGGACGCGCAGCGCTAGGCCTTTTCGAGGCTCAACTCCGGGCCGAGCTCGACCGCGACCGCGAGGGTCTCCTCGGCGATCCTGTCCTTGAACGAGAGCAGGTCTGCATCGTCCTCGGGGATCCAGAGGCGGATCCGGTCGGTGATCTCGAGCCCGCTGTCCTTGCGGAGCTGCTGCACGGCACGGATCAGGTCGTTGACGCGCGCCTCGAGGCGGAGCTCGTCGTCAAGAGCCGTCTCGATCGCGACCGTCACGCCGCCGTCGGCCGCGACGGCCCACCCCTCCTTGCCGGTGCGCTCGACGAGGACCTCGTCCGGGTCGAGGACGTGGCCGTCGACCTGGAAGCGCCCGCCCTCGAGCTCGGTGAAACGACCCTCGGCAAGCGCGGCCCCGACCTCGCGGAGCGCCGAGCCGAGCTTCGGCCCGAGCACCGGCAGGTTCGGCTTCACGCGCAGCTCGGAAGCCTCGACCTCGCCGAACTCGACGCCCTTCACGCGGAGCTCGTCGGCGATCTCGTCTGCGTGGCCGTGTGCGAGCGGCGCACCCGAGACCACCATCCGGCGAAGAGGCTGACGCAGCTTCAGCCCTGAGCTCGAGCGAGCCTGCCGGCCGAGCTCGACCACCGTGCGGACTGCCGCGATCTCGCCGAGCAGCGTCGTGTCCGCCGCCGGGACCTTGGGCCAGCCGGCCAGATGCACCGACGCCTCGCGCCCGCGCGCCAGGTTCCACCAGAGGTGATCGGCGAGGAACGGCATCACGGGCCCGATGACTCGCAGCGACTGGACGAGCGCGTACCAGAGCGTGCGGAACGCAACCTCGTCCTCCTCCCAGAACAGCCGGCGGGAGCGGCGGATGTACCAGTTCGAGAGGTCGTCGACGAAGGCCTCGAACGCGCGGATCACGTTCACGGTCAGCGTCGCCTCGTACGCCGCCTCGGCCTCCCGGACGAGCTCGTGCGTGCGCTCGACGAGCCAGCGGTCGAGCGGACGCTCCGCCGGGGGGCCCGTGTCGAGGTCGGCGGGCACCGGCTCGAAGCCGGCGATGTTCCCGTAACTGACGAGGAACGCCGCCGAGTTCCAGAGCGTCAGCAGCTTCCGCTTGATCTCGTGGGCCGGCCCGAAGCCGAAGAGCAGGTTCCGGTCGGGCGGCTGCGCGCAGTACTGCCAGCGCATCACGTCGGCGCCCATCCGCGCGAACGCGTCCTCGGCGTCGATCATGTTCCCCCACGAGCCGTGCATCTCGCGGCCGAGCTCGTCGAGCATCTTCTCGTACCCGAGCACCCGCGTGTACGGCGACCGCCCGACGAGGACGCACGACATGAAGAACTGCGAGTAGAACCAGAGCCGGATCTGCTCGCGCATCTCGCTGACCCAGTCGGCCGGGAACCACTTCTCCCAGTAGGCGTTGTCCGGCAGGTCGGCCCTGGTCAGCCCCTTGGCGGCTCCGGTCGCGTAGCCCTCGGTGATCCACTCCGGGTTCTGCCAGCCGAGCGTCGAGAACGGCACGATCCCGGCGTCGAGCCAGACGTCGCCGACCTCGAGGACCCGCGTGACGGGCTCGCCGCAGTCCGCGCAGCGGATCCGGATCCTGTCGATCCACGGGCGGCGGAGCTCGGGCAGGTCGTCGAGCGGGTCGAGCGCGCGCTCGGAGAGCTCGGCCTTCGACCCGATCACGTTCAGGTGCCCGCACTCGCATGGATAGAACGGCAGCGGCAGCCCGTAGTAGCGGCGGCGGCTGATGTTCCAGTCGCCGAGGTTGCGGAGCCAGTCGTCCATGCGCTTGCCCATGTACTCGGGCACCCACTCGACCTTCGCGTTCTCCGCGAGGAGCGTCGGCCGGATCTCGTCGGCGGCGATGAACCAGTCGTCGGAGAGCCGGTAGACGATCGGCGTGTCGCAGCGCCAGCAGTGCGCGTAGTTGTGGAGGTACGTCCCGGCCGAGACCAGGAAGCCGCGCTCGGAGAGGTCGCCGACGATCTGGTCGGTCGACTCGATCGTGGAGAGGCCGTGGAGCCACCCGTAGTCGTCGTAGAAGCGGCCGGACTCGTCGATCGGGGCCAGCACCGGCAGCTCGAGCCTGCGGGCGAGCTCGAAGTCCTCGGGGCCGGCGCCCGGCGCGATGTGGACGATCCCCGTCCCCTCCTCGAGCGAGACCTCGTCCCACGGAACGACCCTGTGCTCGACCGACGCGCCCGGGCGGCAGGTTGTCGAACGGGCCCTGTGTATCTGAGTCCGACGAGCTCCGAGCCCTTCACGCGCCGCACGAACGTGTCGTCGGGGAAGAGCGCAGCGAGCACCCACTCCCCGCTCTCCTGGAGCCCGTACTCCCCGTCGGGATTGACGGCGGCGGCGACGTTCGCGGGGAGCGTCCACGGGGTCGTCGTCCAGACCACGACCGACTCGCCCTCGTGCCCCTCGTCGAGGAGGGGGAAGCGAACATAGAGCGACGGGTCGCTCTTCTCCTGGTAGACGCCGCCCTGCGTGAGCTCGTGCTGGGAGAGCGAGGTGCCGCAGCGAGGGCACCAGGCTGTGGCGCGATGGCCCAGGTAGAGCCAGCCACGCTCGTGGACGATCTTCAGGAACCGCCAGATGTACTCGATGTTCGTGTCGCTGAACGTGAAGTAGTCGTTGCCCCAGTCCATCCACTGGCCGAGCCGGATCGAGCCGCGTGTCAGCTGCTGCGAGGACTCGACCACGACCTCGCGGCACTTCGCCGCGAAGCGCTCGAGCCCGTACTCCTCGATCTCGCGCTTGGAGTTGAACCCGAGCTGCCGCTCGACACCGACCTCGATCCAGAGCCCCTGGCAGTCGAACCCGTTCTGGTAGCGCTGGTCGAACCCCCGGGCGGCCTTGTAGCGCTGGAAGACGTCCTTGAGCGTCCGCCCCCACGCCGTGTGCACGGCGAGCTTCTTGTTCGCGGTGACGGGGCCGTCGACGAACGACCACTTCGGCCCGCCGCGGTTGCGCGCGCGCAGCGCCTCGAAGGTGCGCTCGGCCTCCCAGCGGTCGAGCACGGCGAGCTCGATCGTGTTGGAATCAGGCTTCTCGGGTAGTGGATCGAACATGCTTTCAGTCTACGGAGGGGAATGGTCCGCCCAGGCGGGGCGTTAATCTCTGCAGTACATCCACGAGAAAGGACACAACGAATTGGCACTTGAAGCAACCGAGACGAACTTCCAGGAGGCCGTCCTCGACTCGGAGGGCAAGGTCATCGTGGACTTCTGGGCAGAGTGGTGTGGCCCCTGCCATGCCGTCGCGCCTGTGCTCGACCGGATCGCGGACGAGCGTGACGACATCAAGATCGTCAAGGTGAACGTCGACCACGAGCAGGGTCTCGCGCAGCGCTACGGCGTCTCCTCGATTCCGCTCATGGTCCTGTTCGAGAACGGGGAGCCCCAGGCCTCCGCAATCGGGGCGCTTGCCGAAGAGCGCTCTCGAGCGCGCGCTCGGCCTCAGCGAAGAGGAGTAGCGAGGACCGCGTCCGAGAGACGCGGCCAGGCATCGAGCGCCCAGTCGCCGAACTCGAGGTCGGTGAGCGCGCACAGCGCGATCCCGGCCACGGGGTCGACCCAGAGGAAGCCCCCGCCCCCGCCGAAATGGCCGAAGGTTGCCGGGGAGGTTCGGGTCCCCGACCAGTGGGGGCGCTTGCCGTCCTTGAGCTCGGGGCCGAGGCCCCAGTCGTTCGGGTCGAAGCGGCCGACCCCGGGGAGGACGCCGTTCAGCCCCGGGAACTGCACGGTCACCGCCTCGGCGAGCGTGTCGGCCGCGATGCGCTCCGGCGCCATGAGCTCCCGCGCGAGCACGATCAGCGTCGTCAGGGGAAGCGTCACGCCGTGGGCCGGCGATCCCGCGAGGGGGAAGCCCCAGACCGTCTCGAAGTACTCGGCGAACGGCATTCCGGCGGCCGCGCCGACGTGGTCGGCCGCCGCTTCGATCCCCGTGTTCGAGTAGATCCGCCGGGTCCCGGGGGGCGCGATCGGCTCCTTCGCGTCGAACGGCAGGCCCGAGGCGTGTGACAGCAGATGTCGCAGCGTCGACCCGGGCGGGCCCGCGGGATCCTCGAGGTCGACGATCCCCTCCTCGACCGCGACGAGGGCGGCGACGGCGGTCGCGAGCTTCGTCACCGAGGCCCAGCGCAGCGGGCGGTCGACCTCGCCGTGTGTGGTCAGAGCGCCGTCGGGGTACAGCACTGCGACCGCGGCATGATCGCTCGGCCAGTCATCCACTTGCCGTAAAGCCTCCACAACCCCGACACTATCCAGGCATGGACCGCCAGCTCATCTCCTCCGGCGCCGCATTCGAAGATCGCGTCGGCTATTCGCGCGCCGTCAGGGTCGGGCCGAACGTGTGGGTGTCCGGGACGGCGCCGATCATGCCGGACGACGCGGACCCACCCGGCGACGCCTACGAGCAGGCACGGATCTGCCTCGGGATCGTCGAGCGCGCGCTCGTCGAGGCAGGGGCCGGGCTGGACGACGTCGTGCGGACACGGATCTACGTCGTGCGGCCGGGCGACATCGAGGCGGTGGGGCGCGCGCATCGCGAGGCGTTCGGGAAGGCGCGCCCGGCGACGACGGGCGTCGTGGTGGACCTGCTCGACCCGCGGTGGCTCGTCGAGATCGAGGCCGAGGCGGTCGTCGGAAGCTCCCCAGAAGGATCGAGACAGTGACAGGGCAGGCCGAGCGCGCGTCTTCGGGGACGTTCGAGTCGAGCGTCCTCGACCACCGCTTCGGCTCGAGTGCGGCGTTCACGCTCGGCGTCGAGGAGGAGTACATGCTCCTCGACCCGCAGACGTGGGATCTCGTCCAGCACGTCGACTCCGTCCTCGCGCGGGTGACCGAGGACGAGTTCGCGGCCCGGGTCATGCCCGAGCTCATGCAATCGGTCATCGAGATCACGACGCCCGTGTGCATGAACGCGGCGGAGGTCGAGGTGCAGCTCAGGCGGCTGCGACGGTATGTCGCAGGCCTGGCGGCGGCCGAGGGCTGCCGCTTCGCATCGGCCGGGACGCATCCGTTCAGCCTGTTCGAGCGCCAGCGGATCACGGCGAAGGACCGTTATCGCAAGCTCGTCGACCAGATGCAGTACATCGCCCGGCGCGAGCTGATCTTCGGAATGCACATCCACGTCGCGGTCGACGATCCCGACAAGGCGATCCAGGTCTCGAACGGGCTCATCCTGTATCTGCCGGAGTTCCTGGCGCTGTCGGCGAGCTCACCGTTCTGGCGCGGGGAGCCGACGGGCCTCGCGTCGTCCCGGCAAATGGTCTTCTCGGCGTTCCCGCGTTCCGGCGTGCCGCCGCGGCTCGACAGCTACGAGGAGTTCGCCGAGCTCGTCGGGCAGCTCGAGCGGACCGGCTGTATCGCCGACTACACGCACATCTGGTGGGACATCCGCCCCCACCCGCGGCTCGGGACGGTCGAGCTGCGGATCTGCGACGCGATCACACGCGTCGAGGACGTGGTCGCGATCACCGCGTACTTCCAGTCGCTCGTGAAGATGCTGTCCGAGCACGTCGAGGCGACCGGCACGGCACCGAGCTTCCACCGGATCCTCACCACCGAGAACAAGTGGCTCGCCGCGCGGCACGGGCTGCAGGCACCGGTGATGGACCTGGTCACGGGCCGGCGCAACCGGGTGCCGATCGCTCAGCTCGTCCGGCGAACGATCCGGGATCTCGAGCCGCATGCGCGGGAGCTCGGGTGCGAGCGCGAGCTCGCCGGGGTCGCCGAGATCCTCGCGCGCGGGAACGGCGCCGAGTCCCAGCTCCGGGTCTGGAACGCGAACCGCGACATCGCCGAGGTGGTCGAGGATCTCGCTGCTGCGACAGAGGTCGGCGCGGAGCGTTAGGGTCCGGGTTGATGAGCGCTCAGGACACCACCGTCGAAGCCCCCGCCCCGCGGGCGTCGATCGTCCCGACCGCGATCATCGGGCTCGCGTTCCTCGCGGTCGCGGTCCTCTTCCTCTGGGGCTCGACCTGGTACTTCATCTTCAAGACCGTCCACGTCCTGTTCGCGGTGATCTGGATCGGCGGTGGCGCCCTGCTGACGATCTACGGCCTCCGCGCGGAACGCGCCGGCGACCCGGGCGAAGTCGCCCAGGTCGCAAAGATCGCGACCTTCGCCGGGGAGAAGATCTTCGCTCCCGCGGGGATCGTCGTCCTGGCGGCGGGCATCGGGATGACGATGAACGCGAACCTCACCTATGACCAGTTCTGGCTGATCTTCGGACTGATCGGGTTCGCCGCGAGCTTCCTGATCGGCATCGGCGTCCTCGCTCCGAGGGCGAGGCGCCTGTCCGTGCTCGTCGCGGAGAAAGGCCCCGAGGCGCGGGAGACTCAGGCGGCGATCTCGGAGATCCTTCTGATCGCCCGGTTCGACATGGCGGTGCTCCTGCTCGTGATCATCGACATGGTCGCGAAGCCGTTCCTCTAGGAAGCGCGGCGCGCCAACTCGTCCTCGACCGCGGCGACGTCGAGGCCGCGGGCGGCGAGCAGGACATACAGGTGGTAGATCAGGTCGGCCGCCTCCGAGACCACGCGTTCGTCGCTCTCCGCGAGCGCCGCGGTGACGACCTCGACGGCCTCCTCCCCGACCTTGCGCGCTACGGCAGGGATGCCCTCTTCGAGAAGCTTCGTCGTGTACGAGCCCTCGGGGCGCTCCAGCGCGCGCTCCGAGATCGTGCGCCAGAGCCCCGGCGCGAAGCACGAGAACGAACCGGTGTGGCACGCCGGGCCGGCCGGGCGCACGCGCACCACCAGCGCATCGCCGTCGCAGTCGTCGCGGATCTCCTCGACCGCGAGCGTGTTGCCCGAGGTCTCGCCCTTCCGCCAGTACTCCCGCCGCGAGCGGCTCCAGAACGTCGCCTCGCCCGACTCGCGCGTCCGCCGCTCGGCCTCCGCGTCCATCCAGGCGAGCATCAGCACGCGCCCAGACTCGGCGTCCTGCACGATCGCGGCCCTCAACTCCCCCTCAGGCGGCATCGCGGAGCGCCACCCCCAACTCGCGCAGCTCCTCGCGCAGCGACGTGAGCCGCTCGGGATCCTCGTGCAGGATCGACGCGAGCAGCGCGGCCTGTGCCACTTCGAGCGCGTCGGCCACGTGGCGGGCGTTCCCGGCTCCGCCCGACGCGATCACCGGCACCGACACCGCGTCGGCCACTGCCCCCGTGATCTCGAGGTCGTAACCCTCCTGCGTCCCGTCCGAGTCGATCGAGGTCAGCAGGATCTCCCCCGCCCCGCGCTCCTCGGCTTCCATCGCCCACTCCACGGTCCCGCGGGCGGTCTCCGTCGTCCCGGCGCGCGTCTTCACGCGCCCGTCCTCGGTGTCGATGGCGACGACCACCGCCTGCGAGCCAAGCTTCTCGGCGAGCGCCGTGATCAGCGACGGCGACGCCAGGGCCGCCGAGTTGACCGAGATCTTGTCCGCGCCGGCCGAGAGCAGCGCATCCGCATCGGCGACGGAGCGAATCCCCCCGCCCACCGTGAACGGGATCGCGAGCTGCTCCGCCACGCGCCGCACGACCCCGACGAGCGTGTCGCGCTCCTCGAGAGTCGCCTTGACGTCGAGGAAGACCAGCTCGTCGGCGCCGCGGTCGGAGTAGGCCGCACCGAGCTCGACGGGATCGCCGACGTCGCGCAGCTCCTGGAAGCGAACGCCCTTGACGACGCGGCCGGCGGCCACGTCGAGGCACGGGATCAGGCGCGGGAGAGGGATCGCTCCCTCACCTCCGCGAGGATCCGGTCGAGGTAGCGCGCGCCGGCCGCGCCGCTCTTCTCGGGATGGAACTGCACACCGAGGAACGACCCCGCCCGTGCCTCCGCGACGATCCCCTCCGACCACGCCGTCGCGTGCGGCGTCTCGCAGGCGTACGAGTGCGCGAAGTAGTACGCGGTCCCATCGACCTCGGCCCAGCCCATCCGGGGCACGCGCCCCTCGGTGAGCCGCATCGAACGGCCGGGCAGCAACCCGAGCCCCTCGACGCCTCCGTCCTCCTCGGAGTGCTCGAGCGCGAGCTGCAGCCCGAGGCAGATCCCGAGCACGGCCCGCCCGTCGCGGACACGCGCACGGAGCGTGTCGTCGATCCCCTGCCGCCGAAGCTCGCCCATCGCCGACCGCGCAGAGCCGACGCCCGGCAGCACCGCGAGGTCGGCACCGGCGACGTCGTCCACGAGCTCGGCTCCGAGCCGCCGTAGCGCAATCTCGACCGACCGGATGTTGCCCGCGCGGTAGTCGCAAACGGCGACCTTCACAGCTTCCCCTTCGTCGACGGGATCCCGGACGACTCGACGCGCAGCGCCGTCTTCAGCGCGCGTCCGACCGCCTTGTACGCCGCCTCGGCCGTGTGATGCGCGTCGCGCCCCGACGCCTCGACGTGCACCGCCAGCCGTCCCGCCTGCGCCAGGCTGCCGAAGAAGTGCCCGGCCATTCCCGGCTCCGGATCGATCGAGACCTCCGCGAACGGCCGCCCGCCGAGATCGACGGCGGCCCGGGCGAGCGCGTCGTCCATCGGCACGGTGGCGTCGCCGTACCGCGCGATCCCGCGCCGGTCGCCGAGTGATCGGTCGAGCGCCTCGCCGAACGCGAGCGCGGTGTCCTCGACCGTGTGGTGGTCTCCCGTCTCGAGGTCGCCCGTCCCCTCGACGACGAGATCGAGGCCGGCGTGGAACGCGAGCTGCTCGAGGAAGTGGTCGTAGATGCCGGAGCCCGTCTGCACCGAGACGCGCGAGGCTCCGTCGAGCCCGAGCCGGACCGCGATCCGCGTCTCGGCGGTTGCGCGCAGGTGACGAACGCGCCGGCCGCTGGACGAAGCCACGGGCGCGGGCCGGGCGAGCACGCGGGCGATCGCCTCGACGAGCAGATCGTCGTCGACCCGGTCGCGGATGGTGATCCGGATGCCGTCGTCGTAAGCTCGGACGACGAGCCCCTGGCGCAGGAGCCTCGACGCAAGCTCGCGACCGTCGTCGTAGGGGACGAAGAGGAAGTTCGCATGAGACAGGAGCGGCGGCAGGTCGATCGCCCGCAGCGCCGAGGAAAGCCGCTCTCTCTCCTCGATCACGGGCCGCACGTCGGGGGGCGACGCAAGCGCTGCGATCGCGAGCGCCGCCGCGAGACTCGACACGGGAGCGGGCGCCTGCCGCGCGTTCAGCTCCGCCGCGATGTCGCGCGAGGCGAGCGCGTACCCGATCCGCGCCCCTGCCAGCCCGAAGGCCTTGGAGAACGTCCGGAGCACGATGACGGCGTCGTCGAGCAGCGGGATCGCTGTCTCGCCGCAGTACTCGAAGTACGCCTCGTCGCAGACGAGCGGCCTCGCCTCCGGCAGCGGCCGGAGCTCGCCGTCGGGGCTGTTCGGGCGGCAGGTGTAGGTCAGCACGGGATCGGCGTCGCCCACCTCGGCGCCGGCCAGCTGGGCCGCCATCCGGTACAGGGGATACGTCGGCGACGCCGGGATCGCGATCTGGTCGCCCGGGCCCGCGAAGCAGCGGGCGCACAGCAGGATGAGGTCGTCGGCCCCGGTTCCGAGCACGATCTGCTCCGGATCGACGTCTGTGTACGCGGCGATCGCGCGCCGCAGCTCGACATAACCGCCGGGTGGATAGCTGCTGATGCCCGCCAGCGCGCCTGCGATCGTCCCCGGCCGCGTCGACGGGAGCGGCAACGGCGGCGTGTTCTGGTCGAATCGCACGACCTGGGAGGGGTCGATCCCGGCGAGACGGGCGACCTCGTCGTTCGGCGGCGCCCACGTGTAGGCGCGGAACTCCGACGAGAGCTGCTTCATCGCCGCACCGCCTCCGCGTGCGCGGGCATGCCCTCGGCGGCAGCGAGCGCCTCGACGGTCGGACGGATCAGCGCCAGCCCCTCGGGCGTGAGCCGCTGCGTCGTCACGGGCTTGAGGAAGGTCTCGATGCCGAGCCCGCCCGTCGAGCGGGCCCAGCCACTCGTGGGGAGGACGTGGTTGCCGCCGGTCGCGTAGTCGCCGGCGGCCACCGGCGAGGTCGGCCCGACGAAGACCGCGCCGGCGTTCCGGACGCGACCGGCGAGCGTCTCCGCCTCGCCGAGCAGCACCAGGTGCTCGGGCGCGAGCGCCTCGGCCTCCTCGAGCGTCTCGACGACGCGGCACACCGTGTCGGGGCCGTGCTCGGCCTGAGCGGCGAGCTCGAGCTCGACGATCCGCTGGTCGACCTCGCCCGAGGCGACGACGACCACCTCTGAGGGGCCGCCCGGGAGGTCGATCGCGACGTCCCGCTGAACCTCGAGCTTCGCCTCGTTGACGTATGCGTTCCCGGGCCCCACGATCTTGTCGACCTGACGGACGTAGGCGAGCCACCCGATCGCCTGAGGCCCGCCCAGGGCCCACACCTCGTCGATGCCGAGCACTTCGGCGGCCGCCGCGACGAGGCCTGCGCCCATGGGCGGCGTGCAGACGACGAGGTTCCTGACACCCGCCACCTGGGCGGGCACCGCGCACATCACGAGCGTCGAGACAAGATTCCTCGGGACGTAGATGCCGACGGTCTCGAGCGGCACCCAGCGGCGGTCGAGCAGCACGCCCTTCTCGACCTCGAGCGAGACGTCGGCGGGGCGCTGCGCCTCGTGCCAGCGGCGGACGCGGTCGGCGAGCGCGAGCAACGCGTCGCGCGGCAGGAGCTCCGGCTCGGCGACCGCGGAAGCCGGCTCGACGCCGTCGAGCTCGACCGCCCACCGCCGCACAGCGGCGTCGCCCTCGCGCTTGATGTCCTCGACGATGCTCATCGGGTCATGCGCTCCACCGGCACAACGAGGATCGAAGAGGCGCCGGCCGCCTCGAGCTCGGGCAAGAGGCGCCAGACCTCGGCCGCCGGCACGAGCGCGTGCACGGCGACCATCCCCGGCTCGGCCAGCGGCAGCACGCTCGGCGAGCGAGAGCCGATGATCTCGCAGACCGCGTCGAGCGCCGTCTCGGGCGTGTTGAGCATCAGGTAGCGGTGCGCCCGCGCCTCGACGACGGCTCGCATCATCGAGACGAGCGTGCCCGCGTCGGCGCCCGCCTTCCCGATCAGCACCGCCTGCGAGGAGAAGAGAGTCCCGAGCGAGCGCAGGCCGTTCGTGCGCAGCGTGTTCCCCGAAGAGACCAGATCGACGATGGCGTCGGCCAGACCGAGTCGCGGCGCGATCTCAACCGACCCGGTCACGTCGACGAGCTGCACCTCGACCGGCAGCAGCTCGCGGGCCAGCCGCGGATAGACGGTCGCGATGGTCGCACCGGTGAGATCCTCGATCCGCTGGTACTGCGACTCCTCGGGCACGGCGGCGTCCAGCCGGCACGATCCGAACCCGAGCTCCAGCAGTTCCTCGACCCGTGCTCCGCGCTCGCGGACCAGGTCCTGCCCCGTGATCCCGCAGTCGACGACGCCGTCCTGGACGTACTCGGGCACGTCGGCCGCGCGCACGAGCAGCACGTCCACCGGCGCGTTGCGGCAGGGGAAGGCGAGCGCCCGCTCGCCGGGCTGCTCGGGGCCGAGCCCCGCGTCCTCGAGCAGCGACACCGAGGGCTCGCGCAGGCGTCCCTTGACGGGAACCGCGATCGTCAGACGGTCGACGGCCCCACTCATGGAGCCTCCGTCGAGCCTACGGCTCGTGTCCGATCGAGCGCCAGCCGGTAGCCGCCCTCGCCGTGGCGCAGCCAATGGGCGACGCGGGTCACGGTGGTCGTCGAGGCGCCCGTTCGCTGTGAGACCTCCAGGTACGGCAGGCCGCGGTCCACCAGTTGCGCCACCGTCCAGCGGTGCCCCATCGCCTCCAGCTCCGCGATCGTGCAGAGGTCCCGGAGGAAGCGCTCGACCTCCTCCGGTGTCTCCAGCGCGAGGATCGCCTCCGAGAGGTGTCGTAGATCTTCCGTCTGCCACGAGTGTCGGCCCGTCTCCATTGCGCTATTCATGTTAGCACGTTAACATGCTGACGTGCTATCTGATTGGCTCGACGCCCCCATCGAAGTGATACCGGCCGTGGACGTCCTCGGAGAGGGCGCCGTGCGTCTCCACCAGGGCGACTACGACGAGGTCGTCGAGAGCCCCGGCGACCCCGTCGCGCTCGCGCGGCGATTCGCAGCCGAGGGAGCGACCCGGATCCACCTTGTCGACCTCGACGGCGCCCGCAGCGGCCGGGTGCGGCCGGAGCTCGTGCGCCGGGTCGCCGGCGCCGCATCCCCGGCGAGCCTGCAGGCCTCCGGTGGGATCCGCTCGCTCGAGGATGCCTTCGCCCTGCTCGACGCGGGCGCCGACCGGGTCGTCGTCGGCACGGCCGCGTTCCCCGATCCCGGCCCCTGGGCGGAGGAGCTCGGGCAGCGACTCGTCGTTGCCCTCGACATCCGCGACGGCATGGTGCGCACCGTCGGGTGGACCGAGGCGTCGGGCCTCACCCGTGAGCGCGCCGTCGAGCTCTGCATCGACGCGGGCGTCGCCCGGGTGCTCTGCACGGCGATCGACCGTGACGGGACGCTCTCGGGCCCCGATCTCGCTCTCGTCGAAGCGGTCGCCGTCTCCGGCCTCGCCGTTCTGGCCGCGGGCGGTGTCCGGTCACCGGCCGACGTGCACGCCCTCGCGGCCGCGGGCGCCGAGGCAGCCGTCGTCGGCCGGGCGATTGTGGCGTAAGCAGTCCGTAAATCTCCGTTGATCTCGTTGACCCTGTCGTCTCGGCTGGACTATCTTTTTCTTTGGGCCGCAAAACTGCCGGCCGTGGCGAACGACGGAAGGGACTCATGCGCAAGCTCGTAATCACGCTGGCAGCTTTGTCTACCCTCGCCCTGGCGGCTGTCGCCGGCGCGGCGCTTCCGACGACGGGCGCGTTCGCCGGGACGACATCACTGCGTCCTATCAACGGGTTCAACGATGTCATCACGTTCAACGCGGCGTCCACGGGTAAGACGCTGAGGAAGTTCCAGTTCGGCACGCTCGGCTGCTTCGGCACGGGGGCCTTCCCGGTCGGCACCGATCCGTACGGAGCGCCCGAGGCGAGAGCGACGATCAAGTCGGTCATCGTCGCGCCGAACGGCTCGTTCATCGCGACCTCGAAGCAGATGCTTCCCGGGACCTCCAACAACACGATGACGACGGCGGTCGTCAAGGGCACCTTCACGAGCCCGTCGAAGGTCTCCGGGACGATCTCGATCTCGCAGAGCTCGAACGGCGACGTCTGCGGCCCGACGAAGATGAAGTTCACCGCGATGCCGGGCACGCCCTCGAGCCTCGGGCTCAACGGCTAGAGAACGCACGCCGGTCTCGACCGCCCTCCTCGGAGGCGCGGCGGCGACCGTCGTGCTCGTGGCGCTGACGGCGCCGTTCCTGGGCCGGTACGGGTGGGATCGCGACGAGCTCTACTTCCTGACCGCGTCGCGCCACCTGTCGCTCGGGTACGTGGACTTCCCCCCACTCGTGGCGCTGGCGGCGTTCGCGACCCGGCACGTCGCGGGCAACTCGCTGGTCGCGCTGCGGGTCGTCTGCCTCGCCTGTGGCGCCGGCACCGTTCTGCTCGTCGCGCTCACCGCTCGCGAGCTCGGCGGGCGGATCTGGGCGCAGTTCGGAGCAGCGCTTGCCTGGGCCGTGACGCCGTTCGTGCTCGGTTCCGCGAGCATCTTCCACCCGACGTGGCTGGATGCCCTTTCCTGGGCGGCGTTCCTCTACGTCGCAACCCGGATCCTCTCGCGGCCGGAGCCGCGCCTCTGGCCGGTGCTCGGTGCGATCGCCGGGCTCGGGATGGAGGCGAAGTACACGATCGCCTTCCTGATCGCGGCCTTCGTCGTCGCGCTCCTCGCCTTCGACCGTCACGCGCTCCGCACTCGCGGCTTCTGGATCGCGGCCGGCATCACGGTCCTGTTCGTGCTCCCGAACCTCGCCTGGCAGGTGCGGCACGGCTGGCCGAGCCTCGACTTCGCCTCGAGCCAGAACGCGAAGACCGCGTCGGACACCTCTCGCCCGGCCTACGTCGCCGATCTGATCCTCTTCGTCGGCGGCGTGATCGTGGTCGCGGTGGTAGGTGTCCTCTGGCTCTGGCGGCACCGGCTGAGGGCGCTCGCGGCGGTTCCGGTGATCGTGACGCTCGCGTTTCTCCTGGAGCGCGGGCGTCCCTACTACCCGCTGCCGGCGGCAACGGTCGCGATCGCCGCGGGCGCTGTCGCGATGCAGTCGTGGCGGCCGAGGCGGCGCCGCTGGGTGCTCTCGGTGATCGTCGTGCTCCAGCTCGCGGTTCTGTTCGTGGTCGGCCCGGTCGTCGTGCCCGTGTACTCGGCGAGAGGCGCGATCAAGCACGGCTACATGAAGGCAAGCTTCTTCAAGGACGAGATCGGCTGGCCGGAGCTGACCTCCCAGGTCGTCGGGGCGTGGAACGCGCTTCCGGCCGCGGCTCGCGCGAACGGGGCGGTGGTCGCGAGCAACTACGGGCAGGCCTCCGCGCTCGAGCTGTACGGGCCCGGCAAACTGCCGCTCGTCCTCTCCGGCCATCTGAGCTGGCAGTTCTGGCACCCCAAGGCGCTGCCGGAGCGGTTCCTGGTCACGGTCGGCTACTACCCGGACGAGCTGCGCCGGCTTTGCAGCACCTGGCGCGTGGTCGACCACATCCGGAACCCGCTCGATTACCCGAACGAGGAGCTCGGGCGCCCGATCGCGACCTGCACGCTCCGCCGCCCGCTGGGCGAGATCTGGCGGGCAGACTTCGCGCGAAACCAGCTCTGAGCCGTAGACTGGTCCCACCGCGGCGCTGCGAGATTCCGAACCGGGTCAGGTCCGGGAGGAAGCAGCCCTAAGGATCCCTCGCAGGTGCCGCGGCCTTTCGACGGTTCCCTGCGACTCGAGCCGACGGGTGCTGTATACAACGACCCGGCGTTGGCGATCGCAGGCCCCCGTGGGCCGCCCCCAAGCCTCCGTCCAACTGAAAACCACTCAACGGGGGTACTTCCGTGAAAGCTGTTGCTCTGCTCTGTGCCACCGCACTTGCGGCTTCGACGGCCCTCGCCGCGACAGCCGCCACCCACACCCGGGCCGGTTCGGCCGCCGGGAAATCCGCGACGTTCCACCTCGTCGAGAAGGACGTCGGCTTCAACTACGTCGACAACCCGCCTCGGGGCGGCGAGAACGCGCCGCCCACGATCGGCGACATGTTCGCCTTCACCGCGAACGTGCTCACGAAGTCCGGCAAGCACGCCGGTCATCTCGAGGCCACCTGCACGGTGACGAGAGGCGGGAAGCCTGGCTACGGCACGTGCGTGGGCATCATGGCGCTCGCCGGGGGGCAGCTGTCGCTCCAGGCCCTCACCACGGTCGAGAGTAACGGCCCGAACACGATCGCGATCGTCGGCGGCACGAAGGCCTACGAGGGCGCGTCGGGAAGCATCCGCTCGGTCCCGCGGGGCCCGAACAGCAATTACTCGGACGACACGGTTCATCTGATCCTGCCGAGCTGAGCGGCGGTAGCGGCGGCGGGAGGCCTCGAAGCCGCCCGCCGCCGCTACAGTTACTGCCTCTCCGGGCGCATAGCTCAGCGGGAGAGCGCCCGCTTCACACGCGGGAGGTCCCTGGTTCAATCCCAGGTGCGCCCACTCAAAAACCCGCTGGGAACGGCGGGTTTTCTCTTGCCCGGTTACTTGCGCTTCGTTCTGTACGCTCGCCTCTGGAAACACTTCTGGAAACACTTCGCGGTAATCTCCCCCGCGGGTGTGACCTCTCGCGAGCGAACCATCGTCGCGCTGCTCGAGAACTACCACGAGCTCGTCGACCCCAAGCAGTCCGACAACGGGGCGAGCGCATCGGGATCATGATGCCGGAGCGCGCGCGCTACCGCGGCCACCCGCTCGGGCGGCTCCGCTTCCACCTGGTCGCCTGGTACGTCGACGTCGAGCGGGTCGCCTCCTGGCACCCGGCCGTGCTCCGGCGCGGCAAGCGGACGAAGGTGCCGGTCGGCCAGGAGGTGCTCCGCGACGAGGACGGGCGCTTCGTACCGTCGGTCAGGGGTCGAGCACCCGGTCAGGCGCGACCCGCGCGCCCGCCGCGAGCTGGCGGAGCTCGGGGTGGAGTGGCTCGCGAGCCAGTGGGGGCTCGTCACGGAGCCGATGCTCCCCGACGATTTCGAGCACCTGGTCGCGTAGGAGAGAGGCAGGGCTGGCAGGGACATCACCCTCGCCGCCCTCACCCTCCTCCGGGTGTGCGAGCACGGGGCCTTTGTAACGGTGACGGGGGAGTCCGGTTGAGCAGACTTTCGCTCGAGCCGCGTTCGTTCAGACCGATCGCCTCTTCCCGGGGTTACCCGCGGGGGACAGACGTTTCCAGCGCGCCTGCCCGCCAACCAGAGATTTCGCTGCGCGAGAGACATCGCCCTTGAGTCTCTCGCGCAGCTTGATGTCGGTTGCGCCTCGACCTCCTCGCCCTCGACGCACGGCGATTGACCCACTTGGGTCAGGGACGATGCGCGTGCGCGGGGATACGGTCATCCCCGAGTGAAACAGCCACCGTCCCACTATGAACCGTCGCGGATCGACGCCGACCGCTCGGCCAGGCTGGACGAGCTCCTGGCCGAGGTCAGCGAGACCCGCGCCCGCATCGCCGAGCTCCACGTTCGGTCCGAGGAACTCCGACAGAAATGCGAGGACATCCAGCGGCGGATGGACGCGCTCCACGACGCCCCGCAGCGACCCGCGCTCAGGCTGATACTGGGCGACGCCCACGCGGCCAGTGAGGGCGCACAAGCAGCCGAAACCGATAAGTAGACTCGCGAGGCCGTCCGGCCCCGGAGAGGCAGCCGTGACGTCGCAAGGCCACCCACGCACCGTGTTCCGCCGAGCACTCGAACACGGCAACCTCGTCGCCGCCGAGATCACTGCCCGCGAGCTCGGCGGCCTCGACCTCTCGGACGCGCTCGAGCTGACCGCGCTGATCGCGTTGCGGGACCGCGCCAGGGGGCAGCGTGCCGGCGCGAGATGGCTGCAGCGCTGGCTCGACGAGACAAACGTGGCAACTGTCGATGAGGCCGCGATGATCGCCGCCGCGTTGGCGGCGCTCGGTGGCCCCGGCCATGCGGAGGCGCTCCTGTCGCTTCGAGCCGTGGCCGAAAGAGCGACTAACGCTCGACATCGCCGACTGGGAACCTGACCGTGCGGGCCGGACGCGCGCCGGCGCTGGCGGCACATCCGTCCCGGCTCGCTCGATCGACTGCTCTGTGAGGCTCGCAGAGGGCCGAAGGAAGGCATCACCGCGACCCCTCCGAGCGGGCAGTGTCGTGCGTCTCCTCACCCGCCGGTCATCTCCGGACACCCGGCGGGAGGGAGGCCACGAATCGTAAGCCGCGCGGAATGAGAACTCCGAGAAGATTGCGAGTAGCGGGTGAGGCTCAGCTCAAGTCCGACGGCTCCGACACTGAGGTCGGTTGCAAGCGTAAGCGCCGGCAGGCGCCTGGGAATGTGTTTGTGTGTGTGTGTGAGAGAGAGAGAGAGAGAGCGTGCGCGTGAGAGATCGAGGGCGTGGAGGTGCTTCGGCCCATGCAAGTTGTCGACGATCGCGACGTCTAGACCTTCGTCGCTGACGTTTAGACCTTCGTCGTTTGGAGTGTCGATCGGCTGTTAGTAGGTTGCTCCCAGTATCAGGGCACGATAGGCACTGCGGGAGACGACTATGCGGCTCTTGGGGAATGCGGCGTCGGCGCCACGCGTCGACCAACTGATGACAGCGCGGCCTGTGACGGCTGGGGCGCGTGCACGCCGTCCTCGCGGCTCGTACACGCGGCAGGCGCTCGCTGCGGCGGATCTGGCCGGCCTGTTTGTGGCGTTCGTTCTTTCGACTGCGGCGTTCGCGAATCGTGGCGAGGTCGGAGACCACGTCCGACTCCGGGTCGAGGTGTGCCTCTTTCTCCTCACCCTGCCTCTATGGCTCGTGTTCGCAAGAGCCCTCGGCCTCTACGACCGAGACGACGCACGCGGGTGGTCGATCGGCCTGGATCTCAGCCTGATAATCCGCACGCCGTTTGCGCCCCTCCGTCGGCGGAGCTCGACCCGATGAGCGCCGTCCGCGTCGCAGTCGTCGGCCTCGGATACTGGGGCCCGAACCTTGTCCGGAACTTCAACGAACTCGCGAGCGCCGAGGTCGTCGCGGTTTGCGATCGCGATATCGAGCGCCTGGAGCTGATCCGGCGTCGCTACCCCGCCGTGCAGGTCCACACGAACATCGACGACGTCCTCGCCGACGAAACGATCGACGCCGTCGCGCTCGCCACGCCGGTCTCGACCCACTTCCCACTCGGACGCGCGGCGCTCGAGGCGAGAAAGCACCTCTTCGTCGAGAAGCCGCTCGCCGCATCCTCGAGCGAATGCCTCGAACTGATCCAGCTCGCCGACAGCCACGGAGTGGTGCTGATGCCGGGACACACGTTCCTGTACAGCGCCCCCGTCGTTGCCGTTCGGAACCTGATCGAGTCGGGAGAGGTAGGCGACCTCTACTTCGTCTCGACGAGCCGGGTCAACCTCGGCCTCCACCAAAAAGACGTCAGCGTCATCTGGGACCTGGCACCCCACGATTTCTCGATTCTCCGCTACTGGCTCGACGAGACGCCCGCGCAGGTTCGCGCACTCAGCCGCGGCTGCATCATCCCCTCGATCCCCGACGTCGCCTTCATCGACCTCGAGTTCTCGAGCGGAACCATCGCCCACGTCGAGCTCTCCTGGCTCGCCCCGAGCAAGCTCCGCCGCACGACGATCGTCGGTTCCCGGAAGATGGTCGTCTACGACGACACCAGCGCCGAGCCGGTTCGTGTCTTCGATTCCGGGGTCACACTCAAAGACCCCGAGACGTTCGGTGAATACCGACTCACCTACCGCACAGGCGACATCGTCTCGCCCCGGATCGACGCTGCCGAACCGCTCTCGACCGAGCTGCAGGACTTCTGTGACGCCGTGACGCTCGGAACCACGCCCCGATCGTCAGCCGCGCTCGGACTCGAGGTCGTGCAGATGATCGAGGCAGCCGAACGATCTCACGCTTCTGGCGGAACGGACGCCGCCATCGAAGCACTCGACCCGATCCCGCTCGCCAAGCCCCGCGCATACGAAGACGTCCTCGCCGGCTGACCCACTGCGCCCAAGGCCGCCCTCAGAGCCGCCCGCCGTGCCATCCCCTCGCGGACGGCATCAAGCTCGACCGCCGTCTCAGTCTCCGGGTCGCGCTCGAGCAGAAGCATCCGGAACTGGGCCAGGATCGCCTCAGGCCAGTGACGCTCTCCGAGCTCCTGGACGAGCGCACCGAGAGCGTCCCCAGCCTTCAACGGATCCAGCTCCTCGAACCGCGTCACGATCTCGTCGATCCGATCGAGCAGCTCGACGTCAGCGAGACCCGTCAGATGCTGTTCACTCAGATCACCCGAAGACACAGCCTCCTCCGTCATCGTAAGTCACCTTACGCCCCGGCACAGCACCTGGATTCAGGAAAGAGCGCGAACACCCTGCCCCTTTTGTTGGCGATGTCGTCGATAGCATAGCTCACACCTTCCTGAGCCCTTCCCCCTTGTCGACTCATCGGTGCGGTCGGTGGTGCGGGAGATGGTGCTTCGGTCCTACGAGTTGGAGATCGACGCAGGCGATTCGCCTGGGGCCGGAGGAGGAACTCGGCGGCGCTCCGGTCGGAGAGCGCCTGTCCGAGATCCACTGTCCGACGCTGGTCGTCGTCGGTGAGCGAGACACCCCTGACATGCAGGCGATCGCCACGCACGTCGCTCGATCAATCGACGGCACGGACTTGGTCTCCATTCCTGATGCGGCGCACCTACCAAGTCTTGAGCGCCCCGACGAGTTCAACACCGTGTTGGTCGCCTTCCTCAAGAGCTAGGGCCGTGGTCTGCGCCAGCGCTCAGGAATGTTCCCTGAGAGTCAGAACCCTGCCGACTTGATCCCTCCGCAAACACTGTGAGAGAGTGCGGGCATCGCGAAGCTCCTCGTCCACATCACACGGGGCCCCGAGGACCCAACTCGCGCGGCGCTCGGCTTTCTAGCCGGCAAGGCGGCCGTCGAGGATGGTCACGACGTCTCGCTCTTCCTGGCCGGAGACGCGGTTCAACTCCTAAGACCTGCGGTCCTCGATTCGCTTGTTGGCCTGGGAACAGGATCGCTTCGAGAATCGTACGACGCACTCGTCTCGGGTGGAGCGCAATTCTTCGTGTCAGGCATGTCGAGCAAAGCACGCGGCTTCGATCCTGAGGGCGTAGCCGAGCCAGCAACTCCGAACCGGCTCGTGCAACTCGCGCTTGAGCACGACCGCGTCCTCACGTACTAGATGAGTAGTTCCACGGCCGAGGTCGCGGTCGCGAGGTAGGGACCGGAGGCAGTCAGGTCGAAGTCGGCGGTGCCTATTCGCGCCGTCGACCCAGGGGGCCACGATGCTCGCCGACCTCGACCTGTTGCTGATTGCTGTGTTCTGTACGGCTGACGATCTCCTGCCTGCAGCCGGCGAAGAACGCCAGACGGATCCTGACCGACGCGGAGGTCGTCACCCTCGCGGTCGCGCAGGCGATCATGGGGATCACCTCGGACGCCCGTTTCGTCAAGGTCGCGCGTAAGCAGCTCGCGCATCTGTTCCCGCTGCTGCCGGACCGGCCCGGCTATCTGAAGCGCCGGGAGCGGCTCAGCGACACGATCGAGTGCGCTGATCGGTCGTGTTCGCGAGCGACAGTCCCGGCTTCCACGACGACCTGGTGCTGGTCGACTCGACCCCGGTCGAGTGCGCCCGCAGCGTCGAGACGACCCGGCGCAGCCAGCTCGCCGACGCGGCCGACTACGGCTACTGCGCCAGCCACAGCCGCTACTTCTGGGGCTTCCGCCTCCACGGCCTGTTCGCCCTGGACGGCACCCCACGCGCGCTGATGCTCACCTCGCCCAAGACCCCCGAACGCGACGTCTGCCTCACCCTGCTCGCAACGCTGCCAACGCGACGGCCACCTGTTCGTGGTCGGCGACAAAGGCTACGCCGGCCGCGAGTTCGAACCGCTCGCCGCCGAACTCGACGCCACGATCGTCCGGCCACGCCGCAAAGACGAACCCGCGGCACGGCCACCACCTCGCCCCGATCCGACAACGCGTCGAGTCGATCTTCCAGACCTGCAAAGACCTGCTCACCCTCGAACGCCACGGCGCCCGCACCCTCCACGGCCTCGGAACCCGCATCAGAATCCGCTTCCTCGCCCTCGCCGCCGCGATCAGCCTCAACCACCGCCTCGGCCGACCCACCACGCGCCCTCGCCGACTACACGGCCTGAACCCGTGGAACTACTCATCTAGCCCCGAATCGTCGTCCTGGGCTGCGTCGCTCGACCTGAATGCACGACGCTCGGCTGCGCGAGTGGTCGTAACTGTTCCCCGAACGTAACGTTGGCTACCTGCCTTCTGGACGAGGCGGTATCGGACGGTCGTCGGGGATGCGGTGTGCGATCTCCTCGGAGATGCCTCTTCGATCAGGAAGCGGAGACAACCGTCTCGGTCAGTGGTGCCGCCGACAGCAGGCCGTCCTTGCCGAACTCAAATCGCTCGTGCTTCGACGAGTGTGGAGTCGTTCTGCGGCGATCTTCACCCTGTTTCGGAGGGTTGCGCGAGATGGCGGAAACCCTGTATTCACCGCTAATCGCGGCTCGTTGAAACCTGCTGCGCTTGCTTCACACGCGGGAGGTCCCTGGTTCAATCCCAGGTGCGCCCATCGGTTCTAGCCGTTTAGTTAAGCCGTTTTTTCGGTGATGGCTTCGGTGAGCGCGACCCGTTCCGGCCTCGTGCACGGGCAGAGGTCTCACCCATGGCCGCTCGCCCCGGCTCCTGCGCCACCAGCCACACGTGCCCCGTTTGATCAGTCGCTGAAGAAGGGTCCCGTGCCGGAGACGGAGTCGTGTACGCGAACGGCGAAGCAGTTGCGGTGAGCGTCCCACGTCTGTGTTCGGTCCTCTCCCTGATCGACCCACCGGGCCAGGAGGCTGATCCGGTCGCTATCGGCGGGTTCGACAATCTCGCCGCAGAAGCAGCAGACGTCAGAGGCCGCCGGACCCCGATCCTCGCGTACGGGCATCGTCTTCACCGTTCCGTCTGGAAGGCGCAAGGTGATCGAGTTGCGGGAACCTTCGACAGGTGGGCGTTCGCGTCTGACGCTCATCTCAAACCAGGCTAGCCTGGTGTCCCCGGCACATCGGCGATCGCGGTGAACTCGGCCCTGACCACGCCACGTGATCTGCACACCCTTCTTCGCGATTCGCGTTTCCGGCTTCGACCGATCTGGATGAGCCGGCGAGCGCGCCGATTCGTAGAATCCGGCTCGACGGAGGCACGCCCGCGCAAATGATTGGAGACACCAGAATGACCGACGCGGCCACTCGCGCCAGCGCACTCGACCACGTCGTCGTGGTGCTGTTCGAGAACCGATCCCTCGACAACGTGCTCGGGCGCTTGTATGGCCGTGGGTCGAGTCCGGCTCGGTCTACAACGACGAGTACCGCCACACGTCACTGATCGCGACTCTGCGGAAGGCCTGGGGACTCGGCGATCCGCTCACCGGCCGTGACGCGTCAGCCCGTACGTTCGACCATCTGTTCACCCGCGACACGCCCCGCAATCCTGACGCCTGGACGAATGTCGAGTCGCGGCCTGTCCCGGAATGGGCGATGGACTTCAACCTTGTCAACAAAGCTCTGAGCGGCCTCGGGAAGGCGATGGGACCGGGCGTCATCGCGAACGCGAAGGCGATGGGAGCCAAGAACCTCCCGCCGGAACTCGACGACCCGAACACGGAGATCACGCCGGAACTGATCATCCGGGTCTTCAGGGACGTCGCCTGGCACTTCTTCCCGCTGCTCGCACCGGAAGGCGAGGTCCACTGAGCTAGGGCGACGGACGCTGCCGGAACGGTATCCCGGACGCGGCTCGACGGCGGCGTGATAGACGAGGGACTGTGCCGGGTCGCATCTTCACTCCGGGTGCTGTGGACCTCGGCATGCGCATCGAGCTCCTCGCCGAGCGGCTCACGCCGGGCCTGAAGCCGCTCGCCCCGGTCGCGTACAACTACGCCTGGAGCTGGGACCCGGACGGGCCCGCCGTGTTCCAGGACATCAACCCGCACCGCTGGCAGCTCTCCGGCGAGAACCCCGTCCGTTTCCTCAACGACCTCTGGCCCTCGACCCAGGAGGCGGCGGAGCGCAACCCCGAGCTGCTCGCACGCGTCGAGGCCCTTGCGGGGCGCATCGACGCTCTGCTCTCCCGGGAACCGGTCACGCGGGGAATCGACGGGCCCGTCGTCTTCATGTGCGCGGAGTTCGGCTTCCACGCCTCTATGCCCATCTACTCGGGCGGCCTCGGCGTGCTCGCCGGCGACATCCTGAAGGAGGCGAGCGACCAGGCCCTCGAGATGGTCGGGGTCGGCCTGCTCTATCGCCGCGGATACTTCCGTCAGAGGCTCGACCTCTCCGGCCGCCAGCAGGAGTACTGGCTCGAGCTCGACCCGAAGTCGCTGCCGATGGCCAGGGTCACCGCCCCCGACGGGTCTCCGTTCCTGCTCGAAGTCGAGCTCTACGGCGCGCCTCTGCAGTTCCAGGCGTGGCGCGTGGACGTCGGACGCGTGCCCCTCGTCCTCCTCGATGCGGAGCTGCCCGAAAACGACGCCTTCCAGCGATGGACGACCGCACGCCTGTACGACGGAAGCCGCGCCGTGCGGCTCGCCCAGTACGGGCTGCTGGGGATGGGCGGAGCGCGGATACTGGAGGCGCTCGAGATCGAGCCCGCGGTGATCCATCTGAACGAGGGCCATCCGGCACTCGCCGCGCTCGAGCTCGCTTCGCGCGAGATCGCCGGCGGCTCCTCGACGGAACAGGCGCTCGAGTCCGTCCGGGAGCGGGTGGTCTTCACCACGCACACGCCGGTTGCCGCGGGCAACGAGACCTATACGGCAGAGGAGTTCCTCGCTGCCTACACCGCGGCTCCCGGCCAGGATCGGGCTCGACGACGAGGCGTTTCTCGATCTCTGCCGGGTCGTCCCCGGTGAGGGCGAGCCGGGGATGACGCCGCTCGCGCTCCGGCTGAGCCGCAGCAGGAACGGCGTGTCCCGCCTGCACGGCGAGGTCGCCCGGGAGATGTGGCGGCCGCTGTTCCCCGGGCCGACCCACGTCCCGATCACGCACGTGACGAACGGCGCCCATCTGCCGACGTTCATCTCGGCGCCGATGCGCGACCTCTTCGTTCGGCACCTCGACGGCCGCTGGCTCGAGGCTCCTGCGGACCGTGCCTCGTGGGAAGGCGTGCTCGAGATCCCGAACGCCGAGCTGTGGGCCGCCCGTTGTGAGGCGCGCAGGCGCCTGGTCGACTTCGTCCGCGCCAAGGAGGTGCACGACAGCCTCCTGCGCGGAGAGCAGCTCGACTTCATTCGGCTCATCGAGGAGACCCTGGAGCCGGACGCGCTGACGATCGGCTTCGCGAGGCGCCTGGCCACCTACAAGCGGTTCCACCTGCTCGCCCACGACCCGGAACGTGCGCGGCGCATCTTCACGGGCGACCAGCCTGCGCAGCTCGTCATCGCGGGGAAGGCACACCCGAGCGACAGCCCGGGCAAGGACGCGCTCCAGCGCTTCTACGACTTCGAGCACGCCGACGCAGAGATCTCCGGCCGCGTCGTGATCCTCGAGGACTACGACATCTCGATAGCGCGCCACCTGGTCTCGGGCTGCGACGTCTGGGTCAACCTCCCACGCAGGCGGATGGAGGCGAGCGGGACGAGCGGGATGAAGGCAACGTTCAACGGGGCGCTGCAACTGAGCGTGCTCGACGGCTGGTGGGCGGAGGGGTACGACGGCTCGAACGGCTGGGCGATCCCCGGCGACGGCGACGAGCCGCCCGAGGCGATCGACGACCGCGACGCCGCGCTCTTCTACGACCTGCTCGAGTACGAGATCGTGCCGCTCTTCCGCGACCGCGACGAAGACGGGGTGCCACATGGCTGGTGCGACCTGATCAAGCGCGCCCTCGTGAGCCTCGCGCCGACGTTCACCGCCACCCGGATGATCGACGACTACGTCGTGCGCGTCTACCGCGGTTAGGCTTGGGACGTGAGCCCGGCGAGGCCCTTCGCGATGGTTCTGGCGGGCGGCGAGGGCAAGCGTCTCTGGCCGCTGACCGTCGACCGCGCAAAACCTGCCGTCCCCTTCGGCGGCAACTACCGGCTGATCGACTTCGCGCTCTCGAACCTGGTCAACGCCGGATACCTGCGAATCGCGGTGCTGACGCAGTACAAGAGCCACAGCCTCGACCGGCACATCGCCTCTACCTGGCAGCTCTCGACGCTGTTCGGGAACTACGTCGTCCCGGTCCCCGCGCAGATGCGCCGAGGCCCACGCTGGTTCTCCGGATCGGCGGATGCGATCTATCAGAACCTCAACCTGATCGGCGATGAGAGCCCCGACGTGATCTGCGTCTTCGGCGCCGACCACGTCTACCGGATCGACCCACGCGACATGGTCGCCCAGCACGTCGAAGCCGGCGCCGGCGTCACCGTGGCGGGCCTGCGGGTGCCCCTCGAGCAGGCGACTGCCTTCGGCGTGATGGAGCTTGCGCCGGACGGACGGCAGATCAGGGCGTTCCGCGAGAAGCCGGAGTTCCCGCTCGGAGTTCCCGGCGATCCGGACCAGGCGATGGTGTCGATGGGGAACTACGTCTTCGACGCGAAGGTGCTCGTGGAGGCGGTGACGGCGGACTCGAAGGACGCGTCGTCGGGCCACGACGTCGGCGGCGACATCATCCCGATGCTGGTCGACCGCGGCGAGGCCCAGGTGTTCGACTTCGCCAACCACGTGGTCCCGGGCGTGTCCGAGCGGGAGCACGGCTACTGGCGCGACATCGGGACGCTCGACGCCTACTACGCAGCGCACATGGACCTGATCTCGCCGGACCCGATCTTCAACCTCTACAACCGCGACTGGCCGATCCTGAAGCAGCCCGACCGGCTGCCGCCGGCGAAGTTCGTGTTCGACGAGCCCGGACGGACCGGCCTCGCGGTCGACTCGATGGTGTGTGCGGGTGTGATCGTCTCGGGCGGCGTCGTGCGCCGCTCGGTGCTCTCGCCCGGGGTCTACGTACGATCGGGAGCCGACGTCGAGGACTCGGTGCTCCTCGACGGCGTCGAGATCGGCGACGGTGCGGTCGTGAAGCGGGCGATCGTCGACAAGAACGTGGTGATCGAGCCGGGCGCATCCCTCGGCGTCGACCTCGAGCGCGACCGCGAGCGGTTCGTCGTCTCGCCCGGCGGGATCGTCGTCGTGGGCAAGGGCGAGCGCGTTCGTGACTGACATCCGCGTCGCGCTCCTCACGCGCGAGTACCCGCCGGACGTGTACGGCGGGGCAGGCGTCCACGTCGAGTACCTCGCCCGCGAGCTGGCGCGCCTCGTCGACGTGACCGTCCACTGCTGGGGCGCGCCGCGGCCCGCGGACTGGCGGCCGCCGGTCGTCGCCTACGAGCCGTGGGACGCGCTCGCTGGGAGCGCGCCACATCTCGCTGCACTGCGCGCGGTCTCGATCGACCTGGCGATGTCGGCTTCGGCCGAAGGCGCGACCCTCGTGCACAGCCACACCTGGTACGCGAACTTCGGCGGCCACCTCGCGAAGCTCATCCACGGGATCCCGCACGTCGCGACCGTGCACAGCCTCGAGCCGCTGCGGCCGTGGAAGGCCGAGCAGCTCGGCGGCGGCTATGCCCTCTCGTCCTTCTGCGAACGGACGGGCCTCGAGAACGCCGACGCGATCATCGGGGTCTCCGGGGCGATGCGCGACGACATCCTCCGCACCTACCCCGCAGTCGATCCCGGCCGGGTCGGCGTCGTCCACAACGGGATCGACACCGACGAGTTCCACCCCGACCCGGAGACCGGGCTCCTCGACGGCTTCGGGATCGACCCCGCCGTGCCGTCGGTCGTGTTCGTGGGTCGCGTGACCAGGCAGAAAGGCCTCACGCACCTGCTCCATGCGGCGACGATGCTCGACCGTGGCGTCCAGCTCGTCCTCTGCGCCGGCGCGCCGGACACGCCCGAGCTCGAGGCCGAGATCGTCGCGAACGTCGAGTCGCTGCGCGCGGCGGGGCACACGGTCCTCTGGATCGAGAAGATGATCTCGCGACCGGAGCTGATCCAGGTGCTGAGCCACGCCACGGTCTTCGTCACCCCGTCCGTCTACGAGCCGCTCGGAATCGTGAACCTCGAGGCGATGGCCTGCGAGACCGCCGTCGTCGCGACGCGGACGGGCGGGATCCCCGAGGTGGTCGAGGACGGCGTCACCGGCCTCCTCGTCCCGATCGAGCCTCGCGGCGACGGCACCGGCGAGCCGGTCGACCCCGGCGCGTTCGCGCGCGCCCTCGCCGAGCGGATCGAGACGGTGCTCGCCGATCCCGTTCTCGCCGAGCGCTTCGGCCGGGCGGGGCGCGAGCGGGCGGTCGAACACTTCGCGTGGGACGCCATCGCCGAGCGCGTCGTCGAGGTCTACCGGGGCGTTCTCGCATGACGCCGCCGCCCAAGAAGCGGCCGGCGCGGATCCAGATCCAGGACGTCTGGCCAAGCCTCGACTGCGGCCGCTGGCCGGCGAAGCGGACGCTGGGCGAGACGCTCGAGGTCAGCGCGACGATCTTCGCCGACGGTCACGACGTGCTCGGGGCCGCCGTGCGCCACCGGGCACCCGGCGCACGCAAGTGGGCAGAGACCCCGATGGAGCACCTCGGCAACGACCGCTGGCTCGGCTCGGTCGAGGTCGACGAGCTCGGCCGCTGGCGGTACTCGATCGTCGCCTGGGTCGACCGGTTCGCCTCGTGGCGGCACGAGCTCGAGCGGAAGGTGGAGGCGGGCCAGGGCGACCTCTCGAGCGAGCTCGCGGAGGGCGCGGCGCTGCTCGGGGCGAAGCGCCTCACGCTCGAAGAGGCGCTCGAGGCGGAGCCCGACCTTCCCCGCGAGGCCGAGACGGGACTCGACCCGCCGCTCGACCTGATCGTGGATCGCGAGCGGGCGCGGGTCGGCGCCTGGTACGAGCTCTTCCCTCGCTCCTTCGGCGGCTTCGCCGGCGTCGAGAGGGTCGTCCCTCGGCTGGCCGAGCTCGGCTTCGACGTCCTCTACTTCCCGCCGATCCATCCGATCGGGACGACGCAGCGCAAGGGCCGCAACAACTCGCTCGAGGCGAAGAAGGGCGACCCGGGCAGCCCCTGGGCGATCGGGAGCGAGCAGGGCGGTCACGAGGCGGTCGCGCCCGAGCTCGGGACGCTCGCAGACCTCGAACGGCTCGTGCTGACCGCCGCCGAGCACGGCCTCGAGATCGCGCTCGACCTGGCCCTCCAGTGCTCGCCCGACCACCCGTGGCTGAAGGAGCATCCGGAGTGGTTCCAGCACCGCCCCGACGGCACCCTCAAGTACGCCGAGAACCCGCCCAAGCGCTACCAGGACATCTACAACCTGAACTTCGCCTCCGAGGACTGGCGAGGCCTCTGGCAGGCGCTCCTCGACCTCGTGCTCCTCTGGGCCGGCCGGGGCATTCGCATCTTCCGGGTGGACAACCCCCACACGAAGCCGATCGAGTTCTGGTCGTGGCTGATCCGAGAGGCACAGAGCGTCCACCCCGACCTCGTGTTCCTGTCGGAGGCCTTCACGCGCCCGGCGCTGATGGCGACCCTTGGGAAGGCCGGCTTCAGCCAGTCCTACACCTACTTCACCTGGCGGAACACGGGACACGAGCTCGCCCAGTACCTGCTCGAGCTCACGCGGCGCGACACGGTGCAGTTCTTCCGGCCGAACTTCTTCGCGAACACCCCGGACATCCTCACCGAGTACCTGGCAAGCGGCGGGCGTGCGGCGTTCGAGGCGCGGCTCGTGCTCGCGGCCACGCTCTCGCCCAGCTACGGGATCTACTCCGGCTTCGAGAACGTCGAGCGGGTGCCGGTGCGAGCGGGCAGCGAGGAGTACCTCGACTCCGAGAAGTACGAGCTGAAGGCGCGCACCCTCGACGGGCCGCTCCTGCCGATGGTCGCGAAGCTGAACGCCGCGAGGCGCGAGCATCCCGCGCTGCGGCGCTTCGACGACGTCACGTTCCTCGACGCCGCAAACGAGCAGCTCTTCGCCTATCTGAAGCAGGAGGACGAGGACACGATCCTCGTCGTCGTGAACCTCGACCCGAAGACGGCGCAGACCGGCCTCGTGACCGTGCCCCCGGGAGCCGGCCTGGCCGACTCGTTCACGGTGAGAGACCTGCTCGAGGGCGGGACGTGGACGTGGAAGACCGGCGGGAACTACGTCAAGCTCGTGCCGGGCGAGCGGCAGGCGCACGTGCTGAGCGTCGAGTCGTGACAGTCGAGGCAGACATCGCGCGCCTGCTCGCGGGCGATCACCACGATCCGCACTCGGTTCTGGGCCCGCATCCGGAGCGGAGCGGGGTCGCGGTGCGGGCGCTACGGCCCGGCGCGACCGCGATGCACGTGCTGCCGAAGCGCGGCGCGCCGGTCGAGATGGGGCTTCTCGATTCGGCCGGGCTCTTCGCCGCCTACCTTCCGAGGCGGAAGCTCCCGCTCGACTACCGCCTCCAGGTGATCTGGCCGGACGGGATCACGTGGGAGTACGACGATCCCTACGCCCGTCCGCCGTCACTCGGCGAGCTCGACCTCCACCTCATCTCCGAAGGCCGGCACGAACGGCTGTGGGAGGTGCTCGGCGCGCGGGTGGGCGACGGCGGCACGGCGTTCTCGGTGTGGGCGCCGTCGGCTCGTGGCGTGAGCGTCGTCGGCGACTTCAACCAGTGGGACGGGCGCGTTCACCCGATGCGATCTCTCGGCTCGTCGGGAGTCTGGGAGCTCGAGATCCCGGGGCTCGGGGCGGGCGAGCGGTACAAGTTCGAGATCCGGCCACGGTCGGGCCCGCCGCTCCTGAAGGCGGACCCGCTCTCCCGCGCCGCCGAGCATCCGCCGGCGACGGCGTCGATCCTCTATCGCTCCGGCCACAGCTGGAGGGACGAGGCGTGGGCTCGCGACGAGCCGTGGGACCGGCCGCTTTCGGTCTACGAGATGCACCTCGGCTCCTGGCGTCTCAACCCGCTCGAGGGGAACCGCCCGCTCACCTACGCCGAGCTCGGCGAGGAGCTTGCCGCGTACGTGTCCGACCTCGGCTTCACGCACGTCGAGCTGCTCCCGGTGATGGAGCATCCGTTCTCGGGGTCGTGGGGCTACCAGACCAGCGGCTACTACGCCCCGACCTCGCGGTTCGGCTCGCCCGACGACTTCCGCGCGTTCGTCGAACGCCTCCACGGAGCGGGTCTCGGCGTGATCCTCGACTGGGTGCCCGCCCACTTCCCCCGAGACGCGTTCGCTCTCGCCCGGTTCGACGGCACGGCGCTGTACGAGCACGAGGACCCACGCCGCGGCGCCCATCCCGACTGGGGCACGCTCGTCTTCAACTACGGGCGCAACGAGGTGCGCAACTTCCTCGTCGCGAACGCGCTCTACTGGCTGCACGAGTTCCACGCCGACGGGCTTCGGGTGGACGCGGTCGCGTCGATGCTCTATCGCGACTACTCCCGCGCCCCGGGGGAGTGGGTGCCGAATCAGTACGGCGGCAACGAGGACTTCGAGGCGATCGCGTTCCTCCGCGAGCTCAACACGGTGACCCACGGGCAGGCGCCGGGCGTGATCATGGCCGCGGAGGAGTCGACCGCGTGGCCCGGCGTCTCGCGTGCGGCCGCCGACGGCGGCCTCGGCTTCGGCTTCAAATGGAACCTGGGTTGGATGCACGACACGCTCGACTACTTCAACCACGACCCCGTCTACCGCACTCATCACCACGACCGGCTCACCTTCGGCCTCCTCTATGCGTTCACCGAGAACTTCATCCTCCCGCTGTCTCACGACGAGGTCGTGCACGGGAAGGGGTCGCTGCTCCAGAAGATGCCGGGCGACCGCTGGCAGAGGTTCGCAAACCTGCGCGCCCTCTACAGCTACATGTGGGCGCACCCCGGCAAGAAGCTCCTGTTCATGGGCGGCGAGCTCGCGCAGGACCGGGAGTGGAGCGCCGATCGTAGTCTCGACTGGCACCTGCTCGAGAACCCGAGCCACGCAGGGGTGCAGGCCCTCGTGCGTGACCTCAACCGCCTCTATCGCGACGAGCCCGCGCTGTGGGAGCGCGACTTCGACCCCTCGGGGTTCACCTGGCTCGAGGCGGGCGACGGTGCTTCGAACACGCTTGCGTTCGCGCGATTCTCCGGCGACGGCGCGCGGACGCTCGTCTGCGTGTGCAACTTCTCGCCGGTGGTGCGCCGCGGGTACCGCGTCGGCCTTCCGCGGGCTGGGAGCTGGCGCGTGTTGCTGAACTCCGACGCCGGCGCCTACGGCGGTACCGACGTCGGGCCAGGGGCGGCAGTCGCGGCGGAGGAGCAGCCGTGGAACGGTCAGCAGTGGTCGGCGGAGGTAACCCTCCCGCCGCTCGGCGTCCTCTGGCTCGCGCCCGGGGACGGCGGCTGATGTGGCCGGGGCGGCCCTTTCCGCTCGGGGCGACCTGGGAGGGCGAGGGCACGAACTTCTCGCTGTTCTCCGAGCACGCCGAGCGGGTCGAGCTCTGCCTGTTCGCGCCGGACGGTGCGGAGATCAGGCACGTCCTTCCACGGCGCACTGCCTTCAACTGGCACGGCTTCCTGCCGGGAGTGGGGCCGGGCGAGCGGTACGGCTACCGCGTCTACGGGCCGTACGCACCCGAGCGGGGTCTCCGCTTCAACCCGGCAAAGCTGCTGATCGACCCGTATGCCAAGGCGATCGAGGGCGGGATCGACTGGGACGCCGCCCGCGTGCTCCCCTACGCACTCGATTCGGATGGGCCCGACGGTGAGGACGACTCGGCCGCAATCCCGAGGTCGGTCGTGGTCGATCCGTCGTTCGACTGGGAAGGTGACGACCTCCTGCGCACTCCCTGGCACGAGACCGTGATCTACGAGGCGCACGTCAAAGGGATCACCGCACGCCACCCCGGCGTGCGCGAGGACCTGCGCGGCACCTACGCCGGGCTCGCCTCGGACGAGGCGATCGCGTACCTGAAGCTGCTCGGGGTGACCGCGGTCGAGCTCCTGCCGATCCATCACATCGCCGACGAGGCGTTCCTGCACGAGAAGGGGCTCTCCAACTACTGGGGCTACTCGTCGATCGGCTACTTCGCACCGCACTCGGCCTACGCGGCGACCGGAGCGCGCGGCCAGCAGGTGGCGGAGTTCAAGGGGATGGTGAAGGCGCTACATCGGGCGGGGATCGAGGTGATCCTCGACGTCGTCTACAACCACACCGCCGAGGGCGATCACCGCGGGCCGATCCTCGCGTTCCGCGGGATCGACAACCCGGCGTACTACCGCCTCGATCCGAACGACCCGAGCCGGTACGTCGACTTCACCGGCACCGGGAACTCCCTGAACCCGGTGCACCCGAGCGTGCTGCGGATGATCATGGACTCGCTGCGTTACTTCGTGATCGACTGTCACGTCGACGGCTTCCGCTTCGATCTGGCGTCGGCGCTCGCGCGTGAGTTCTACGACGTCGACCGGCTCTCGGCGTTCTTCGACACGATCCACCAGGATCCCGTGCTGTCCCAGGTCAAGCTGATCGCCGAGCCGTGGGATCTCGGGCCGGGCGGCTACCAGGTCGGGAACTTCCCGGTGCTCTGGACCGAGTGGAACGACTCCTATCGCGACACGATGCGCGACTTCTGGCGCGGGGAGACGAACGCGGCGGCGTTCGCCTCGCGCTTCACCGGCTCGAGCGACCTCTACCAGGACGACGGCCGCCATCCCTCGGCGTCCATCAACTTCATCACGGCCCACGACGGCTTCACGCTCGCCGACCTCGTCTCGTACAACGAGAAGCACAACGAGGCGAACCTCGAGGACAACCGCGACGGGCGGGACGACAACCGGTCGTGGAACTGCGGCGTCGAGGGGCCGACGGACGATCCCGAGGTGAACGCCCTGCGGGCGCTGCAGCAACGGAACCTCCTCGCGACGCTGCTCCTGTCGCAGGGGGTGCCGATGATCCTCGGCGGCGACGAGCGCGGCCGCACCCAGGCTGGGAACAACAACGCCTGGTGCCAGGACAACGAGACGTCCTGGTACGACTGGGACCTCGACGACTCCCGCGCCGGCCTCCTCGACTTCACGCGCCGGCTGCTCGACCTGCGCCGCTCGCACCCCGTCTTCCGGCGGACGGACTTCCTCGACGGCGGCCCCGCCGAGGCGGCGCTCCCGGACGCATGGTGGTTCCGGCCCGACGGCCGCCAGATGGCCCAGCGCGACTGGCACAGCCCGGACACCCGGGAGCTCGGCGTGTTCCTGAACGGCGAGGAGACCGGCATCGTCGATCCGCGCGGGGAGCCGGTCGTCGACGAGTCCTTCGTCGTGCTCCTGAACGCGACGCCCGACCCGGTCGCCTTCCGGCTACCGCCGCGCCGCTTCGGCCTCGAGTGGGCGCTCGAGCTCTCGACCGCCGACCCCGACGGAGGCGGGGAGCCCTACCCAGGCCGCTCGACGCTCGACGTGCCGGCGCGCTCCCTCGTCCTCCTCAGACGCGTTCGCTAGGGACGCGGTCGGTGACTGTCCCGAGGGTCAGTCGACGCCGCAGGCGATCGAGGAGTTGGGCCACTGGCCTCCGCCGAAGCGGTGGCCGTTCGCGCGCCAGATGTGAAAGGCGACGACGAGCTGCTCGTGGGGCGACGCGGCGGCCGGCTCGCGCGGGAAGTCCCTCGGAGCGTGAGCGACCCAGGTGCCGACGTCGATCTGCATCCCACCGCGGTCGCGGGACGGGTTCCCGAGCCAGTCGGTGGTGCGATGCCAGTCGAACGATTCGTGCCGGTGGATGCAGAGCGCCTGGCCGATCCACCAGTGGGGAAGTGCTGCGAAAGCGGCCGTCGCCGACATGGCCTTGACCGTGGTGGCGGCCGAGACGGCGATGAGCGCCGAGACCGCAAACGATATGGCTGCGCGATACCGCAGGATGAAACCTCCTCTGAGGGGACACGGCGCGAGCCCTTTTCGCGTCTTGGGAGGCTCGTCGGGAGGCCGCGTAGGCGACCCGTTCAGCTAGCGGCGTAGGCCCGAGAAGAGCCCTCAGCCGCAGTTGGCCTGCCAATGTAGCCAGAGGCGCGCGGCACGAGGCGGGTCCAACGGCCGGGATCGGCCTGGCCGATCCTCCGGCCGGTGTTCGAGACGTCAGACCGCAGTGAGGGCGTCGAACATGCTGCCGGGCGGCGTGGTTCGCCCGACCTGTTCCGTCTCGGTCACGAGCCAGGCCAGCAGGCCGTCGAGCCCGCGTGTCGAGGCGATGGCGCGCTGGCGTCGGGCGCCGTTCCGCACGAGCATCGGCCAGGCGAGCTCGAGCTCGTCGGAGCACCCGAGCTCATCCGCATAGGGCTCGAGCTCGAGCAGGAGCGCAGCGATCCGGGCGCGCGCCGGGGCCCTCTCCCCGGTCGCGAGGTCGGCGAGCTCGCCGTCGAGCCCGTCGCGGACGGCCCGCCACCGGTTCTCGTTGAGGACGTGCGTCGCGTACGTCGGGAGACGCTCGCCCGAGCGCACGCGGAGGCGCAGCGCGGAAACGAGGCTCTGGATGACCGCCGCCACCGCGGCGGTGTGATCGAGCGAGTACTGCGAGTCGGCGATGCGAAACTCGATCGTGCCGAGGTCGGGCCGGAGCCGGAGGTCCCACCACAGGTACGTGACGTCGGAGAAGTGCCCGCCTTCGGAGCCCCAGGAGACGAACGAGGCCAGCTCCCGCCACGACGCGAAGACCGGCGGGATGCCGGAGCGGGGATGGTCCTCCACGAGCTTCAGACGAGTCGAGGCGAGTTGCGCGTCGCTTCCCTCGAAGAATGGCGAGTTCGCCGAGAGCGCTGCCAGCTCGGGGAGGTAGGCGCGCGCGGCGTTGTAGACGGCGAGCGCCTCGTCGGCGTCGCCGAGCCCGACGTGGACGTGGAGGCCGCTCGGCAGCCCGCGGCGGAGCACCCAGGGGAGCTCGGCGGCGATCTGGCGGTACCGCGGCCGGTCGGTGATCTGCGCGGGGCCCGTGGACGACGGATGCGTCCCAGCTCCCATCAGCCGCACCCGGCCGGCGAGCGCATCGATCATCCTCCCCCTGGCGGCGGCGAGCTCGGCACGCAGCTCGGCGACCGTCACTCCGGCCGAAGTCACGAGCTCGACCTGAGCCGCGCGGAACTCGGCGGTGACCCGCGGGTCGGGCGCCGCGCCGAGCACGAGCTCGATCGCCTCGATCGGCTCGAGCGACTCGGGGTCGACGAGGATCAGCTCCTCCTCGATCCCGATCGTGAGCACGTCGCTCTGCGCGTACCCGCGTTCGTACGCGGATGCCAGAGCCTCTGTTCCCCCGAGCTCGATCGTGCGAGCCATCCCCGGAAGTATGGCGAGATTTCCTGGGACAGAGGTGTGGCGATTCTGTGACCAAGAGGTGAACACGGTTACGCTGCCGTCGTGCTCCTGATCCTCGTCCTCATCCTCGCCCTCATCTTCCTGCCGATGCCGTGGAACCTGCTCGTGATCGCGCTCGCAGCCGTGCTCGAGCTCTGCCTCTGGTTCTTCGGGATCCGCTACAGCCGGCGGCGGAAGGCACAGGTAGGCGTGCAGACGATGGTCGGCATGCTCGGCGAGGCGATCACCACGCTCGCGCCCGAGGGCCAGGTGAAGGTCGACGGCGAGATCTGGCAGGCCCATGCCGACGGCGGCGCCCGTGCCGGCGACCACGTACGGGTGACGGCCGTGAAGGGCCTCATGCTCGAGGTCGAGAAGGCGGATGCGTCCTAGCCACGACTACCCTGGCAGGCGTGGACGCCCGCGAACAGTTCGAGGCATGGGTGTCGGAGAGCCTCGACTCGCTCCCGCCCGACATCGCGCAGCTGATCGACAACGTCGCCGTCGTCGTCGAGGACGAGCCGCCGCCCGGGGAGAACCTGCTCGGGCTCTACCGCGGCATCCCACAGACCCGGCGGACGCACTACTACACGGGTGCCCTCCCGGACCTGATCACCATCTACCGCGGCCCCCTCGAGCGAGCCTATGGCTCGGACCCCGAGCTGCTTCGCGTCCAGGTCAGGCGGACGGTGCTCCACGAGATCGCGCACCACTTCGGCATCAGCGACGAGCGACTCGTCGAGATCGACCGCTACTAGCACGAGCGTGGATCTCCCCGCCTTCGTCGTCTGCCCTGCCTGCCACGGCGCCCTCGACGGCGAGCTCGCCTGCACGCGCTGCGGCCGCGCATTACGACACGGAGAAGGGAATCCCGAGCCTGCTCGATCGCGACGCTCCCGGAATCGACGCGAAGCTCCGCGAGCTCGCCGCCTGGCCCCAGCTCGCCAAGGAGCAAGGCTGGTACGAGGCCGACGACCGGATCGACGCCGCGCTCCCTTTCCTGAACCGCGACCTCGGCTGGGATGACCGCGCCTGGGCCGCGACCGAGCACGGCTTCGGGCTCCTGCTCGATCGCTTCGTGAAGCCGGGCGACCGCGTGCTCGAGATCGGCGCCGCGAAGAGCTGGGCCTCGGTCCACCTCGCGCCGCGCGGGTGCGAGTACGTCGCCTGCGATCTCGTCGTCGACCCTCTGATCGGGCTCGGCCGCGGCGCGTTCTTCGAGGAACGGGTCGGCCCGTATCTTCGGATCCAGGCCGACGGCGAGCGGCTTCCGTTCGCGGATGCGTGTTTCGACGTCGCCTTCTGCGTCGCCACGCTCCACCACGCAATCGACCTGCACGCGATGGTCTCGGAGCTCGCGCGCGTGACCCGCGGCGGCGGCATCGTCGCCGGGATCAACGAGGGCAGCCGCGCGCCGTATCGCAGCGGCGCGAACCCCGAGCAGGAGCACGAGAAGGAGCTCGGGATCAACGAGCACGTGCACTCGATGTGGGCCTACCTCTGGGCGTTCGCACGCGCGGGCCTCCGCCCCGTGCGCCTCGAGTACGCGCAGGGCTCCGCCGAGCTCGCTCAGCGGAACATCGCCGGGAAGCTCCTGCGCCTCGGCCGCACCCCGGCCACGCTGTGGGCGCTGAACGCCTACGCGTACTCGGGACTCTCCCTCTACGCCCGCCGGTAGCTTTCGGCACCGTGACTGTCATCGTCCAGAAGTACGGCGGCACCTCGGTCGCCGGGCCGGAGGAGATCAAGCGCGTCGCGCGCCGGATCGTGCGCACCGCCGAGGAGGGAGCGCGGGTGTGCGCGGTCGTCTCGGCGATGGGACACACGACCGACGAGCTGATCGGCCTCGCCGCGCAGATCTCGCCGATGCCCGCCCCGCGCGAGCTGGACATGCTCCTGACCGCGGGCGAGCGGATCTCGATGGCGCTCGTCTCGATGGCGATCAACGACCTCGGCCACGAGGCTGTCTCGTTCACCGGCTCCCAGGCCGGGATCCTGACCGACACGACCCACGGCAAGGCGCGCATCATCGAGATGCGGCGCGGCCGCGTCCACGAGACCCTCGACGAGGGGAGGATCGCGATCGTCGCGGGATTCCAGGGCGTGTCGCCGACGACGAACGACGTGACGACCCTCGGGCGCGGGGGCTCCGACACCACTGCCGTCGCACTCGCGGCGGCACTCGGAGCCGACGTCTGCGAGATCTATACCGACGTCGACGGCGTCTACAGCGCCGATCCCCGGATCGTCCCGGGCGCCCACAAGCTGCACGAAGTCTCGTTCGAGGAGATGCTCGACCTGGCGGCGAGCGGGGCGCGTGTCCTGGCGTTGCGGTCCGTCGAGTACGCTCGAAACCACGGAGTCAAGATCCACGTCCGCTCCTCCTTCAACGACTCGGAGGGCACGTGGATCATCAAGGAGGAGGACATGCTCGAGCAGGCCATCATCTCGGGGATCGCCCACGACACCAGCGAGGCGAAGGTGACGATTCGGCGCGTGCCCGACCGGCCCGGAGTCGCCGGCCGCACCTTCCGTCCTCTCGCCGACGCCGGCATCAACATCGACGAGATCGTCCAGAACACCTCGGTCGACGGGTTCGCCGACATCTCGTTCACGCTCCCCGAGAACGAGCTCGAGCTCGCCGAGCCGATCCTCGAGCGGCTCTCCACCCAGATCGGCGCCGAGGGCTTCTCGTCGGAGCGCGACATCGCGAAGGTCTCGGTCATCGGCGCGGGGATGAAGACGAATCCTGGTGTCGCGGCCGCGATCTTCGAGGCGCTCGCGGACGCCGGCATCAACATCGAGATCATCTCGACTTCCTCGATCCGCGTCTCGTGCGTCGTCCCGGCGGCCGACTGCGACCGCGCCGTGAACGTGATCCACGAGCGGCTGAAGCTCGCGGACGTCTTCTACGAGGCGGCCGGGAGCTAGAGAGGCTTGATGTGGAATGAGGCTATGCCGTGGATGCCGCCTCATACGCTGCGCGAGGCCGCTCGTCGTCCTTGTGCAGGCTTCTAGCCTGCCCTGCGGACGCCGAGCCACCCTCGCTTGGTCTGAGACGGCCCCACGGCGAGCCAATCCCACATCAAGCCTCTACGCGGGAGCCGGCTCGGCGCGCGCGCCGCCCACCCCGTCGAGCGCGGCGCTCGCGGTGGCGGTGAAGAGGTGGTACAGGATCAGCAGCTGGATCACCGCCAGCGACTCCGACCGGTGAAGGTCGGTGCCGATCGTGAACTCGCCGAGCCGCTCCGAGCGGAGGTGGCTTGCGAAGTGGAGGCCCGACCAGATCATCTCCTCGATCGCCTCGGCCCGCTCGCGCTCGAGCCGGCCCGGAATGAGGAGGTGCACCTCGTCGCCGAGGTCCGTGATCTTGATCCCCCCGGACGCGTCGGCCTGGCCGTCGAGCACCGACCGGAAGTCGGGGTGCTTGAGCGTCGGCCGAAGGACGAGCTCTGCGTCCAGGTGCTCCTGGTCGCCCGACGACGGCAGGAACGACACGACGATGTCGGCGTGCGCCCGCTGCGGGCGGATGAACGCTTCCGAGTCGGGCTCACGGCGGTCGAGCTCGGACAGCACCTGGTCGGTCGTGTACCCGCGGCGGGAGCAGTCGCGTTGCACCTTCCACCTGCGGCGGAGCTCCTCGGGCGGAGCGAGATAGATGCGCACGTCGAAAAGACCGCGCATCTCGTCGGTGTAGTACCCGAGCAGGCCCTCGACCACCGCGAAGCGCTTGGGGTCGATGCGGACCAGTGGGCCGAAGGTCCCGTCGTGGTGCTGGTAGACGGGCTTCAGGAACGGCTCGGCGTTGCGTAGATGCCCGATCTGCTGCGCCATGATGTCCATGTAGTTGCAGTCGGGGTGGAGCGGCGTGATGTTCCGCTCCGCGCGCTGGCGCCGGTCGTAGCGGTGGTAGTCGTCGACGCAGACGTGCGTGACGTTGTCCTCGCCGAGCACCCGCAGGAGACCGCGCGTGAGCGTCGTTTTCCCGGCTGCAGAGTCGCCGACGACACCGAGGATGATAGAGCGGCCCACGTCGCGCTCGCTCACATCGCCCCGAGGACGGGAAACTCGTCGTCCTCGGGCTCGCGATCCTCGGCGAACACGCTGCTCGCGAGGATGTCGTCGGGGCTGATCGTCATGAGCTCCTCGCGCGTGAGCTCTCCGCCGGCGGCGAACAGGCGGTTCGCCTGGCGCAGACGGGCGCGGTCGATCGAGTTCCGGACGCTGCGGCCGTGCGCGAACCGCGGCCGCTGGACGCGCCGCTCCAGGTAGGCGCGGAACGCGTCGTCGGCGTCGGTTCCGAAAACGTAGCTCTGCTGCTCGAGCATCAGGTGCGCGATCGCCATCAGCTCGTCGACGTCGTAGTCCGGGAAGTCGATGTGGTGCGCGACGCGCGAGGAGAGTCCCGGATTCGAGTGGAAGAACTCGTCCATCCGGTCCTTGTAACCGGCGAAGATCACGACCAGCTTGTCCCGCTCGGCCTCCATCACCTGGAGCAGGATCTCGATCGCCTCCCCGCCGTAGTCGCGCTCGTTCTCGGGCTTGTAGAGGTAGTAGGCCTCGTCGATGAAGAGGACGCCGCCGTAGGCCCGGCGGAGCACTTCCTTCGTCTTCGGCGCCGTATGGCCGACGTACTGGCCGACGAGGTCGTCGCGGGTGCAGGCGACGACTCGCGGCTCCTCGATGTAGCCGAGGCGGTAGAGCACCTGCGCCATCTTCATCGCGACGGTCGTCTTGCCCGTGCCTGGGTTGCCCGTGAACGACATGTGCAGCGACGGCCGCTCGGAGGCGAGCCCGACCTCGGACCGGAGGCGGTCGATCAGGAGCAGCGCCGCGATCTCGCGGATCCGCGTCTTGACGGGGACGAGCGCGATCAACTCGCGGTCGAGCTGGTCCAGCACCTCGAGGACGTTCGTCCTGGTGAGCGCTTCGGCGAGAGAGGCGTGATCGTGAGCCTGGACCGCCTCGTCGGCCTCGGCCTCGTCGACGTCGTACTCCTCCGGCTCTGCCGCCCCGGTGATGAACCCCTGAGGGCCGCGCGGCTTCATGCCGAACTCGAAGCTCATTGCGCCCGGCTGCCTCCGTTGGCGGAGCCGTTGGCCACGGCGCGCTCGTCAGGGACGAGCCGGAAGCGGTTCGTGCGGCCCGGTCCCTGGATGCGGTCGAGGATGAACCGCTTCTCGACCGACGGCCGGTTGACGATGAACGCGAGCGCGGTCGTCTGCCGTCCGCGGGTCGGGTCGTAGGCGATCACCTTGATGTAGTGCTCCGGGAATGCCTCGCGCGCGGCGCGAACCTCGCGCAGGATGTTCTCGGAGTCCTCCTCCTTCGTGTCGAAGGCCGGGAGGCCCCAGAGCTCCCAGTAGGCGTTGCGCGGATGCGCGTCGTCGGTGTACTCGACCGACATCGCCCAGCCGTGGCGGAGCGAGTAGCGGATCTGCGCGTCGATCTGCTCGTCGGTCAGCTCCGGCAGGTAGGAGAACGTTCCCTGGGTGACTTTCATCGCCATTCCTCCTAGTAGCCGATCGAGGGGACGAGCTGGACGTCGGGCATGTCGGTCGACTCGAAGTCGAACGTGATGTCCTTCCAGACCTGGAGGGCGGCGTCGAGCTCGGGGCAGCCCTTGGCGGCCTTCTCGAGGATGTCCGGGCCCTCCTGGAAGTAGTCCTTGCCCTCGTTGCGGGCCTGGATCATCGCCTCGACGGCGACGCGGTTCGCGGTCGCGCCCGCGGCGATGCCCATCGGGTGGCCGATCGTGCCGCCGCCGAACTGGAGCACGACGTCCTCGCCCAGGTAGTGGAGCAGCTGGTGCATCTGCCCGGCGTGAATGCCGCCCGAGGCGACCGGCATGACGCCCGGCATCGAGCCCCAGTCCTGGTCGAAGAAGATCCCCCAGCGCGGATCCTCGGGGATGAAGCCGTCGCGCAGCGTGTCGTAGAAGCCCTTCGTCGTCGACGGGTCGCCCTCGAGCTTGCCGACGACGGTGCCCGCGTGAATATGGTCGACGCCGATCAGGCGGCACCACTTCGCGATCACGCGGAAGCTGACGCCGTGGGTCTTCTGGCGGGTGTAGGTGCCGTGCCCCGCGCGGTGGAGGTGCAGGATCATCCCGTTCGCCCGCGCCCACTTGGCCATCGACTGCATGGCGGTGTAGCCGACGGTGAGGTCGATCATGATGATGATCGAGCCGAGCTCCTTCGCGTACTCGGCGCGCTCGTACATGTCCTCCATCGTCCCGGCGGTGACGTTCATATAGCTGCCCTTGACCTCGCCGGTCACGGCCTCGGCACGGGAGACGGCCTCCATGACGTAGCCGAAGCGGTCGTGCCAGCGCATGAACGGCTGCGAGTTGATGTTCTCGTCGTCCTTCGTGAAGTCGAGGCCGCCGCGGAGCGCCTCGTAGACGACACGGCCGTAGTTCTTGGCCGAGAGGCCGAGCTTCGGCTTGACGGTCGCGCCGAGGAGCGGGCGGCCGAACTTGTCGAGGAACTCGCGCTCCATCACGATGCCGTGGGCGGGGCCCTGGAATGTCTTCACATAGTGGAGCGGGATGCGCATGTCCTCGAGGCGCAGCGACTTCAGCGCCTTGAAGCCGAAGACGTTGCCGATGATCGACGAGGTCAGGTTCGCGATCGAGCCCTCCTCGAAGAGGTCGATGTCGTAGGCGATCCTCGCGATGTACTGGTCGGTGCCGGGGACAGCGTCGACCTGGTAGGCCTTCGCCTGGTAGTGCTTGTGGTCGGTCAGGCGGTCGGTCCAGACGACCGTCCAGGTGGCGGTGGACGACTCTCCCGCTACCGCAGCCGCCGCTTCGATGTGGTCGACGCCCGGCTGGGGGACGATGCGGAACGCACACAGGATGTCGGTGTCCTTGGGGACGTAATCGGCGTCGTAGTACCCCATCTCCGCGTAAGGGGTGACGCCTGCGGACCAGCGATCCTTCTTCTGAATGCTGGACCCATCTGATGTCGGACTCATGAAATTGTCTCTCCCGCTGGGTCGATGGCCCACGTAGCGTACGTCACAGAACCAATAGAGTGCAAATAAGACTCTTGGGCTTTTCCATCAAGTCGAGTCGATACTCTCTCGCGGGGTCGGGATGTGCCAGAATCGGCATGTGACCGCCCTGTATCGCAAGTACCGGCCGCAGACGTTCGAGGAGGTGGTCGGCCAGGAAGCGGTGGTGCGGACGCTCTCGAACGCGATCGAGAGCGGGAAGATCCGGCAGGCCTACCTCTTCGCCGGGCCGCGCGGGACCGGGAAGACCTCGATGGCGCGGATCCTCGCGAAATCGATCAACTGCAAGCTCGGGCCGACCGCGCACCCCGACAACACCTGTCACGCCTGCGTCGCGATCACGAAGGGCACGTCGCTCGACGTGATCGAGATGGACGCCGCCTCACAGCGCGGAATCGACGACATCCGGGAGATCCGCGACCGCGTCGTGCTGCAGCCGGTCGAGGGCCGCTCGAAGGTCTACATCCTCGACGAGGCCCATCAGTTGACCGAGGCCGCCTGGAACGCGCTCCTGAAGCTGATCGAGGAGCCGCCGCCGCACCTGCTGTTCATCTTCTGCACGACCGACCTCGCCAAGGTGCTGCCGACCGTGCGCTCCCGTTGCCAGACGTTCGTGTTCCAGCGGCCGCGGCTGCCCGAGCTCGTGCGCAAGCTGCGGCTGATCGCCGACGGCGAGGAGATCCAGGTGCCCGACGCCGCGCTGGCGCTGGTGGCCCGGGGCGGGCGCGGCGCCTACCGCGACGCGGAGTCGACCCTCGACCAGCTCGCCTCGGCGACGAGCGGGACGATCAGCGTGGCCGACGTGCTCGCGCTGCTCGGGACGGTCGAAGACGAGGTGCTGTTTCGCCTGTGCGACCACGTGGTCGACCAGGACACCGCGGGGGCGCTCACGTTCCTCGAGGAGCTGTCGGAGCAGGGGCAGGATCTCGGCCGGCTCGTGATCGACCTGCTCGAGCACCTTCGCCACCTGATGCTGGTGCAGGCGACCGGCGAGGTGCCGGACACGCTCCCGGTCACCGACGAGGCGCGCGAGCGGTTGCGCGAGCAGGCGAACCAGCTCGGGGCGCCCGCCGTGCTGCGGTTGATCGACCTGCTGCACGTCGCGGTCGAGGACCTGCGCCAGGGCGGGGATCCCCGGCTCCCGCTCGAGCTCGCGCTCGTCAAGGTGACGCGGCCGGGGTCGGATCTTTCCCGAGAGTCGGTGGCCTTTCGGCTCGAGAGGTTGGAGCAGGGGAAGAGCGCTCCGGCCGAAAGGCTGGAAAAGCCCACTAGACCGGAGGTCGCAGACACTTCTCCCGGGAGCGAGGCGTCTCCACCTCCGGTCCAGCTCGCAGAGCTTCAGGAGGCATGGCGCCGCTCCGTGCTGCCGGCCGTGGAGACCCGTTCGATCCCTGCCTCGGCGATGCTCGCCGAGGCGCATCCCGCGGCGCTCGACGGGGACACGCTGACGCTCGAGTTCCCGCCCGAGGCCGGCTTCCACCGCGAGAAGGCCGAAGAGCCGAAGAGCGTGACGCTCCTCGCCGACGCGCTCTACGAGGTGACGGGCCGCCGTCTCGAGCTCAGGTTCGTCACCGGAGAGCGGGCCGCGGGCGAGAAGCGCGAGCCCGACCGCCCTGCGACGGAGGAGGAGATCGTCGAGCTGATGAAGACGACCTTCGACGCGCAGGAGCTCGAGCTCTAGCGCGAGCGCGGATCGGGCGTGTCGACGTACCAGTGCCGCGTCACCGCGGCGATCCAGCCCTCGTCGGTTCGCGGGGTCATCGCGAACCGGGTCACCATCCGCTGCCCGCCCTCGACGTCGCCGTAGAGGATCTCGACCGTGAAGAACTTGTGGTCGTCGGCAATCGCCTTCGCCGCCGCGAACTCGGGAGCGCTCGGGTCCCGGAACGTCCCTTGCCAGAAGCCCTCCTCGCCGATCGCGACGTAGAGGTCGCGGGTCAGCCGCGTGAACTCGTCGAGGTCGGGCGCGTCGTCGCCGCGGCTCAGAACGAACTCGGGCGCAAACCGCCAGCCGTGCATGACGGCGATGCCGGTGCCGACGTTGCGGACCGAGATCGCGAGCCAGACGGCCTCGTCGCTCGCCTCGGCGACCCCGTGGCCGCCGGGGAGCATGAGCCAGTGCGAGTCCTGGTAGCCGACCTTCTGGCCGGGGTCCTGGAACCGCGACGGCATCAACATCGGCCGTAGCCCGACGAGCAGCGCTCGCTCGGCGACGCGCGCGGAGCGGTTCGCCGACCGCACCGCCGCGAAGGTCGCGAGCGCGAGCACGAGCGTCCCCGCCGCCGTCGCGAGCGCCGAGATCGTCACCCAGTCCACCGCGCGAGTCTAGGCCCGCGGGCCTCGAGCCCTAATCGGACGACTGCGAGCCTAGTCCCAAAGAGACGGTGACGTTGTCCAAAAAACCAACGGTGTCTGACACCAAGCGCCCCTGCAGGCCGCATGGACCCTCGGGCGTTCTCCGAGGGACTGAACGGTGTCTGACACCAGAGGGGTCCCTTTGGGGCATGGCTGAGCTCGGGTGGTGGCCATGTCGGTACGGTGCGTGTCCGGAGGGCGCGGGCACAATGGCGCGGTGTTCAGCCCTTCGGTCGAGAACCTCGTCGCGCAGCTGACGCGGCTGCCCGGGATCGGGCAGCGGACGGCGCAGCGGCTTGCGTTCCACATCCTGCAGCGGCCGCCCGAGGAGGCGCTCGCGCTCGCCGCGGCGATCCAGGAGGTGAAGGAGCGGGTCCGGTTCTGCCGCGAGTGCGGCAATCTCACCGAGGAGGAGACCTGCGGCATCTGCCTCGACGCGCGCCGCGACCACACGACGATCTGCGTCGTCGAGCAGCCCGTCGACGTCGTCTCGCTCGAGCGCACCCACGCCTACCACGGCCTCTACCACGTCCTCGGCGGCGCCCTCAGCCCGATCGACGGCGTCGACCCCTCCGACCTTCGCATCGACGAGCTCTTCCACCGGGTGGAGGCGAACGGGGTCACCGAGGTCGTCCTCGCCACGAACCCGACGATGACCGGGGAGGCGACGGCCGCCTACCTCGCCGACCGCCTCCGCGCGAAGGTCACCGTCACCCGCCTCGCGAGCGGGCTCCCTGTCGGCGGCGACCTCGAGTACGCAGACGAGGTGACGCTCGGCCGCGCGCTCTCAGGTCGCCGCGAGATCTGACAGCTCTACGCTCCCGCTAACCTGGGAGCATGGGACGCGACACGCGTATCGGCGTCGTCGGGGGCACCGGTGCCGTCGGCACGGTCACGCTCGGCCTGCTCGCAGAGCACGGTTTTTACGACGTGCGCGTCTTCGCGTCGGCACGCTCGGCAGGCCGCGAGGTGCAGGGCCACACCGTCGAGGAGGCGACTCCCGAGGCGCTCTCCCGAGGCGATGTCGACGTCTTCCTCTTCTCGGTCGGAACAGGAGCGTCCCGTGAGCTCGTCCCGCACGCCGTCGCCGGCGGGGCGATCGCGATCGACAAGTCCTCCGCCTACCGACTTCAGGACGGGATCCCGCTGGTCGTCCCCGAGGTGAACGGGCAGCGAGCGCTCGGCAACGGCAGCATCATCGCCAACCCGAACTGCTGCACGATCCCGCTCACGTGCGTCCTCAAGCCGCTCCACGAGGCCGCAGGCCTCGAGCGCGTCCGCGTTGCCACCTACCAATCGGTCTCCGGCGCCGGCGCCCAGGCGATGGACCGCCTCGCGAACGAGGCGCCTGCGGAGCACGATCTCCGCATGGACTGGGACTTCGACGGCGAGGAGTTCGACGAAGAGTCGAAGCTGCGGGCCGAGACCCGCAAGATCATGGAGCTCCCCGGCCTCCCGATCCAGGCCACCTGCGTGCGCGTCCCCGTCATGGTCGGCCACGCCGAGGCAGTCTGGATCGAGACCGAGGAGCCTCTCTCTGCCGAGCAGGCACGCGACCTTCTCGAGGCGGCGCCGTCGGTGCGCGTCGAGGAGTTCCCGAGCCCCGGCAAGGCCGCCGGGATCGACGACGTCCTCGTCGGCCGGATCCGCCGCGACCCGACCGTCGAGAACGGGATCGCCCTGTTCCTCGCGAGCGACAACCTACGCAAGGGCGCGGCGCTCAACGCGATCCAGATCGCGGAGCTCGTCCTCTCCTAGCCTGGCATCGTCCCTGGAGGGCCGAGCAGCTCGATTCCCTGCCGCGCGGCGGCCGCGCCGATACGGTCGAGGTCCGGCTCGCGGTCGGCCGGCGGGAAGCCGTCGTCCTCGGCGGGGTCGCTCGCCTCGCGGACGAAGTCGGCGAACCCGGGCGGGTTTCCGACACCGAGCCACCGGGCGGTCTCGGACTCGACCCGGTAGACGTGCGGGATCCCGCGCGCGGCGAAGAACGACTCTCCGGGCCCGAGGGTCACGCAGCGCTCCGGCAGGTGCAGGGAGACGCGCCCTTCGAGGACGATGAACGTCTCGTCGTGGTCGTGATGGACATGGAGCGGCGGCATGTCTCCGGCCGCCGAGACCCTCCCGCATCGCGCGAAGTACCTGAAGCTGAACCATCGTCTCTCGCGCCGGGTGCTCGATGCCTACGAGCAGTGGCTCGACGAGATCGAGCGCGAGTTGAACCACTAGCGACACCCCAGCGTACGGACGGGCGAGCAAGTTTCTCGCGACGCGGGCGTCTTGCTCCTTGGTTGGGACTTCCCCCCTCGTGGACGGAAACCAGACAAAGGAGCCGATTCGATGAGAAAAGCCTTATTCGCCCCGCTTCTCGTGGCGCTCGCCTTCGCCGCGCCGGGAAATGCAGGGACGACCGCAACGCTCGAGGGCGTCGTGATCGCCCGGATGCCCGCCCAGGGCGAGCTCGTGCTCGCCTCGGCCGGAGGCCGCACGACGACGCTGCGCGCTCCCTCGCTCCCGAGTGCCGGCACGATCCTCAGAACCTCGGCGTTCAAGCTCTCCGACGGCACTTCGGCCGCCAAGAGCATGCGCGTCGTCGGCAACGTCCGGCACGCGTCGTTTCGCGGCGTGCTCGTCAGGACAGTCGGAAGCACATCATTCTTCGCCGCCGGCCGCAGCGTGGTCGTAGTGCACACCGCCACGCGCTCGGCTGCGTCGGCGCGCTCCTCGCGGAGCTCGCTCTCGCCCGGCGAAGCAGCCGAGATCGAGGTGACGATCGCGGCGGGCGGCGCGCTCCACGAGGACTCGGTCACCCCGACGCCGTCCGACGACGCGAACGAAGTGATGCTCCAGGTGACGATCGCCGCCGTCGTCCCGGCGTCGGCCACGACTCCCGGTTCGATCACGCTCACGATCAACGGGCAGACACTCGTGATCCCGCTGCCCGCCGGAACGGTGCTGCCGCCGGCCTTCGCCCCGAATGCCACCGTCGGGGTCAAGATCGAGTTCAAGCAGCCCGGCGTGAATGACAACCGGGGCCGCGTCGACGACGACCAGGGAGACGACGACGACGCACGGCGCGACCACGACCACGACGACCACGACCACGGCCACCGTCCCGGCGGCCGGCGGCACGACAACGACGACCACGACGTCGTCCTCGGGCCACCGCGACGGCCACGGCGACGGCCACGGCGGTGACGACGGCGGCCACGGTGGGGGCGGCAACGACTAGCGGGCCTCAACGAGCGGTGGCACCGGCGGGCGCGGACAGCCGGGGGCTGCCCGCGCCTGCCTCTGCCTCCGATCCCAGGGCAGTCGGCAGAGAAGTCGGACGCCTCTTCACCGAACACAGCCGAATGGTCTTCGCGCTCTGCAACGTCCTCCTGCGCGACCGGCAGGAGGCCGAGGACGCGACCCAGCAGTGCTTCCTGTCGGCACAGAAGAGCATGCTCGCGGGAACGGCACCGCTGGATCCGCCAGCCTGGCTCGCCGCGATCGCCCGCAACGAGTGCCTCTCCCGCCTTCGCCGCCGCCGTCCGGACACCGTCGAGCTGCGCGACGACGACCAACCGGCCGCGAGCGACGTCGCCGAGCTCGTCGACAGGCGCGCCGAGATCACGGCCCTCTCCGAGGCGATCGCCGGGCTCCCGCCGGCGCAGCGCCAGGCGGTGATCCTCCGAGACTTCTACGGGCTCTCCTACCGCGAGGTCTCGCTCGCGCTCGGGGTCTCCGGCCCCGCGGTCGAGTCGCTGCTGTTCAAGAGCAGGAGACGGCTCCAGGAGCGTCTTGCACCGCTCCACGTGGCGAGCGGCGCGGCGGCGGTTCCTGCCGTCGTCCGCGAGGCCCTCGTTCGCGCCATCCCGGGATTCTCGAGCGGCCTGCCGGCCACGGGCATCGGCGCGGCCGGGACGGGCCTCTCGGCGAAGCTCCTCTCCGGCCCTGCGGCCGCCAAGCTGGCTGCCCTGGCGCTTGCGGCAGGAGCAGGGACGGTCGCGCTGGCGCACGAGCCGGCGAAGCTCTTTCCGGGACACCCGACGCCACGGGCGCTCGCGGCCGACAGGCCCGTCGTCCGAGCCCGCGCCGCACCGCCCACCGTCACTGCGATTCCGGTCGTCCGTCCGCCCGACGCCGTCGCCGGGGCGCTCGCAGCGAAGAGCGCCCCGATCAGGGCCCCGACCGTTGCGGGGCCCAAGACGGTTCGGGCGGCGGCGACCGGGACGAGCGTCACCGAAGCGCCGCAGAAGGTCGCAACCGCCGAGGCTGTGGAGGTCCCACCGCCCTCGACGGGCGACTCGGCGACCCCGGCGCAAGCAGCCGCGGTTCCCGCCGGCACGGCTCGCGCAGGCCGAGCCGTCACGCCCGTCGCACCGGCGGAGGTGCCGCCGATCCCCGAGACGGAGACGCCCACGGTCCCGACGCCCCCGCCGTCGACTCCACCCTCATCGACCGCCGGGGAAGGGAGCGCGACTCCCGGTCACGACGGAACTGACGACCGAAGCGGCCACGACGGAACCGTCGCAAGCGGCGATGGCACGGGCACGCGCGGCGATGGGACCGGCACGCACGGCGATGGGACCGGCACGCACGGCGATGGGACCGGCACGCGCGGCGATGGGACCGGCACGCGCGGCGATGGGACCTCGGCACGAGCGGCGATGGGACGTCCGGAACCTCCACGAGCACCGGCGACAACGAGGGTGGGCCCTCTGGCTCGTCAGGATTGGACGGCGGCGGCCTGAGCAGCGGCGAGGGCTCGGGCTCCGGCGAAACGAGCAAGAGCGGGGACGGGCCCGACTCGACGACCACGACCGCCACCACCTCGACGACGACCACCACGACGACCACCACGAGCAGCGCCCCCGGCGGGGACGACGGGGGAGACGACAGCTCGACCTCCCGAGGCGACGGCGACGGCGGCGGCGGAGGCGGCGACACGGTCGCCTCGACGGGCGGCACTTCCGGGCGCGGCCCCGGGGGCTAGGGCCGCGGAGCTGGAAGCGGCTCGGGCAGGAACGCCTCCCTCACGACCCGCAGCACCTTTGCGCGCCGCCCTTCCTCGACCGGCACGAGCCCGCCCAGCTCGAGTCGTGCAAGGCCGACGCGTCCCGACGTCCGCACGACGCGGAACCCGAAGTCGGCGAGGAAGTCGGCCGGGAACACCGTCCGGTGCTCCCGGAAGCGGGCGTGCGACGACTCGCCCTCGTTGTAGCGGTAGGCGAACGCCTCGATGCAGGAGAAGTTGCGGTCGCGCGCCTCGCCGATCGCCGCGAGGAAGAGCGACTGCAGCACCCAGGGCGTCGAGGACGCGACGAGGTAGGCGCAGGTGACGAGCATCGCATCTTCGGAGGGCGGGCCGCCGGGGAGCTCCCAGGCGTGCGGGAAGAGTGGCGCCGGGCCGTACTGGATGACGCCGAGCGTCTTTCCCTCGTCACCGTTGTAGAGGGTTCCGAAGGCGCCGTACTCCTCCTCCACCCGTTCCATCCAGCGGTTCTTGTCGACCGAGCCGCGCGACCCGCGAGATTGCCACCAGACGCACTCGTGACAGACGGACGGTGCGGTCTCCAGCGTGAGCTTCGTGAGCCCGCTCAGCCTAGGCGGGGCCATCGACCTCCTCGATGACGACGTTCACGACGGACGGCCGGGCGTCGGCCATCCGCTCGAGATAGTCGGCGACCCGCATCTGGACGGCCGCGCCGACCTCGGGGATCGAGACGCCCCACCGCAGGGCGAGGTGTAGCTCGATCGCGCCGTCCTCCACGCGGATCCCCTTCCGCACGCCCTCGACGATGCCCGTAACCCCGTCCACCTCGCGTGCTGCGTCCGCCGCGTACCTGGCAACGACGTCGGGCGAGATGACGGCGTCCGCCATCAGCGCTCGAGCTTCTCCAGTACCGGCTCGACCGAGACGACGTGGCGCTTGAACTTGAGGGCCGACTCCGGCACCCCGGCTGCGACCCCGATCAGCTGCGAGAGGTGCAGGATCGGCATCGCGAAATCCTTCCCCGTGGTCTGGCGGAGCTTCGACTGCCAGGCGTCGAGCGAGAGGTGGCAGAGCGGGCAGGGCGTCACCATCGCGTCTGCTCCGGCCTCCATCGCCTGCTCGATGGGCTGCACGAGCTCGCCGAGCGCGGTCTCCTCGCGCGCCTGGATGATCGGGAACCCGCAGCACTTGAGCTTCGCCGGGTAATCGACGGCTACGCCGCCGCAGGCCTCGATGATCCGCTCGAGCGACGACGGCGCATCGGGATCCTCGAACCCCATCACGCGCGACGGCCGGAGGATCTGGCAGCCGTAGAACGGGGCGATCTTGAGGCCCTTCAGCCCCTTGTGCGCCGCCTTCTCGAGCTTCGGGAAGCCCTCGTCATCGGCAAGCTCCCAGAGGAGGTGCCGGACGTCGACGTCCCGCTCGTAGGACGGGACGCCGACGGCGAGCAGGTTCGCGTTCACCCGGTCGCGGAGCTCCTGGTCGCCCAGCAGCTGGAAGTTGGCCAATCGCAGGTTGAGCGTGCAGACATTGCAGACCGTCATCAGCGTGTCCGAGCCTGTCGCCGCCGCGTAGGCGAGGATCCGAGCGTTCAGGTGCAGGGAGTAATCCGGCTCGGCCTCCTGGATGTCACCCGCGCCGCAGCACGTGACCGACTCGAGCTCGATCAGCTCGAGGCCGACGCGCGGCGCGAGCGCCTGCGTCGCGGAGTCGAGCTCCTTCGCCGAGAGCGACGCCAGGCACCCCTTGTAATAGGCCAGCTGCTTCACTGTGACGCCCTCAAATCAGACCCCTTCGGATCAGACGCCTTCTTGCGTTCGCTCGGCAGGAACGGCTTCGGGAACGAGCCAGGCCCGTAGCGCTCGTGGTCGTCCTCGTGTCGGCCTTGCGAGAGCTTCGCGAGCGCCTTCTCGCCCTGGACGATGCCCCCGAACCCGCGCAGCTCCTCCTGCCCGTAGAGCAGGTCGTGCAGCCGGCGCGACTCGCGCACGTCCTTGGCGACGTGCGGCGGGAAGGGCGTCGGCACCTTGCCGTGCTTGAGCAGGCCGAGGGCGAACCGCGTCTGCTTGATCGACTCGACGATCCCCTGCGTCTTCGGGACGAGCTCCGTCTCGCGCAGCCAGCCGGTCGTCTTGGCGGAGGTCACGAACCACTTCGCGTGCTTCGCGCCCATGTCGCGGTCGATCCCCTCCTTGATCGACTCGGCGCCGAGCTTCGCGATCGCGTCCCGCGGGTCGACGCCCTTCGGGCAGCGTTCGTTGCAGAAGTAGCAGCGCGTGCACTCCCAGATCCCGTGCTGGTCATTGACGGCCTCGAGACGCGCGTTCTTCGCACCGTCGCGCGGATCGCCCACGAACCGCATCGCCTTCGCGAGCGCCTGGGGCCCGAGGAACTCCGGGCTCGACTCCCAGGCGTTGCACTCCGAGACGCACGCGCCGCAGTTGATGCAGAGCGACTCCTTGTGGATCGCCGCGACCCGCGAGGGCGGCAGGATGTGCTCACGGCCGGCGGGCGGGACGTTGTAACCCGGCTTGAGGTACGGGTCGACGGCCCGGAACTTCGCCCAGAACGGATCCATGTCGACGACGAGGTCGCGCACGATCGGGAGGTTCCCCATCGGCGAGATCACCGGCACCTTCCCGGCCTCGGCGTAGGGTCGGATCGCGTGCTTGCACGCGAGCACGGTCACCCCGTCGATCCGCATCGCACACGAGCCGCAGATCATCATCCGGCAGCTGCGCCTGTACGCCAGCGTGCCGTCGAGACGGTCCTTGACGAGCTCGAGGACGTCGAGCAGCGTCGACTCGGGTGTCGCGTCGACCTCGTACTCGCGCAGCTCGCGCTGGCCGGTCGCGGGGTCGGAACGCCAGATCTTCAGGCCGACGTGCATCAGTAGGTCCTTTCCACAGGTTGCCACTTGGTGATCGTGACCGGGCTCCAGCTGTGCTCGGGCCGGCCGTCGACCCAGCGGATCAGCGAGTGCTTGAGGTAGTTCTCGTCGTCACGGCTCGGATAGTCGTGGGGCCGGGCGTGCGCGCCGCGGCTCTCTTTCCGCTCGACCCCGCCGAGGAGCATGCACGCGGCGAGCTCGAGGCAGGAGCCGAGCTCGAGCGCCTGGGTCAGGTCGGTGTTGTACACGCCGCCCTTGTCGTCGACGGCGACCTTCTCGTACCGCTCGAGGAGCCCGTCGATGATCTCGATCTCGGACATCATCTGATCCTCGCGGCGGAACACGCCGAAGTTGTCGAGCATCGAGGAGCCGAGCTCCTCGCGGATCTGCCAAGTCCGCTCGCCCTCTGTGCGCGAGAGCAGCGAATCGAGCTCGGACTGTGCGTCGGCGAGCGCAGACTCCTGCACCGCTACGTCGTCGACCAGGAGTGCAGCGTCGGCCGCGGCCTGGCCGGCCCGCCGGCCGAACGTGATCGTCTCCATCAGCGAGTTGCCGCCGAGCCGGTTGGCCCCGTGCACCGAGACGCAGGCCGTCTCGCCGGCGGCGTACAGTCCCGGGAGCTCGGTCAGCCCCTCCGCGTCCGTGGGGACGCCGCCCATGTGGTAGTGGGCCCCAGGGCGGACGGGCACGGGCTCGTAGATCGGGTCGACCCCGGCGTAGGTGATGGCAAGCTCGCGCGAGCCGGGGAGGCGCTCGATGATCCGCGCAGCGCCGAGGTGCCGCATGTCGAGCATCACGCTTCCGTTCACGCCTCGGCCCTCGTCGATCTCGGCCTGCTCAGAGCGCGAGACGACGTCGCGCGAGGCGAGCTCGAGCGCGTTCGGCGCGTAGCGCTCCATGAAGCGCTCGCCGTCCTTGTTGATGAGGTAGGCGCCCTCGCCGCGGCAGCCCTCCGTCATCAGGATCCCGGTCGGGTACAGCGTCGTCGGGTGGAACTGCATGAACTCCATGTCCTTGAGGGGCAGCCCGAGCCGCAGCGCCATCGCCGCGCCGTCGCCGGTGCAGGCGTAGGCGTTGGTGGTGATCCGGTAGATCCGGCCGATCCCGCCGGTCGCGAGCACGATCGAGCGCGCGGCGACGGTCTCGAGGCCGCCGTGGAGCAGGTTCCACGCGATCACCCCCCGGCAGCGGCCGCCGTCCTCGACGAGCTTCCAGGCGTAGTACTCCTCGTACACCTTGATATCGCGCTTCACGAGCTGCTCGTAGAGGACCTGGATGAGCACGTGGCCCGTGATGTCGGCGGCGAACACGGTACGCGGCGAGCCGGCCGCGCCGAACGGGCGTTGCGCAAGCCGTCCGTCTTCGGAGCGGGAGAAGACCGCCCCCCAGTTCTCGAGCTGGTAGATGTCGCCCGGGGCCTCGCGGGTGAACACCTCCACCGCGTCCTGGTCGGCGAGGAAGTCCGAGCCCTTCACCGTGTCGAACGCGTGCGTCTCCGGAGAGTCGTCGCCGGCGTTCCCGAGTGCCGCGTTGATGCCTCCCTCGGCAGCACCCGAGTGGCTCCGGGTCGGGTGGAGCTTCGAGATGACCGCGACGTCGGCACCGGCGTCGAACGCCTCGATCGCGGCACGCATGCCCGCGCAACCTGCACCGATGACGACGACGTCGTGCGCGGTGTCCACGACGCCGAACCTATCGGAACCGGTGCTTCCCCCGCGCCCTCAAACCGGCCCGGCGGCTGCGACCTCGGGGTCGACGCCGTCGAACTGCTCGAAATTGGCGCGGAAGAGCTCGGCGAGCTCGCGGGCAGTTGCGTCGTAGGCCCCTCCGTCGGACCAGGTCGAGCGCGGGTCGAGATGCCTCGTGTCGACCCCGGGAACGGCCAGAGGAAGCTCGAGCCCGAAGACCGGCTCGACGCGCATCTCCACGCCGCCGAGCATGCCCGACAGCGCCGCATGCAGCAATGCCCGCGTCTCCCCGATCGGCATGCGATACCCACCGTGACCGGCGGGACCGCCCGTCCAGCCCGTGTTCACGAGCCACACCGACGGGTGATGCGCGAGCAACTTCTCGCGGAGGAGGCGCGCGTACACCGCGGGCTGCTGGGGCAGGAAGGGCCCGCCGAAGCACGGCGAGAACGCCGGCACCGGCTCGGTGACGCCGATCTCCGTCCCGGCGAGCCGGGCGGTGAAGCCCGACAGGAAGTGATACGCCGCCTGCGGATCTGTGAGCCGAGCGATCGGGGGCATCACCCCGTAGGCATCGGCGGTGAGGAAGACGACGTTCGTCGGATGGCCTGCGCGCTTGGCCGGGAGCGCGTTCGGGATCGCCTCGAGGCTGTAGGCGCCGCGCGTGTTCTCCGTCTTCGCGTCGCTTGCAAGGTCGAGCTGCCCGTCCTCGTCGACGACGACGTTCTCGAGGAGCGTCCCGAACCGCCGTGTCGTCCCGTAGATCTCCGGCTCGGCCTCGGGCGAGAGGCGGATCATCTTCGCGTAGCAGCCGCCCTCGAGGTTGAAGACGCCCGTGTCGCCCCACCCGTGCTCGTCGTCGCCGATCAGGTGGCGCTCGGGGTCGGCGGAGAGCGTCGTCTTGCCGGTGCCCGAGAGGCCGAAGAAGATCGCGACGTCGCCCGCGTCGCCGGCGTTCGCGGAGCAGTGCATCGGGAAGACGCCCTCCAGCGGGAGCCGGTCGTTCATGAGCGTGAAGACCGACTTCTTGATCTCGCCGGTGTAGAACGTGCCTCCGATCAGCACCTCGCCGCGTGATGGATGGAGAGCGATGAACGTGCCGGTGCGGGTGCCGTCGGTCGCCGGGTCCGCCTCGAGCGCCGGCGCGTGCAGGACGACGGCGTCCGGGGAGCCGTCCGGCTCCCCGCCGTCCGGGAGGATGAACATCGTCCTGGCAAAGAGCGCGTGGTAGGCGCTCGGGGTGACGACCCGGACGGTCCGGCGGTGCGCGGGATCGGCTCCCGCAAAGGCGTCCACGACGTAGAGGTCGCGCTCTCCGAGGTAGGAGGTCACTTTCGCGCGGAGGCGCTCGTAGCTGTCGGGCTCGAGGGGCTTGTTCACCTTGCCCCACCAGATCCGCCCCTCGGAGCCCGGTTCGCGCACGACGAACTTGTCGTCGGGCGAGCGGCCGGTGTGTCTGCCGGTGTCGACGACGAGCGGCCCGCCTTCGGCGAGCACGCCTGTTCCGGCGCGGACAGCCGCCGTGATCAGGGCGGGCGGGGCCAGGTTCCGTCGCACCGTGCCGGACGCGGCGATCCCGTGCTCCGAGAGATCGAGCTTCGAGGACACCGTGGCTGAATCTACAACTGCCAGGAACCGCCTTGCATCACGGGGACACGGGTGCCGTCGCGGGTCACGCCGGTGACCTCGAGCTCCAGCGAGCCGATCATGAAGTCGATGTGGATCCCGCTCTTGTTCAGGCGCCCGCGGTCCTCCTCTCCTGCGGAGAACGCATAGGCGTTGCCGAGCGCGATGTGGCTCGCCGCGTTCTCGTCGAAGAGGGTGTCGTAGAAGACGGTGCCGAGCGGGCCGATACGCCCTTCGCGATCGACGAGCGCTAGCTCCCCGAGCCTCCCGGCCCCGTCGTCCATGGCGGCGCGCCCGAGCAGCGCCTCGGCGTTCTCCTCGGCTTCGATCTCGATCGCGCGGCCACCCTCGAAGCGCACCTGGAGCCCGCGGATGATCGTGCCGTCGCGGAGCACCAGCGGCCTGGTCGCAGTGACGTAGCCGTCTACGCGCGCGGGATCGGGTGCGGTGAAGACCTCCTCGGTCGGGATGTTCGGCAGGTGACGGATGCCCTTGCGGGTGACGAAGTCGCCCGCCTGCCAGACCGAGCTCGGGAGCAGCCCGAGCGTGAGCTGCGTCCCCGGCCCCGAGAGCTCGATCGCGTCGAACGCCCCGGCGTTCAGCGCCTGGGCGGAGGCCTGGAGGGCGGCCACCCGCTCGTCCCAGGCGACCGTCGGGTCGTGCTCGTCGAGCCGGTAGATGTGCCAGAGCTCCTCCCAGAGGCGCTCGTAGGCGTCGTCGGGATCGAGCTCGGGGTAGACGAGCTCGGCCCATTGAGGGTGCGGGCAGGCGATCCCGCACCAGTTGGTCGAACGGTCGTCGATGATCTTCGACGTCTCGGCGAGCCAGGGCAGCTGGTCGAGCCCGATCAGCGCCGGATCCAGCCCGTCGAGCGCATAGGGCCAGACGACGCCGCTGAAGCCGACCCGGGCGGCGTCGGCGTCCCCGAGCCCGAGCATCCGCTGGCCGTACCAGGGTGGCACGAACCCAAGCGTCTTCGGGTCGGCGTGCTCGATCCGCGCACGCTTGACGAACGGGTCGTAGTAGCTGACGTCGACGAAGCGCGCACCGCGCCGGTATCCAGCACCGGCCACGGCGCGAACGAGCTCCTCCTGGCCGATCGTCGCACTGACCCCGAGGATCTGCCCGGGCTGGACGTTCGCACCATGGACGGCGAGCTCGCCGAGGGCCTCGAAACGCGGGTCCGGGTCCACGGCAGGCGATCGTAGCGCGAGCGCGAAATCCTCGCGGTGACGCTCGAAGACGCTGTCATTCGTTTTCTCGCCTCCCCGGCACTGGCCGACGCGACCCGCCGAGCCTACGCCTCCGACCTGCGCGACTTCGCCGGCTGGTACGGGAACGGGCAGGTCGAGCGGATCGACGTTCGCGTGCTCGCCGACTACGCGAGCGACCTCGGTCGCGCCCGCCCGGGGGGCAAGCTCGCGCCGTCGAGCGCGGCGCGGCGCCTGTCGGCTGTCCGCGCCCTGCTCCGGTTCACTCTGGGCCCGGGGCACGTGCCGGACATCCCGCTCGCGCCCAAGCGAGGGCGGCGCCTGCCCGACGCACCGAAGGCGGCCGAGGTCGAGGCGATCATCGAAGCGGCCGGCGAGCCGGGCGGCGCGCTTGCGATCCGGAACCGGGCGCTGCTCGAGCTCGTCTACTCGGCGGGGCTGCGCAGCGCCGAGGCCGTAGGGCTCGATCTCGGTGACGTCGACTTCGAGCAGGAGCACGTCCACGTCCGCAAGGGCAAGGGATCGAAGGAACGGGTCGTCCCGCTCGGCGAGGAGGCCGGCCACTGGGTCTCGCGCTACCTCCGCGAGGCCCGGCCCGAGCTCGCCCGCGGCGCGGCGAACGCGCTCTTCCTGTCGGCACGCGGCCGCCGGCTCGATACCTCGACCCTCCGGCGCCTCATGCCCCACCCTCACCGCCTGCGGCATGCGTTCGCCACGCACCTGCTCGAGGGCGGAGCCGACCTGCGCGCGATCCAGGAGCTGATGGGCCACTCCTCGCTGTCGACCACACAGATCTACAGCGCGGTCAGCGCCAAGCGGCTGCGACGGGTCTACGACCGCTCGCACCCGCGGTCATGACAGCGGACAGAGACCCCGAGCTCGAGTCGTTCCTGGCGCTCCTCGCCGCACGACGGGCCCCGCGAACGGTCGACGCCTATCGCCGCGACCTCACCGCTCTGCGCGCCCATCTCGGGCGTCCGATCTCAGGAGCCACTCTCGAGGAGCTCGAGCGCTACACGGCGCAGCTCCGCGCCGACGGTCTCTCTGCTGCGACGCTCGCGCGACGCACCGCAGCGGCGCGGACGTTCTTCCGGCACCTGCAGCTGATCGGCGCGCGAGAGGACAACCCCGCGGCCGAGGTCGCGCTGCCTCGCCGGACACGGAAGCTTCCGCAGACGCTCTCGGCGGGCGAGGCCGAGCGGCTGATCGACGCAGCGTCGGGAACCACGCCGCGCTCGCTTCGCGATCGCGCTCTCGTCGAGCTCCTTTACGGCGCCGGCCTGCGGGTCTCGGAGGCGATCGGGCTGGAGAAAAACGGCGTCGATCTCGACGACCGAGCCGTGCGTGTGCTCGGCAAGGGCGGGAAGGAGCGTGTCGTCCCGGTTGGACGGCAAGCCGTGGAGGCGCTCAGGCGCTACCTCGCCCGCGGCCGGCCCTATCTCGACCGGCGCCATCGGCCGGAGCTGTTCCTCAACGCGCGCGGTGGAGCGCTCACCCGCTCAGGCGCGTTCCTGATCCTCAAGCGCCTCGCCGAGACGGCGGGCCTCGAGCCGGGACGCGTCCATCCGCACCTGCTCCGTCACTCGTTCGCCACGCACCTGATCGAGGGCGGCGCCGACCTTCGGAGCGTCCAGGAGATGCTGGGGCACGCCGACCTCTCGACCACCGAGCTCTACACGCAGGTCTCCGACCGCCGGCGCCGAGACGCCTACTTCGCGGCGCACCCGCACGCACGCCGGAAGGACTAACGGGCGGGCCCGGCCTTGCGGCGGAGCTCCTGGGCGACCTTGCCGGCGACCTCGCGAAGCTCCCGTCCGGCTTCGTCGTCGTCGGCGAGCGCGGTGAGGATGCCGATCGTGTCCCGCTGCGCCGAGCCGTTCCGCAACGCGACGACGGCAAGCCGCCTGACGGCGTCGTTGTCGTCCCGGTCGACCAGCTCGTGGAGAAGCGGCCTGACGCCGTTCACGACGCCCGGGTGGTCGCGGGAGAGCAGCTCGAGCGAGAGGAGCGCCGAGCCGCGGCAAGCGGGGCTCACGTCCTCGAGCCCGCGGCGCAGCAGCTCGGTCTTCTGCCGGAAGCGGAACTGGCCGATCGCCCGGTAGGCGACCGCGCGCACGCGGAAGTCCTGGGAGCGGGCGTCCGCCTCGACGTCCTCGTCCCACTTCGCCCGCAGCTCGGCGAGCTCGCGCTCGGACCTCGCCTCGGCGAGCGTGTTGGCCTCGGCGGCTGCCTCGGCGAGGGTCACAGCGAATGCGCGGGGTCGCCGATATAACGCGCCGTCGGCCGGATCAGCCGCCCGGTGCGATGCTGCTCGACGACGTGGGCCGACCACCCCGCGGTCCGGGCGCAGCCGAACATCGCCGGGTACATCGGCGCCGGGATCTCGGCCATCTCGAGGACGACGGCGGCCCAGAACTCGACGTTCGTCTCGAGCACCCGGTCCGGGGAGCGCTCGCGGAGCGCGGCGAGCGCCGCCCGCTCGAGCTCCTCGGCAACCTCGACCCGGCGGGAGCCGAGCTCGCGTGCCGTCCGGCGGAGGATGCGGGCCCGCGGGTCCTCGGCCCGGTAGACGCGATGGCCGAAGCCCATGATCCGCTCACCGCGGCCGAGCAGGTCACGGACATATGCGTCGGCGTCTCCGCCGGCCTCGACCTCGTCGAGCATCTTCAGCACGCGCGTCGGGGCGCCGCCGTGGAGGGGGCCCGAGAGCGCGCCCACCGCCGCCGAGAGCGCGGCGGCGCAGTCGGCGCCCGTCGAGGCAGAGATCCGCGCGACGAAGGTCGAGGCGTTCACCCCGTGCTCCGCCGCCGAGACCCAGTAGGTGTCGACCGCGGTCACGTGGCGGGGATCGGCCTCCCCGCGCCAGCGGATCAGGAACTGAGCAGCGGCGTTTTCTCCCGCGGCGACGTCGGCCTCGGGCACCGGGGCGAGGTCACCGCCTCGCGCGGCCTGCGCGACGAGAGAAAGGGCGGCGGCCGAGACCCTCGCGAGATCGTCGCGGGCCTCGTCGGGGCCGATGTCGACGAGCTGGCGCAGCCCGAGCTTGGGCCCAAGCGTGGCGAGCCCGGCCTGCAGGTCTGCCATCGGGTTCCCGCTCGGATCCTGGAGCTCGATCGGCTCGGCCCGCGGCATCCCCGGCTCGAACGAGCCGTCCACGAGCAGGCCCCAGACCTGCTCGAAGGCGTAGCGGCCGACGAGCTCTTCGACGTCGACACCGCGGTAGCGGAGAGCGGATCCCTCGCGATCCGGCTCGGCGATCTCCGTCTCGAACGCGATCACGCCTTCGAGCCCCGGCCGGAACTCTGTCATTTCTTTGCCAACCTCCGGTTGGACGTCATTTCTTTGCCAACCTCCGGTTGGACTCCATCCCGAGACGCTAGCGCGAAACGTTCTCGTGCAGCGGTTTCTCGATTCGAACGTACAATCCGCGGCCCATGGCACATCGCGTGACCCTCATCCCGGGCGACGGCACCGGCCCCGAGCTGACAGACGCTACCCGCCGCGTGCTCGAAGCGACGGGTGTCGAGTTCGAGTGGGACGTCAGGCCCGCCGGCGCCGACACGATGGCCGAGCACGGCGGCAACCCGCTTCCCGACGAGACGCTCGAGTCGATCCGTGTGAACGGCGTCGCGCTCAAGGGACCGATCACGACGCCGATCGGCGAAGGCTTCCGTTCCGTGAACGTCGGCCTGCGCGTGGCCCTCGACCTCTATGCCCAGGTGCGCCCATGCAAGACCTATGCCGGGGTGCGCACGCGCTATGACGACGTCGACCTCGTCATCGTCCGCGAGACGACCGAGGACATCTACGCCGGTATCGAGTTCGAGCAGGGCACGCCGGAGGCCGAGGAGCTGATCACCTGGCTCGCCTCTCACGGACGGCACCTGCCGCAGCCCGACTCGGGCATCTCGATCAAGCCGACGTCGATCAGCGGGACGCGGCGGGTCTTCGAGTTCGCGTTCGACTACGCGCGCAGGATGGGCCGCCGGAAGATCACGGCGGTGCACAAGGCGAACATCATGAAGTTCACCGACGGCCTCTGGCTGCGGGTGGCCCGCTCCGTCGCCGACGAGAACCCCGACATCGAGTTCGAGGACCGGATCGCGGACAACATGTGCATGCAGCTCGTCCAGCGGCCGGAGGAGTACGACGTGATGGTGCTGCCGAACCTCTACGGCGACATCATCTCCGACCTCGCGGCCGGGCTGATCGGCGGCCTCGGCGTCGCGCCGGGGGCGAACTTCGGCCAGGGCGTCGCGGTGTTCGAGCCGACACACGGCTCGGCCCCGAAGTACGCCGGCCAGAACAAGGTCAACCCGATCGCCCAGCTCCTGTCCGGAATGCTGATGCTCCGCCACCTCGGCGAGATGGATGCGGCCGACAGGCTCGAGGCGGCGATCGCCGAGTTGATCCTCGAGGGCAAGAGCGTCACCTACGACATGAAGCCCGCTCGCGACGACCCGACGGCGGTCGGGACGAGCGAGGTCGCCGACGCACTCGTCGAGAAGCTGCAGAGCGGGGTCGCAGCATAAGCGGGCGCCGTAAGGTCACCGTCGTCGGCGCCGGGAACGTCGGCGCGACCTGCGCCCAGGTCCTCGCGACCCGTGATTACGCGGACGTCGTTCTCGTCGACATCAAGGAAGGCCTGCCGCAGGGCAAGGCGCTCGACATCGCCCAGATGGGCGCGATCCTCGGCTACGAGCCGAGCGTCAGCGGCTCGAACGGCTACGAGGAGAGCGCCGGCTCATCGGTCGTCGTCATCACCGCGGGGTTGCCGCGCGCTCCCGGGATGAGCCGCGACGACCTCGTGACCACCAACGAGAAGATCGTCGGCGACGTGACCTCGAAGGTCGTGGCCGCGTCGCCCGACGCGATCATCGTGGTCGTCTCGAATCCGCTCGACGCGATGTGCCACGTGGCGCGGAACGTGTCCGGCTGGCCTCGCGAACGCGTCCTCGGCATGGCGGGGATCCTCGACACCGCTCGCTTCTCGACGTTCGTCGCCTGGGAGACGGGCGCTTCGGTGAAGGACGTCCAGACGCTCGTGCTCGGCGGGCACGGCGACCAGATGGTCCCTCTCGTGAGCGCGACTCGTGTCGGCGGAGTGCCGCTGCGCGAGCTCGTGGGGGCGGACCGGATCGACAAGATGATCGAGCGGACGGCGAAGGGCGGCGGGGAGATCGTCAACCTGCTCGGCACCTCTGCGTGGTACGCCCCCGGAGCGGCTGCCGCCCAGATCGTCGACTCGATCATGCTCGACGAGAAGCGCGTCCTCCCCTGCGCCGCCTATCTCGAGGGCGAATACGGCATCGACGGGCTCTACGTCGGCGTCCCCGTGAAGCTCGGCGCCGCGGGCGTCGAGGCGATCGTCGAGCTCGAGCTCGACGACGCGGAGCGCGCCGCGCTCGACGCATCCGCCGCCGCCGTGCGCGAGGTCGTGGGCGTGCTCACGACGCAGGCTCGACGCCGCGAGAGGCACCGCTCGTCTTCGGCGGCTCTAGCAGCCCGCGGACGTGGTGGAAGTGGCTGCGCCGCCGCACTCTCGTCCCCGTCACTTCCTGCGCCGCCGCGTCCTTACACCGACCGTCGCGCTGACCGTCGGTGCGATCCTCCTGATCACGGTCGTCACGCTCGAGCTCGTCTCGTCCCGCGACTACATCTTCCTTCCGGACAAGGCCCATCCGGTCGCACCCCTCGTGAAGGTCGCCGGCGGCCACGACCCGAGCGGCACGGGCGGCATCTACTTCGTCGACGTGATCGTCCGCAAGGCGACGCTCCTCGAGCAGATGCTCGGCGGGCTCCACTCGGGCGCCGATCTCTTCCCCGCCGACGAGGTCGTCCCACCGGGGATCTCGAGCTCGCAGAACGAGCAGGTCAACGCCTCCGAGATGAGGACGTCGCAGCAGGTGGCCGCGGCCGTTGCGCTGCGCGCCCTCGGCAAGAAGGTGACGACGAGCGAGAACGGCGCATTCGTCTCGGACGTCGAGCCCGGCTTCCCGGCGTCCCACGGCCTCCGACCGACCGACGTCATCGTCGCCGTCAACGGGAAGCCCGTCCACTCTCCGGCGGACGTGTCGCGGCTGATGAGCGGCGCCCGGATCGGATCGGCCTTCAGATTCACGGTCCTGCGGGGCGGCAAGCACGTGGGGGTGCCGCTCGCCACGGTGGCGGCGGCGCCGGGCTCGAAGCGCGGAGTCGTCGGGGTGCTGCTCGCGCCGAACGAGTCGATCAAGCTCCCGGTTCGCGTGTCGATCGACGCGCACGGAGTCGGCGGGCCTTCCGCGGGCCTGGCGTTCGCGCTCGACGTGCTGCAGGAGCTCGGTCGCAACGTGGACCGCGGCCACAAGATCGCCGCGACCGGAGAGATCTTCCTCGACGGCCGGGTGGGCCCGATCGGCGGAATCAAGCAGAAGACCATTGGAGCGCGCGAGGCGGGTGTGGATGCCTTCCTCGTCCCGGCGGGCCAGAACGCCATCGATGCCCGCAAGTACGCGCATGGGCTGCGCATCATCCCTGTGAAGAACTTTCAACAGGCGTTACATGTTCTGGCAACGTTGCCGGAGCAGGGCTAGAAACCCGGGAAATTCACGGATTTGAAAGGGCGCGGAAACTGCGCGTTTTCTGTCCGGGCACACCCTTGATCCCGGCCCTCGCATCCGTAGGATCGCGTCTCGTCACAGACCCGCCCATCGTCCCTTCGACCCCCACACACATGCCCCAGACTCCCACCTGCCACGACTGCTACTTCCGCCGCAACGGCCTCTGCGCGCTGGCACTCGAGCGCCCTTGCCCGACCTTCCGTACGGCCGGGCAGCTCCTCGCCCCACCGCCGCAGCCGCGCCTGATCCCCCGCCCGCTCGCTCCCGCCGCCGCGGTCTAGATTCAGACGGCGACGGCGAGCCGCGACACGCCCTCGTCGATCTCGTCGGGCGAGACGTAGCTGTAGGCGAGCCGCAGCGTGTTCGGGGCACCGCCGAAGTCGGTGCCGAGCACGGCTGTGACGCCGTCGGCGCGCTTCATCACCTCGGCGGCATCGATGCCCTCGGGGAGCTCGAGCCAGACGAAGTACCCGCCGTCGGGATGGGACCAGGTGGCGCCGGACAGGTGCTTGTCGAGCGCGGCCAGCATCGCGTCGCGCCTGACTCGCAGGAGGTTGTTGATCCTGACGAGGTTCGGCTCGAAGCTGCCGCGGGCGATGAACTCGTACACCACCGCCTGGCTCAGCAGGACCGGCGTGATGTAGGTCGCATTGGCGCGGTCGGTCAGCGGGCCGGCGAGCTCCTCGGGGACGATGTAGAAGCCGACCCGCAGGCCGGGAGCGATCGTCTTCGAGAACGACGAGGTGTAGATGATCGTCCCGCCCGAGAGCTCGAACATCGACGGCTCGGCCTCCCCCTCGAACCGGATCATCCCGTAGGGGTCGTCCTCGACGATGAGCGTGCCCGTCGTGGCCGCGAGCTCGACCACGCGGCGGCGGCGATCCGCCGGGAGCGTGCGCCCGCTCGGGTTCTGGAAGGTCGGGATCGTGTACAGGAAGGCCGGGTCGGGGTTCTCGGCGAGCGCCTTCTCCAGCTCGCCGGGGACGAGGCCGTGCTCGTCCATCGCGACGGGGACGGCCGTCTGGCCGCCTTCGTGGAGGACCTTCAGCGGGCGGTCGTAGGTCGGCAGCTCGACGAGCACCGTCTTCCCGCGCCCGAAGTGCTGAGCGAGCAGCACGAACCCTTGCAGCGCGCCGTTCGTCAGGAGCACGCGGTGCGGCGGCACCTCGAACCACTCGGCGATCGTCTCGCGGAGCGGCGCATAGCCGGCGCCGGAGCCGTACGAGAGGATCGTCTTGCCGTCGCGGTCGAGGACGGCGCGCGCGCAGTCGGCGAGCTCCTCCTCGGCGAGGCATTCCGGCGCGGGCACGCCACGCGCGAACGAGACGATCGGCTCCACGGCTCGAATCTAGCGGAACTGGGCCACGATCCCGGCCACCTCGGTCGGCGTCGTCCCGACGGCGATCCCGACCGCCTCGAGTGCCTCCTTCTTCGCCTGGGCGGTCCCGGAGCTGCCGGAGATGATCGCGCCGGCGTGGCCCATCGTCTTCCCGGGCGGCGCCGAGAAGCCGGCGATGTAGGCGACGACCCGCTTGGAGATCCTCTCGGCGACGTGACGGGCAGCCTTCTCCTCCTCGTCGCCGCCGATCTCCCCGACGAGCACGATCAGCTCGGTCTCGTCGTCGGCCTGGAAGAGGTCGAGGACGTCGACGAACGTCGAGCCGGGGACCGGGTCGCCGCCGATCCCGACGATGCTCGAGTTGCCGAGCCCGAGCTGGGCGAGCTCGTAGCCGATCTGGTAGGTGAGGGTGCCCGAGCGGGAGACGAGGCCGATCGACCCGGCGGCGAACACCTCGGCCGGGATGATCCCGACGTTCGCCTTTCCCGGCGAGAGAACGCCCGGGCAGTTGGGCCCGATCATCGTGCGTCCACGGGAGCGGACGTACGCCCGGAGCTTCAGCGAGTCGTGAACGGGGATGTGCTCAGTGATGCAGACGACCGTCCCGATCCCGGCATCCACCGCCTCGTACACGGCGTCGGCAGCGAAACGGGCCGGCACGAAGACGAGCGAGGTGTTCGCGCCCGTCTCGGCGACGGCGCGCTCGACGGTGTCGAACACCGGGATCCCCTCGACGTCCTGGCCCTCCTTGCCGGGAGTCACACCGGCGACGACAGTGGTGCCGTAGGCACGGTTGCGAAGCCCGTGGAAGCGGCCCTCGGTACCGGTGAGACCCTGTACGACGAGGCGAGTCGATTCGTCGACGAGGACTGCCATCAGGCCGGCGTCCCTCTCAGGGCGATCCGGTGGAGCGCGACCATTCCACCGTCGACATGCGAAGCGAGCAGCGCGCGCACCTCTTCGGCCGTCTCCCCCGTGCACCCGGTGCGGTCGAGCCAGGGCTCGAGCTCGATCGGATAGTCGAAGGTGCGCACTTCCTCGACCTCGATCCCGGCGTCGCCGAAGAACGCGCGCCACTCCGCCTCGGTGTAGTTGCGGACATGCGACGGGTCGCGCAGCTTGTCGGCGCGCTCGGCGGCATCGTCCATGAAGAGGTTGTCGACGACGACCACGCGCTTCCCGGCAACACGGCCGAGCTCGCGGGTCGAGGCGGCGACGTCGGCGAAGTGGTGCGCTGCGACGCGGGTGACCGCGAGGTCGAACCCGGAGTCGGCGAAGGGCAGCTCCTCGGCGAAGCAGATGACGTCCGGTCTCATCCCGGGAGCCGGGTCGCAGCTGACGACCTCGAGCCCTGCCTCGCGCGAGGCGCCGGGCCACATGGCCGCCGCCGGTCGCGACGTCGATGGCGGTACGGCACCCCTCGGCCCACTCGACGACCAGGTCGAGGTCGGGGCCCTCGCTGTGCGCCTTGCTCGTGCGGTACAAATCCGCGCGATCGCTCCAGGGCTCGGTCATTCGGCAAGCTCCACGGCGAGCTGAGCGGCGTCGAGCATCGTCGGAGAGACATGCACTTGCGGGTTGCCGGCCTCGGTGAGGATGCGGCGGCCCTCCTCGGCGTTCGTCCCGTCGAGCCGCACGACGATCGGGACCGAGATGCCCGTCTCCTCGAGCGCCGCCAGGATCCCGCGGGCGACCTCGTCGCAGCGGGTGATGCCGCCGAAGATGTTGAACAGGATCGAACGCACCTGGGGATCGCGCGTGATCACCTCGAGCGCGGCGACGACTCCCTCCGCCGACCCGCCGCCACCGAGGTCGCAGAAGTTGGCGGGGCGCCCGCCGGCGACGACCACCACGTCGACCGTCGCCATCGAGAGCCCGGCGCCGTTGCCGAGGATCCCGACCGACCCGTCGAGCTTCACGTAGATGACGCCGCGCTCGCGGGCGAGCGCCTCGAGCGGGTCGGCCGCCCACGTGTCTCGCAGCTCGGCGAGATCCGGGTGGCGCCAGAGCGCCGAGTCGTCGATGGTCACTTTCGCGTCGAGGGCCCAAACGACGCCCTCGGGCGTGACGATGAGCGGGTTCACCTCGCAAAGGGTCGCGTCCGACTCCACGTAGCAGCGGTAGAGCGCCTCCACGATGCGCCCGATCTGAGCGCGCTCCCCCTCGTCGGCGACGCGCGAGGTGAGCTCGCGGGCGTGGTGCGGCTCGAGGCCTTCGAGCGGGTCGACGTGGACGCGCACGAGTGCGTCGGGATTCTCGGCTGCGACCTGCTCGATCTCGACGCCGCCCTCCGTCGTGAACATGAACAGGGTCTGCCCGGCGCTGCGGTCGAGGGTCACCGAGAGGTAGTACTCGCGGGCGATCTCGGAGGCGCTCTCGATCCACAGCCTGCGGACCGTATGCCCCCGGATGTCGAGGCCCAGGATTCCGGCTGCAACCCGTTCGGCCTCGTCGGGATCCGCGGCGAGCTTGATGCCGCCGGCCTTCCCACGTCCGCCCGACAGCACCTGCGCCTTCACGACGACCTCGCCGCCGAGCTCAGCGGCCGCCGCCCGAGCCTCCTCGGGCGTCGTGGCGACCCGGCCGCTCGAGACCGGGATTCCGAACTTGGCGAACAGCTCCTTCCCCTGATGCTCGTACAGGTCCATCGGCTCGACACTACCCGCCGCAGGCGTATCTTTCGCAACGATGCCCTTCGCCGATCAGCTCACGCTCGCGCGGATCGCAGCAGCCCCGATCGTCGTCGTGCTCTTCACGGTGAATTTCACGAACCACGACTACTGGGGCACGGTCGCGTTCTGCCTCGCGATGTCGACCGACTGGTTCGACGGACGCGTCGCGCGGCGCTCGGGGAAGACGACGTCCTTCGGGTCGCTGCTCGATCCGGTAGCCGACAAGGTGCTGGTGCTGGCGACCCTCATCGTGCTGCTCGACGCCGGGGTCTTCCCGGCGTGGATGGTCGCGGCGATCGTCGCACGCGAGCTGCTCGTGAGCGGTCTGCGCCTCGCGGCTCTCGAGCGGGGAGTGGTGATCGCCGCGCGCGACCTGGGGAAGCTGAAGACCTGGTCGCAGGCCGTCGCCGCGGCGGCGGGCGGCCTCGCCGCTGCCGGCGCCTGGAGCACGAGCGTCTCCTGGTGGCTGCTGCTCGTCGCTCTCGTCCTCACCTGGGTCTCCGGCCTGGATTACGCCCGCTCGGCGCCGAGCGTGCTTCGCGGCCGGCGCGCAGTCGTGCCGTCCTAGCGCACTGCGGCTACGCTCGATCCATGCCACGGGTGGACCGCTCGACGATCTGGCCGTACGACGCCCAGGGTGAGCCGCGGGAGTTCTTCTACTCGCGGTACGCCCATCCGACGGGCGCCGAGGCCGAGGCGCGGCTCGGCGAGCGCGAGAACGGCCACGCGCTTCTGTTCGCCTCGGGCATGGCGGCCGAGACCGCGGTCGTGCTGGCGTTCGCGCGGCCGGGGAGCCTGATCGCCCTCGCCGAAGGCGCGTACTTCGGCACGTCGGTGCTCTTCGGCTCGCTCGAGGAGTGGGGGCTCCGGTTCGTCGAGTACGACCAGACCGGACCGCCACCCGCGGAGGCGGACATCGTCTGGGTCGAGTCCCCGGCGAACCCGGTGCTGACCACCCCGGACTGGGAGGCGGTGCGAGCTCACGGCGGGCTCGTCGTCTGCGACTCGACGGTCGCGACGCCCGTCTACCTGCGAGCACTGAACGAGGGCGCCGACGTGGTGATCCACTCGGCGACGAAGTTCATCACCGGGAGCCACAACGCGCTCTGCGGTGCCGTCGTCGCTCGCGATCCCGAGAGGGCTGACGCCCTCCGGCGGACACGGACGCTCACGGGGTCGGTCTGCTCGCCGCATTCCGCGGCGTCGGTGACGACCGGACTCGACTCTCTGTCTCGGCGGATGCGGCGGATCACGGCGACGGCGACCGAGCTCGCACTGCGCCTCGACGAGCACGCCGCGGTCGAGCTCGTGCGCTACCCCGGCTACTCGGGGCTGATCTCCTTCGACGTCGCCGACCCGCGTGCCGTCGAGACGCGCACTCGCGTGATCGCGAACGCGACGAGCCTTGGCGGTGTGAACTCGACGATGGAGAGCCGCTACCGCTGGGAGGGCGACCGTATCCCGCACGGGCTGCTCCGCCTCTCGGTCGGGCTGGAAGACGTCGAGCAGCTCTGGGAGGATCTCGCCCAGGCCCTGTCGTGAAGCACGCAACCGAGTACCTCACCTTCGAGACGCCGCACCGGCGCGACTACGTGAACATCACCGGCCGCGTCGAGGCGTTCGTCCGCGAGTCCGGGATCCAGCATGGGCTCGTGCTCGTGAACCCGATGCACATCACGGCGGCCGTGTACGTGAACGACGACGAGGGCGGCTTGATCGCCGACATCGACGACTGGCTCGAGCGGCTGGCTCCGCACGAGCCGGTGTCGGGTTATCGCCACAACCGCGGCGAGGACAACGCCGACGCGCATCTCAAGCGGCAGCTGATGGCACACCAGGTCGTGCTTCCGATCACCGACGGGAGCCTCGACCTCGGCCCGTGGGAGCAGGTCTTCTACGCCGAGTTCGACGGGCGCCGCCGCAAGCGGGTCGTGCTGAAGGCGATCGGGGAGTAGCCGTGGTCCCCGAGCTCGACCTGCTCGACTGGAGGCGGCGGGTGTTCGCCGTGTACGCAGAAGCTCGGGCCGCCTCGGATCCCGTTACCGGGTGGGAGCGGTGGCGGGCGGTACGCGACGAGCTCTTCCGGACGCACCCGCAGTCGCCGCTGCCTCCGGAGGAGCGCGGCTCGTACCCGGGTGTGCCGTGCTTCCCGTACGACCCGGCGCTGCGGGTGCTCGCCTCGGTCGAGCCGGCCGAGTCTACGGAGACCCAGATCGGCTCGAGCGGCGAGGAGACGATTGCATTTCGCCGGTTCGGGCTGGCACGGTTCGAGCTCGGCGGCGAAGAGCAAGCGCTCGAGCTGTACTGGCTCGTCGCGTACGGCGGCGGCGTGTTCGTGCCGTTTCGCGACGGGACGTCGGGCGCCGAGACCTACGGCGGCGGCCGCTACGTCCTCGACACCGTGAAGGGCGCCGACCTCGGGATGGAGAGAGACCGGCTCGTACTCGACTTCAACTTCGCCTACAACCCTTCGTGCAGCTACGACCCGCGTTGGGTCTGCCCACTCTCCCCGCCTGCCAACCGGCTGCCGGTGGCGATCGCCGCGGGCGAGCGGATGCCGAGCTAGAAGCCGGAGGCGGGACTCGAACCCGCGGCCCTCGCTTTACAAGAGCGATGCTCTACCAGCTGAGCTACTCCGGCCGGGCACCGTCAGCGTAGCTCGCGGCTAGGCGAGAACCTGGCGCTCGCGCTGGTGGTTCAGGATCTTCCGCTTGACCCGCTGCAGCGCGTTGTCGATCGTCTTCGTGTCGCACCCGAGCTCCACGGCCATCGTCTCGTAGGAGCAGCCCTCGAGGTAGAGGCGAAGCGCGTCGGACTCGAGCGGCGACAGCGTCGTGCCGAGGCAGCCGACGAGGCTGTGGAGCTCCTCGCTCGAGATCACGTGCACCGCGGGATCGTGGACGTGCGAGCCCGGTAGCGCGTCGCCGAGGGTGCAGTCGCCGTCGGGGTCCTGGCCGGCCGGGGTGTGGCTGAACGAGACGTAGGTGTTCAGCGGCGAGTGCTTGAACCTGGTGGCGGTCTTGATCGCAGTGATGATCTGCCGGGTGACGCAAAGCTCGGCGAACGAGCGGAACGACGTCTCCTTGTCCGGGCGGAAGTCCCGGACCGCCTTGTAGAGGCCGATCAGGCCCTCCTGGATCAGGTCGTCGTTGCCCCCGCCGACCAGGAAGTAGGCGCTGGCCTTGAGCCGGACGAACGGGGTGTAGCGGCGAATGAGCGAGTCGAGCGCGACGGAGCTCCCGTTGCGCGCCTTGAGGACGAGTTGTAGATCCTCAAGCTCTCGTTGAGCCTTTGCTGCCGTCTTCGGTGCAACTGCCGTTCTTGCGCTCATGCCCAAACCCCCGTTTCCAGCGGCATTGATTCCTCCGACGATCAAGAACCCTCACCCTTAGGTCGAGGTGAATCTAGCAAGGTGCGCCAGAAAACACAAGCCCACTTGCAGTGGACCCGCTTGCAACGTTATACGAGTGCGCGCTATTCGCCGCGGCGCAGGCGCTCGAGCTTCGCGCGGGTCTCGTCGTCGAGCTTGTCGCCAAGCCCACCGGGGGGCGACGGCGGCACCTCGGCGGGACGGAGGTCGCGGAAGAAGGTCTGCGAGGTGAGGTTCGCGACCTCGCGGCCTGCGGTGCCGAGGACGGTCGCGTCGGAGGAGACGAGCAGCACGCGCTCGCGTGTCCGGTGCTCGGCGGCGAGGCGCTCGAGCAGCGCGTCGGCGTCCGGCGCGAAGCGGACGGAGAGCCGGCCGATCTCCGCGTCGTCGCCGGCGCCGTCGAAGACCGCAACGCCTCGGGCTCCGCTCGTGGCGACGAAGCTCGCAAGGGCGTCGACGAGCTGCCGGCGGTCACCGAAAGGACCGGCGTGCAGGAGGTTGTAGCCGTCGAAGAGGTAGAGGGTCGGGTCGGCCACGCGGGCTCAAGACCTCCGCTGGCGCCGCGCCTCGAACAGGAGTAGCGCCGCGGCGACGCTGACGTTGAGCGACTCGACCTGGCCGGTGAGCGGGATCGAGACGAGTGCGTCGCAACTGCGACGGACGAGGGGTCGCAGCCCCTTTCCCTCAGCGCCGAGGACAAGCGCCACGCCACCGGAGAGATCGGTGTCCCACATCGTCGTCTGCGCATCGCCCGCCGCGCCGTAGACCCAGAGCTCGGGGCCCTTGACCTGCTCGAGGTAGCGCGCGAGGTTGGTGACGACGGCGACCCGTAGGTGCTCGATCGCACCGGCCGATGCCCGGGCGACGGCGGGCGTCACCACCGCCGATCCGTGGGCCGGGACGACGACGCCGGTCGCGCCGGCACCTTCGGCGCTGCGGCACACGGCCCCGAGGTTGCGCGGGTCGGTCACACGGTCGAGCACCGCGAGCAGGGGCCGCTCGGCGGCGGCCAGCTCGTAGGCGTCGGCGTACCGGTACGGCTCTACCCGCGCGACCACGCCCTGATGGTCGCGGGTCCCGGCGAGCTCGGTGAGCTCGCGCTCGGCTCTGACCTTCGGCATCGCCTCGGCGAGCCAGGGCTCGGAGGCGACGGCGCGGTCGGTCGCCAGAAGCTCGAGCACCTCCCGCCGGCCGCGAAGGGCCTCCCGCACGGCGCGACGTCCGTAGACGAGGTCGGGGCTCACCGCTTCCTGACGAGGGTGTAGCCACCGCCCGGCTCGTCGCGCATCTCCCAGCCGTCAGCCTCGATCTCCGCGCGCAACACGTCCGCGGCGCCGAAGTCCCGAGAGGCGCGTGCGGCGACCCGCTTCTCTGCGAGTCCGACGACGTCGGCGGGGGCCTCGTCCCGGTCGGCGAGCGACTCGAGCCCGAACACGGCGAGCGCCCGGCGAAGCAGGTCGTGGTCGCGCCATTCGTGCATCAGGGCAAGGGCCTCCGGCGTGTTGAAGTCGTCCTCCAGCGCTGCGGCGAACGCCTCCCAGTCGCCGCCGGTCTCGCTCGGGCCGCGGAAGACGTTGCGGAATCCTTCGGCCTGCGCCGCGGCCTGCGCCATCGTCTCCAGCGGAGAAGTCGATGGGCTTGCGCCAGTGGCCGCCGAGGAAGAAGACGAGCACCGTCTCCCGGCCGTACTCGTCCAGCACCTCACGGATCGAGGCGATGTTCCCGGTCGACTTCGACATCTTCTCGCCGGTGAAGCGGAGCATCCCGTTGTGCGCCCAGACGTGGGCGAAGGGGTGGCCGAGCGAACGGGACTGCGCGAGCTCGTTCTCGTGATGCGGGAAGACCAGGTCGAGCCCGCCGCCGTGGATCTCGAACTCGTCGCCCAGCGTCTGCTCCGCCATCACTGAGCACTCGATGTGCCAGCCCGGGCGGCCCCGCCCCCAGGGCGAGGGCCAGCTCGTGTCCTCTCCCTCCTTGGTCGCCTTCCAGAGGGCGAAGTCGCGCGGGTCTTCCTTGAGGTCGTTGGGCTCCTGCTCCTCGACCTGGTCCGGCCGCTGTCCCGAGAGGCTGCCGTACTCGGGGAAGCGGGCCACCCGAAAGTAGACGTCGCCGCCGACGGGATAGGCGAACCCACGCTCGACGAGCTTCTCGATGAAGTCGACGATCTCCGGGACCATCTCCGTGACTTTCGGCATCAGGTCCGGCATCCCGAGCCCGAGGTCGTTCGTGTCGTCGAGGTACCAGGCGGTCGCCTTCTCGGCGAGCTCGGCGCTGTGGCCCGGCGCCGCCTCGTAGATCTTGTCGTTCACGTCGGTGATGTTGTGGACGAGCGTCACGTCATAGCCGGTCGCGCGCAGCCAGGAGCGGAACCACATCCCGACCACGAATGGCCGGGCGTTCCCGATGTGGGCGCGGGCGTAGACGGTCGGGCCGCAGAAGTACATTCGGATCGGTCCGGGCGGAGCCGGCAGCTCGACGAGTGAGCGCGACTGGGTGTCGTAGAGCCGCATCGCGCCAGTCTAGGGCGGGACTGCTTCCCGGAGCTCCTCGAGCTCGCCTGGATTGACTACAGCCGTTTCGTGATGCGCCGGCTCAGGAGCTCACGCCGCGGGTGCGACCCTGACCCGGGAAGAGGAGCCGAGCGGACGGCCTTCGCGGTCGAGGGCGGTAACCGAGACGTACTCTGCAGCCGGGGCGGTGATCTGCGTCTCGAATCCGCTCCTCGCGGCCCGGGTCACCTCGGCCAGCCTCTGGACGCTAGATCCGGCGTTCAGCTGCCAGTGGGCGACCTCCGTGGCACCGTTCCAGCTCGCGGAGACGGTCATCTGCCCGTTGCCGTGGTTCAGGGCCGCCACCGCAGGGCTCGTCGTGGGTGCTCCGACCCAGGGGAACCGGTAGGCGCGATACGACTCAACACCAGCGGGGAGGGTCGCGTCGAAGAGCAGCTCACCGTTTGGTCCAAATTCGGAGAAGGCGCCGGCCGTTCCCCAGCCGACGAAGACGCCGCCGCCCGGCTGCTGCTGAAGGTTGCCTAGCGCGGTCGCGAGGCGCGGAGTGGGCGCCTCGTAGGTCTGCACCAGACTTGCCGTCATCGCGTCGAGGTCGAGCCGGAGGCGGAGCGGACGGGACATCGGCTCCACATCCAGACTGCCCGTGCCGGTCGCGCCGTTGTCGAAGAGCGTGAGTGTCCCGTCTCTGTGGCTGCGAACGTCGTGCTGGAAGTTGAACGTGGCGCCCGGCCCCATCTGGAAGTCGCTCTTCATCCCGCCGAGACGCCAGATGACGTTCCCCGTCTTGCGGTCGAGCTTGTAGATGGTCGAGGTGTGCCGCGCCGACACGAGCAGGTTGTCGTCGGCGTCGACGCCGATCGAGTTGAGGTGGAAGTAGTCGATGTTGCCGGCGGAATCGGGCGTCGCCCGGTACGACTCGTCGAGGGCGACGTGGTCGAGGCTGTGCCATTGGAAGAGCACCTTGCGTCTCTCGATGTCGAGCTCCTGGATGATCCCTTCGGTCACCTGGCCGCTTGCCGATCCCCCGATCGAGGTGAGGTTCGTCGTCACCGCGTTGTAGATCGAGAGGAGCGCAGTGCCGCGTTCGGTGATCAGAAACTCGTGGAGGTCACAGCTGTACCCGTTTCCACCGTGCACGCGCTTGACCTCGCGATAGCTGCTGTCGTAGATCACGCAGCTTCCGCCGTAGGTGCTTCCGGTCTGACCCTCGTACCAGGTGAGCACGGGCCGGCCGCGGTAGGTCTGCGCGCGGAAGTTCTGCGCGACCTCGGTCGCGAGCGGCAAGAACCAGACCGGCTGGCCGCTGTTGTCGACGATCATCGGTCCGTACAGGCCTGGCGACGCCGTCTGCGACTCGAACATTGCGTTGTGACCGGTCGGAGCGACGAAGACGAAGCCGGATGAAGTCCCCGAGGCAGGTGTTCCGACCGTGATCACCGGCGCGCTCCAACTCGGCTCGGTCGCGAACGTCGAGGTCGTCGAATCCGAGAGCTGGGTGACGCGCGCCGCCGACTCGAGGCCGGCGAAGGCGTCTCTCGTCATCGTCGCCGCGGCGAGGGCCACTCCCAGCTCGACAAGACGCCGCCGAGTGAGACGGCTCGTCCGCGCACCCATCGCTGCCATGAGACGGAAAGCTATGGAGGCCAGGTTAAGGGCGCGTTACGGTCCCCGCGTGCGCGTTCGAGGCGACGTCTACGGACGCGATCTAGAGTGGCCGCTGTGCTAACGGCCTTGCTCGAATGGTACGAGGCCAACGGGCGGAGGCTGCCCTGGCGGGAGACGACGGATCCCTACGCGATTCTCGTCAGCGAGGTGATGCTGCAGCAGACACAGGTCGAGCGGGTGATTCCGCGCTGGCGGCGGTGGCTGGAGCGGTGGCCGACGGTCGAGGCGCTGGCCTCGGCGACGCCGGCCGAGGTGATCGTCGAGTGGCAGGGGCTCGGGTACAACCGCCGCGCCGTGAACCTGCACCGGGCCGCCCGGGTGGTCGCCGCCGCGGGCTGGCCGGACGAGCTCACCGAGCTGCCGGGCGTCGGGCCGTACACGGCCGCCGCCGTGGCGAACTTCGCGTTCGGCCGCGACGTGCTTCCGGTGGACACCAACGTCCGCCGCGTCCAGGACCGCACCGGGGAGAGCTTCGACGGGGCGCTGCGCTCAGGCGCTGTTCGACCTGGGCGCGACGATCTGCCTCGCCCGGGTGCCGCGCTGCGGGGCGTGTCCGCTCGTCGCCGCGTGCCCGTCGCGCGGGAGCCGGTACGAGCCGCTGCGAAAGCAGTCGAGGTTCGAAGGCTCCTTCCGGCAGCGCCGAGCGCTCGCGCTCAAGGCCATCGCCGCGGGGGCGGGAAGCACGGACGGCGAGGCGGTCGAGGCGCTCGAGCGCGACGGCCTCGTGACGGTCGGCACCGACGGCCGTGCGGCGCTTCCGGACTGTTAAGGCTCCGCGTACCTCCGAATCCGCGCCCCTGCCGCGCGCGTACCGACAGGCGAACCCACGACTTCGGAGGGAGAGACCCATGACCCGTTTCAAGCTCGCCGCGACGGCCGCCGTCGTCGTGATCTCGATCGCCGCAACCGCATCTGCCGCCGTCCCGTCCATGCTGAGCCTCGGACCCAAGGTCAAGACGAAGACCCCGTCCTACCTCGGGTACTACGACGGCCACAAGGACGCTTATCTCGTGACCGACGTTTCGAGCAAGGCGCAGGCCACCGCGATGCACATCAACTACTCGGCGGAACTCGCCAAGGTGAAGGGCGCCCCGCCGCAGTACTTCATCGCGGGCAAGGCCGCCCCCGGCCAGATCGCCGTGTTCGGGTCGGAGCCCGGCGAGTCCGACTACAACCCGCTCTGGGAGGAGCTGATCGTCACCTGGAAGCCCGGCGTCAAGCCCGTGCTGCTGGTCAAGGACGACCAGATCAACGGCCTCGCGAAGCAGGGCAAGCTGACCGTGAAGGACGTGCACGCGGTGATCAACGCTCCGATCACGAACGTCGGGACCTAGCAACCTCGCGGTCGACGGTGTGGCGTAGCCAGACGCACGGCTCGCGATACACGCCGTAGCCGCCTTCGAACGAGACGGGAACGAGGCCGCCGGGAACGGCGGCCTCGCCGTCCTCGGGTAGCTCGAGGCCCGTCCACTCGAGCCATGTCTCTCGGGACCCCTCGATCAGCACCGCCTCCTCGGCCGTGCCGGTGATGACTCCGCCGACCCGCTCGTGTGTGCGGATCCACGGGTCGTAGTGGGTGCCGTCCTCGCGCCTCCACCCGGCGTAGTCGTCGATCGAGACCTCCGGGTGTCGCTCCTTGAGCGTCGGCCGGACTGGAGCGACGAGCTCTCCGAACGGCGCGGCCAGGCCGCGCATATGGTCGAGCATCACGGTCGAGAGGCCGCGGCGCCGCTGCGAGGGCGGAACCATGATCGCGAGCGCGCAGACGCGGTCGGGCTCGCCCCCACGCTCGAAAGCCGCGATGAACGCGTCACGCCACTGGGCCGGCATCCCGGCGACCGGGACGCAGTTGGCCTCTCCGATCAGCTCGTCGCCCTCGAAGAGCATGAATTGATACTCGGGGAAGTCGACGTACAGACGATGCCAGTGCCGGCGGGAGATCGCGTCGTTCATGAGGAACCGTGGCCAGATGCCCTCGAGGCGGCGGTCCAGCGCCTCCGATGCAAGGGCGAACCTCACCTGCGCTCGAGGAGCGCGATCGCCTGCGCGGCGAGACCCTCGCCCCGCCCGGTGAAGCCGAGACCGTCGGTCGTCGTCGCCCGGACGTTCACTTCGCCCTCGCCGACCGCCTCCTCGAGCAGCCGCCTCATCTCGTCGCGGTGCGGAGCGATCCTCGGCTCCTCGCCGATGAGGACGCAGTCGGCGTTCACGAGCCGCCAGCCGGAAGCCCGCACCTCCGCGTAGGCGACCCGCAGCAGCTCGATCGAGGAAACGCCGCGGTAGCGCTCCTCACCGGAGGGGAAGAGCCCGCCGATGTCGCCGAGCCCGGCGGCCCCGAGCAGCGCGTCGATCAGCGCGTGCGAGATCACGTCACCGTCGGAATGGCCGGCGAGCCCGCGCGGGTAGTCGATCTCCACCCCGCCCAGGACGAGCGCGACGCCCTCGACGAGCCCATGCGCGTCGTATCCGGTACCGATTCGGAGGTCGGCCACGGCGGGAGGCTACTCCGGCCCGGCGGTAACGAGCGCCTCGACCCGTCGAAGGTCGTCAGGCGTCGTCACCTTCAGGAGCCGCTCGTCTCCGGGAACGACCTTGACCCGGCCCCCGGCCGCCTCGACGAGCGAAGCGCAGTCCGAGCCCTCCCCCGCGACCGCCGCGCGCAGCACCGAGGCCACGAATGCCTGCGGGGTCTGCACGGCAACGAGCTCGTCGCGTGAGGGAGTCTCGACGACCACCCCGTCGCGGACGCGCTTGACCGTGTCGGTGACCGGAAGCCCGGGAACTGCGCCGTCGAACCCCTCGGCGAGCGCCTCGAGCAGCCGGGGCACGAGCTCCGCGGGGAGCAGCGGCCGCGCCGCGTCGTGGACGAGCACCACGTCGGCATCACCAGGGACCTCCGCGAGACCGATCCGCACCGACGCGGACCGGGTCGCCCCGCCCGTGACGCAGGCGGCCACCTTCGACGCGCCGATCTCCTCGGCGACGAGGATCGCGGGCTCCTCCCACTCGGGAGGGGCCACGACCACGATCCCGTCGATCCATTCGCTCTCGTCGAGCCGGCGCAGCGGCTCGGCGAGCAAGGGGAGAGCGCCGAGGCGCGCAAACGCCTTCGGCCGCTCATCCCCGAGCCGCTCTCCCCGCCCACCCGCGACGAGAACGGCCCAAACGCTCACACTGTTACGACTCGCCTCCGTCGGAGCCTACGGCTATGCCGCTGCTGGCGTCTTCGGCGTCGCCTTCGCTGCCGGCCGGGCGGCCGTGGCCCGCTTCGGGCCTGCGCTCTCGGTGAGCACGCCCTCGAGCCAGGTGACGGCGTCGTCCTCGGTCAGGTTCTTCGCGTACATGAGCTCCGACGCGAGGATCTTCTTCGCCTTCACGTACATCTGCTTCTCGCCGGTCGAGAGTCCCTTCTCGCCGTCGCGCAGCGACAGGTTCCGAACGACCTCCGCGAGCTCGAAGATGTCGCCGGTCTTCATCTTGTCCCTGTTGTGCTTGAAGCGCCGGTTCCAGTTCTTCGGCATCTCGGTGCCGCCGCTCGTGAGGTACTTGACGACCTTCTTCACGGCCTCCTCGTCGATCACCTTGCGCAGACCGACCCGCTCGGCGTTGTCGAGCGGGACGTTGACGGTCATGTCGCTATGAAGGATCTTGATCGTGAGGTACTCCCGTGTCTCTCCCAGCACCATCTGCTGTTCACGCTTCACGATGGTGCCCGCCCCGTGGTGCGGGTACACCACCTTGTCGCCGACCTTGTACAAGCTGACTCCCTCTCCCGTGTCGTGAAAGCGCCGGCGGTCACGAATGACAACCGGCGAGACGGCCAAGTCTAGCAAAACCCGCATGAAAGCAGCATTTTTGCAGGGGTTTTCGAAAACCCCTGCATACGGATCAAAAACGACACATTCGTAGAAAACCCGAGTAGCTAAGGATTTGCGACGGCGGCACCGAGGGCCTCTCGTAGCGACCCTGCCTCGAGGGTCGCACCTTGTGTGCCGGCCGGGGCGAGCACCGACCCGAGCCCGAGCTTGCGACATTCCTCGATCCGCCGGGGTGCCTGGGTGGCCGGGCGAAGGCGTCCCGTGAGCCCGATCTCGCCGAACGCGCCCAGCCCCTCCAGGACGGGCGCTCCTCTCGCGGCCGAGGCGATCGCGAGCGCGATGCCGAGGTCGGCTCCGGGCTCGTCGATCCGGACCCCGCCGGCGACGTTGACGAAGACGTCGGCGCTCCCGAGCGGCACGCCGGCATGCCGGGACAGAACGGCGACGATCATCGCGAGGCGCTTGGGGTCGACGCCGGTCCCGACGCGCCGCGGCATCGCAAGGTCGGTCGGCGCAACGAGGGACTGGATCTCGATCAGCATCGGGCGGGTCCCCTCGAGCACGCAGGTCACCGCGGCGCCGATCTCGCCGGGCTCGCTGCGCCCGAAGATCGCCGATGGGTCGGGCACGCCGACGAGGCCGGTGGCTGTCATCTCGAACACCGCGAGCTCGTTGGTCGAGCCGAAGCGGTTCTTCGTCGCCCGGAGGACACGGTGGGCGTGGTAACGGTCCCCCTCGAACTGGAGCACGCAGTCGACCAGATGCTCGAGCACGCGCGGCCCCGCCACCGACCCGTCCTTCGTCACGTGGCCGACGAGGAACACCGCGACACCCGCCTCCTTCGCCACGCGAAGGATCCGCGCCGCCGCCTCGCGCACCTGCGCGACCGATCCGGGCGCGGAGCCGATCTCCGATGAATAGAGCGTCTGCACCGAGTCGATGACGCAGACTCCCGGACGCTCCCGCTCGAGCACGCCGCAGACCGCGTCGAGCTCGGTCTCGGCGAGGATCTCGACCGCTGCCGCGCCGCCCAGCCGAGCGGCTCGCAGCCCGACCTGCGTCGGCGACTCCTCGCCCGTGACGAGGAGCACCCTCCTCGACCGGCTCATCTCCCGGAGCGCGCTGAGGAGCAGCGTCGACTTCCCCACCCCGGGCTCGCCGCCGACGAGCACTAGGGACGCCGGGACGAGGCCGCCGCCGAGGACGCGGTCGAGCTCGGCGACCCCGGTCGGGATCCGGTCGGCTTCTTCGGCCTGCACGTCGACGAGCCGGAGCAGCGGCCGGGCCGAGCTCACGGCCGCGCGCGCGGGCGCAGCCTCCTCGACCATCGTCCCGAACGCGCCGCAGCCCGGGCAGCGCCCGAGCCACCGCCCGGACATCGTCCCGCACTCGGTGCACGCATGCTGGAGCGTCGCCGGTTTCGCCATGAGGCGAACAAGTGTACGTATCGCGGTGGACGGCACCTTCCGAACCGGCGCCTTCCAGCCCGTGCGGGCGATAGCCTCGATGGGTGAGCCGCACCAAGCTCCGGAGCCGCCGCGAAGTGCTCGAGCGCATCCGGGCGCTGTCCGACCCTCTCCGGGTGGCGTTGTCGATGCTTCCAGCCTCCAAGGACGACCCGGTGGTGATCGAGACCGTCTGGCAGGGGGAGGGCCTCGGGACGCTCCTCTGGTCGCTCGGGCTCGTCGAGCTCGAGCCGTACGACCGGCCCTTCGACCCCGAGTGGCTTCTGGCGACCCCGACGGCTCCGGGTGCGCTCCGTGCGAAGCCCGAGATCGAACATGCCCTCGAGACCGCCAGGCTCTGGCACTGGCGCACCCGCACCGAGGCGCTCCGCGCCGCCGACGCGCTCGAGGTACCGACGAGCTGGGACTCGCTCGAGCAGCTCGTCGCGGTCGCCGCGATGCGCGGATACGAGCGCGGGCTCCTGCCCTCCCCGCTCCGTGGCGACTTCCCGGCCTTCGGCACCGGATACCGCGACCTCTCGCCCGCGCAGAGCGCAGAGGTGATCTCGATCGCCTACGAGCGGCACCGCGCGCTCGAGTGGCTGTGCGGTGACGGTCGCAGCTGGGCCGAGACCCCCACCGACACCTGAGCCCTCGGCGCCCGGTAAGGGGTGTGTAAGGCTCGAGCGGGGAGCGGCATGATGGACGCATGCGAAGGCTTCCGCTTCTACTCCTGCTCACGGCGTCCGCGTTCACCGGGTCGGCGTCCGGCGCCGCCAAGACCGTGCCGATCCTCTACGTCCAGGGTCTTGCCTGCCCTGCACACCAGACGTGCACCGGCAAGCCGGCGTACTTCGACCGGATCCGGAAGATCGCGCGGATCGGGTTCCCGTCGTCACTTGTCTCGAGCGGCGCGTTCAGCGACATGCACCCGGCGTGGTCGCCCGACGGCACGCGCATCGCGTTCATCCGCGTCTCGCGAAACGGGCTCTCGTACACGCTCTGGACGATGCTCGCGAACGGCGCCGGACAGCGGCAGCTCACGCATGGGACCTCGGTCGCCGCCGAGCCGGCGTGGTCGCCGAACGGGAAGACGATCGTGTTCCGCGGCAGCTCGAACGGCGGCCGGACCTTCGACCTCTACACGATCGCCGCGGCAGGCGGGACACCGAGGAACATCACCCGAAACGCCAGCGGAGTCGGCGCACTCAACCCCGGCTGGTCACCGAACGGGAGGCTGATCGTGTTCCAGCGGATGAAGAACAACTCCGGTGCCGGCACGGGCCTCTACACGATCCGGCCCGACGGCTCGGGACTCAAGCGGCTGACGGTCGGCGGGATGGACCCGGCCTGGTCGCCGAGCGGCCGGAGGATCGCGGCGGTGTTCCCCGACCCGCGCTCGGGCGGCCAGCACCAGATCTACACGCTGAACGCGAACGGCACCGGCCGCGAGCGGGTGACGAGCGGCACGGAAAGCACGGCGCCGGCCTGGTCGCCCGACGGGAGCCGCATCGCCTTCGTCCGCGGTAGCCAGATCGCGGTGGTGAGCGCCGCCGGCGGGCGTGTCAAGCAGGTGACACGCCCGCTTCGCGGGCTCGCATTCGTCGACACACCGAGCTGGTAGAGCTCGCTACTCGGCCGATTCGTCGTCGTCGCCGGACTCGTCGGAGTCGGCCACGGCGCCCACCTTCGCAGGCTCCGGAGCGTCGACCGGCGGGATCACCTCGATGTCGACCTCTTCCTCGTTCCGCCGCTTGACCACCACGGTCGAGCCCGGCTCGAGATTGCGGCCGAGGACGAAGTCGGCGAGCGGGTCCTCGATCAGGCGCTGGATCGCACGCCGCAGCGGCCGGGCGCCCATCGCCGGATCGTAGCCCTTCTCGACCAGCATCTCCTTGGCCTCGGGCGACAGGTCGATCGTGACCTCGTGCTCGGCCATCTGCACGCGCAGGCGGTTGAGCATCAGGTCGACGATCTGCAGGATCTCCTCCCTCGAGAGCTTCGGGAAGACGATGATCTCGTCGATCCTGTTGAGGAGCTCGGGCCGGAACGCCTTCTTCAGGTCGCCCATGACGCGGCCCTTCATGTCCTCGTAGGACAGGCCCTGCTCGTCTGAGAGGTTGAACCCGAGCGCCTGGTTCTTCGAGATCGACGTCGACCCGATGTTCGAGGTCATGATCACGATCACGTTGCGGAAGTCGACCTTGCGGCCCTGCGAGTCGGTCAGCTTCCCGTCCTCCAGGATCTGGAGCAGGATGTTGAAGACGTCGGGGTGGGCCTTCTCGATCTCGTCGAAGAGGACGACGGAGTACGGCTTGCGGCGCACCGATTCGGTGAGCTGGCCGCCCTCGTCGTAGCCGATATAGCCAGGAGGCGAGCCGACGAGCCGGGACACGGCGTGCTTCTCCATGTACTCCGACATGTCGATCTGGATCATGGCCTCCTCGTCGCCGAACAGGAACTCGGCGAGCGTGCGAGCGAGCTCGGTCTTCCCGACACCCGAGGGGCCGAGGAAGATGAACGAGCCGGTCGGGCGCTTCGGGTCCTTGATCCCGGCACGCGCGCGGCGGATCGCCTTCGAGACGGCGATGATCGCGGCGTCCTGGCCGATGACGCGCTTGTGGAGCTCCTCCTCCATGCGGATGAGCTTCTGCGACTCGGCCTCGGTCAGCTTGAAGACCGGGATGCCGGTCCACATCGACACGATGTCGGCAATCTCGTCCTCGCCGATCTCGGGCTGCTCGGAGGGCTCCTGGTTGCGCCACTCCTCCTCGAGCTCCTTCTTCTTCTGCGTCAGCTTGCGCTCCTTGTCGCGCAGGGAGGCGGCCTTCTCGAACTCCTGGTTCTCGATCGCCTCCTCCTTGTCGGTGCGCACCCGGGAGATCTCTTCCTCGAGCTCGCGGTAGCGCGGCGGAGCCGTCATCGTCTTGATGCGCATGCGGGAAGCGGCCTCGTCGATCAGGTCGATCGCCTTGTCGGGCAGCTGCCGGTCCTGGATGTAGCGGTCGGCGAGCGTCGCCGCAGCCACGAGCGCGTCGTCGGTGATCTTGCAGCGGTGATGCGCCTCGTAGCGGTCGCGGAGGCCGCGCAGGATCTGCACGGTGTCCTCGGTCGACGGCTCCTCGACGCGGATCTGCTGGAAGCGCCGCTCGAGCGCCGCGTCGCGCTCCAGGTACTTGCGGTACTCGTCGAGCGTCGTCGCGCCGATCGTCTGGAGCTCCCCGCGGGCGAGCGCCGGCTTCAGGATCGAGGCGGCGTCGATCGCGCCCTCGGCGGCACCCGCGCCGACGAGGTTGTGGAGCTCGTCGATGAACAGGATGATGTCGCCGCGCTGGGTGATCTCCTTCATCACCTTCTTCAGTCGCTCCTCGAACTCACCGCGGTACTTCGACCCTGCTACCAGAGCGGCGAGATCGAGGGTGTAGATCTGCTTGTTCTTGAGGATGTCCGGGACCTGGTTCGAGCTGATGCGCGCGGCGAGGCCCTCGACGACGGCGGTCTTGCCGACACCGGGCTCCCCGATCAGCACCGGGTTGTTCTTGGTGCGCCGCGAGAGGATCTGCATCACGCGCTCGATCTCGGTCTGCCTTCCAACCACCGGGTCGAGCTTCCCCTCAGCAGCCAGCTTCGTGAGGTTGCGGCCGAACTGGTCGAGGAGCTTCGAGCTCTTCGACTTCTCGCCCGCGGGCCCGCCCTGCGCCTGCCCGCGCCGGCCGGGGCCGGAGAGCATGCGAATGATCTCGTTGCGGATCTTCTCGGCGTCGGCGTCGAAGTCGAGCAGGATGCGCGCCGCGACGCCCTCGTTCTCACGAACGAGGCCGAGCAGGATGTGCTCGGTGCCGATGTAGTTGTGACCGAGCGAGAGCGCCTCTCTGAGCGCCAGCTCGAGAACCTTCTTGGCGCGAGGCGTGAACGGGATCTGACCGCTCGTGACCTCGTCGCCCTGACCCACGATGCGCGCCACCTGCGCACGCACCTCTTCGACGGTGATGTCGAGGGATTCGAGCACCCGCGCCGCGAGGCCCTCCTCCTCGCGCAGCAGGCCGAGCAGGATGTGCTCGGTGCCGATGTAGTTGTGCTTCAGCGCCCTGGCCTCGTCCTGTGCGAGTACGACGACCTGGCGAGCCCTCTCTGTGAACCGTTCGAACACCCTCTCAACCCTCCTGCCGCCGGTGGCGGCGTCCACCGATTGCCTTGGTTCCGCGCACACGCCATGGTACCCAGGTCTGTGGCCGTGGGAGCGTGCCCGCTCCTCCACAGATCATGATCGGCCGCTCGAACCGATTACTTAGACCTTCGAAGCGATCACTTAGCCCTTAACGCCGGGAAGAGGATCACGTCGCGGATCGACTCTTTCCCGAGCAGGAGCATGGCGAGGCGGTCGATCCCCATCCCGAGGCCGCCCGTGGGCGGCATGCCGTACGAGAGCGCCTCGACGTAGTCGGGGTCGCCGGGCTCGGCCTCGACGTTGCCCCCTGCTCCCTCGTCGGCCTGCATCGCGAACCGGGCGGCCTGCTCCGCCGAGTCGTTGATCTCGGTGAAGGCGTTCCCGAGCTCCATCCCGCCTGCGTAGTACTCGAACCGCTCGACGATCCCCTCCTCGGCAGCCGGTCGCGCGAACGGCGAGAGCTCGACGGGGTAGTCGTGGAGGATCGTCGGCGCGATCAGATTGGGCTCGACGAAGTGCGAGAGGGCGTGGTCGATCAGCTGCGCCCAGGTCTTGTCGTGCGTCGTGTCGACCTCGCGTCCGTTCAGGCGGGCGCGAAGCTCGCCCTCGTCGCGGGTCCAGAGCCCGTGCTCGCCGAGCGCGTCGGTGAGCTTCAGCCGGCGCCAGGCGGCGAGGTCGATCTCGTGGCCGCGGAAGCTCACGGTCGTCGTCCCGAGCGTCTCCCGCGCGACACGGGCGACGAGCCGTTCCATCCGGCTCATCGTGTCCTCGTAGTTCGCGTAGGCCTCGTACCACTCGAGCATCGTGAACTCGGGGTTGTGCTTGTAGGAGACGCCCTCGTTGCGGAAGTCCTTGCCGAGCTCGTACACGCGCTCGAGGCCGCCGACGATCAGGCGCTTGAGGTAGAGCTCGGTAGCGATCCGCAGATAGAGGTCGGTATCGAGCTCGTTCGAGTGCGTCACGAACGGGCGGGCGAACGCGCCGCCGTAACGCGGCTGGAGAACCGGGGTCTCGACCTCGATGAAGCCCTCGTCGTCGAGGGCGCGGCGGATCGCCGTGACCATCCGCGCGCGGAGCATGAAGTCGCTGCGGGTCTCCTCGTTCATGAGGAGGTCGAGGTAGCGGCGCCGGTAGCGCTGCTCCACGTCGGTCAGGCCGTGGAAGGTGTCGGGAAGCGGCGCCCTGATCCTTGCGAGCAGCTCGAGCGAGTCGACCGCGAGCGAAGGCTCGCCGCGGCGCGACTTCGCCGGACGGCCGATCGCCCCGACGATGTCCCCGAGGTGCACGTCGATCTCGCCGGTCCGGTCGACCGGGCAGAGAAGCTGGATGCGGCCGGAGCGGTCGACGAGGTCGAGGAACGTCAGCTTCCCCATGTCGCGACGGGCGAGGACGCGGCCGGCGAGCCGGCGCTCGGTCTCGGCCTCGCCGCCGTTCTCGAGCGGCTCGGCCTCCGCGCGCACGGCCGCGATCTCGTCCCTGTCCGGGAAGCGCTTGGGCAGGTCGTCCACGGGGGCAGACTAGTGCGTCGGGCGCCGGCGCATCATCCAGGCCCGAGGGCCTTCGTCGGGCGTGTGGCCCTTCCGGATCACCTCGAAGCCGTGGAGCTCGTAGAAGGCGATGTTCTCCTCGTTGTTCGTGAGGAGGGCGCACGGGACAGACTCCCGGTCCGACGCCTCGAGGCCCGGCCGCATCAGCGCGCTGCCGATGCCGGCGCGCCTGCGGGCCGGGTCGACGCCGATCCCCGCCAGGTACCAGTGCGACTCCGGGACGGCGGCGGCGCGCATCGCCTCGACGGCGCGACCGTAGGCGAAGAAGCGCGACGTGGCCTCGCGGACGCGCAGCGGCGTCGCGACGAGCGCGCGCAGCATGGCGCCGACGTGGATCTCGGGCCGGCCGGGCGGAAGCCAGCGCGCGCAGCCGGCGACCTCGCCGGGGGTCGCCCAGACCTGCGCCTCGGTCACCTCGAAGTTCATGCGGAAGAGCCACGGGAGGAGCGCCGAGCGCCGCTGCGCGTCCGGGAGCACCCAGGCCCAGGCAGGGTCTTCCTGGAACGCCCGTGCCAGCATCGCGCTGGCCTCGTCTACCTGCCCCGGCTCCAGTGGAACGATCTGCACCGGGCGACGATAACGCCCAAACGGACACCGCCCCGCGAGACGCGTCTGGGGACTGTCCCCAGCCATGGCCCTGCAGGACGTGTCCGGGGACTGTCCCCGGCCGTGCGTCAAAGGGACGTGTCCGTTGGGGACGCGTCGCGGCGAGGCGGGCTCAGGCGGCCTTGATCTCGAGGATCTTGAACTTCAGAGACCCGCGCGGCGCTGCCACCTCGACGGTGTCGCCCTTCTTCATGCCCATGATCGCCTTGCCGACCGGAGACTCGTTCGAGAGCTTGTTCTCGGACGGGTTCGCCTCGGCCGAGCCGACGATGTGGTACTCGACGGTCTTGTTCGCCGCGATGTCGCGCAGGCGCACGGTGGAGCCAACCGAGACGGAGTCCTTCGAGACCTCCTTCTTGGTGATCACGCGCGCCGAGAGCAGCCGCTCCTCGAGCTGTGCGATCCGGTGCTCGAGCATCGCCTGCTCGTTCTTCGCGTCGTCGTATTCCGCGTTCTCGGCGATGTCGCCGAACTCGCGCGCGACGCGGATCCGTTCGGCGACCTCGCGGCGCTTCTCGGTCTGGAGATACTCGATCTCCTGCCTGAGCTTCTCGTAGCCCGCGGCTGTGAGTATGACTTCCTTCAAAGCTTCCTCCCTGGGGGCCCCTTCGAACCGCGCCTCGGTAAGGCGCAGTGAAGAGAGGGCGGCCATAGTAGCGAGGCCGGTGGGCTCACGCAAGGGCCACGGCTACCATCGGAGCGCATGCAGGTCGATCTGCACGAGCATTGGTTCCTGGGGGCCGTCGAGATCCCTGGCCGCCTCGTCCTCGCGCCCATGGCTGGCGTGAGCGTCCAGGCGTTCCGCCGGCAGGGCCGACGCTACGGCGCGGGGCTCGTCTGCTCGGAGATGGTCTCGGTCGCGGGGATCCAGCACCGCAACGAGCGCACGCTCGGCTACCTGCGCGTCGCCTCCGACGAGCACCCGCTCGCAATCCAGATCTTCGGCTCCGACCCGGTCGCGATGGCCGAGGCCGCACGGATGGTCGAGGCCGCCGGCGCGGACATCGTCGACATCAACTTCGGCTGCCCGGTACGCAAGGTCACGAAGACCGGCGCCGGCGCCTCTCTTCTCGACGACCCCGACCATGCGGCCCGAATCGTCTGGTCGGTCGCCGGCGCGACCGCGCTTCCGGTCTCGGTGAAGATGCGCCGCGGCACGCAGAACGGGTCGCGCGACTGCCTCGTCGTCGGCCCGCGCCTCGTCGAGGCCGGCGCCGCCTCGCTCACGCTCCATCCACGCTCGGCGAAGCAGATGTACACCGGCACCGCAGACCACTCGCTCACCGCCGAGCTCGTCGAGCTCGTCGCCGTCCCGGTCATCGCCTCGGGCGATGTCACCTCGCGCGCCCGCGCCCAGGCCGTCCTCGCGACGACCGGCGCCTCCGCCGTGATGGTGGGCCGCGCCGCCCAGGGAAACCCGTGGGCGCTCGCACAGATCATGGGCACCGACGAGGAGCCGAGCCGCGAGGAGGTGGCGGCCGAGCTGCTGCTCTTCATCCGCGAGACCGTCCGGGAGCTCGGCGAGCAGCGCGCCACCGGCTTCCTGAAGAAATTCTATGCCTGGTACCTCGGCCGCGGCCGGTTCCCGAAGCCGTTCAAGCAGGAGCTCGTGATGCTTCCGACGATCGACGAGGTCGAGACCCGCCTCCTCGCGGCGGCCCCCGGAGCGGTCGATGTCCTCGAGCGGCTCGAGGCGGAGATCCCGCCCGTCGACGAGGTGCTCCTCGACAGCCTCCCGATCTCCGCGTACGGCGGCGGTTGACGCCCTATTTCGCGACGACGCTTCGGTAACGCCAGATAGCCAGCGTCGCGAACACGACCGCGATCCCGACCGACCAGACGACCGCGAGCCACACGTCGTTCCCGACTGGGATGCCCAGGAAGAGACTCCGCACGGCGTTCACCATGATCGTGAACGGGTTGTTCTCCGCCACGGGCTGGAGCCAGCTCGGCAGCGAAGCCACCGGGACGAACGCCGACGAGACGAACGTGAGCGGGAAGAGGATGGTGAATCCGTACGCGTTCGCGGCCTCCGGCGAGGATGCCGCCAGGCCGACGAAGGCGAACACCCACGAGAAGCAGTAGCCGATCAGCAGAAGCAAGGCGATGCCGGCGACGACCTCGCCGAACCCGGTCTTGAAGTCGAAGCCGACGAGCAGCCCGACGCCGAGCACGACGACGAGCTGCACGACGTTCGTGCTGACGTCCGCAAGAGTGCGCCCCGTGAGAACGGCCGAGCGCGCCATCGGCAGCGAGCGGAAGCGATCCATCAGCCCCTTCTTCAGGTCCTCCGAGAGCCCGAGCGCCGTGACGAAGCCGCCGAACGCCATCGTCTGCACGATGATCCCGGGGATCAGGAAATCGACGTAGCTGAACCCAGGCGTCGAGATCGCGCCTCCGAAGACGTAGACGAAGAGCAGCACGAACATCAGCGGCTGCACCGTGAAGCCGATCAGCAGGTCGGGCTGGCGCGGGATCCGCTTGGCGCTCCTCACGGCGAGCACCCACATGTCCGACAGCTCGTAGGCGAGCGCCTTCACCGGCTCTCCTCCTCCGCCTCGGCCGCCGTCTGGCCGGTCAGCTCGAGGAACACGTCGTCGAGCGTCGGCCGCTGGGTCGCGATGTCGTCGATCTGGATACCCGCCTCGTCGAGCCGGCGGACGGCCTCTGTGACCGCACCGCTCCGCGCGATCGGGACCGACACCGTGCCGTCGAGGACGGCCGGCGCAGCGCCGGCGATCTTCGCGAGGATCTCGCCGGCCGCTACGGCGTCCGAGCCACGGGTGACGCGAACCTCGAGCCGGTCGCCTCCCACCTGCTCCTTGAGCTCTGTCGGCGTCCCCTCGGCGATGACGACGCCGTGGTTGATCACGGCGATCCGCCCGGCGAGGCGGTCGGCCTCCTCGAGGTACTGCGTCGTGAGGAGGACTGTCGTCCCTGCCGCGACCAGCGCTTCGATCGACTCCCACAGGGTCAGGCGGCTGCGGATGTCGAGACCCGTCGTCGGCTCGTCGAGGAACAGGATCGGCGGGCGCGCGACGAGCGCGGCCGCCAGGTCGAGCCGGCGGCGCATGCCGCCGGAATAGGTGCGGACGAGCCGGCCGCCGGCGTCGCTGAGGCCGAACTCCTCGAGCAGCTCGGTGGCGCGCTCCCTCGAGTCCCGGCGGGGCATGTGGTACAGCCGGCCGACCATCTCGAGGTTCTCGTGGCCGGTCAGGTTCTCGTCCACCGCGGCGTACTGGCCCGCGAGGCCGATCTCCGCGCGGACGCGCCCCGGCTCGCGCAGGACGTCGATCCCCGCGACCCACGCCTGGCCGCCGTCCGGCCGCAGCAGCGTCGTCAGGATCCGGACCGCGGTCGTCTTGCCGGCGCCGTTCGGCCCGAGCAGCCCGAGCACGGTCCCCGTCTCGGCGCCGAACGACACGCCGCAAAGCGCCTCGACCGACCCGAACCGCTTGCGGAGACCCTCGACCTCGATTGCGCGCGCACTGGACACGCGGCCAGTATCGCGATCGGACGTGGGCCCACCGCCGCCGCCCTAGCTGCGGTTGCGGTCCCAGACGAGGCGCAGGCCCTGCAACGTCAGCTCGGGGTCGATCGAGCCGATCGTGCGGGTGTGCGGCGCGATCAGCGATGCGAGCCCGCCGGTTGCGACCACCACGGCAGCCGGGGCATCGAGCTCGTCACGGATGCGGTCGACGATCCCGTCGACCTGGCCGGCGAAGCCGTAGACGAGCCCTGATTGCAGCCCCTGGGTGGTCGTCTTGCCGATCACGTGCGGCGGAGCCTCGAACGGCACCTTGAGCAGCCGCGCCGCCCGAGAGAACAGCGCGTCCATCGAGACCTCGATGCCTGGCGCGAGGACGCCACCGAGGTACTCGCCCGACGCCGAGACGATGTCGAAGTTGGTCGACGTCCCGAAGTCGACCACGATCACCGGCGTACCGTGCCGCTCGCGGGCCCCGACCGCGTTCGCGATCCGGTCGGGCCCGACCTCGCGGGGGTCGTCGTAGCGGATCGGCACGCCCGTGGAGACACCCGGCCCGAGCACGAGCAGATCGCAGCCGGCCCAGCGCTCGGCAAAGCCCTCGTACTCGCGCACGAGCACCGGCACCGTCGACGACAGGACGATCCCGTCGAGCGACTCGAGGTTCACGAACGCCCGCAGCAGCACCGCGAGCTCGTCGGCGGTGTGCCGAGGCTCGGTCGCGACCCGAAACTGCTCGCTCAGCCGGTCGCCGTCGAACAGACCGAAGACGGTCTGCGTGTTGCCGACGTCGATCGCGAGCAGCATGGATCAGGCCGGTCGGCCCGGGCTACGAGGCGTCGTCGTCCTGAGGGCGCCTCTCGGTGAGGCGCTTCTCGAGCTCCTCGGCCGTGAACGGGGGCTCCTCGCCCTCGCCGCGAAGCTCCTCGACGGTGACGTCGCCGGACGTCCACAGCTCGACCCGCGGGATCATCCGCGTCGGCCGGCTCTTGTCCCACACCCACACGTCCTCCATCTTCAGCTCGAAGAACGGGTATGCAGGCTGTGGGACGTACTGCATGTCGAGCTTGTTGCAGAGATACGTGCCGTCCTGGGTGAGCACGCAGTAGCGGAAGAGCGAGTAGACCGCGCTGTACTCCCGCTTGAGCCTGAGCTCGAGCTCGGCCTCGTAGTCGTCCAGCTCGTCGATGTGGCTCATGGTGCGGATTGTAGCTTGGTCAACAAATCCGTCACGGTCTCCTTGCCTGGAACGACGAGATCGGGCGCGAGCTCGGCCAGCGGAACGAGGACGAACAGCCGCTCGTGGAGGCGCGGGTGTGGCAGCTGGAGCGCGGGGAGGTCGGACTTCTCCGATCCGTAGAGGAGCAGGTCGAGGTCGATCGTCCGCGGCCCCCACCGCTTTCCATCGCGCACGCGGCCGAGCTCCCGCTCGACCTCGAGCAGCCGGTCGAGAAGCACGCGCGCGCCGGCGTCGGTCTCGACCTCCGCGACGGCGTTCAGGAAGTCGGGCTGGTCGGTGATGCCCCAGGGCTCGGTCTCGATGATCGTCGACAGCCGCCGCGCCCCGATTAGCTCCGCCGCCCGGCGGATAGACGCCTCGCGGTCGCCGAGGTTCGCCCCGAGCCCGACGTAGGCGAGCGTCACCGTTCGACCGTCACCGCAGCGAACTCGACGTCCATCCCACCCGGACGCACGTCGGGCTTCCGCACCCGCACCTTCAGGCTCTCCGGCCGGAAACGCTCCTCGAGGACATCCGCGATCGCCGCCGCGAGCGCCTCGAGCAGGTTGTAGGGCGTCTCGGCGACCTCGCACACCGCTCTCGCAACCTGCGAGTAATCGACCGCGTTCTCGAGCCGGTCGTCCGCGCCGCGGTCGCCGACCTCGAGCTCGACGTCGTACAGGAACCGCTGGCCGCGCTCACGCTCCTCGGGGTGAACGCCGTGGTAGCCGTAGAGATCGAGTCCGCGAAGCTCGACCTTCACGCCCCGTAGACCGCCTCTGCGACCGCCAGCGCCTCGACGTGCTCGCGGACGTCGTGCACCCGCAGGATCGCCGCTCCGCGCTCGTACGCAGCCACCGCCGCACCCACCGACGCGTCCGTCGTCCCGATCGTCCCGGTCGGATCTCCGAGGATCCGCGCGAGCGCGCTCTTGCGTGAGAAGCCGACGAGCACCGGCCGTCCGATCGCGACCAGCTCCGGAAGGCGCCGCACGAGCTCGAGGTTGTGCTCCATCGTCTTCCCGAACCCGATCCCGGGGTCCAGGCAGACGAGCTCCTCGCGGATCCCCTCCGACACGGCAAAGGCGAGCCGCTCCTCGAGAAACGCCTTCACGTCGGAGACGACGTCGTCGTAGCGCGGGTCGTCCTGCATCGTCCGCGGCTCACCCTGCATGTGCATGAGGCACAGATAGGCCTCCGCGCCCGCCACGACGCCGGCGAGCTCGGGGTCGCCGCGCAGCGCGGTCACGTCGTTCACCATCTCCGCGCCGAGCTCGACCGCGCGGCGCGCCACCTCGGCCTTCGCCGTGTCGATCGAGACCGGCTGGCCGGCAAGCCCCTCGAGCACCGGAACGACCCGCTCGAGCTCCTGGTCGAGAGGAACGCCGTCCGAGCCGGGCCGAGTCGACTCACCGCCGACATCGACGATGGCGGCTCCCTCCTCGCAGCATCCCCAGCGCAGAGGCCACAGCCGCCGCCGGGTACAGGTGCACGCCGCCGTCCGAGAACGAGTCGGGCGTGACGTTGACCACGCCCATCACCGATGGACGCGGGAAGCGCTCCTCGAGAGTTGGCTTAAGCGCCTTCAGGCTCGGCGGGCTTCATCGCGGAGCCCGGCAGGGGGAACGGCCGAGGTTGCCGCGGTGCGCGTGCCTTCGGCTTCGCGCCCGCCTCTGGCTCCGGCTCCGGCTCCGGGGCGGGCTCGAACACGTCGTCCTCTGACTCGCCGTCGAGCAGGCGCACGAACTGATCCTTGTCGATCGTCTCGCGCTCGATCAGGATCTGCGAGATCTTGTGGAGGTCGTCGATGTGCTCGCGCAGCACGGTTAGCGCCAGTTCGTGACCCTCCTCGATGATCCGCCGCACCTCGTCGTCGATCTCGCGCGCGATCTCCTCGGAGTAGTCCGGCTCGTGGCCCATCTCGCGGCCGAGGAACGGCATGTCGCCGTTGCGGCCGAGGACGCGCGGGCCGAGCTTGTCGCTCATCCCGTACCGCATGACCATGCGCTTGGCGATGTCGGTGACCTTCTCGAGGTCGTTCGAGGCGCCGGTCGTGACCTCGTGGAAGACCAGGTCCTCCGCGGCGCGGCCGCCGAGCGTCATCGCGATCGTCTGGACGAGAGCGGTCTTGCTCATGATGTAGCGGTCCTCGGTCGGGAGCGAGATCGTGAGGCCGAGCGCCTGGCCGCGCGAGACGATCGTGATCTTGTGCACCGGGTCGGTGTGGTCGAGGAAGTGCCCGACGAGCGCGTGGCCCATCTCGTGGTAGGCCGTGATCCGCTGCTCCTTCTCGGACAGAAGCCGGGCCTTCTTCTCGGGGCCCGCGATCACCCGCATGATCCCCTCTTCCAGGTCGTCCTGGTCGATCATCTTCTTGCCGTGGCGCGCTGCGAGGAGCGCCGCCTCGTTGACCAGGTTGGCGAGGTCGGCGCCGGTGAACCCGGGCGTCCCGCCCGCGAGCACGTCGAGGTCGATCTCCGGCGCGAGCGGCTTGCCCTTCGAGTGAACCTCGAGGATCTTGCGCCGGCCGTTCCGGTCCGGACGGTCGACGACGATCTGGCGGTCGAAGCGGCCCGGGCGCAGCAGCGCCGGGTCGAGGATGTCGGGCCGGTTCGTCGCGGCGATCAGGATGATGTTGTCCTTCATCTCGAAGCCGTCCATCTCGACGAGCAGCTGGTTCAGCGTCTGCTCGCGCTCGTCGTGGCCGCCGCCGAGGCCCGCGCCGCGGTGCCGGCCGACGGCGTCGATCTCGTCCATGAAGACGATGCACGGCGACGCCTGCTTCGCCTGCTCGAACAGGTCGCGGACGCGCGAGGCGCCGACGCCGACGAACATCTCGACGAAGTCCGAGCCGGAGATCGAGAAGAACGGCACGCCCGCCTCACCGGCGACCGCGCGTGCGAGCAGCGTCTTGCCGGTGCCGGGCGGCCCGTACAGGAGCACGCCCTTGGGGATGCGAGCGCCGAGCGCCTGGAACTTCTTGGGGCTCTCGAGGAACTCCTTGATCTCCTGCAGCTCCTCGACCGCCTCGTCGACTCCGGCCACGTCCTTGAAGCCGATCTTGGGCGAGTCCGGCGCCATCCGCTTCGCGCGGGACTTCCCGAAGCTCATCACCTTGGACCCGCCGCCCTGCATCTGGTTCATGAGGAAGATCCAGAACCCGATCAGGAGCAGGATCGGCAGGAACGACGCGATCACGGACGTCCACGAGAACCCGCCGACGCCCTTCGAGTCGAAGTTGATCTTCTTCAGGCTGAGCAGGTTCTGGAACTGCGTCGCAGACTGGTCGGTCGGGTAGTGGACGGTGACGGTCGTCTTCCCGTCCGCCTCGGTCGCAGTCAGCGACGCGCTTGCCCGGGTTGAACACGACGAGCTTGAACTGCGGGTCGCCCTTCTTGATCGCCTGCTGCAGCTGATAGAGGGTCGAGATGCCCTGAGCGTCGTGCTTGGGCTTGGACATCAGCGTGTTGCTCGCAAGCCAAACGACCAGGACGATGGCCAGGAGCGGAATGAATGCGCTGCGGAAGAGGCGGCTCACGGAGACTCCTCACTCAGAGTACCGGAACCGATTTCGTCGGGGAACCCGCGCTCAGACCCCTTCGGGCATCAGATGGTCGTGGAGCACGCCCACGTACGGGAGGTTCCGGTACCGCTCGGCGAAGTCGAGGCCGTAGCCGATCACGAACTTGTTCGGGATCTCGAACCCGACGTACCGCACGTCGACCTCGATCTCGCGGCGATCGGGCTTCGTCAGCAGCGCGCAGACGGCGAGGCTGGCGGGCTCGCGCGACTCGAGGTTCCGGATCAGGTAGGAGAGCGTGAGGCCCGAGTCGATGATGTCCTCGATCACGAGGACGTCGCGGCCCTCGATGTTGATGTCGAGGTCCTTGAGGATGCGAACGACGCCCGACGAGTCCGTCGAGGCGCCATATGAGGAGATCGCCATGAAGTCGATCTCGCAGGGCACCCCGACCGTGCGCATCAGGTCGGCCATGAAGAAGACTGCGCCCTTGAGCACGCCGACCAGCAGGAGCTCCCGCCCCGCGTAGTCGGCCGTGATCTCCTCGCCGAGCTCGTGGATCCGCGTCTGGAGAGTGTCCGCGTCGATCAAGATCTCGCCGACAGCCCGCTCCAGCTCACTGTTGCTCGAGGGCCAACCTTCGGTTGGACGGCTCACTCCCTACTCGCCTCCACTCCGGGAGCCTCGACGATACCGGGAACGGCGACGACCTCGCCTCCGCGGACCACGAGCGGCCAGCCTTCGCGGTCCGATCGGGGGATCTTGGCGTCGACGAACACGTCCTGGATCTTCTTCGCTCGCCCGGCAAGGCGGTCGCCGGGCCTCCACCCGCGAACGATAAGGCCTGGGAGCTCGGAACGGATGCGCCACCCGCCGAAGAGCACCTCGCCGTCGAGCTTGAGCGGCCCCTGCTCGAGCCAGAGCCGGTCGTGCTCGCGCACCGCCTGGACTCCGCCGCCGAGGTCGACGCGGCGAGAGGCTGTCGGCGCGTCGAGCAGCTCGGCGAGTGCCGGCGGCATCGTCCGCCGGGTCTCGAGGGAGCGGAGGATGTTCTCGCGGGCCGCGGGATGGATCTGCTCGAGCAGCGGGAGGATCTGATCGCGGATGAGGCCTCGCGTCGTCTCCCCGTTCGACGAGTCGATGCGGGGCTCGACCCCGCGCTCGCGGCAGAACACGAGCGTCTCCTCGCGCCAGAGCGGCAGAAGCGGACGAACGACGCCGTCCTCGCGGCGGGCCTTGATCCCCTTCGCGTTCCCGCTCGTGACGAGGCGGTAGAGAATCGTCTCGACCTGGTCGCTCGCCGTATGACCGGTCGCGCGGAGGCGCTCCGGGCGCTGGGCGTACCGAAGGTCGCGCAGGGCCGCCTCGCTGAGCCCGCCACCCGGGGCGCTGACGACCGCGGCGCCGAGGACCTCGGCGCAGAAGCGGGCATCCTCGTCCGACTCCTCGCCGCGCAGGCCGTGATCGACATGGAGCGCGCTCTGCCCGGTAGCCGAGCTCGCGAAGCGCGAGCAGGAGACAGGTCGAGTCGGCTCCACCCGAAACCAGGCAGAGCACCGCTCCTTCGGGCTCGATCAGGTCGTGCCGACGGACGTGGTCCTCGATGCGCTCGAGCGCGCTCATGACAAGAGTGTGGTCAAAACGTGGGGGCCGCGAGCCAGCGCTCGAACGCGCCGACGGCGGCCTCCAACTCGGGTGCGCCCAGCCGGTAAGCGGTCGCGTTCGCGACGATCGGGACGCGCGAGACCGGCTCGTTGCCGTCCAGCACTGCGAGCACGTAGGCGATCGGCAGCGAGTGGGCGACGACGAGGATCGTGTCTTCCGGACGCTCGAGCAGCTCTCCGTAGGCCCGGGCGTAACGGCTGATGAGCTGTAAGCGGCTCTCGCCGTCGCCGCCGGGGGTGTCGGACGACGAAGCCCCCCTCGCCCACTCCCGGTAGTCGTGGAGTGTCGCGCCCTCGAAGGGGCCGAGACGCGGATCGTCGAGGCCGGGGACGACCAGTCGCGGCACGTCCCGCCCGCGGAGGGCTTCGTCGGCGGTCTGAATCACCCGCTCGAACTCGGTCGTGACGCACATGTCGATCGGCGTTTCGACGAGTTCGACGCCCAGTGAGCGGGCCTGCTCGACCCCGGTCGGCGTGAGCGGGCCCGGGACCCGGGGGTCGCCGTTCACGACGCCGCGAGCGTTGAACACGCTCTCGGCGTGCCGGGCCAGGATCGCGCGGCGCACTAGAAGAGCAGCGAGCGGTAGCGGCCGACGAGGTCCATTCCGATCGACTCGTACAGCGCGATGGCCGGGGCGTTCTCCGTCCGGACGAACAGCGTGACGACAGGCGTCGTGGCCAGCAGCAGTCGGCAGAGGTCGCGCATCCCTCGCGCGCCGTAGCCGCGACCGCGAACCTGCGGGTCGACCCAGACCTGCTGCACCTGCACCGCAGACGGCGTCCATGCCGAGGCCTCTGCCTTGAAGACGACGACGTCGTCCTCGACCCAGAGCCAAGACCGGCCGTCGGCGATCTGCGCGCGCGTGCGCCAGCGGAAGCCCTCGGCGTCCCTCTCGAGCGGAGCGACGCCCAGTTCGACCTCGTGTGCCGCGGCGCAGATCGGGACGAGCGTCTCGAGGTCGTCGAGTGTGGCGGCACGAAGCCCCGTACCGCCAGGCTCGGGTGGCATCGTGATCGCGTAGACCGGCTGCCCCGGCCGGTCCGCGCGCGGCCGTTCCATCCGGTGACCCGCCGCCGCCCAGAGCTCTCCGACCGCCTGCTCGTTCCCGATGATCATCTTCGACGCGGACGCGACGGCGACGTCGGCAAACGCCTCGCAGCCCTCACCCGAGGGTACGAGGTTCGCGCCGAGGTGGCAGAGCGCGGCGAGCGATCGGTTGCCCGGCACGCCGACGAAGCGCCCGAAGCCGCGGCGGGCGACGTCCTCGAGGAAGACGCGCTCGACCGGATCGCGCGTGCAGAACTCGAGCACCTCCTCGAGGGTCGGCTCACTGAGTTTCTCGGGCATGCCGGAGAAACTCTAGGCTTCCGCATCTATGCCCATTCATATCCGAGCCGAGCCCGGCGAATATGCGGAAGCCGTCCTGCTCCCCGGCGACCCGCTGCGGGCGAAATACATCGCGGAGACCTACTTCGACGACTCCGTCCAGCGGAACGCCGAGCGCGGCCTGCTCGGCTTCACCGGCACATGGAAGGGGAAGCCGATCTCGGTTCAGGGCACCGGGATGGGGTGCCCCGGGGCGACCATCGTCTTCGAGGAGCTGATCCAGCTCGGGTGCAAGAAGCTCATACGCGTCGGCACGTGCGGCGGGCTGGATCCGAACGGCGCGCTCGGCGACCTGATCGTGGCGCTCTCGGCGGTTCCGGCAGACTCGACCGCGATGCACCTGGTCGGCAACGAGCCCCACTGCCCGACCGCGTCCTGGTCGCTGCTCCACGAAGCAGTGCACGTCGCGAAGCACAGCGACACGGAGGTCCTCGTCGGCCCGATTGTCTCCAGCGACCTCTTCTACAACCCCGATCCCGGCCAGTACGGCCGCTGGTCGGCCCGCGGCGTGCTCGGCGTCGAGATGGAGGCCGCTGCCCTGTTCACCGTCGCCGCGCTCAAGGGCGTCGAAGCAGCCTGCCTGCTCACGGTCAGCGACATGATCATCGACGGCTCCTTCGCGCGCGTGAGCGATGAAGAGCTGCGCGCCGCCGTCGACCGGATGACCAAGCTGGCTCTGGACGTCGCAATCGCCGACTAGCCTTTTCGCGTGAGCGAAAAGGCAGTCGTCTTTCTCGTCAACCCGGCGAGCGCGAACGGCGCGACTGCAAAGCGCTGGCCGAAGCTTCGCGCGCGGGCGAAGGAGCTCGGGCTCGACGGCGGGGAGCTCCTGTCGGAGCGACCAGGTCATCTCACCGATCTCGCCCGAGACGCGGCGGCCGAGGGGAAGCTGATCGTCGTCGTCGGCGGCGACGGGACGCTCAACGAGGTCGTGAACGGCATCGTCGGCACAGGCGCCGAGATCGCCGTCCTCCCGAACGGGACGGGGCAGGACTTCGGGCGCACGCACGACATCCCCACTCGCTTCGATGACGCGGTCCGCGTGGCGATCGACGGCGTCCCTCGTGACGTCGACCTCGGCCGTGCCTCGTTCGTGGCGCCGGACGGGACGGAGGCGACGCGCGTGTTCGCAAACGTCGGCTCGGCGGGCATGAGCGGCGCAGTCGCAGCGCGGGCGAACGCGGGCTCGAAGGCGCTCGGCGGGCGTGCCATTTTCTACTACTCGCTCGTCCGCGAGTTCGTGGCGTGGGAGAACACCGATGTGACCGTGTCCTATGAGGGAGGCCACCGCCGCGGGCCGATGCACGACGTGATCGTCGCCAACGGGCGCTGGCACGGAGGCGGGATGAAGCTGGCGCCCGACGCTGACCCCGCAGACGGGGAGTTCGACATCGTGTTGATCGGCGACGTCGGCAAGCTCGACTTCGTGACCACTTCGCCGAAGCTCTACAAGGGCGGCCACGTCGGCCACCGAAAGGTCGAGGTGGTCCGCTCGAGCCACGTCACCGTGGACGCCGTCGACCCCATTCCGCTCGAGCTCGACGGCGAGGTCGCGGGCTCGACGCCGGCGCGCTTCGAGATCGTGCCGGGCGCGCTGCGGCTCCGAGCGCCGGGCTAGCTCTTCGGCTTGCTCGCCGAGGAGCGCGGCTTCGCGGTCGTCGACTTCGACGCGGCGGGCTTCGACGCGGTCTTCGCGGTGGTCGACCGGGCCCGTGTCGTCGCGGGCTTCGCCTTCCCTTCGAGGGCGGACAGCCGCTTCTCGATCGCAGCAAGCCTTGACTCGAGGCCCTCGACACCGGCGATCGTCTTGCCGGCCCGGTCCTTGAGCTGGATCGCGCTGCTCAGAGCCGAGCGCGTCGCCGGGCTCTTGGCGATCCGCTCGAGCGCGTCCTCGCCGACCGACTGAAGCTGGGAGAACACTGACTTGTTGGTGGCCATTGCGTGAACTCTACGCGAGACGTCACGTCCGGTACGTTGACATATGTCCAAATCGCGTTAGAGTTGCGCGGACATGGCCCGAATCGCCACCTGGACCGGGGCCCATCTCGTCCCGATCGTCCTGATCCCTCTCGCCGTGGTGCTCCTCTGGGTCGGGATCTGGCGGGTCTGGCTCCCGCCCACCGGAGGCGGCGCGGTGATCGCCCGAGCGGTGACGACGGTCGACGCGAACGCCTCGACGCGGCCGACGCACAAGGTCACGACGGTCGTGAAGACCACCCGCGGCGCCTCTCCGTCACGGCGAAGCGAGCTTCTCGCGCTCGTCCTGCTCCTGGTGGGGACCGGCGCGGCGGTGATCGGCGTGTTCAACGACAGGATCGGCAGCTTCGAGCTCGGCAAGGACGGCGTGAAGGTCGACCTGACCGAGGCGGAGCGCGCCCAGGCCGCCGCCCTCGTGTCCAAGCTCGCCAGGCGCGGCGCGACCCCGAGCTCGTACGGGCGTGCTATCGACGGCTACGTGCGCTCCGTCGCGGTGAGCCGCCGCGACGAGGTCTGACCCGCCGCCTCGAGGTCTACCCTCGTCGGCGTGCCGATCGTCGCCCATCTCGACCTCGACGCGTTCTTCGCCGCCGTCGAAGAGCTCGAGCGGCCGGAGCTGCGGACCGTGCCGCTCGTCGTCGGAGGCGACCCGCACGGCCGCGGCGTCGTTGCGACCGCGAACTATGTCGCGCGGCGGTTCGGGATCGTGTCGGCAATGTCGTGCGCCGAGGCGCTTCGCCGCTGTCCCCACGCGGTCTTCGTGCGCCCGCGCGGTTCGCTGTACCGCGAGCACTCCCGCGAGGTCTGGTCGATCGTGCGCGAGATCGTGCCGACCGTCGAGCAGGCGGGCATCGACGAGGGCTACCTCGACCTGGGAGAGCTCGCGCCGGCCTTCGACGACGCCAGGGCGCTCGCGGAAGCGGTCAGGGCGGTCGTCCGTGCCAGGACGCGTCTCTCGTGCTCGCTGGGCGTCGCGACGTCGAAGGTCGTGGCGAAGGTGGCGTCCGACCGGCGCAAGCCGGGTGGGCTCACGGTGGTGCGTCCGGGCCGGGAGGCCGCGTTCCTCGCCCCGTTCCCGACGCGGGTCCTGCCCGGAGTCGGCCCGCGTGCAGCCGAGCGGCTCGCCGCGGCCGGGATCGAGACGATCGGCGGGCTCGCTGCGCTGGAGGACGACGAGCTTCGGCGAGTGCTCCCGGGCAAGGTCGGGCTGCTCGTGCGCGACCGCGCGCGCGGCATCGACCCGAGGCGGCTGGAGGTCTCGACCGAGCGCATCTCGATCTCGAGCGAAGAGACATTCGAGCGCGACGTCGGCGAGGTCGAGCGGCTCCACGACGAGCTGCGCCGGATGGCGGGCGGGCTCGCTCGCCACCTGAGCGAACGTGGGCCAGACCGCGAGGACGGTCACGACCAAGCTCCGCTATCCCGACTTCGCGATCCGGACGCGCTCGACCTCGCTCGGCGCAGGCACCGACGAAGCAGAGCGCATCGGCGAGCTCGCCTGCTCGCTGCTCGACCGGGCCCTGCGCGACCGGCCCGGGCCGCTCCGCCTCGTCGGCGTCGGCGTGTCGGGCCTGGCCGACCACGCCCAGCTCGCGCTCACGGTCTGAGAGAGTTCCGGCGATGGAGGGGTACGACTTCGCCGCTGAGATCCGCGTGCGCTTCGCCGAGACCGATGCGCAGGGCGTCGTGCACAACTCGAACTACTTCGTCTGGTTCGAGGTGGCGCGTGTGGAGTTCCTCGAGCGGTTCGCGGGCGGCTACCAGCGGCTGCGCGATCTCGGCATCGAGTCGTTCGTGCTCGAGTCCCACGCGCGCTTCATCGCACCGGCCGTCTTCGACGACCGGCTGCTCATCCACACGCGCTGCCTCGACGTCCGCGGCGCGCGCTTCCGGTTCGAGTACGCGATCGAGCGTTCCGGCGAGGTGATCGCCACCGGCTGGACAGCCCATGCAACCGTCGATGCCGAGACGCTGCGGCCGACGCGAATCCCGGACTGGCTCGCGGCCTCTATTGCAGTGCCCGGGAGCTCTGGGTCGCCGGCGTCGTAGTCGTGGGAATCGGCTTCGGCTTGACCTTCGGCTTCGGCTTCGGCTTCGGCTTCGGCCCGACGAGCAGGATCTCGGGCAAGGCGACGTAGTTCGAGAGCCAGGTGGCGTCGGAGAGGAGCTTCCCGTTGGGCGCGTAGACGAGGCGGTGAACCGACGTCGAGTAGGCCGACTCACCAGGGTCCTGCACCTCGCTCGTCCCGGGGGCGAGCGACGGGTCGAGCTTCTTCTCCACCGGCGGGGGCGAGACGAGCGTGAGCGGCGCGGCCTCGCTCACGACGCGCCGGTGCTGCGGCGCGCCGTACAGCGTGACGACGAGCGACGACGAGCCGACGAACGTCCGAAGGAGGAGCCAGTGAGGCGTGTCGTTGACGAACTTGAGGTCGACGTCCGGGTAGTTGACGGTCGCGTCGCGCCCGAGCGGGTAGTGCGAGATGTAGAGAGCATGGTTCGTTCGGGCCGTGATCGGAAGCCCTGCCTCGTACGCGGCGTTGAACACGGTCGTCGAGACCTGGCAGACGCCACCGCCGAGGCCCGTCTGAAGCTCACCGTTGATGATCACAGGCGCCTCGAGGAACCCCTTCGACGCGCTGCGCTCGCCGGTCGCCTGGTTGAAGGAGAACGTCGCGCCGGGGGCGATCAGCTTGCCGTCGACGAGGTGCGCGACGAGCTGGACGTTGTGGATCCGGTTCGGGTCGCCGCCGTAGAAGGTCTCGTAGGACCCGACGACTCCGGTGATCCCCATTGCGTGGGCGGCGGCCGTGGTGCGCCCGACGGTCACGGTGCTCACGACGAGGTGAGCTGTTCGTGCACCGGACGAAGCAGCGGCGGCGAGGAGAGCAGCCGCCGAACGGGGAACGTCGAGAGCGACCCCGGACTGCGCGGGGACGATGCCCACGGTGTCGCCGGAGGCCTCGAACGTCGCTCCGTGAGCGGGGCGCCCGATCCTCTTGGAGACGCGCGCGAAGAATGCGTCGGCCGCGTTGCCGCCGAGCACCGGCTGAGCGCCCTTCGTGGTCGGGAGCTGCAGCATCCGGCCGAGCTGCTCCGCCGAGACCTGCAACCTCTGTCCCGCGACGACGGCGGTCACCGGTGCGGAGAGTGCCTTCTCGGCGACTGCCTTGGCGCCGTTCAGGTCAGGGCCGGTTACGGCCGGCGGCTCAACCGACGTCGGAAGCTCGACCGGCTCGCCACGCTCGAGGGCTGCAAGGGACGCGATCACGATCTTCGCCGCCGCGCCACGGTCGAGCCGCTCTCCCGCCTGGCCGGGGATCACGCTGATGTGCAGACCCCTCCGAACGAGGCGCGCAGCCTGATACGGACGATCGACCTTGGCTGCGATCACGCCGAGCTCGTAGTCGACCGCCGCCCCGTACGAGCTGACCTTCGGTGTGACGTCGGCCGGGAAGAGCCGGAGCGCGAGCCGGCGGAAGCCGCGGATCACGTCCATGCCTGCGCCCTGCCCCTGGGCCTTCGCTACCGCTTGCGTCCACTCCGGAGTCACGCTCAGCTCGTCTGGGCGGATCCTGAATCGGTGGGTCCCTGCGACGAAGGTCACGGGCACGCGCCCGACCGCGGCGCTGCGGGCCTCGAGCATCGCGACCGCGGCCTTCGGGGTCATCCCACCCACGTCGACGCCGCCCACCCTGGTGCCTGGTGCGAGCGTGCCGGGGGAGCCCGAGAACACGAGCCCGATCACGAGCAGCGCAGCGACAACCCCCGCTATGAGGGCGGCAAGGCGGACGTGCCCGTCTCGGACCGCTGGGGCAGTGCGGCGGACGCGGGCACCGGGCGTGGAGGCGCGCGCGCTCAAGTCGCGGCGAATCTTATCGGCGCAACGATCTCAGTCAGCGGCGGAGGCGTAGGAGGGGGTTCCCAACGAACTAGGCTAGGGACATGGACTTCGAGCTCACCGGCGAGCAGCGCTTGTTGCAGGACACGGTACGCTCGTTCGTCGAGGATCGCATCCTCCCCGTCGCGGTCGAGAACGACATCGCCCACCGTCTGGACATGTCCCTGATCGAGGGGATGGCCGAGCTCGGGATCCTCGGGATCGTCATCCCCGAGGAGTACGGGGGCGCGGGTCTCGACTTCGTCGCCGAGGCGCTCGCCTGCGAAGAGATCGAGCGCGGCGAGGCGGCGTTCCGCACGTTGATCTCGGTCCACGTGGGGTTGAACTCGTTGTCGCTGCTCCGGTACGGGACGGAGGAGCAGAAGCAACGGTGGCTCGTGCCGCAGGCGCGCGGGGAAAAGCTCGCATGCTTCGGGTTGACCGAGCCGGGCGCCGGGTCGGACGTTGCCGCGATGCGCTCGACCGCACGGCGCGAAGGCGACGTCTACGTCCTGAACGGGCAGAAGAACTGGATCTCGTACGCGACGGTCGCAGACCACGCGCTCGTCTTTGCGAAGACCGATCCCGGCGCAGGGCATCGAGGGATCACGGCGTTCGTGCTCGAGAAGGGGATGCGGGGGTTCACCTCGAGCGACACCGAGCACAAGCTCGGGATCTGGGCGGGCTCGACGGGCGAGCTCTTCTTCCAGAACGTCGAGGTGCCGGCGGAGAACCGGATCGGCGAGGAGGGTCAGGGGTTCGAGATCGCGATGCACTCGCTCGACCACGGGCGGTTCACGGTGGCGGCGGGCGCGTGCGGTGTCGTCCGCGCGTGCCTGGAGCGGTCGGCCGCGTATGCGCGCGAGCGGGAGACGTTCGGCAGCGAGATCGGGCGCTACCAGTTCGTCCAGGACATGATCGCGACGATGGTGCTCGGGTACGAGACCTCGAAGCTGCTCGTGATGCAGGCGGCGTGGATGAAGAACGAGGGGAAGCGCTCGACGCGCGAGACGTCGCTTGCGAAGTGGCATGCGACCGAGTCGGCGTTCGAGGCGGCGCACCTGGCGATCCAGGTGTTCGGTTCGTACGGCTACAGCGCCGAGTTCGGGATCGAGCGGTACTTCCGCAACGCGCGGGCCCCGATCATCTACGAGGGCACGACGCAGATCCACAAGATGATGCAGGCCGAGCACGCCCTCGGCTACCGCCGGCTGAACGGCTCGAGTGGCGAGATGTCGCCGATCTGCTCCTGGGCTCCGGCTCTGTCCCCGGTTCACGCGCGGGCGTAGGATCCGGCCGCTCCACGGCCAGTGATGCGCCTCGGCGCAGAGACCTGCGCGGACCGGGTTCGCCCAGACGTACTCGCACGCGTTCGTCAGGTACTCGTCGTCCCCGACCAGCTTGGCGTGGAATCGCTCCTGGAACAGGTGTCCGACGCGACCGTGCCGAGCGTTGAACTCCTGCGCGTAGATCCCGTTGAGGCGCTTCATCGCACGAGAAAGCGCGTCGCGATCGCCTTCCACGATCGCATGGAAGTGGTTCGGCATCAGGCAGAAAGCCTCCACCCTCAGCTTTTCGCGAGCGACGACGCGACGGAACAGCGACATGAAGAACCGATAGTCCTCGGCATCCCGGTAGATGACGCACCTGTCCACCCCGCGCACGGTCACATGGAAGACCCCGTAGTCAGGAAGAACGTTCCGCGGCAACCGAGCCATTCGCCCTGAACCTAGCCCGGCACCCGAGCCGCGTCACCGGACCTTACAGCCGCGTCCCGGGACTGTCCCCAGGCATGGTCATCAGGGACGCCGTCGGGGGACTGTCCCCGGACATCGCCTGCAGGGACGTTGTCTGGGGACTGTCCCCGGACGTGGCCCCTGGGGACAGGTCAGAGTTCGCCGTCCCAGTAGTCGACCGCGGCGGATCTTGGGAGGAGCAGCTTCATGTCGCCCGTGAATACGCCGACCTTGTCGCTGTCGGGGTAGACGGCGACGGAGGTCTCGGCCCGCGTCGAGAGCATCGCGACGAGGGCGCGGCCGGGCTTGCGGTTGGTGACCTTGTGTGCACCGGTGGGCCCGGTCGGGAAGCAGACGACGTCGCCCCGGGCGAGGTCGTGCTCCCCTTCGGGGTCTCGCAAGGTCGGTGTGCCCTCGAGGACGATGAGCCACTCCTCGTCCGGGTACTCGTAGTGGTAGGGGCAGATGCTGTTGCCCTCGTTCAGCTCGTAGACGGTCATGCCGAGGGCGGAGGCCCCGAGCAGCGGCCCGAGCCTGGCGTACGGCACCTCGTACCCGGGGGGGTCGCCCTCGTCGGAGGCTCGTGGAGAATCGAAGAGGTTCACATCGCCGTCCCTCATTTGCCAACCTCCGGTTGGACGCTCATTCGCCCTCCCAGTAGTCGGTCGCGTCGGCCATCCTGAAGATCTTCCCCGGCGGCCCCACGCCGACCTTGCCGCTGTCGGGGTACTCGATCGACTCCGGCACGCGCGACGCCGACAGAATCAGCACCGACCCGGGGCCGGTCACCTGGTGCCCGCCGTCGGGGCCGACCGGGAAGCAGACGACGTCGCCCGGACGAAGCACGCGCTCGCCGTCGGGGACGCGCAGAGTCGGTGATCCCGACAGCACCACGAGCCACTCCTCCATCCCGTTGTGGAAGTGATACGGATAGGTGCGCTCGCCCTCGGCGAGCTCGTACACACAGCCGCCGATCTGCTGCGCCCCAGCGGCGACGCCGACCCGAGCGCCCTGCCACCCGTACCCCTCCCGCTCGGAGGAGTGATCGAACTCGGGCGAGAAGAGGTTCGGCCGGGCCACGCCCGAAATCTACGCAAGCCCGAGGGCCGAGGCGAGGCCGCTGAGGTCCTCGAGCCGGCCCTCGACCTCGGGATGCCGCCCGTCACGGTCGATGAGAACGGCCTGCATTCCTACGGCGAGCGCGCCTTCAACGTCCTCGCGGAGCGTGTCGCCCGACCATGACCGCCTCGGCCGGTGCCACCTCGAGACGCTCGAGCAGCGCCAGGAAGATCGACTCGTGCGGCTTCGTCTTCCCGTGCGCTCCCGAGGTGAGGACGGCGTCGGCCGTCAACCCGTGGTGAACGACGAACTCCTCCAGGTTCCGCGACGAGTTCGAGAGCAGCCCGACCTTCAGCCCATGTTCCCGCATCGCCGCCAACGCCGGCAGCGCATCGTCGTACAGCTCGAAATGAACCGAATGCGCCCAGCGCCGCTCCATCTCCACCGCTGCCGCATAGGTGTCGCCCCGGCCGCCCATCCCCAGGATGATCCGCTCGGTGAAGAGCACCCAGATCTCCTCGTCGTGATCCAACTCCGGATGCCGCTTCACCTCCGAGAACGCAGCCGCGCGCGCCTCGTCGTACCGGGAAGGCTCGAGGTCGAGCCCGTATCGGAGCCCGAGCGCCCGGTATCCGTCCGGTCCGAGGTCCGGCCCCGGCCGTGCGAGGGTGAAGTCGACGTCGAAGACGACCGCGCGCAGCACGCAACGAGGATACGTCTGGGGATGCGCTGAACGCACATCCCCAGACGCCTATCGGGGTGCCCAGATTTGAACTGGGGGCCTCTCCGACCCGAACGGAGCGCGCTACCAGGCTGCGCCACACCCCGGTCGGTCGCGAATGGTACCCGGGCGCCGCAGTTTCTTGCCGCACCGCCGCCCGATGGACTATCGTTGACGTATGAGCAGGCTCACGACAAGGCAGGGCCGCTGAGCCATGCCTGTCTCGAGAAGACTTACGGTGAAACCAGCCCGTCGGCGCCAAGAGCGCGGCGGGTTTCTTTTTGCCCCCGAGGAAGGAGCGACATGGCCAATCATCTGACGCCCGAGGAACTCTCGAAGGAGGTCGGCCTCGACCGCACCGAGGTGATCAGGATCTGCATCGAGGAACATGTCCCGATCTACCAGGGCAAGATCGACAAGACGCTCTTCCAGGCGCATCTGAGCGCGATCGACGCGCTCCCACCGAAGCACTAGCTTCGGCGAGCGCTACTTGCCGGCAGCCGCGCGCTTGCGTGCGGGCTTCTTCGCAGGCTCGGTCTGCGACGCGGCGACCGACGCGCGGAGCGCCTCCATCAGGTCCACGACCGGCGCGACTTCCCTCTCCTGCTCCGGGGGAGGAGCGAGCTCGACACCGTCGAGCTTCGCCTCGAGCAGCTCGCGCAGCTTCGCGCGGTAGTCGCTGTGAAGCGAGGCCGGGTCGAAGTCGCCGGCGAGGCCCGCGATGATCTGCTGGGCGAGCGCGAGCTCCTCCTTCTTCACCCCGGTCGCCTCGACGGGCTCGTCTATCTCCTCCTGGCTGCGCACGTCCTCGGCCAGGAACAGCGTCTCGAGCGCGAGCGCGTGACCCTTGGGCCGGATGAGGCAGAGCTTCTCCTTGCCCGCGAGTACGAACGATCCGAGCCCCACGACTCCCGAGTCCCTCAACGCCTCGATGAGCAGCGCGTACGGACGCCGCTGCGCCTCGGTGGCCGCCGGGACGAGGTAATAGGTGCGGTCGAAGTAGATCGGGTCGACCTCGCCCGCCGGGACGAACTGCTTGATCTCGATCGCTCGCGACGTGTCGTAGCTCTCGAGCGCCTCGAGCTCGGCGTCCTCGACCGGCACGTACTGCCCTTTCGCCGCCTCCCAGCCGCGCACGATCTCGTCGGCCGAGAGCTCGACGTCGTGGAACGGGCACCAGCGCTTCTGCTTGATCGGGGTCAAGCAGGTGCGGTGAAGCAACTTGAACTGGACATCCGACTGGCGCGCCGACGACGCGGTCGCAGGCGCGAGCCCGACCGGGATGTTCACGAGGCCGAAGGAGATCGATCCGTTCCAGGTTGTCCGCATGTGCAGGAGAAAGTGTAGGGAGGGTCTCATCTTTTCGCGAGACGGAAACCACCTCCTTCGCGCGAAAGGAACGAGCTCCCCTCTAGAGACTCCGGTGCGGCCGCCGATTCATCGGCGTTACGTGACGCGCCGTGCGCCGACGTAGCCCGAAGCGTAGGAGCCCGAGTCGAGGCTCGAGACCTGCACCACGGTGCCGGTGTGCGGGGCGTGAACGAACTCACCGCCGCCGATGTAGATGCCGACATGCCCCAGGCCGTCGAAGAAGACGATGTCGCCCGGCTGCAGCTGGTCCCTGGGCACCGATACACCGTCGCTCCACATGGCGTACGAGGAGTGCGGCAGCGAGACACCCATCTGCGAGTAGGCGTACATCACGAGACCGGAGCAGTCGAACCCGCCCGGCGAAGCGCCCGCCCACTGGTACGGGGTGCCGATCTCGGACATCGCGACGCCGACGACGCCTGAGTACTGCGACGGCGGGATCACGGTTGCGCCCTCGGGCGTCGCCGCCGTCGCGCCGACCGCGGTGTCGGCGTACACCTGAGTCGCCTGCGTCTGAACGTCGGCGACCCGCAGCTGCGCGGCGCGGGCGGCCCTCAGCTGCGCGGCCTGCTGGGCGGCCTGCTGGGCGGCGACCAGGCGCGCGACCTCCCCGTTCAGCGAGGTCAGGAGCGAATGGCGCTCACCGAGCCGCACCTCGATCGCCCGCCGTTGCGCCGCACGCTGGGCGACAAGCTGCTGGACCTGCACCTGCTCGTTCGCGAGCGCCGTGCGGGCGCGGAGCACCGATGCCTGGAACCGCTGCACCTGGTTTGCCACCTGAGCGTCCACGGTAGAGACGCGGTTGGCGGTATCGATGCGGTTGAGGATCTCGCCAAGCGTGTGGCCGCCCAGGATCACCTCGAGGGTCGACGTCGAACCGGCTGTGTAAAGGGTGACGAGACGCTTCGCGATCGAGGTGCGGCTGCGGGCCAGATTCCGCTTCGCGACCGAGAGCTCGCGGCGGTTGACCGCGATGTCGTGCTTCACGTGCGCGAGCTTCAGGTTCGCGAGGTTGACGAGCTCGTTCGAGCGGTCGAGGCTCACGTTGAGTTGGTTGATCTCGGCGATGACCTGCTGGGCCTCGGCCTGCTTGGCGGCGATCGCCGGAGACTGGTCCGCGGAGGCCTGGGAGGCCGCCAGCAGCGCCGCGAGGATCACGAGCAACACGGATGGCGCCGGCCCTCTTCTCAACGCGTTCGAGAAGCTCCGGGCTCGGCGCACCGGGTGGGGCCGGCACGTCACGAGTGGAGGAGGTTAGCAATGTGTTCGGATACGGGCAACCGGGGTCCGTCCCAAAGCTGCCGAAACCTATGTCAGCCTTGCCCACGAAGGCCGAACTCGTGCGGGCACTGTGGTACGGTCCCGCCCTTGCTCTGGGGAGGCAACGCGCGGTGGGGGCCGCTGCTGGGGGTAGCGGCGTGCGTCTGCGTGCTCGCGATCCCGGCTGCCGCGGGAGCCGGGCACTCGCCGAACGTCGCCGCGCTCCAGGCCGACGACGCAGGTCTCGCGGCCAAGTCCCGTGCCGCCGTGCTCGACCTCTACTCGCTCGACACACGCCTGACGACGGCCAGGGGCAGGCTCGCCTCGCTGCAAGCCGCTCGTGCGCGTCTCGAAGCCGAGGGCGCGGCGCTCCACCAGGCGCTGAAGGTCGCGATCCTCGACACGAGGGTCTCTCAGATCCGCCTCGCGAGCCGCCTCCGCTTCATCTATGAGCACGGTACGACGGGCTCGCTCGACATCTTCATGGGCTCGAAGTCCCTCGAGGACGCGTTGACCCAGCTCGACGACTACGACCGGGTGAGCGCCGCAGACGCCCACGTGCTGCTCCAAGTACGGAGCGCCGAGAGCCACACCGTCGAGCTCCAGCACGACCTCGCCACGCGTGCGCGAACGCTCGCGGCCACGACGACGGCGGCCGCGACAACCGTCTCCGAGCTCGAGCACGTGAGGGCCGACCGCGCCGGGTACATCGCCGAGCTCGCCCGGCGACGCTCCCTCGACGCGGCACGGATCGCGCAGATCTCGGCTGAGGCGACTGCGGCCGACTCGAAGTCGCAGCAGCTCTCCCCGGCGCCTCGCGCTCCGAACGCCAACGTCCCGGCGCCCGTCATGTCGGTCGGTCTCACCACGCCTACGGGCGGGAGAACGCTGACCGTGGTCGCCACCGGCTACGACCTGCCGGGGCCGACCGCGACGGGCCTCCCCGTCGGGTGGGGGATCGCTGCCGTCGACCCTTCCGTGATCCCGCTCGGCACGCGCATCGTCGTCCCCGGATACGGCATCGCGGTCGCCGCGGATACGGGTGTCTACGGGGCGTCGATCGATCTCTGGTTCCCGACTGCGGCTCAGGCGCTCGCCTGGGGCCGGCACACGATCACGATTGCCCTCCACTAGGACGCCGACGTGATGGACGCGATCATGGCGGGCGCCTGCGGCTACCTGCTCAAGGAGTCGTCGATCGACCAGCTCCTCGCCGGCATCCAGGCCGCGGCAAACGGCGAGTCGCTGATCTCGCCGGCGATTGCCGCCAAGGTGCTTCAGCGCCTTCGGGCCTCGAGCACCTCGGCGCGCGAGGACGCGATCGCGTCCGAGCTCTCCGAGCGCGAGCTGCAGGTCCTGCGCCTCATCGCGAACGGGAACGACAACGCGCAGATCGCCGCCGAGCTGCACATCAGCCCGAAGACGGTGAAGAACCACATCTCGAACATCCTGATGAAGCTGCAGATCGAGAACCGGATCCAGGCAGCGGTTTTCGCCGTGCGGTCCGGCCTGGCCTAGGAGGTAGCCGGTTCTTGCCGCAGAATGCGGGGTGATGCGAGTGCTTGCGGTCGCAGCGGTTGTCCTCGGTCTCTCGACGAGCGTCGCGCTCGGGGGCTCCGGCAGCCTGCACGCGAGGCTCGCGGGCACCTTCCGCGTGCCCGGCGTCGAGTCGACCTCGTCGACGGCGATGGTGGTCGAGCTTCCCACCGGGAGAGTCGTCTTCGCGCGGAATCCCGATCTGTCGCTCGAGCCGGCCTCGAACGAGAAGCTCTCGATCACCTACGCCTCGATGGTCGAGCTCGGCCCCTCCTACCGCTGGCCCACGGAGGTGCTCGGCGAGGGCCGCCGCGTCGGCAGCACCTGGCAAGGGCGGCTGATCCTGAAGGGCTTCGGCGATCCGACCCTGACGACGCCCGACTTGAAGCGCCTCGTCGGGATCCTGTGGCGCGAAGGGATCCGGCGCGTCACCGGCGGAATCGCCGGGGACGCGTCTGCATTCGACTCGAAGCGTGTCGCGGACGGCTGGCTTCCGTCCTTCGAGGGCGTCGAGTCGGCGCCGCTCGCGGCCCTCGTCGTCGACCGAGCCGTCCGCAACGGGCGGGTCGTCGCCGACCCGCCTCTCGCAGCGGCGGCCAAGTTCGACCGTCTCCTCCGCGCCCGGGGCATCGTCGCCCGCGGCGCGAGCTTGCGGACGGCGGGCCCGGGGGCGGTACCGCTCGCGACCGTCTACTCCGAGCCGCTCTCCGAGGTGCTCGAGTTCATGGACCACTGGAGCGACAACTTCACCGCCGAGATGGTTCTCAAGACGATCGGTTACAAGACGCTCCGGCAGGGGACGACGGCCGCCGGTGCCGCCGTGACGAAGCGGGATCTCGCCGCCGGCGGAATCCCGGTGGCGGGCGTCCACATCGCCGACGGCTCGGGGCTCTCGCGCGACGATCGCGTGACCGCGCGCGAACTGACTGCGCTCCTCGTGAAGATGTGGAACGACCCGGCGATGCGCGAGGTTGTCTGGAAGGCGCTGCCCGTCGCCGGGGTCACCGGGACGATGCGTCACCGCCTGCTCGACGACCCTAATCACAGGCTGCTGCGCGCAAAGACCGGGACGACCGACATCGCCTCCGCTCTCTCGGGCTATGTCGGGCGGCGGTTCGCCTTTGTGGCGATCGAGAACGGCCACCCGGTCGACTACTGGGCCGCCCACACCGCCGAGGACGGCGTGGCGAGGGCCCTGCTCGCCGAGCTACGGACCCAGTAGTTCGCGCAGATCGGCCTCGCTGAGGATCGGGACGCCGAGGGCCTCCGCCTTGGCCGCCTTCGACCCCGGGCTCTCCCCCACGACGACGCCGGTCGTCTTCTTCGAGACGTTGTCGGACACCTTTGCCCCTTTCGCCTCGAGCCCCGAGCGCGCCTCCTCGCGCGTGAGCCCCTCGAGCGTGCCGGTGATCACATACTGGCTGCCGGTCAGAGGCCCCTCGACCGGGCGATCGTCCTCGTCGGTTTCGAAGTTCAAGCCGATCGGCGAACTGCGCAGCTCCTCGACCAGGCGCAGGTTGTCCTCGTCGGCGAACCATTCGGCGATCGCCTCGGCCCGCTCGGGGCCGATCCCCTCACACTCGGTGAGCTCCTCCGGCGACGCAGCGATCAGGGCGTCGACCGAGCCGAAGTGGCGCGCGAGGTTCTGCGCCGTCACCCAGCCGACGTCGGGGATGTTGAGCCCGAACAGCACGCGCCGGAACGGGATCCGCTTCGACTGCTGGATCGCGGCGATCGCGTTACGGGCCGAGATCTCGCCGTACCCGTCGAGCTCCATCAACTGATCGGCGGTCAGCCGGTACAGGTCGGGCATCGAGCGCAGCAGACCCTCGGCCCAGAGCCTGCGGACGAACTGCTCGCCGACGCCCTCGATGTCGGCCGCCGCCTGCACCCAGTTGATCAGGGTCTCGAGACCGCGCGAGGGGCAGGCTCGGTTGGGGCAGCGGTGCATCGCCTCGCCCTCCGGCTTCACGATCGGCGTGTCGCAGAGCGGGCAGCGCTCGGGCATCCGGAACTCCTTCGTCCCCGGCGCATGCGGCCCGGCGGGGCCGACGACCTGCGGGATCACGTCGCCGGCCCGCTGCACGATCACCATGTCACCCTCGCGGATCCCCTTCCGATTGATGTCCTCCTCGTTGTGGAGGGTCGCCCGGGAGACGGTGACGCCGCCGACCTCGACCGGCTCGAGGATCGCCCACGGGTTGAGCGCCCCGGTGCGTCCGACCCGGATTGCGATCTTGAGGAGCTTCGTCTGCGCTGTCATCGGCGCCCACTTGAACGCCCGCGCCCAGCGCGGGCGCGAGTGCAGAGCGCCGAGTACGGCTTGCTGGGCGAGCGAGTCGATCTTGATCACGATCCCGTCGATCTCGTAGTCGAGCTCTCTCCGGCGGTGCTCCCAGTCGAGGCAGGCCTTCGCGACCTCCGCAATCGTCTCGAGCCGCTCCGCATGCGGATTCGTGCGGAAGCCGTGGTCGCGGAGCCAGGCGAGCTCCTCCCAGTGGGATGCGAGCTCGAGCCCCTCGCGCCGGCCGGTCCCATACGTCCACATCGCGAGCGGTCGCGCGGCGGTGATCGAGCTGTCCTTCTGACGGAGCGACCCTGCGGCCGCGTTGCGCGGGTTCGGGGCGAGCTTCTGCCCTGTGCCTGCGAGGCGGAGGTTCAGCTCGTGGAAGCCCGAGATCGGCAGGTAGACCTCGCCGCGCACCTCGAGCACAGCCGGCGGGTCGTCGCCCATCATCCGGAGCGGGACCGAGCCGATCGTGCGGAGGTTCACCGTGACGTCCTCTCCCTCGATCCCGTCGCCCCTGGTCGCGCCTCGCACGAGCAGGCCGTTCTCGTAGGTCAGGTTGATCGCGAGGCCGTCGATCTTCGGCTCGATCACATATGCGACCGGCTCGTCACTGTCGAGGCGCTTCCGAACGTCGTCCGCCCACTTCTGGAGCGCCTCGGTCGTCGTGACCTTGTCGAGCGAGCCCATCGGCTCGAGGTGGCGCACCTTGGTGAACTTGTCGGAGATGGGCGCACCGACGCGCTGAGTCGGCGAGTCGGGGGTCACGAGCTCGGGGTGCTCGCGCTCGAGCGAGACGAGCTCGTCGTAGTCGCGGTCGTACTCGGCGTCGTCGACCGAGGGCGCGTCGAGCACGTGGTACTCGTACGACCACCGGTTGAGGCGGCCGCGAAGCTCGGTGACGCGGTCGGTCAGCTCAGAGGGCGGCAAGGAGCTCCATCGGCGTCTCGACGATCTCGTCGGCATCGGCGAGAAGGGAGCGGTCGTGCACCCCTCCCCACGCCACCCCGATCGCGTAAAGGCTGCCGGCCTTCGCGGCTGCCATGTCGAACGGGGAGTCGCCGACGTAAACAGCATCGGACGGGCTCTCACCGAGCCGCTCGAGCGCGACCAGCAGCGTGTCTGGCGCGGGCTTTCCACGCTCCGCCTCATCCCCCCCGACGACGACGTCGAACAGGTGCCCGATCTCGGTTGCCGCGAACGCGAGCTCGACGGTGGAGCGCCGCTTCGCCGAGACGAGCCCGAGCTTGCGCCCCTCGTCCTTGAGCGCTATCAGGACGTCGTCCATACCGGCGAACAGCTCGAGCGAGTCGTGAAGCGGCTCGTTGTGCGCGCGATACGTCGTGATGAGGGCCTCGAGGTTCTCCTGTCCGCCGAACTCGAGCATCTGCGCCTCGAGGCCGGGCCCGCCGACCGCCGCCATCAGCGCCTCGTCGGGGATCTCGCGTCCGAGCACCGTCCGCGTGGCATGGCGCATCGAGGCGAGGATGATCCCGCCCGAATCGACGACAGTGCCGTCGAGATCGAAGAGAACGACCGGAAAACGCACCCAAACGAGACTACGCGAGCGGCTCGTGCCCTCGCCGGACGTGTCTCCTAGAGACGCGTCTGGGGACTGTCCCCGGTCGTGCCCTCGGCGGACGTGTCTCTCGCCGACGCGTCCCCTCGAGCCGCGTCCGGGGACTGTCCCCAGCCATGTCCCTCGGAGACGCGTCTTTGGGCGTCAGTCGTAGCCGACGGCGACGAGATAGAGCCCGCACGCCGGGGCGGTCGATCCTGCCGCGGAGCGCGGCGCGCCCTGGAGGAGCTTCAGGAAGTCGTCGGGATCCCTCTCGAGCATCGTCCCGACGAGCGTTCGCACCATGTGCCGTAGATAGGAGTCGGCGGTGATCTCGAGCTCGACCGTGTCGCCGCGGTCGTGCCAACGGGCGTCCTCGACGGCGCGGACGAAGACGTCGTGCTGGGTGTCGGTCGGGGTGAAGGCGCGGAAGTCGTGCTCGCCGACGATCATCGCCGCGGAGCCCTGGAGGCGCTGCAGGTCGAGCGGCTTCGGATGCCAGAGCGACCGGTTCACCTCGAACGGGGAGCGGGCTCGCAGCCGCCAGATGCGGTATCGATACGAGCGCGAGCGCGCCGAATGGCGCGCGTGGAAGTCGTGTTCAGCCTCGTCGGCGCGCACGACCGCGACATCCTCGGGCAGCGCGGTGTTCAGCGCTTCGACCGCGCGCGAGACGGGGGGACCGCCGGTGACGTCGACCGACACGATGTTCGCGAACGCGTGGACGCCCGTGTCCGTCCGTCCGGCGACGGTCAGTCTGTCGGCCGCGTCGTAGACGCGGTCGAGTGCGCCCAGAAGCGCGCCTTCGACCGTGCGCTGGCCCGGCTGGCGCGCCCAACCGCGGAAGGCCGTGCCGTCGTAGGCGACCGTTAGCTTCAAATGCACGTCAGGCACTCCTGAGCAGTGTCAGCCCATCCTGACTCGGTTTGTCAGGACTTCCTTATGCTCTAGTTGCTTGCAGTCTGGTTGATACACTATAAGAGGATGACGGCTGCGAACGAACACGAATTTCTCCTTCAGCGGGTGCAGCCGGCGATGGTCGGGCTCATCGACGGCTCGCTGTCGACGCTGGCCCCGATCTTCTCCGTCGCGATCATCAGCCACAAGCCCTTCTACGCGTTCGTCGCGGGGCTTGCAACTTCGTTCGGGGCCGGAATCTCGATGGCCTTCTCCGAGGGGCTCTCGGACACCGGTGAGCTGACCGGGCGAGGCAACCCCTTCATGCGGGGTGGGATCACGGGCGTCGGGACCTTCATCGGCGGGATCTTGCACTCCCTGCCGTTCCTCATCCCCGCCTACCACGCCGCCCTCGTGACCGCGCTCCTCGTGGTCGGCTTCGAGCTGATCGCTCTCGCCTGGCTGCGGGCCCGGTTCTTCTCGACGAGCTTTGCGACCTCGCTCGCGGCTGTGTCGCTCGCGGGGGCGGTGATCGTCGCGGTGAGCGTGACGCTCGGCGCGTCGCTCTAGGACTTCTCGGCTTCGGGCTCTTCGCCCTCGGCCTCGGCGGTCGGCTCTTCGCCGTCCGGCTCGGGCTCGCCGTCGTCCGGCTCCGGCTCTTCCTTCGCGACCTCGGCCTCGGCATCGGCCTCGGTCTCTACGACCTCGGGCTCAGCGGCGGCCTCGATCTCGGCCTGCTCGCCCTCCTCGGGCAGGTCCTCGAGCCTGGTCTTGAACACGAGCGGCGTGTCGACGAGCTCGAGGTAGACCATCTCGGCGGCGTCGCCCGGGCGCGGCCCGAGGCGGATGATGCGCGAGTAGCCGCCGGGACGCTCCGCGTACCGCGGCCCGAGCTCGTCGAAGAGCTTGTGGACGATGTCCTTCGAGCCGAGGAACGCCACGGCCTGGCGGCGCGCATGGATGTCGCCCCGCCGGCCGAGCGTGATCATCTGCTCCGCGATCGGCTTGACCGCCTTCGCCTTCGCGAGCGTCGTCTGGATGCGCTCGTGCTCGATCAGCGCCGACGCCAGGTTGGCGTACAGCGCCCGCCTGTGCGACGAGTCGCGACCGAGCTTCTTTCCCGAGCGCTGGTGCCTCACTGGATCTCGGAGCTCCCGCCGTTGTCGCCGCGGAGCCGCAGGCCGTGCTGACCTAGGGTCTCCTTGACCTCCTCGATCGACTTCTTGCCGAAGTTCGGGATCGAGGCGAGCTCGTTCTCCGTCTTCGACACGAGGTCGCCGATCGTCTCGATGCCGACGCGCTTCAGGCAGTTGTACGAGCGGACGCCGAGCTCGAGCTCCTCGATCGGGAAGTTCTCCATCCCGTGAGCGAGCGAGACGTCGACCATCGCGCCGCCCTCGAGCGGAGCGGCCTCGGCGCCGAAGCCCTCGATCCGGTCCAGGTCGGTGAAGATCGCGAGCTGGCGGATGAGGATCTCGGCCGCCTGGCCGACCGCGTCCTTCGGGTCGATCGAGCCGTTCGTGGTGACGTCGAGAATGAGCTTGTCGTAATCGGTGCGCTGGCCGACGCGGGCTGCCTCGACGTCGTAGGCGACGCGGCGGATCGGCGAGAACATCGAGTCGACCGGGATGACGCCGATCGTGTGGGCGTGACCGCGGTTCCCCTCGGCGGGGACGTAGCCGCGGCCGCGGCCGATCGTCAGCGTGATCTCGAGGCGGCCCTTGGACGAGATGTTCGCGATCTCGAGGTCCGGGTTCAGGATCTCGAGGTCGGCGGGCGTCTCGATGTCGGCGGCCGTGACGGTCCCCTCGCCCTTCGCGGTGAGGCGAACCTCGACCTCGGGGGAGTCGCCGTACAGGACGCAGACGAGCTGCTTCAGGTTGAGCAGGATGTCGGTGACGTCCTCGCGGACGCCGGGGAGTGTGGTGAACTCGTGCGCGACGCCCTCGAGCTTGACCGAGGTGACAGCGGCGCCCTCGAGTGACGAGAGCAGCACGCGGCGCAGCGAGTTGCCGAACGTGTAGCCGAAGCCGCGGTCCAGCGGCTCGATGACGAAGACCCCACGGTTCTCCTTGACCTCCTCGTGGGTGATCTTCGGGACCTGGAAGTCCATCACAGTGGAACGACTAGCCAAGTTGGATCCTTTCTCTCTAGGGAAATCGCGGGACGCGACTTCCCAGCTACTTGCTGTACAGCTCGACGATGAGCTGCTCTGCGACCGGTGTGTCGATCTCCTCGCGCTCCGGCCACTTCAGCACCTTGCCGGTGAGACCCTCATGGTCAGCCTGGAGCCAGGGGGCAACGGCGGCGGTGAGGTCGGTAGCGTCGCGGACGACCTGCTCGGCGGTGGAGCCGGCCTTGAAAGTGACGATGTCGTCGGGGCGGGTGCCGTAGCTCGGGATGTTCACCCGGCGCCCGTTGACGGCGAAGTGGCCGTGCCTGACGAGCTGGCGCGCCTGAGCGCGTGAGGCGGCGAAGCCGAGGCGGTACACGACGTTGTCGAGACGGGTCTCGAGGAGCCTCAACAGGTTCTCGCCGGTCACCCCACCCTGCCGGTTCGCCTTCTCGTAGTAGGTGCGGAACTGGGCCTCGAGCAGACCGTAGTAGCGCCGCGCCTTCTGCTTCTCGCGCAGCTGGAGCAAGTACTCGCTCTGCTTGATCCGGCCGCGGCCGTGCTCGCCCGGCGGGTAGCTGCGGCGCTCGACCGCGCACTTCTCGGTGAGGCAGCGCTCGCCCTTCAAGAAGAGCTTCATGCCCTCACGGCGGCACTGCTTGCACTTCGGCGAACGATCGCGAGCCATCAGACCCTCCGACGCTTCTTGGGGCGCACCCCGTTGTGGGCCTGCGGGGAGACGTCCTTGACGCCGATGATCTCGAGCCCAGCGGCCTGCAGCGAGCGGATCGCGGTGTCGCGACCGGAACCCGGGCCCTTGACGAAGACCTCGACCTTCTGGAGGCCGTGCTCCATGCCCTTGCGGGCGGCTGCGTCGGCGGTCACCTGCGCGGCGAACGGCGTCGACTTGCGGGATCCCTTGAACCCGGCCGAGCCGGCGGACTCCCAGACGATGACGTTGCCCTGCGGGTCGGTGAGCGCGACGATCGTGTTGTTGAACGACGTCTTGATGTGAGCCTGGCCGATGGCGATGTTCTTGCGCACGCGGCGCCGTGCCCGGCCCCGGGTCGCAGCCTTGCGGGGAGGTGCCATTACTTCGCCTTCTTCCCGCGGCCGACGGTCTTCTTGGGGCCCTTGCGCGTGCGGGCGTTCGTCTTCGTGCGCTGGCCGTTCACCGGCAGCCCACGGCGGTGCCGCAGCCCACGGTAGGCGCCGATCTCGGACAGCCGCTTGATCGCCTGCGTGCGCTCGCGACGAAGATCGCCCTCGACCTGGTAGTGCTCGTCGATGTAGTCGCGGAGCTTCGCAACCTCTTCCTCGGTCAGGTCGCGCACCTTGGTGTCGGGCGACAACCCGAGGCCGACGGCGATCTCGTTCGCGGTCGGCCGGCCGATGCCGTAGATGTAGGTCAGCCCGATCTCGAGCCGCTTCTGATTGGGGAGGTTGACGCCTGCGATTCTGGCCACGCGTTAGCCCTGCCTCTGCTTGTGACGCGGGTTGTTGCTGCAGATGACGATGGTGCGGCCGTGCCGCTTGATCACACGGCAGTGCTCACACATAGCTTTGACGGACGGACGTACCTTCATGCTGAGTCGCCTTTCAAGAGCGGTGCCTGTAGGTGATTCGACCACGCGTGAGGTCATAGGGAGATAGCTCGACCTTGACCTTGTCCCCGGGAAGGATGCGGATGTAGTGCTTGCGCATCTTTCCGGAGATCGTCGTGAGGACATCATGGCCTCCTTCGAGCTTGACGCGGAACATTGTGCTCGGCAGGGCTTCGGTGACCTCGCCTTCGACCTCGATCTTCTCTTCCTTGGCGGCCAATCCCCCTCTGATTCTCTAGGTAATTCGGACGTATTCGCAGACAAATACGCGGCTCTCGCCGCGCAAAGTCATGGTACCAGGACCCCCGTGGGCCTCGTGAGGATGCGCGGGCCGTCGGCAGTGACGGCGACGGTGTGCTCGAAGTGCGCCGTGAGCGACCGGTCGTCGGTCGAGATCGTCCAGCCGTCGTCGTGCAGATGCACGTCTGGACCGCCGGCGGTGATCATCGGCTCGATCGCGATCGTCATCCCCTCGACGAGCCGCGGGCCGCGGTAGGGCGTGACGAAGTTCGGTACCTGCGGCTCCTCGTGGTAGGACTTGCCGACCCCGTGACCGACCAGGCTGCGGACCACCGAGAACCCGGCGTCCTCGACGACCGTCTGCACCGCTGCAGAGATGTCGCCGACCATCGACCCGACCTGCGCAGCGTCGATGCCGGCGTCGAGAGCCGCGCGGCAGACGTCCAGCAGACGGTGCGCCTCGGCCGAGATCTCACCGACAGGGAACGTCGCGGCCGAGTCGGCGATCAGGCCGTCCTTGGTGACGCCGATATCGAACGAGATGATGTCGCCCTCACGCGCCTTGTAGCCGTTGGGGATCCCGTGCACGATCACGTCGTTGGGCGAGATGCAGGTCGCGGTCGGGAAGGGGACGCCGCCGGCGCCCTTGTAGCCCTTGGAGGTCGGGATCCCGCCGTGGGAACGGATGTAGTCCTCGGCGATCAGGTCGAGCCCGGCCATGGTGATCCCCGGCTCGAGCCGCTCCTCGAGAAGCGCGAGCGTGCCTGCGACGACGGCGCCTGCAGCCGCCATGAGCTCGATCTCCCGCTGGCTCTTTCTGATGATCATGTCGCTTTCACCGTAGCGAGCGCGTCCTGGATCTCGGCGTACACCTCGTCGATCGCCCGCTCGGCGCGCACCGGCACGAGCCGGCCGGTCACGCGGTAGTGCTCGACGATCGGCTCTGTCTCGGCGTGGTACGTCTCGAGCCGCTTGGCGATCACCTCCGGGGTGTCGTCGGGGCGGCTCTCCTCCTCCGCGCGCCTGAGCATGCGCTCCGTGGCGACATCATCGGGAAGGTCGAAGAAGAGGATCGCGTCGAGCCCACGGCCGATCCGCGCGAGCATGTCGTCCAGCGCGACCGCCTGCGCCTCGTTGCGCGGGAAGCCGTCGAGGATGAAGCCGTCGAGCGCGTCGGGGTTGCCGAGCCGCTCCTGGATCAGGGCCACCGTGATCTCGTCGGGGACGAGCGCTCCACTCGCGAGCATCGGCTCGACCGTGCGGCCGAGCTCGCTCCCCGCGGCGATCGCCTCCCGGAACATGTCGCCGGTGGAGATGTGCGGAATCGCGTAGTCGGCGGCGATCCGCTTGGCCTGGGTCCCCTTGCCCGCCCCCTGCGGCCCGAGGATGAGCAAGTTCAACGCAAGAAGCCTTCGTAGGACCGCATCATCATCTGCGACTCCATCTGACGCATCGTGTCGAGGGCGACGCCGACGACGATCAGCACCGAGGTGCCTCCGAGCGCGCGCGACGTGGCCTGCGAGAAGTTGAACTCGTTGATGAAGATCGAGGGGATGATCGCCACGGTCGCGAGGAAGAGCGAGCCGGGCAGCGTGAGCCGGGTCAGGACCCGGTCGAGGTACACGGCGGTCGGCGGCCCGGGCCGGATGCCCGGGATGTAGCCGCCGTACTTGCGCAGCTCGTCGGCCTGGTCGACCGGGTTGAACTGCACCGCGGTGTAGAAGAACGTGAAGACGATGATCAGGAACGCCTCGACTGCGAGGTATGTCCACGATCTCGGCGAGAGATGCGCGTTGATGAAGTGCTGGCTCTGCGGGAAGAACGAGCCGATCGTCTGCGGGAGCGCGAGCAGCGTCGCGGCGAAGATGACCGGGATGACGCCCGCCATGTTCACGCGCAGCGGCATGTAGGTCGACTGCCCGCCGATCTGGCGGCGGCCCACCATCCGCTTCGCATACTGGATCGGGATGCGGCGCTGACCCTCCTGGACGAAGACGACCGAGACGACGACGCCCAGGGCGACGATCGGGAAGAAGAGCTTCTCGACCGGGGTGCCGTTCAGCCAGGCGTGGATGCCGGCGGGAGCCGAGGTGAGGATCGAGGCGAAGATGAGCAGCGAGATCCCGTTGCCGATCCCGCGCTTGGTGATCTGCTCGCCCATCCACATGAGGAGGGTCGTGCCCGCGGTCAGTGTGACGATGATCAGCACGAGCCGGCCGGTGTCGAGCTTGAGACCCCCGGTGCGATGGAACAGGTAGGCGTACCCGGCCGCCTGCGCCGCCGCGATGCCGACGGTGCTGTAGCGGGTGTACTGGGTGATCTTCGCGTAGCCCGACTCGCCCTCGCGCTTGAGCTGCTCGAGGCTCGGCACGGCGACCGTGAGAAGCTGCAGCACGATCGAGGCGGTGACGTACGGCATGATCCCGAGCGCGAAGATCGAGAACCGCGAGAGCGCGCCGCCGCTGAACAGGCTGAGCAGGCCGAGCACACCGCCCCCGAAGAGCCCGGAGATCGCCGAGGCGTTGACTCCCGGCGAGGGGATCCACGATCCAAGGCGGTACGCGGCCAGGATCCCGGCCGTGAACAGCACCCGGCGCCGGAGCTCCGGAACCCGCCAGGCGTTGGCGAGCCAGGAAAGCAGGGCTAACCCTCGCTCTCGGGTTGGTCGGCAGCAGCCTCGGGCTCGGCGGCCTCGGGCTCGGCTGCGGTCTCCTCGGACTCGGGCTCGGCGACGTGACCCGTGCGGCGCTTCCGCGCCTTCTTCACCTTCGGCTCCTTGAGGAGCGTCAGGGTTCCGCCGGCCGCCTCGACCTTCTCGCGCGCCGTCGCCGAGGCGCCGTGCACCGTGATCGAGAGCTTCTTCGTGAGCTCGCCGACGCCGAGGAGCTTCACGTCCTTGCGGATCGAGCGGATCAGGCCCTTCGCCTTCAGCGTCTCGGGCGTGACCTCCTCCCCGGCCTCGAAACGATCGAGGTCACGGAGGTTCACCGGCTGGGAATACGTGCGGAACGGGCCGATCGGCATCGCGTCGCGCGAGGTGTTACCGCGCAGCTTCGGGAGCCGCATCGCGAGCGGCATCTGGCCGCCCTCGAACCCTGCGCGCATCCGGTGCGAGCCGGCGCGCGACTTCTGGCCCTTGATCCCACGGCCGGAGTAGCGGCCCTTGCCCGAGCCCAGGCCGCGGCCGACCCGCTTGCGAGTCTTGCGGGGCTGGGCCGGCTGCAAGTCGGACAGATTCAAGGTGTCACTAGTGGACTCGGACATCAGATCTCCTCGATCTTCACGAGGTGGCGGACCTTCCGAAGCATGCCTTCGAGCGAAGGGGTCACGTCGTGCTCACGGGTCTTGCCGATCCGACCGAGGCCGAGTGCGCGCAGCGTGCCACGGTGCCGCGGCGACTGGCCGATCGCGCTGCCGGTCTGGGTGAGCTTAAGCCTCGGCATCGGTCTCCTCGTTCTCCGCTGCGTCCTCGGCTTCCTCCACTGCAGGCTCCTTCACATCCGGAGCCGGCTCGGCGACCGCGGCCGGAGCAGGCTCTGCCTCCTCGGCGGCCGGCACGGCAGCCCGAACCGGCAGGACGTCCCTGACCGCCTTGCCGCGCGCTGCGGCCACCTCCTCGGGGCGGCGCAGGTCGCGCAGCGCCACCTCGGCAGCCTTGAGCATGTTGATCGGGTTCGTCGTGCCGAGTGACTTCGCGAGCACGTCCCGGATGCCGCCGAGCTCGAGCACCGCGCGGACCCCGCCGCCGGCGATGACGCCGGTGCCGGGCGAGGCGGGGCGCAGCAGCACGCGGGCGGCGCCGAAGCGGCCGAGCACCTCGTGCGTGATCGTCTGGCCGTGCTTGGGGACCGTGAAGAGGTTCTTCTTCGCGTCGTCCACGGCCTTCGAGATCGCGAGCGGCACCTCGCGCGCCTTGCCGTAGCCGACGCCGACGCGGTCGACCTCGTCGCCGATCACGACGAGCGCGGTGAACGAGAACCGCCGCCCGCCCTTCACGACCTTGGCGACGCGGTTGATCTCGACGACGCGTTCCTTGAGCTCTCTCGATTCGGCGATGTCCACTGCCATCAGAACTTGAGTCCTCCCTCGCGCGCACCCTCGGCGAGAGCCTTCACGCGTCCGTGGTACAGGTAACCGGCGCGGTCGAACACGACGGTCTCGATTCCGGCCTTCGTCGCGGCGGCGGCGAGCGCCTTGCCGACCGCGGTTGCCTGGTCGCTCTTGTCGCCCTTGGCGTCGACCGTCGTCCAGGATGCGGACACGATCGTCTTGCCGGCGTCGTCGTCGACGAGCTGGGCGAAGATGCCGCGGTTCGAGCGGTACACGGCCAGGCGCGGACGCTCGGCGGTGCCGCGGACCTTGCCCCGCACGCGGCGGTGGCGCCTGAGGCGCGCCTCGCGAACGGACACCGTGCCCATCTAGTTGCCAACCTTCGGTTGGACACTCACGCCCTCTTACCGACCTTTCTGCGTACGTACTCGCCCTCGTAGCGGATGCCCTTGCCCTTGTACGGCTCGGGCGGGCGCACCTTCCGGATCTCGGCGGCGGTCTGGCCGACGGCCTGCTTGTCGATCCCGCGCACGATCACCTGTGTCGGCGCCGGCACCTCGAACTCGATCCCGGTCCGGGGCGTGACGCGCACCGAATGCGAGTACCCGACCTGGAGCTCGAGGTTCGAGCCGGACATCGCGGCGCGGTACCCGACACCCTGGATCTCGAGACGCTTCTCGAAGCCCTTCGTCACGCCTTCGACCATGTTCGCGACGATCGTCCGCGTCAGGCCGTGGAGCGCGCGGTCGTCGCCGCGGTCGGTCGGGCGGGTAACCGTGATCGTGCCGTCTTCCTGCGCGATCGCCATCCGCAGCGGCACCTGCGCTCGGAGCTCGCCCTTGGGCCCGTGCACGGTGACACGGCCCGGGTCCAGAGTGACGGTCACCCCCGCAGGAACCTCGATTGGCTGTCTTCCGATACGACTCATGACTTTTCTCTTTCCTAGCTATTTTCCGCAGGAAAATGGCTACCAGACGAAACAGATCACTTCGCCGCCGATGCCTTCGGCCTCGGCGGTGCGGCTCGTGATCACGCCGCGGGACGTGGACAGGATTGCAGTTCCCATGCCGCCGAGGACGCGCGGAAGGCGGTCCTTGCCGGCGTAGATCCGGCGGCCCGGCTTCGAGATGCGCTTGAGGCCCGTGAGCACGCGCTCGCGGCCGCGGCCGTACTTGAGCTCGACCACGAGCACCTTGTAGGGCAGCTCGCCGGCCGGATTCACGTGGTAGTCACGCACGTACCCTTCCTCTTTCAGGATCCGCGCGATCTCCTCCTTCAGCTTCGAGCTCGGCATCTCGGTGCGTTCGTGCAATGCTTTGTTGGCGTTGCGGATCCGGGTCAGCATGTCCGCTACAGGGTCGGTCAGCATGATCTATTCAACTCAGTGTCCTCCTACCAGGAGCTTTTTGTCATGCCGGGGATCACGCCCTGGTGGGCGAGCTCGCGCAGGCAGATCCGGCAGAGCCCGAACTTCTTGAACACCGCGCGAGGCCGACCGCAGCGGTTGCAGCGGCTGTAGTTGCGCACCTTGTACTTGGCGGGGCGCGCGGCCTTCGCGATCATCGATTTCTTGGCCATCGTTGGCTTAGTCCCTTCTGGCCTCGGTCGCAAGCGGCATCCCGAGCCCCCGCAGGAGGGCTTCGGCCTGCTCGTCGCTCGAGGCAGTGGTCGTGATCGCGACGTCGAGGCCGCGGATCTCCTTGATTGAGTCGTAGTCGATCTCCGGGAAGATGATCTGCTCTCGGATTCCGAGCGAGTAGTTGCCGCGCCCATCGAACGAGTCGGGCGAGAGGCCGCGGAAGTCGCGGATGCGTGGGAGCGCGATCGAGATCAGGCGGTCGAGGAACTCCCACATCCGGTCGCCGCGCAGGGTGACGCGCGTGCCGATCGGCATGCCGTCGCGGATCTTGAACTGAGCGACCGACTTGCGCGCGCGGCGCATCTGGGCGCGCTGCCCGGCGATGATCGTCAGCTCGTCCATGGCGGCGTCGAGCACCTTCGCATCGGTCTTCGCCTCGCCGACGCCCATGTTCAGCGTGATCTTCGAGATCGTCGGCGCCTGCATGATCGAGGACAGCTCGAACTGCTCCTTCAACTGCTCGCGAAGCTCCTCGTTGTAGCGCTGCTTCAGACGAGGCACATAGGTCTCGGTGGTTGCCACTAGTCGAGCTCCTGGCCGCAGCCTGCGCGCTTGCAGACGCGCACCTTGACGGTCTCGCCCTTCACGACCTTGGTCGTATGGCCGATCCGGGTCGGGAGCTTGCAGGTCGGGCAGACGACCATGACGTTGGACACCGGGACCGCCGAGGCCTTCTCGATGATTCCGCCGGGGATCATCGTCTGGCCGCCCATCCGGTTCGCGTCCCGCATCGGGCGCGGCTTGGTGTGCCGCTTCGCGATGTTCAGGTTCTCGACGATCACGCGCCCCTCGCGCGGCTGCGCGTCGAGGACACGGCCTTGCTTGCCGCGATCCTTGCCGGCGAGCATCTGAACAAGATCACCTTTCTTGACTTTCATCAGCTCACAACACCTCCGGAGCGAGCGAAACGATCTTCATGAAGTTCTTCTCGCGCAGCTCGCGCGCGACCGGCCCGAAGATGCGGGTGCCGCGCGGGTTGCGCTGCGCGTCGATGATGACTGCGGCGTTCTCATCGAAAGCGATCAGGGTGCCGTCGTCGCGGCCGAACGGCTTCTTCGTCCGAACCACGACTGCCTTGACGACCTCGCCCTTCTTGATCGCGCCCTGCGGCGCGGCCGCCTTGACGGTCGCGGTGATGATGTCGCCGACGCGCGCATAGCGCCGGCGCGAGCCCCCGGCGACGCGGATGCACAGAAGCTCGCGCGCGCCCGTGTTGTCGGCCACTTTCAGTCTTGTCTCCTGCTGGATCATTACTTCGCCTTCTCGACGATCTCCGCGAGGCGCCAGCGCTTCGTCTTCGAGAGCGGCTTCGTCTCGACGACGCGAACGACGTCGCCGATGCCGGCCGTGTTCCCTTCGTCGTGTGCATGCAGCTTGCTCGAGCGCCGGATGACCTTCTTGTACTTGGCGTGGATCCGGATCGTCTGCACCGCGACCACGATCGTCTTGTCGCCCTTGTCGGAGACGACGACGCCGCGCCGCTCCTGGCGCCGGCCCGGGACGGCCTCGGGCTTGGGGGTACGGACGATGGGCTTGCGCTCCGTCGACTCGACGCGGTCGGCCTTCGAGTGCTTGTGGCGCTGCGCACGCGGCAGCCGCTTGCGCTTCTTCCGCACGGGCGCCTCGGGCGTGGCGGCCTCGGCCGCAGGTGCTGCCTCAGCCGCAGGTGCTGCCTCAGCCGCAGGCTCCGCCTCGGCCGCAGGCTCTGCGGCCTCAGCCGGTACCTCGGCCTCTTCGGCTTCGGGCTCCTCGGCGGCCACGGGCTCCTCGGCCACGGCGCGGGTTCGAGCGTCTCCGGCTCGGGCGTCTCCGCCTCGGCTGCCGGCGTCTCGATCTCGGTCTCTTCCTGGGTCTCTTCGTCAGCCATCTTTGTGCCTTCCTAGCTCTGCGCCTTCGCGTGCTCGAGCTGAACGGTGAGGATGCGGGCGATGTCGCGGCGCGTGTGACTCAGCCGCGTCGTGTCCTCGAGCGACCCGGTGGCAGACTGGAAGCGGAGGTTGAAGAGCTCCTTCCGCGTCTCGGCCAGCTTCTGGGTGAGCTCGTCGGCGGTCATGCCGCGCAGGTCCTTAGCCCGCATACAGATCACCGCTCTCGCGCTTCACGAACTTCGTCTTGATCGGGAGCTTCTGCCCGGCGAGCCGCAGGGCCTCCTTCGCGAGCGGCTCGGGGACGCCCGCGAGCTCGAACATCACCCGGCCGGGCTTGATCACGGCGACCCAGCCCTCCGGGGAGCCCTTGCCCTTGCCCATGCGGGTCTCGAGCGGCTTCTTGGTGAAGGTCTTGTCGGGGAAGACGTTGATCCACACCTTGCCGCCGCGGCGGATCTTGCGGGTCATCGCAATACGGGCGGCCTCGATCTGGCGGTTGGTGATCCAGCCGTTCTCGAGAGCCTTGATGCCGTAGTCGCCGAACTGGACCTGGAACTGGCCCTTCGCCTCGCCCCGCCGGCGGCCGCGATGCATCTTGCGGTACTTCGTGCGCCTCGGAAGCAGCATCAGGTGCTGTCCTCGCTCTCCGCGGCCGGCTCGGCGGGTGCCTCGGCCGGAGCCTCGGCAGGTGACTCGGCCGCCGGCGCAGGAGCGGCCTTGCGCGGCGGGCGGCGGGTCTTCCGCGTCTCGGCGGCCGGGGCCGCCGTCTGCTCGACAGGGGTTGCGCCCTCGACGGTGACATTCTCCACCGGCACGTCCTCGACGGGGGCGTCAGCGACGACCTGGTCGACCGCCTCGGGTGCCTGCTGCTCGCGGTCGCGGCGCGGGCCTCCCGGCCTGCCGCCACGCTGGCCGGGACGGCCGCGGCGGACGGGGCCGAGGCCCTCGCGATCCTGTCCACGGCCGCGACCCGCCTCGCGCGAGGCGCCGAGACCCTCGCTCACGCCGCCGCGGCGGCGGGCGGTGTCCTGGTCGCCCAGGCGGGTCTCCTTGCCGCCGCCGGGGACGCCGCCGTAGCCCGCGGGCATGATCTCGCCCTTGTTGATCCAGACCTTGACGCCGATGCGGCCCGTCGGGGTCCGCGCCTCGGTGAACCCGTAATCGATGTCGGCGCGAATCGTGTGCAGCGGAACGCGGCCCTCGGAGTACTGTTCCGAGCGGCTCATCTCCGAGCCACCGAGGCGGCCTGAGCACTGCACCTTGACGCCGGCGGCGCCGGAGCGGATCGCCGAGGCAAGCGAGCGCTTCATCGCGCGGCGGAACGACACGCGGTTCTGGAGCTGCTCGGCGATCGACTGGGCGACGAGCTTGGCGTCGAGCTCGGGGCGCTTGATCTCGTTGATGTTGATGTGGACGTTCTTGTGGGTGAGCGCGTGCACTTCCTTGCGGAGCGCGTCGACCTCGACGCCCGACTTGCCGATCACGATGCCCGGCCGCGCGGTGTAGATGTCGATCGTGATCCGCTGCTTGTCCTTGCGGATCAGGATGTCCGACAACCCCGCGTGCGAGAGCTTCTTGACGATGTGCTCGCGGATCTTGATGTCCTCGAGCAGCGCGCCCGCGAACTCCTTCGAGCTGACCATCCAGTTCGACTTCCAGTCGTGGATGACGCCGACCCTGAGACCGCCGGGGTGAACTTTCTGGCCCATTACGCAGCCACCTCCTTCTTCCTCGTGCGGCGCCTCGACTTGGCGGCCGCGGCGGGACCGCTTCCCTGCGACCCCTTGCCGGGCTCGGGCTTCTCGAGCTGCTCGAGCTTGATCGTGATGTGGCAGGTGCGCTTCAAGATCTGGTTGACGCGGCCGCGCGCGCGCTGCTGCCAGCGCTTCAGCGTCGGGCCCTCGTCGACGGTGACCGAGGCGACGTAGAGGTCGTCGCCGTTCCAGCGCAGGTTCGGGTTCGACTCGGCGTTGGCGACCGCGCTGCGCAGCACCTTTTCGACGTCGCGAGCGGCGGCGCGCGGCATGAACGCGAGGATCGTCCGGGCCTCGGGGACGCTCCGGCCGCGGATGTGGTCGACTACGAGGCGCGCCTTGCGGGGCGTGACCTTCACGAACTTGGCCGTCGCGCCGACATAGGGGCGTGCGTCGGTCACCGTCTCACCTGCGTCTTCGAGTCGCCGGCGTGGCCGCGGAAATGGCGGGTGGGAGCGAACTCGCCGAGCTTGTGGCCGACCATCTGCTCCGAGATGAAGACCGGCACGTGCTTGCGGCCATCGTGGACCGCGATCGTGTGGCCGACCATGTCGGGGAAGATCGTCGAGGAGCGGGACCAGGTGCGGATCATCTGCTTGCGGCCGCCTTCGTTCATCGCGACGATGCGCGCCAGCAGGCGCTCCTCCACGAAGGGCCCCTTCTTCGAGCTCCTGCTCACTGGTGGCTCTCCTGGTGACATTGGTGGATGCCCGGGGTGCGAGCACCAAGCCAGGCAAGGACGCAGGGAGCCCCGATAGTGGTTGTTATCGGGGCGACTGAGGACGCAGCATGGCGCAGCGTGATCGCGCGCCGGGCGCCGCCGAATGTTGCCAGGTGAGCCACCTAACGCTTCTCCTTCCCGCGGCGCCGGCCGCGGACGATGAGCTTGTCGGATTCCTTGTGCTTGCCGCGGGTGCGCTTGCCGAGCGTCGGCACGCCCCACGGGGTGACCGGATGGCGGCCGCCCTTCGACTTGCCCTCGCCGCCGCCGTGCGGGTGGTCGACCGGGTTCATCGCGGAGCCGCGCACGGTCGGGCGCTTCCCGAGCCACCGCGAGCGGCCGGCCTTGCCGCCGGTGATGTTGCCGTGGTCGACATTGCCGACCTGCCCCACGGTCGCGCGGCACGTGAGCAGCACGCGCCGCATCTCACCCGAGGGAAGGCGCAGCGTCGCGTACCCCGCGTCCTTGGCGACGAGCTGGATGCCCGAGCCGGCCGAGCGCGCCATCTGACCGCCCTTGCCGGGCTTGAGCTCGACGTTGTGGACGAGCGTCCCGGTGGGGACGTTCTCCAGCGGGAGCGCGTTCCCGGGCTTGATGTCCGCGCCCGGGCCCGACTGCACCTCGGCACCGACCCGGAGGCCTGCCGGGGCCAGGATGTAGGACTTGAAGCCGTCCGCGTAGTGGAGCAGAGCGATCCGGGCCGACCGGTTCGGGTCGTACTCGATCGCGGCGACCTTGGCCGGGATGCCGTCCTTCGTCCGCTTGAAGTCGATCACGCGGTAGCGGCGCTTGTGGCCGCCACCCTGGTGGCGCGTGGTGATGCGACCGTTGACGTTGCGCCCGCCCTTCTTGGTGAGCTTCTCGGTCAGCGACTTCTCGGGCTTCGACTTCGTCACGTCGGCGAAGTCGGAGACCGTCATGAAGCGGCGGCCGGGGCTCGTGGGCTTGAAACGGCGGACCGGCATTACAACTGTGCTCCCTGGAAGACCTCGATGATCTCGCCCGGCTTCAGCTGCACGATGGCCTTCTTCCAGCCGGGCTTCGTGCCCTTGATCATCCCGCGGCGCTTCGGCTTCGCCTGCACCTTGAGGATGTTGACCTTGACGACGTGGACCTCGAAGAGCTCCTCGACCGCCTGGCGGACCTGCGTCTTGTGGGCGTCCTCGTGCACGCGGAACGTGTATCTCCCGTGAACGGAGGCGTGGTAGCTCTTCTCGGAGACGATCGGGGCGAGGACGATCTGGTGTGCGTGCATGGCTACCTGGCCCTCGTCTCGACGGTTGGCAGCGCGGCCTCGCTCACGACGAGCGAGCGCGCCCAGACGACCGCGCCGACCTCGAGCTCCGAGGGAGCGACGACGGCGACGCGGGGAAGGTTGCGGAACGACTTGGCCGCGGCCACCTCGTCGTCGGTGAGGACGACCACGACCGGGGCCTGGAGGTTGGACGACTCGATGAATGCCTTCGCCGTCTTGGTCGACGGCTCGTCGAACGACGCGGCGTCTACGAGCGCGAACGTACCCGCCCCGGCATGACTGGCCAAAGCCGACCGAAGGGCGGCTTTGGCCGCCTTGCGGTTGACCTTCAGGTCGAAGCTGCGCGGCACCTTCGCAAAGGCGTGACCGCCGCCGCTGAACTGCGGCGCGCGGATCGTGCCGGCGCGCGCACGGCCGGTGCCCTTCTGGCGCCACGGCTTCGAACGGCCGCCGGACACGAGCCCGCGGCTCTTCGTCGCAGACGTGCCGGCGCGCTGCGCGGCCTGCTCGGCGCGAACCGCTTCGTGGACGAGGTGAGGCTTCACCTCGCCGCCGAAGATAGCCGCGTCGAGCGATGCCTCCTTCGAGGCGCCGTTCGCGCTCAGCACCGCTGCCTTGGGGGCGGCCATCAGCCGCGCACCTCGACGAGGCCGTTCTTCGGCCCGGGGACAGAGCCCTTGACGAGAAGCAGATTGCGCTCCGGGTCGACGCGGTGGACGGTGAGCCCGGTCTGCGTGACCCGCTTGCCGCCCATACGGCCCGCCATCTTCACGCCCTTGAAGACGCGCGACGGCGTGGCCGAGGCGCCCACCGAGCCGGGGGCCCGAACATTGTGCGAACCGTGCGAACGGGGCCCGCTCGAGAAGTTGTGGCGCTTGATCGTGCCCTGGAAGCCCTTGCCGATCCCGATCCCGGCGACCTTGATCTCGTCGCCCGGCTGGAAGTTCTCGACCGTCACGGTCGCGCCCTCGACGGCGCCGTCGATGGCGCCGCGGAACTCGACGAGCGTCCGGTGGGCGCCGACGCCGAACCGCTTCAGGTGCCCGAGCTCGGGCAGCGTCAGCTTCCAGTCGACGACCGGGTCGAAGGCGAGCTGCACGGCGTCGTACCCGTCGGTCGCGGTCGTCTTGACCTGGACCACAGGGCAGGGGCCGGCCGCGATCACCGTGACCCCGGTGACCGACCCGGTCTCCTCGTCGAAGAGCTGAGTCATTCCTAGCTTCCTTCCCAAGATCCCCTTCGCCATCAGAGCTTTATCTCGATGTCGATTCCGGCAGGTAGATCCAGGCGCATGAGCTGGTCGATCGTCTTCGGCGTCGGGCTCAGGATGTCGATCAGGCGCTTGTGCGTCCTGACCTCGAAGTGCTCCCGCGAGTCCTTGTCCTTGAACGGGCTGCGGATCACGCAGTAGACGTTCTTCTCGGTCGGAAGGGGTACCGGACCGGTGATCGTCGCACCGCTCCGTTGAGCGGTGTCGACGATCTGCTGGGCCGACCGGTCCAGTTGCTGGTGGTCATAGCCCTTGAGCCGGATGCGGATCTTCCCCTGCGCCATGCTTACTTGACGACCTCGGTGACGACGCCGGCGCCCACGGTGCGCCCGCCCTCGCGGATCGCGAAGCGGAGGCCCTGATCCATGGCTATCGGCTGGATCAGCTCGATCTCCATGTTCGTGTTGTCGCCCGGCATGACCATCTCCTGCCCCTCGGGCAGGTTGACGGCACCGGTCACATCCGTGGTGCGGAAGTAGAACTGCGGCCGGTAGTTGTTGAAGAACGGGGTGTGGCGGCCGCCTTCGTCCTTGCCGAGCACGTACACCTCGGCCTTGAACTGGGTGTGCGGTGTGATCGAGCCCGGCTTCGCGAGCACCTGGCCACGCTCGACCTCCTCGCGCTTGACACCGCGGAGGAGCGCACCGGCGTTGTCGCCGGCCTGAGCGTAGTCGAGGGTCTTCTGGAACATCTCGAGCCCGGTGACGACCGTCTTGGCCACCTGGGGGTGGATGCCGACGATCTCGACCTCGTTGCCGACCTCGCACTTGCCCTGCTCGATGCGGCCGGTCACGACGGTGCCGCGGCCGGTGATCGTGAACACGTCCTCGATCGGCATCAGGAACGGCTTGTCGACGTCGCGCGTCGGCTCCGGGATGTACGTGTCGACGGCCTCCATCAGCTCCAGGATCTTCGGCGTCCACTCGGGGTCGCCCTCGAGCGCCTTCAGCGCCGAGACCTGGATGACCGGGATGTCGTCGCCCGGGAACTCGTACTTGGTGAGCAGCTCGCGGACCTCGAGCTCGACGAGCTCGAGCAGCTCGGGGTCGTCGACCATGTCGGCCTTGTTCAGCGCGACGACGATCGCCGGCACCTCGACCTGGCGGGCCAGGAGGATGTGCTCGCGGGTCTGCGGCATCGGGCCGTCGGCGGCCGAGACGACGAGGATCGCCCCGTCCATCTGGGCGGCCCCCGTGATCATGTTCTTGATGTAGTCGGCGTGGCCCGGGCAGTCGACGTGCGCGTAGTGACGGTTCGCCGTCTCGTACTCGACATGCGCCGTGTTGATTGTGATGCCACGAGCGCGCTCCTCGGGAGCGTTGTCGATCGACGCGAAGTCGCGCGCCTGCGTGTTGCCGCTGCCCGTTTCGGCGAGCACCTTGGTGATCGCTGCCGTCAGCGTCGTCTTGCCGTGGTCGATGTGCCCGATGGTGCCGACGTTGACGTGAGGCTTCGAGCGCTCGAACTTCTGCTTGGCCATTCGTATCCTCCGTAAGTACTTGTAGTTAGGAAACTCCGCTTAGGAGCCGCCGGCGCCCTGTTCAGAGATTTCGCTCGCGATTGACGGCGGCACGTCCTCGTACCGCTCGAAATGCATGCTGAAGTCTGCCCGACCCTGGGTCATCGAGCGAAGATCGGTCGCGTATCCGAACATCTCGGAGAGCGGGACGATCGCCTTCACCGCTTGGACCTTCCCGACGGGGGCCATCGACTCGATCCGGCCGCGGCGGGAGTTGAGGTTGCCGATCACATCGCCGAGGAAGTCGTCGGGGGTCGTGACCTCGACGGCCATGACCGGCTCGAGAAGCTTCGGCTTGGCGCGCTTCATCGCCTCCTTGAAGGCCATGGAGCCCGCGATCTTGAAGGCGCGCTCGCTCGAGTCGACGTCGTGGTAGCTGCCGTCGACGAGCTGGACCTTCACGTCGACGACGGGGTAGCCGGCGAGGATGCCCGAGCCCATCGCCTCCTGGATCCCCTGGTTGACGGCCGGGATGTACTCCTTCGGGATCTTGCCGCCGACGATCTTGTCCTCGAACTCGTAGCCGGCGCCGGGCTCCTGCGGGTACAGGTTGATGATCGCGTCGCCGTACTGGCCCGAGCCGCCGGTCTGGCGGACGAACCGGCCCTGAATCTTCTCGACCGGGTTCGAGATCGTCTCGCGGTAGGCGACCTGCGGGCGGCCGACGTTGGCGTCGACGTTGAACTCGCGCTTGAGCCGGTCGACGGCGATGTCGAGGTGGAGCTCGCCCATGCCGGCGATCAGGGTCTGGCCCGTCTCGTCGTCGGTGGTGACGCGGAAGGTTGGATCCTCCTCGACGAGCCTCGCGAGGCCCGAGGACAGCTTGTCCTGGTCTGCCTTCGACTTCGGCTCGACGGCGACCGAGATCACCGGCTCGCGGAAGCTGATCGACTCGAGCACGATCGGCGCGTTCTCGGCAGAGAGCGTGTCGCCCGTCGTCGTCTGCTTGAGCCCGACGCCCGCGGCGATCTCGCCCGCGCCGACCTCGTCGCGGTCCTCGCGATGGTTGGCGTGCATCTGCAGGATGCGGCCGATCCGCTCGGTCCGGCCGCTCGTGGTGTTCAGCACCCTGTCGCCGGACTTGAGCTTGCCGCTGTAGACGCGGAAGTACGTGAGCTTGCCGACGTAGGGGTCGGACATGACCTTGAACGCGAGCGCGGCGAAGGGCGCGTCCTCCGACGTCTCCCGCTGGACCTCGGCGTCGGTCTTCGGGTCGATCCCGTGGATGGGCGGCACGTCGAGCGGGCTCGGCAGGTAGTCGATGACGGCGTCGAGCAGGGGCTGGACGCCCTTGTTCTTGAACGCCGAGCCGAGGAGCACCGGGGTCAGTTCGCCCGAGAGCGTGCCGGCCCGGACTGCACGCTTGATCTGCTCGGCGGTGACCGAGCTTTCGTCCTCGATGTACGCCTCGAGCACCTCGTCGTCGAAGTGCGAGATCGCGTCGATCAGCTGGTGGTGGTACTCGTGCGCCTGCTCGGCGAGCTCGGCCGGGATCTCGCCCACGTCGAACTGCTGGCCGAGGTCGTCCTTGTAGACGATCGCCTGCATCTCGACGAGGTCGACGACGCCCTGGAAGTTCTCCTCGGCGCCGATCGGGATCTGCACCGGCACGGGGTTCGCGCCCAGGCGGTCGCGCATCGACTGCACGGCGGCGAAGAAGTTCGCGCCGGTGCGGTCCATCTTGTTGATGAACGAGATCCGCGGCACCTTGTACTTGTCGGCCTGGCGCCACACCGTCTCGGACTGCGGCTGCACGCCGGCGACCGAGTCGAACACGGCGACCGCGCCGTCGAGCACGCGCAGGCTGCGCTCGACCTCGACGGTAAAGTCCACGTGCCCGGGCGTATCAATAATGTTGATCCTGAAGTCGCGCCAGGACGCCGTCGTCGCAGCCGACGTGATCGTGATGCCGCGCTCCTGCTCCTGCGCCATCCAGTCCATCGTCGCCGCGCCCTCGTGTACCTCACCCAGCTTGTGGGTGCGGCCCGTGTAATAGAGGATCCGCTCGGTCGTCGTGGTCTTGCCCGCATCGATGTGGGCCATGATCCCGATGTTCCGGACGCGGTCCAGCGCCACCCTTGACTCTGTCACTGACAACTCTTCTTCTCTCCTACCAGCGGTAGTGGGCAAAGGCCTTGTTGGCCTGCGCCATCCTGTACATGTCGTCTTTGCGCTTGAACGCTGCTCCCTGCTGCTCGAGCGCGTCCAGAATCTCGCCTGCGAGCTTGTCCGCCATCTGCTTCTCACGGCGCTCGCGCGAATACGTCACCAACCATCGTAGCGCCAGGGTGCGGCCCCGCCGTTGCGGCACCTCGACCGGCACCTGGTAGTTCGCGCCGCCGACGCGGCGGCTGCGAACCTCGAGTACCGGGGTGACCGTCTTGACCGCCTGCTCGAGCACCTCGGCCGGCGGGCGGCCCGTCTTGGCACCGACCTTGTCGAGGGCCCCGTAGACGATCAACTCGGCGGTCGACTTCTTCCCGTGCAGCATGACGCGGTTGATGAGCTGGGTCACGAGCACGCTGTCGTACATCGGGTCGATGCCCAACGGACGCGGCTGTATCTCTGCTCTCCTAGGCATTGAATTCGGGCGGCATCAGGACGTCTTCTTGGCGCCGTACTTCGAGCGCGCCTGCTTGCGGTCGGCGACACCGGATGCGTCGAGGGCCGCGCGGATCACCTTGTAGCGGTACCCGGGGAGGTCCTTGACGCGGCCTCCGCGGACGAGCACCACCGAGTGCTCCTGCAGGTTGTGCCCTTCACCCGGGATGTAGGTCCCGACTTCGATCCCGTTCGTGAGCCGCACGCGCGCGATCTTCCGCAGCGCAGAGTTCGGCTTCTTGGGGGTCATCGTCGACACGCGCGTGCACACGCCCCGCTTCTGCGGCGCGCCCTGAAGCGCTGGAGTCTTCGTCTTCGCCGGCTTCGAAGACCGGCCCTTGCGAATCAGCTGGTTGACAGTCGGCAATTAATCCCCCAAATTGAAAAAGAGTCGTTACGTACGAAAGGCCGGCGCGGGCACACATGCCCGTGCCGAACCAGGACGGGATGGTAGCAAACATGGGGCTGCGGGCGCAGAAGCCGGGATTGCTTCTACAATCTCCGCACTCCCGCGAAAGGGTCTGCGGAGATAGATGGTCATAGCTCTGGCTATTGCGGTCGCGGTTGCGCTGGCCGCCGTCGTGGCGGCGGTCGTCGTCGTGGTCCGGGCCCGGCGCACGGCCGAGACGCGCGTCCAGCAGCTCGCAGCGGGGCTCGGCTACACGTCCGAGCTCTCGGCCTCGCTCGACCCGGGCGACGTGATCGACCGGACGCTCGACGCAGTGGTCGCACTGCCCGGTGTCGACGCTGCCCTGCTCACGGTGGGCGAGAACGGCGACGCCGCACGGATGACGCGCGCAGCCGGGATGACCGCGGACGAGGTCGAGCGCACGCTCCTGCAGATGCCCGCCCACCCCGACCTGCGCGCGATCGAGGTCGTCTACCGCTACCGGCTCGACGACGTCAACGAGTCGTCGAAGCTGCCGCGCTCGGCGCTGACGGTGTCGCTCCGCGCCGAGGGCGAGACGATCGGCTCCCTCGCCGCCGTCACGCGCTCGACGACCGGCGGGTTCTCGGAGTCGGCCGAGTCCGCCCTCGAGGGGCTCGCCCGCCGCGCCGGGCCCGCGATCTGGAACGCGATCCGCTTCACCGAGGCCCGCGAGCAGGCCGAGCTGGACTCGCTCACGGGCCTCCACAACCGGCGGCTCTTCTACGAGTTCCTCGGCCGCGAGATCGCACGTGCCCAGCGCTACGAGCGCTACGTCTCACTCATCGTCTTCGACCTCGACGACTTCAAGCGGATCAACGACCGGATCGGCCATCTCGGCGGCGACGGTGTGCTCACCGAGGTCGCGGATCGCGTCCGCGGCGTCGTTCGCGCCACCGACATCCCGTGCCGGGTCGGCGGCGACGAGTTCGCCGTGATCCTCCCCGAGGCGAGCCGCGACGACGCCGAGCTCCTCGCCGACCGCATCGGGCTCGCGATCCGCGGGCAGAAGATCGAGAAGATCGGCTTGCTGAAGATCTCGGCCGGCGTCGCCGAGCTCCGTCCCGGCGACACCGCAGCGGACCTCTTCAATCGCGCCGACGAGGCCCTCCTCCGCGCCAAGAGCTCCGGGAAGGCCAGGGTCGTCGCGAACTGAGCGGGCCCCGAAGCCCGAGCTGCGGGGCTCCGGTTGAACAGGCGGATCAGCGCCAGCGGCGCTGGAAGCGCCGCGTAAAGCGGTCCGGGTCGTACTGCGTGCCCGTCCCACCGTAGATTTGCCTGACGTCGAGATTCCGGTCGAGCTCGGCCGAGTAGGACGAGATCAGGTCGCGCAACGGCGAGGCCTGCGCGGCAAGGCGCTCAGCTTCCAGGCGTTCTACCTCGAGCCGTTCTGCCTCCAGGCGCTCCCGCTCCGCCTCCAACCGTGCCGACTCGATCCGCTCCGCCTCCAGCCGGACTGCCTCCAGCCGCCCAGCCTCCCGCCGCTCGGCCTGCCGCCGCTCGGCCTCGAGACGCTCCGGCCTCGAGACGTTCGAGCTCGAGGTACGCGGCTTCGCGCTCGGCCTCCAGGTGCTCGGCTTCGCGACGCTCGACCTCCAGCCGCTCGTCCTCCAGCCGCTCCGTCTCTCGGCGCTCGGCAACCAACCGCTCGATCTCGAGACGCTCCGCCTCGCGGCGCTCGGCCAGCAACCGCTCGATTTCGAGGCGTTGCGCCTCCAGGCGTGCCGCTTCCAGGCGTGCCGCTTCCAGGCGTGCCGCTTCCAGGCGTTCTGCTTCACGCCGAACTGCTTCCAGCCACTCGGCCTCGCGACGCGACGCCTCTGCGCGCTCGGCCTCCGCCCGTTCCACTGCGAGCCTCTCCTCCGCTTCGCGATCGTCTCTCCGGCTTCCGGCGTCGGTCCCGTTCGCCTGCGCCGGCTCGACGGCCTCGATCTCCGCCTCGTACTCGTCGAGCTCGGGCGTCACGAGCTCGAGCGGGCCGGCACTCACATCGGTCGGCTCGGCTCCGGAGAGCGGGTCGACGAACGCGGTCAGGGCGTCGTCACCGTGATAAGGGGCGATCCGGCTCGTCAGCGGGACGAGCGGGCGGCGAAAGCGCAGGGCATACCAGGCCTCCCGCGGCTCGTCGACCGGCTCCCAGCCCTCGCTCACGAGCCACTCCTCGAGTGCGGCCAGACACGAGACCGCCTCGGGCGTCGAGTTCGGCGCACCGCTCTTACGCCAGCGAAAGGCGGGTGAGCGCACGAGGTCCTCGCGCTCGTCGCCCCAATCCACCACGGCGACCCACGAGCAGGAGACGTAGTAGCGCTGCCAGGTGATCTCGCAGTGAGACCAGACCCCCTGATCGATCGAGTCCCCCTGAGTTCGCTTGTCGTAGACGGCCATCTCGAGTCGATCTGCCCCGCTTGCTGTTCGACGGTGACCTCAGTCTAGAGCCGGTTTGTTCGAACCGTAGCGCCACGTGCGCCGCGGTACCCCCCGCTTGGTCCAGATCATCCCCATCCCTCCGGAGAGGACGGCCCGCGGCCCGACTGAATCATGACGGCGGCGCTGCTTCGGCGAGGCGGCGGTCGATCGCACGGCGGGCACGAGCGAGCGGGCCTCCGTCGCCTTTGATCACGAACTCGGCGTTCGCGAGCAACAGGTAGGCATCGAGCTCGAACGCGAGCTGCTCGGCGTCCTCGGCCGGGCTGATCGCTCCCTCTTCCTGCGCTGCCCGCGCGGCGGCCACCAGGCGGCTCGACCAGTCGGCGACCACGTCGATCGCCTTGTCGCGGACAGGGCCCGGATGCGTGTCCATCTCGGCCGCGACGGAGGCGAAGAAGCAGCCGCCCGGGAACACCTGCCGCTCGACGTGGTCGAGGAACCGCTCGGCGAGCGCGCGCAGTCGGCCGATCCCGGTCGGCTCGGCCTGGGAGGGGATCACGACCTCGTCGGCGAAGATGACACTCGCCGTCTCGATGGTCGCGAGCTGGAGCTCCTCCTTCGAGCCGAAGTGAGCGAACAGGCCGCTCTTGCTCATTCCGACGGCGTCGGCGAGCCGTGCGATCGAGAGGCCCGAGAGTCCCTCGACGGTGGCGAGCTGCGCCGCCTGGTAGAGGATCGCGTTTCGGCTCCGCTCGCCGTCGCTGCGGCGCTTCCGCTCGCTTCGATTCACCATCTCGCTCATCGGCCTTGACAAGATAGCACGAACGGTCGTATGCTATCGTGCGACCTAGAACGAACGATCGTGCTAATAGCTGAACGGCAGTGGGAGGGCGACATGAACAACATAGACAGAGACGAGCTGAGAGAGAAACTGGAACGCGAGGACGGGCTGCAGCTCGTCATGGCGCTCCCCGAGCGGGCGTACCGGGCCAAGCGGATCCCGGGCACCTACCACTTCGAGACGGTCGGGGAGGCGCTCGACACGCTCGACCCGGGCGACGAGGTCATCGTCTACTGCGCGACGGTCTACTGCCCGGCGAGCATCTACGTCTCTGCACTGCTCGAGCGCGAGGGGTACCGGCGGGTGTACCGGTACGCGGGCGGGATCGACGACTGGGAGTCCGCCGGCTATCCCGTCGAGAGTGGTGCTCCCCGCGACTCGAAGACAAGGCGCCGTCGCAGCCTACGCCCGGCCCGGTCGTTCGCCGCTCGTCGCTGGCCAGCGCTGGCCGGCGCGTAGTCGGCAGGCGCGAAGGCCGGGTTTCCCCGGCCTTCGCGCGCTGCACGTGAATGCGGCCGGCCGGTCAGTCGTCGAGCGGCGAATCGTGCTCGGGCAGCTCTCCCGCCGCGTCCTCGCGAAGCTCGCCGTCACCGTCGTAGGCCAGCGTCCCGCCGTTCTGGTCGATCTCCTCGAGCTCGGCCAGGACGACACCGTCCTGGTAGGCCTCCTCGGAGACGGGCTCGCTCGGCGAGATGTCGATCGAGCGGTAGCGCCGGAGACCGGTGGCCGCCGGGATCAGCTTGCCGATGATCACGTTCTCCTTGAGGCCGAGCAGCCGGTCGATCTTGCCCTCGATCGACGCGTCGGTCAGCACCTTCGTCGTCTCCTGGAACGATGCCGCGGAGAGGAACGACTCGGTCGCGAGGGACGCCTTCGTGATCCCGAGGATCAGCGGCTCGAACGTCGCCGGCTCGGCCTTCGCGGCCTTCGCCTTCGAGTTCTCGCGCTCGAGGACGACCCGGTCGACGAGCTGGCCGGGAAGAAGATCCGTCTCGCCCGCGCTCTCGACCCTGACCTTCTTCAGCATCTGCCGGACGATCAGCTCGATGTGCTTGTCGTGGATCTCGACGCCCTGTGACTTGTAGACCTTCTGCACCTCGGCGACGAGGTACAGCTCGGTCGGCGTCGAGCCCTTGAGGTGCAGCAGGTCGGCCGGGTTGCGCGAGCCCTCGTTCAGGGCGTCGCCCGGCTCGACCACCTCACCGTTCGCGACCAGCAGGCGCGTGCGCCGCGGCAGCTGGTACTCGACCGGATCGGCAAGCTCGCCGTCGGGCGCGAGCTCCGTCGGGTGCACGAATATCTTCGGCCCCCGCTCGGTCTGCTCGATCTCGATCCGCCCACCGGTCTCGACCAGCGTCGCTGCGCCCTTCGGATTGCGCGCCTCGAAGATCTCGACGACGCGCGGGAGGCCGTGCGTGATGTCGGACCCGGCGACGCCGCCCGTGTGGAACGTCCGCATGGTCAGCTGGGTGCCCGGCTCGCCGATCGACTGTGCGGCGACGATGCCGACGGCATCCCCGATCTCGCTCATCTCGCCGGTGGCCAGGAAGATGCCGTAGCAGGCCTGGCACACGCCGGCCTCGGCGCGGCACTTGACCACCGAGCGCACCGGGACCGTGGCGTCTTCCCCGAGCTCGGCCTCGAGGTCAGCGAGGAGCGCGGTCGTGACGACCGCGCCGGCCTCGGCGACCGCCGTCTTGCCGGGCTTGCCCGAGGCGAGCGGCTTGTGCATCGACTCGGCGACGATACGCCCGAGCAGCGACTTGTTCTGGCCCTCGCTCGTGCGGATCGGCAGCTCGACCCACTCCTCGGTGCCGCAGTCGGCCTCGCGGATGATCACGTCCTGCGAGACGTCGACGAGGCGCCGAGTCAGGTAGCCCGAGTCCGCCGTGCGGAGCGCGGTGTCGGCGAGGCCCTTGCGGGCGCCGTGGGTCGAGATGAAGTACTCGAGCACCGACAGGCCCTCCATGAAGTTGGCCTTGATCGGGCGCTCGATGATCTCGCCCTTCGGGTTCGCCATGAGGCCGCGCATCCCGGCGAGCTGGCGGATCTGCTTGAACGATCCACGGGCGCCGGAGTTGGCCATCATGAACACCGGGTTCAGCTCATCGAGGTTCTTCTGCATCGCGTCGGCGACCTCGTCGGTTGCCTCCGTCCAGATGTTGATGATCGTCTCGTGACGCTCGTCCTCGGTGATGAGGCCGCGGTCGTACTGGGCGTGGATGCCCTCGACCTTCTTCTCGTACTCGCCGAGGATCTTCTCCTTGTCCGGCGGGATCACGATGTCGTTCTTCGAGATCGTCACGCCGGCCTGCGTCGAGTAGCGGAACCCGAGCGTCTTGATCGTGTCGAGGACGGGCGCCAGCGTGTGCGCGCCGTAGCGGTCGCTCAACGTGAGGACGAACCGGTCGGTGTCGGGCTTCGTCAGCGTGTGGTTGACGAACACGAACTCGTCGATCGAGTCGTTCTCGTCGCCGATCAGCTCGACGAGCTGCCGGTAGACGGCGGAGTTGAAGAGCACCCGGCCCGGGGTGGTGACGTAGAGCTCGCCCCGGAACCTGAACTCGATCGTCTCTCCGAGCGTCACCCCGCCGCCCTCGACGGCCAGCTCGACGTCGTCGGCCGAGTTGAACCGCCTCAGCTCGAGCTTCGAGGAGTCGAGCTTCGACAGGTCCTCGGACGCGTACGTCAGGAAGTAGATCCCGAGCACCATGTCCTGCGTCGGCGTCGCGAGCGGGCGCCCGGAAGCCGGCGAGAGGATGTTGTTCGACGAGAGCATCAAGATGCGGGCCTCGGCCTGCGCCTCCGCCGACAGCGGCAGGTGCACGGCCATCTGGTCGCCGTCGAAGTCGGCGTTGAACGCGTGGCAGACGAGCGGGTGGACCTGGATCGCCTTGCCCTCGACGAGCACGGGCTCGAATGCCTGGATGCCCAGGCGGTGGAGCGTCGGTGCGCGGTTCAGCAGCACCGGGTGCTCGGCGATGACCTCCTCGAGGACGTCCCAGACCTCGGGCGTCATCGAGTCGACGTACTTCTTCGCCGCCTTGATGTTCTGCACGCTCTTGCGCTCGACGAGCCGGCTCATGATGAACGGCTTGAAGAGCTCGAGCGCCATCAGCTTCGGCAGGCCGCACTGGTGCAGCTTCAGGTTCGGCCCGGCCACGATGACCGAGCGGCCCGAGTAGTCGACGCGCTTGCCGAGCAGGTTCTGGCGGAACCGGCCCTGCTTGCCCTTGAGCATGTCGGAGAGCGACTTCAGCGGCCGGTTGCCCGGGCCGGTGACGGCACGCCCGCGGCGGCCGTTGTCGAACAGCGCGTCGACCGCCTCCTGGAGCATGCGCTTCTCGTTGTTGACGATGATCTCGGGAGCGCCGAGGTCGAGCAGCCTCTTCAGGCGGTTGTTCCGGTTGATCACGCGCCGGTAGAGGTCGTTCAGGTCGCTCGTCGCGAAGCGGCCGCCGTCGAGCTGGACCATCGGGCGGAGCTCCGGCGGGATCACCGGCACCGCCTCGAGGATCATCCACTCGGGCTTGTTCTCGCTCTTGACGAACGCCTGGCAGACCTTCAGCCGCTTGATCGCGCGCTGCTGCTTCTGCCCCTTCGAGGTGCGGATGATGTCGCGCAGCGACAGCGACTCCTCGTCGAGGTCGAGATCGCGCAGCAGGTCGCGGATCGACTCGGCGCCCATCCCGCCCCGGAAGTACACCCCGAAGCCGTACGGGGACCCGAACCGGTCCTTGAGCTCGCGGAAGAGCTGCTCGTCGTTGACGACCATCTTCGGCTCGGCCTCACGGAAGAGCTGCCAGGTCTGCTCGAGCCGGTTGACGGAGTCGATCGCCGCCTCGCGGGTGTCCTCGCGGCGGGACTCGATGTCGAGGTACATCTCGCGGACCTTCAGCGCCCACTGGATCAGCGAGTCGAGGTCCTCCTTCTGGATCTTCCCGTCGGTACGGAGGCACAGGTCGTTCGCGAGCTCGCGAACGTCGCCGTCCTCGCCCATCCCGGCCACGACCTCCCGCAGGAGCCCGTTACCGAGATCCCGCGCCTTCTCCAGGTTCTTCGGGTCGACGGAGGCCACGAGCTCGGCGTCCCCGCCCTCGAGCGGCCTCGCCGCCGAGGAGAGCCTCGGTGATCTTGTTGATGTGCTTCGAGACCGCGCCCTTCTTCGAGCCGGTCGCCTCGTCCTGCTCCTTGCGGAGCCCGACGAGGGCGTTCCGGATCTGCTCTGCCGCCGACGCGACCTGCTCGAGCTCGCGCGGGGTCAGCTTCCGGTCGTCGCGGATCGCGGCGTTCCGGACGAGCTCGCGGATCTTCTTCGCGTCCTCGGTCGTGATCTGCCCGACGAGCTCGACGAGCATGCCGCCGACCAGGCTGCGGGCCTCCTCGAGCGTCGGGAGCAGCTGCTCCTCCGCCCACGCGGAGAGACCGCGGGCCCAGAAGTCGTCGTCCTCGTCAAACCCCTTGTCGGTGCCCTTCGCGAAGTACGCGCGCCGGCGCGCGAGCCTCTGCTCGAGCGCGGCCAGCCCCTCGTCGCGGTCGACGTAGATCCGCTCCACCTCGGCCTTGACCTTGTCCTCGAGGTCGTTGAGGTCGCGCGCACGCGCCTCGGTGTCGACGCTCGTGATGATCGAGGCTGCGAAGTAGAGGACCTTCTCGAGCTCGCGCGGGGCGATGTCGAGGAGGTAGCCGATGCGGCTCGGGACGCCCTTGAAGAACCAGATGTGGGACACGGGCGCGGCCAGGTCGATGTGACCCATCCGCTCGCGCCGCACCTTCTGCCGGGTCACCTCGACGCCGCAGCGCTCGCAGATGATGCCCTTGTAGCGGACGCGCTTGTACTTGCCGCAGTAGCACTCCCAGTCCTTCGTGGGACCGAAGATGCGCTCGCAGAAAAGACCGTCGCGCTCGGGCTTGAGCGTGCGGTAGTTGATCGTCTCCGGCTTGGTGACCTCGCCGGACGACCAGTCACGGATCTGCTTGCTCGACGCGAGCCCGATGCGGATCGCGTCGAAATCGTTGATATCGATCAAGCCTTTTCACCTCCGGTGAAACGGCTAGTGGGTGTGTGCGTCAACTCGCCTTCTTTCTGTGTCTGCAACCGGTGCTGTCTGTCCAATTCGTTTCTAGCCATTTCGCTCAGCGAAATGGCTAGTCGTCCAGGTCGGCGTCGACCTCGTCCAGCGCCCCGACCGGTGCGTCCTCGTCGCCGGCGAGCGGCGCGGCCAGGTCGAGCTCGTCCTCGAATGCCGCGAGCGGAAGCTCGTCGGGCGCGACCTCCGCCTCGACGTCGGCCTCGGCCTCGACGGGCTCGGCGCCCTCCTCGACCTCGTCCTCGGCGCCGGCGGCGACGCGCAGCGAGCCTGGCGAGAGGTCGATCCCGAGCTCCTCCGCGGCGCGGAGCAGCTCGTCGTCCTCCTCGCGAACCTCGACCTCGCCGCCGTCCTCGGAGATGACCTGGACGTCGAGCGCCAGGGACTGCATTTCCTTCAGGAGGACCTTGAACGACTCGGGGATCGACGGCTCGGCGATGTTCTCGCCCTTGACGATCGCCTCGTAGGCCTTGACGCGCCCGACGGTGTCGTCGGACTTGATCGTGAGCATCTCCTGGAGCGTGTACGCGGCGCCGTAAGCCTCGAGCGCCCACACCTCCATCTCGCCGAAGCGCTGTCCGCCGAACTGCGCCTTGCCGCCCAGCGGCTGCTGGGTGACGAGCGAGTACGGGCCGGTCGAGCGGGCGTGGATCTTGTCGTCGACCAGGTGGAGCAGCTTGAGGATGTACATGTAGCCGACGGTGACCTTCTGCTCGAAGGGCTCGCCCGTGCGCCCGCTGAAGAGGCGCACCTTCCCGGACACGCGACGGCCGGGAGCGGCCTTCTTGTCGACGTCGAGCTTGATCGGGTTGTCGGTGTTCGTCTCGGCCCAGTGGGCGAGCGCGTCGTCGACGTCCTCGACGGTTGCCCCGTCGAACACAGGGGTGGCGACCGGCGTCGGCGTCGGCGCGTTGATCACGCGGCTCGCGTTGCCGTTCATCACCTCGACGCCGTCGCCGACGAACACGCCGTGAGCCGCGGCCCACCCGAGGTGGGTCTCGAGGATCTGGCCGATGTTCATCCGGCTCGGCACGCCGAGCGGGTTCAGGAGGATGTCGACCGGGCGGCCGTCCTCGAGGAACGGCATGTCCTCCTCGGGGACGATCTTCGAGATGACGCCCTTGTTCCCGTGGCGGCCGGCGAGCTTGTCGCCCTCGCTGATCTTGCGCTTCTTCGCGACGTACACGCGGACGAGCTCGTTCACGCCGGGCGACAGGTCGTCACCGGCGTCGCGGTTGAAGGTCTTGACGTCGATGACGACGCCGCCCTCGCCGTGCGGCACCTTCAGCGAGGTGTCCCGGACCTCGCGCGCCTTCTCCTTGAAGATCGCGCGGATCAGCTTCTCCTCGGCCGTCAGCTCGGTCTCGCCCTTCGGGGTGACCTTGCCGACGAGGAGGTCGCCGGAGCCGACCTCGGCGCCGATGCGGACGATGCCGCGGTCGTCGAGGTTGCGCAGCGACTCCTCCGAGCGGTTCGGGATGTCGCGGGTGATCTCCTCGTCGCCGAGCTTCGTCGAGCGGGCGTCGATCTCGTACTCGTGGATGTGGATCGAGGTGAGGACCTCGTTCTTGACGAGGCGCTCCGAGATGACGATCGCGTCCTCGAAGTTGTAGCCCTCGAACGGCATGAACGCGACGAGCAGGTTCGCGCCGAGCGCGAGCTCGCCATGGTCGGTCGAGGAGCCGTCGGCGAGAACCGCGCCCGCCACCACCTTGTCGCCGAGCTTCACGATCGGCTTGTGGTGGATGAGCGTGCCCTGGTTCGAGCGCATGAACTTGATCAGGTCGTACTCGTCGCGCGACCCCTTGCCCTCGACCACGATGCGGTTCGCGTCGAGCTCGATCACGTCGCCGGGGCCCTTCGCCACGACCACGTCGCCCGAGTCGACGGCGGCGCGGTACTCGAGGCCGGTGCCGACGAGCGGCGCCTGCGGGATCATCAGCGGCACGGCCTGCCGCTGCATGTTCGCCCCCATGAGCGCGCGGTTCGCGTCGTTGTGCTCGAGGAACGGGATCATCGCGGTCGCGACCGAGACGATCTGCGCCGGCGAGACGTCCATGAACTCGATCTCCTTCGGAGCGGCCATGACAGCCTCGCCCTCGCGGGAGCGGCAGAGCACGTGCTCGTGCACGAACCTGCCCGTCTTCTCGTCGACCGGCTCGGAGGCCTGCGCGATCGTGTACTGCGCCTCCTCGGCAGCGTCGAGGTAGATGATCTCGTCGCTCACCTTGCCGTTTGCGACCTTGCGGTACGGCGTCTGGATGAAGCCGAACTCCGACACCGTCGCCATGGAGGCGAGCGAGCCGATCAGGCCGATGTTCGGCCCTTCCGGCGTCTCGATCGGGCACATGCGGCCGTAATGGGTCGGGTGGACGTCGCGCACCTCGATCGGGGCGCGCTCACGCGTGAGGCCGCCCGCGCCGAGCGCGGAAAGCCGCCGGCGGTGGGTGAGCCCGTCGAGCGAGTTCGTCTGCTGCATGAACTGCGAGAGCTGCGAGGAGCCGAAGAACTCCTTCAGCGCCGCCACGACCGGGCGGATGTTGATGATCGTCTGGGGCGTGATCGTGTCGACGTCCTCGGTCGTCATCCGCTCGCGGACGACGCGCTCCATGCGGTAGAGGCCGACGCGGAACGCCTCCTGGATCAGCTCGCCGGTGGTGCGCAGGCGCCGGTTCCCGAAGTGCTCGTACTCGTCGAGCTCGGCGCGGATCGGACCGCGGTCGAGGCCGATCGCGTCGGCGGCGAAGTCCTTCGAGTCCTCCGGGACGCCGAGCATGTGCGGCAGCGAGACGAGCTTCTGGACGAGCGCGAGGATGTCCTGCGTCGTGAGGACGCGGCAGTCGTCGGGCACGTCGACGCCGAGACGCTGGTTCAGCTTGTAGCGGCCGACCTTGGTCAGGTCGTAGCGCTTCGGGTCGAAGAAGAGGGACTTCAGCAGGTTGCGGGCGTTGTCGAGCGTCGGCGGCTCGCCCGGGCGCTGCTTCTTGAAGACCTCGATCAGCGCCTCTTCCTCGCGCGTGGTCGTGTCCTTCTCGAGCGTCGCCCGGATGAAGTGCGAGTCGTCGAACAGCTTGAGGATCGCCTCGTTCGTGGACGTGTCGAGCTGGAACCCGGTCGTCGGGTCCTCGGCCGGCAGCGCGCGGAGCAGCGTCGTGATCGGCAGCTTGCGCTTCCGGTCGATGCGTGCGTACACGACGCCCTTCTTGTCGATCTCGAGCTCGAGCCACGAGCCGCGGCTCGGCATCAGGTTTGCGGTGAAGACCTGCTTGGTCGGGTCCTTCGGCTCCATCAGGTAGGCGCCGGGGCTCCGGACGAGCTGCGTGACGATCACGCGCTCGGTGCCGTTGATGATGAACGTCCCCCACTCCGTCATCATCGGGAAGTCACCCATGAAGACGCGCTGCTCGCGAATCTCGCCGGTCTCCTTGTTGACGAACCGGACGGTCATCGAGAGCGGGGCCTGATACGTCAGGTCCTTCTCGCGGCACTCCTGGATGGAGAACTGGGGCAGGCCGAACTCGTAGTCGCCGAAATCGACTGCGAGCGAGCCGGTGTAATCCTCGATCGGCGAGATGTCGTCGATCGTTTCGCGGAGGCCTTCGCGCAGGAACCAGTCGAAGGACTCACGCTGGATATCGATCAGGTTGGGGAGGTCGAGGACGTGCTTGAGACGGGAAAACGACTTGCGCGCACGAGGCGCGGTGACCGACTGGGCCAAATGAAACAGCCTCCCTTGAGACGATGCTCTGAATGAGGACGAAACTGACGGAACTGGCTACGGCGGGGCGTGCGGACGAGGAAACCGTGGGCGTGCGGCGAACCTCCCAGATTAGCGGAGAAGGCCCTCCAGCTGCAAGGGTCACGCAGCGAGGGCCGAGATCGCCGTGCGTCCACAGTAGCACGTCGAAGCTTGCAGGCGCAGGCTTTTTCGGGCGCCCGTTCAGGTCGACAGGGTACCGTTCGCACGGTGAGTGAGCGCCCGTCGACGACGCCTGCGAAGCCGGTTCCGCGGATCGCCGACGAACCGCTCTACGGCAACGACGGACGGGACTTCGAGCAGGTCGAGCACCTCGTCACCGACGAGGATCCCGACACGGCGCTCTGCGGCATCGATCAGACCGACGTGCCGTGGAATCAGGGCTGGCCGCTCTGTGAAGCGTGCCGCGCCGTCGCCGACGGGCGCCTCAGCTGACGCAGCGGGCGGCTCCGCAGGGCGACAAAGACGACCGGAAGCGTCGAGCTGTCGCCGCAGCCCGCTACCCAGCAAGGAGCGAGGCCGGGCTTTCGCCCGACCTCGCCAGAGCACGTCCCTACTTGAGCTCGACCGAGGCGCCCGCCTCTTCGAGCTGCGCCTTGATCGAGTCGGCCTCGTCCTTGGCGACACCCTCCTTGACCGGCTGCGGGGCGCCGTCGACGAGGTCCTTCGCCTCCTTGAGGCCCAGGCCGGTGACCGCGCGCACGACCTTGATCACCTGGATCTTCTGCGCGCCTGCACCCGTGAGCACGACGTCGAAGGCGGTCTTCTCCTCCACCTCGGCCGGCGCAGCGCCGCCGCCGGGAGCGGCCACCGCGACGGCGGCGGCCGCCGTGATGCCCCACTCGTCCTCGATCTTCTTCTTCAGCTCGACCAGCTCGAGCACGCTCATCGCGCCCAGCTGCTCGAAGACAGTGTCAACTGCCGCCATCGCTCATGCCTCCTCGGTGGCCAATCCGTCTTCGCCGGATTGGCTAGTTGTCGTTTCTGATTCTTCTTCTGTCTCTGGGTCGGCGGACGCCTCGGGCTCCTCGGTCGCGACCTCGGCCTCAGCCCCGGGCTCTTCCTCGACCTCGGGCTCCGCCTCGGCCACCGGCTCCGGCTCTGCTGTCGCCTCCGGCTCGGCTGCCGCCTCCAGGGAATCAGCCCCAGGCTGATTCCCCAGCTGCTCGATCCGGGCGTCGATCAGCCCGACGAGGTTCTGGAGCGGAGCACTGACGAGGCCGAGCAGGTTCTGCAGCGGCGCGACAATCGCGCCGAGCACCTGCCCGCGGAGCACGTCGAACGGCGGGAGCTTCGCGAGCTCGTCGACGTCGCCTGCGGCGATCGCCTTGCCTTGCATGACCCCGCCGCGGATCTCGAGGATCTTCGTGTCCTTGGCCGAGTCGGCGAGCGCCTTCGCGACCGCGACCATGTCGCCGTCGCTTTCGATGAACGCGATCGCCGACGGGCCCTCGAGCAGCGTCAACAGCGCATCTGCGCCGGCCGCCTCGGCGGCTCGCCGGGTGAGCGTGTTCTTGACCACGGTGAGACGCGCCCCGTGCTCGAGCAGCTTCCCGCGCAAGTCGTCGATCTGCGGCATCGTGAGGCCCCGGTAGTCGGCCACGAACAACGTGTCCGTGTCCTTGAGCTTTTCGGTGAGCTCCGCTACGACTCGTTGCTTTTCGTCTTTGTTCATCCCACCTCCTTTGCCAAATCGGCCCGCCTGCGGCGAGCCGATTTAGCTAGAGGTGTTCCTCCAACTTCGACCCGCCTCGGATGGACTTCCGCCTCGCGGCTGCCATCTGTCTCAGGCGCGCACCTGGATGTCGAAACGAGCTAGCCCGCGGCTACCCCACTAGAGGAACTCTCGCCAGAGAGTTCCTCGGCTATGTCTCGCGTCTTCGCGGGGTCGATGTGGATACCGGGCCCCATCGTGCTCGCCAGCGTGATCTTCTTGATGTAACGGCCCTTGGACTGGGACGGCTTCGCGCGGACGATCTCGTCGATCAGCGCGGCGTAGTTCTCGACCAGGGCGCGCTCGTCGAAGCTGCGCTTGCCGATCGGAATATGGATGTTGGCGCCGCGGTCGGTGCGGTACTCGAGCTTGCCGGCCTTCGCCTCGCGGACGGCCTTGCCGACGTCCATCGTGACCGTGCCGGTCTTGGGGTTCGGCATGAGCCCGCGGGGGCCGAGCACGCGGCCGAGCTTGCCGACGTTGCCCATCTGGTCGGGCGTCGCGATCGCGACGTCGAAGTCGGTGAAGCCCTCCTCGACGCGTTTCGCGAGATCGGCCGAGCCGACGATGTCCGCGCCCGCTTCCTCGGCCTCGCGCGCCTTGTCGCCTTCGGCGAACACGGCGACGCGCGACTCGCGCCCGGTCCCGTGCGGGAGCATCATCGTGCCGCGGAGCTGCTCCTCGGCATGGCGGACGTTCAGGCCCAGGTTCATGTGGACCTCGACCGTCTCGTCGAACTTCGCCCCGTCGCTCGCCTTGAGCAGGCGGACGGCCTCGACGGGCGAGTACACGTGCTCGCGGTCGATCGTGGTGCGTGCCCCGTCGTAGCGCTTCCCGTGCTTTGCCATCAGGCTTCGACCTCCACTCCCATCGAGCGAGCAGTTCCCGCGATGACCTTCATCGCCTGCTCGACGTCCCGTGCGTTCAGGTCGACGAGCTTCGTCTCTGCGATCGAGCGGACCTGCGCCTTGGTGAGCTTCCCGACCTTGTTCCGGTTGGGCTCGGACGAGCCCTTCTCGAGCCGCAGCGCCTCCTTGATCAGGACGGCGGCCGGGGGCGTCTTCGTGATGAACGTGAAGCTGCGGTCCTCGTAGACGGTGATCTCGACGGGCGTGATGCGGCCGTTCTCCTGCGCGGTCTGCGCGTTGAACGCCTTCGTGAACTCCATGATGTTGACGCCGTGCTGGCCGAGCGCAGGGCCGACCGGCGGCGCCGGGTTCGCCTGCCCGCCGGGGATCTGCAGCTTGATCAGGGTTAGGATCTTCTTTGCCATCGAGTCGAGCTTCTTTCAGTCGAGCTTTCTTCGACTTGGTCGAACCCGAGCTCGACGGGGACCTGGCGCTCGAAGATGTCGACCAGCACCTTCAGCTTCTGCTGGTCCGGGTTCACGTCGACGATCTCGCCGTCGAAGTCGGAGAGCGGGCCGCTCGTGACCTTGACCGACTCGCCGAGGGAGAACTCGACCTGCGCGCGCGGCCGGTCGGCCGTCGCGGCGCCCGTCTTGAGGATCCGGTCGACCTCGCCCTGACCGAGAGGCACCGGCTTCGAGCCGGCGCCGACGAAGCCTGTGACGCCGGGGGTGTTCTTCACGACGGTCCAGGCGTCGTCGTTCAGGTCCATGTTCACGAGGACGTAGCCCGGGAGCACGCGCTTCTCGGTCTGCACCTTCTGGCCGTCCTTCGTCTCGATGACCTGCTCGGTCGGGACGACGACGCGGCGGAAGCGCGGGCGCTGCCCCATCGACTCGATGCGGTGCTCGAGGTTGGCCTTGACCTTGTTCTCGTGGCCCGAGTAGGTGTTGACGACGTACCAGCGGAACATGGCTACTGCCCCAGAAGCTTGGGGACGACTCCCTTCCAGATCTGGTCGTTCAGCCAGAGGTACGTGCCGACGATGACGCAGGCGACGATGACGACGATCGTGCCCTGGACGACCTGGTTCTGTCCCGGCCACTCGACCTTCCGGAGCTCGGAGGCGGATTCGTGGGTGAACCGCCAGAACCGGCGAAGCGGGTTGCCGCCGCCGACGGCGGGCGCAGAGTCGGTCGCCGGGCGCCTTCCGGGCGACCCCGCGGCCGGTGCGATATCCGCCTCGCGCGCCATCTAGCGCGTCTCCCGGTGGGGCGTGTGGCACCCGCACCAGCGGCAGAACTTGTTGAACTCCACCCGGTCGGGCGTGTTCCGCTTGGACTTCGTCGTTTGGTAGTTGCGCCGCTTGCACTCGTTGCAGGCGAGCGTGATCGCAACTCTCACTCCGGTCTTGGCCATGATGGTCTCTTCAGTCTCTGGGCTCGCTGAGCAGTTCTACGGCGTGCGGCTGTACGGCGTCCGGCTGTCGCGGCATGCTGACGCACCGCCCCTGGGCGACGGAAGTGTAGCGGGACCCGCTCAGCTCTCGTGCCGTTCAGCGGTCCCGATCGGCTCGACCGTGACCTTGTTCGTGAAGAACGCGTCGTTGTCGACGTCCGTCACGCGCGCCCGGATCCGGCCGGGCTCGGGTGAGTCCGACTCGACCTCGACCTCGTTGCCGTATTCGAGCAGGTTCTCGGTCTCGAGGCGCTTCCATGACACCCCGGGGCCGATCCGCCCGCTCGGATCGACGACGGTCACCTTGTACTCGGCCATGATCTCGAGCTTACCGCCCTAGCCCCTTCGTTCGCGCTCGGCGTGACAAGAGGCGGCCGCTCCGGCGAAATAGCGGCGGGTGGGCTCGAACCACCGACCTCCGGGTTATGAGTCCGGCGCTCTAACCAGCTGAGCTACGCCGCCGTGGCAGCGCCATCGTAGCCGAGCGTCCGACCCTGCTCCTAGCCTCGGGGAGGTGACCGAGAGCGAGCGCTGCTGGCGGTGCGGAGCGGTGATGGCGTGGCGCCACGGGACGTGGCAGTGCGGCCGCTGCCGGTTCAAGCTCGGGTGCTGTGAAGGCGAGCCGCAGACGCAGTGCGAGGCGCCCGCCGTAGAATCGGCGCCTTGGCGCGCACCGCCACGCTGATCCTCGTTCTCCTCGTGATGGCCGGCAGCGCGGCGGCGTTCGCGATCAGCGAAGGGCTCAAGGTGCAGAAGGCCGCGATCACGGCGGTGCAGATCCCGACCCGCACCTTCTCGCCGGTGTGCGACTGCCCGACCGACCGCGTCACGATCGCGTTCCACCTGACTCGCAGCGACCGGATGACGGTCGGGATCGTCGACTCGCACGGGCAGATCGTGCGCATGCTGGTCGGCAACAAGCTGTTCGGCCGCGGCAAGCACCACTTCACCTGGAACGGGCTCACGGGAGTCGGGGCGGTCGTGCCCGACGGCGTCTACGAGCCGCGAATCCGCCTCCACCGGGCCGGCAAGACACTCGTCCTGCCCGTCCCGATCACGGTCGACACGACCCCGCCGCGGATCGTCCCGATCGGGGTGCATCCAGACACGATCTCGCCGGACGGGGACGGCCACTCCGACGTCGTCCACGTGCGCTACCGGATCAACGAGCGGGCGCACGCGCTCCTCTTCGTGAACGGGATCCAGCGGGCGCGCACCAAGTTCCAGCGACAGAGGGACACGATCCAGTGGTACGGCCGTGTCGGCGGCCGTCCGCTGCCGCCCGGCCGCTACCGCCTCTCGGTCGCAGCAGTCGACACGGCGGGCAATTCGTCGACGCTCGTCCGCGCCGGCGTCGTCACCATCCGATACGTCGAGCTGCCGGCCAAGCGGATCGGAGCTCGCGCAGGCTCGAAGCTCGTCATCCACGTCTCGACCGATGCGCCGAAGGTTCGCTACACGCTCGAGCGCGGATCGAGCACCGTCGCCGCCGGAACCTCGCCGCGGCGCCTCGTGCTCCACGTGCCGACGAGCGCCGGCCGCTACACGCTCACCGTCGGCGCCGCGGGCCACCGCGACCGCGCCGTGCTCGTCGTCACGAAGAAGTGAGCGGCGCTCCGCTCCTCGTCCTCGGGGTGCGCCGCTCGGGCACGACGCTCCTCAGAGTCATGCTCGACCGCCATCCGGAGCTCGCCGTCCCCGACGAGTCGTACTTCATCCCGCAACTCGCCGACCGGCAGCGCTCGCACGTGGACGTCGACGCGTTCATCGACGACCTGAGCCGGCTGCCCACGATCCGCGAGTGGGACCTCTCCATCGAAGACGTCCGGGCGCGCCTCAGCCCCGGAGATGCCCCTCGGCGCCGCGATCGGGGCGGTCTACGAGAGCTACGCCGCCGCCCACGGCAAGAGCCGGTGGGGCGACAAGACCCCGATGTACATGCAGCGCCTGCCGCTCCTCGAGGAGCTCTTCCCGGACGCGCGCTACGTCCACCTGATCCGTGACGGCCGCGACACCGCGGTCTCGTTCCTCTCGATGCCGCCCGGCATCATGACCCGGACCTGGGCGCACCCGGAGACCGCCGCCGAGTTCGCCTGCCAGTGGCGGGCCGAGGTCGAGGCCGCCAGGGCGCTCGGCACCCGTGTCGGCGACCGCTACCTGGAGACCCGCTACGAGGAGCTCGTCGCCGACCCCGAGGGCGGGCTCCGCCTGATCTGCGAGCTCGCCGGCCTCGAATTCGACCCGGTCATGCTCGAGTACGCAGGCAACGTCGACGTCTCGGCCAAGCCGCACCAGCAGAGCCTGCAGAGGGCGCCGACCCCGGGCCTGCGCGACTGGCGCACCGAGCTCTCCCCCACCGACGTCACCGCCTTCGAGGAGGTCTCCGGCGACCTCCTTCGCGAGCTCGGCTACGGCGCCGCGACCGGCTCGACCGCGGCGGGAAGAGCAAGGCTCGCCTGGTATCAGGCCCGGATCAGCGCCTGGAACGCTTCGAGCCGTGCTTTGCGGCGCTCGCCCGCTTGGCGGCGGCGGCACCCGCGGCTTTCTTCTTGACCAGATCGCTCCCCTGGTAGGCGACGAGGAGCCCGTTCAGCGTGAAGTAGTAGTGACGGTCGGTCGCGATGCCCGGCTGGTACTTGCCCATCGCCACGTGCCACACGATCTTTCCGTCGCTTCGGCGCAGCCCGAACGTCTTCGTCTCGAGGTTCGAGAAGAACACGAGCGGGCCGACGATCACGCCCGGTGCGAGGATCCGCCCGCCGATGTAGGTCTGCCACAGCTGCGTGCCGTCCGAGGCGCGGTAGGCGTGTATCAGCCCGTTGAAGTCGCCGACGTAGACGATGCCGTTGGCGATCGCCGGGGTCGAGTAGCCGGTCGTGTTCAGGTTGTGCGTCCAGACGACCGAGCCGTCGGAGACGCGCACCGCGACGACCTTCCCCGCGCGCGAGATTGTGTACAGCCGCGTCCCGTCGGTGGAGGCGCTCGCGTAGAAGCTCTCGTACTGGGCGAAGTCGCGCTTGATGTAGGTGATCCAGTTCCGGTGGCCGTTCAACCGGTTCAGCGACAGGATCGACCCCGCGTACGTGGTGATGAAGATCTTGTTCCCGAGGATCGACGGGCTCGAGTTGATCCGGCCGCCCGTGTTGTACGCCCACTTGACGTGGCCGTTCGCCGTGTTCACCGCGAACAGCCGCCCGTCGGTGGCGCCGAAGTACGCCGTGTTCCCGATCACGACGGGCGACGATTCCACCTTGGCTCCCGGAAGGTCGAGCTGCCAGAGCTTCGCGCCGTTCGAGCGGGCGAGCGCGGTCACGGTGCCGCTCGTGGACGAGACGATCACCCGGTCGCCCGCGATCGCGGGGGTCGACGGCTTCGGCCCCTGCCCCTGGCTGATCCAGAGCACCTTGCCGTTCGTCGCGTCGATCGCATACGTCCGTCCCTTGAACGTGTTCACGTAGAGGTCTCCCTGGCAGTAGCTCGGCGGGTACTCGACGTACCCGTGGAGCGCGCGGACCCAGAGCGGCTTGACCGGAAGCCCGAGGTTGAGCGTCAAGCGGGACGAGGTGCGCTGCGGGTCGCCGCCGAAGTTGAGCCAGCACGGCTTGTCGACGACGACCGCCGGCTTCGGCTTCGGCTTGGGCTGCGGCTTCGGGTGAGCCGGCCTGGGCGGGTGGACTACAGTGACGCCCTTGAGGGCGGTATCGAGATGGCCCTTACCCGGGTTGCCGCGGAACACGACGAAGGCGGCGATCCCCCCGGCGACGACGAGCAGCGCGAGTACGGCGGCAAGCAGGATTCTTCTACGCACAGGCAGGGTGGCCGCGTGGGCCGGCTCCCAGTGTGCCAACCGGACCGGGCGTGGTCGTTGGGTTGCCCTCCTCGCACTGGTGGCATGCGGCGGTGCCGCGGCCGCGAAAGGCCCCGTCACGACGGACGAGCCGGGAAGCTTTCCCGCGGCGTTCGCCGCCCGGAGCTACGCGCCGGGCGAGACCGCCACGCTCGCGCTCTGGGCACGGGCCCCGCAGGTGACCGTCCGCTTCTATCGCGTCGGCCCCGAGAAGAAGCGCGCGCCCCGGGACGACGTCCTCCTGGGCGTCCCGGCCGGCCCGGCGCGGACCGTCGCGTGGCACAAGATGCTGCAGCTGCGAATCCCGCCGGGCCCGAGCGGGCTCTACTTCGCGCGGCTCAGCACGAAGGACGGGCGCCTCGGGTACGCCGTCTACGTCCTGCGGCCCGGGCATCTCGGCAAGAGCCGCGTCGCGATCATCGAGCCGACGAACACCTGGCAGGCGTACAACTTCCGCGACGTCGACGGGAACGGCATCGGCGACACCTGGTACGCCGACCCCTATTACAACGGTGTGGATCTGACCCGGCCGTTCCTCGACCACGGCGTCCCGCCCCACTTCCGCCACTACGACCTCGGCTTCCTCCGCTGGTTCGCGCGTTCCGGGCACAAGGCGGACTTCCTCTCGGATGACGACCTCGAGCACATGAGCGGCAAGAAGCTCTCGAGGCTCTACGACCTCGTGGTCTTCCCGGGCCACGAGGAGTACGTCTCGACCGGCACCTGGAACGCGATCCAGCAGTACCGGAACCTGGGCGGAAACCTCGCGTTCCTCTCGGCGAACGACTTCTTCTACCGGGTCGACCTTCGCGGCACCCGCATCTACCGGACAGGCCGCTGGAAGGACGTCGGCCGTTCGGACGCCGCCCTGATCGGCGGCGGTTACGTCGGATGGTTCGACAACACCTTCAAGAACGAGCCCTACGTCGTCACCGGGGCCAGGGCGGCGCCGTGGCTCTTCCGCGGCACCGGCCTCTCGAACGGCAGCACCTTCGGCGTCTACGGGATCGAGATCAACCAGCGCACCTCGGCCTCACCGCCACACACGCTCGTGCTCGCGCAGGCGAAGAACCTGTTCGGAAAGGGCAGGTCGGCCCAGATGACCTACTACGAGACGCCGGCCGGAGCGAAGGTCTTCTCGGCTGGGGCGATCAACTTTGGCGGCACCGCCGAGTACCCGGGCGTCTCACGCCTCCTGGCCAACCTTTGGCACCGGCTCAGCCGCCCGTGATACGACCAGGCCGACGAGCGACGCGGCCGCGACGCCCAGGACTCCCCACGTGAGCGGGTCCTCGAAGAAGCCGCTGTAGAAGAGCGAGTGGAGAACGAGGACGAGGAAGCTCGCCGCGAGCGAGAAGCCGAGTGCCCGGTCGCGCTCGCGGACGACCCTCGTCAGTAGGCGGGCGGCGACGACGAGGAGCCACACGTAGACGGCGAAACCGACGATCCCGAGCTCCGCGAGCACCGTGAGCGGCGTCGTGTGCGAGGCGTCCTTGCGCGTCCCGAAGCTGGTCTTCGCCTCGTTGTGGCTCGCGAGCGGCTGCGAGCCGACGCCGACGCCGACGAGCGGGTGGTTGCGGATCACCCTCGCCGTCACCGAGAGGAGGCGGGAGCGGCCGCTCGTCGCGTGCCGCAGCGAGTGGTGGCTGAGCGCCCGCCCGGCGATCGCGCCGGCGGCGAGGATCCCGACGATCGCGGCCACCACCACGACCCGACGGCTCATCCGGTCGCCGACGGCAACCGTGATCAGGAACGCCATCGCGAAGAGCACGGCCATGCTCGACTGCGAGTAGGAGAAGTACAGCCCGGCGAAGAGCAGCGCGACGAGCGGCGCCGCGACCAGGAACCGCACCTTGCGGAGCCACAGGAGCACGAGGAGCACGCTGATCGCCAGGACGAGGTGTCGCCCGTAGATGCTCGGGTCCTTGAAGACCGAGGTGACGCGGAAGAACGTCGTGTACGTGTTCGCGACCCGGAGGTCGTGGGCGAAGAAAACCGTGCGCGTCTTCTCCTGCCACAGCCCGATCACGGCAAACACCGCCGCGAGCCCGACGAATGTGACCGCGAGTGCGCGCGGAAGCCACGACGCGAACGGGGCCCGCGCGACGACTGTCAGAAGCGCCGCGAACGGGAAGACGAAGAACGCGAGCTCCTTGCTCCCCTCGGTGAGGTCGAGCGCCCAGAGGAGCGACACGCCGTCCAGCGCCGCGAACGCGGCAGCGGCGCCCGCGAGGCCGAGCGGCAGCACCGGGACGGTCTCCCTGAACGCTCGCACGACGAGCGCGAGCGAGGCCGCCGCGAGGACGGCGTACAGCGGGACGAGCAGGAACGCCTGCTGGGCGCCGAGGTTCACGGGTAATCGAAACGGGGCGACGACGAGGAGCGCGACGGGCACGACCGCGGGCCAGCGCAGGAACGCGTACGAGCCGGCGAGGACGAGCAGGACGCCGACGACGACGGCCGCGAGATGCAGCGGAGTCCTCAGCCGGTCGAGGTCGTGACGGGGCACGAGCGCGACGACCAGCCCGGCCTCGGCAAGAAGGAGCGCCAGAAACCCGCCGGTGATGCCCCACTTCTCGCGCGCCAGCAGGACGAGCACCGATCCGACGGCACCCACGAGCGCCGCACTCTGAGCGAGGTTCCCGTGAGCCATCGTGCGCCGAGGGAGCCTACCCCTACCCCTCGAGCGGACGCGGGCGTAGACTCGCGCAAATGGCGAAGACCGAGGTGGACGAGCTCCACCTGACCGCCCGCGAGCGCGAGGTGCTGGCGCTCCTCGCGCAGGGGCTGCAGCTCGAGGAGATCGGACAGCGGCTCGGCATCGGCGCAGAGACGGTGCGCACCCATGTACGCAACGCGTCCGACCGGCTCGGTGCGGCGAACCGGACGCATGCCGTCGCGATCGCGATCCGCCACAAGCTCATCTGAGTCCGTTGCGCGTCGCGGGGTTCGCGATGCTGGCCGCGCTCCTCGTCGCCGGAGCGGCAGGAGGCGCGAGCCCCGCGGCGCCGCAGATCGGCGTGTGTCAGGTCTTCCCCTCGACCAATGCGTGGAACCAGCGAGTCGACGGGTTGCCGGTCGCGACGGACTCAGCGACGTTGATCCGCTCGATCGGCCTCGACTCGGCGGTGCATCCCGACTTCGGCTCGGGCCTCTACGACGGGCACCGAATCGGCATCCCGTTCGCCGTCGTCTCGGGCCGGCAGACGCGGAAGACCCGGCCGAAGTTCGACTATGCCGACGAGTCCGATCCCGGTCCCTACCCGATCCCGGTGAACGTCCCGATCGAGGGTGCGCCCCACCCCGACGACGGCGACCGGCATGCGCTGATCGTCGACCGCGACACCTGCACGCTGTACGAGCTGTACGCCCTCCGCCGCTCGGGCAGCGGGTGGGCGGCCGGCTCGGGCGCGATCTGGAGCCTCACCTCCAACCGGCTACGGACGGCGGGATGGACGTCGGCAGACGCCGCCGGGCTGCCGATCCTCCCCGGACTCGCACGCTACGAGGAGGTCGCCGCCGGCTCGATCGACCACGCGCTGCGCTTCACCGCGCCACGGACACGCCGCGCGTACATCTACCCCGCCCGGCACTACGCGAGCGACTCGACCGACCCGGCGCTCCCGCCGATGGGCCTCCGCGTCAGGCTCGAGGCAGGCGTCGACATCAGCAGCTACCCGCCCCAGGCCCGCGTCGTGCTCGAGGCGCTGAAGCGATACGGGATGATCCTGGCCGACAACGGCTCGCCCTGGTACATCAGCGGGGCCCCTGACCCGCGCTGGTCGAACGACGACCTCCATTCTCTCGGCCGCCTAACCGGCGCGGACTTCGAGGTCGTCGATACCTCGCATCTGCGCCCGTGAGGTCGGTCCCCTTTCGGGTGATCGAGTTTCGGGAGCGACGGGCCCCAGGGCTCGGTCGAGTTCTGGTCGTGCCCGGCACCGCTCCGGTCGTCCCGGCCGGGGTCTGACTCCGAGGATCAAGCCGGGACTGCGGGCATGACCGGCCGTGCGGCAGCTCCTAGCGTGACGGTGAACGTCGCTCCTTCCCCGGGGGCGGACCGGACCGTCACGGTCCCGCCCATCGCCTCGGCGAGCTGCTTGACGATCGCGAGGCCGAGCCCGCTCCCGACGGGGCGCTCGCGACCGTACTTGTCGTAGAGAAAGAAGCGGTCGAACGCGTGCGGGAGGTCGTCGGGCTCGAGGCCAGGTCCGGTGTCGGTGACGATGAGCCGCCGCGGCTCGGCGCGAACGGTCACCGAGCCTCCGGGAGGGGTCTCGCGGAGTGCGTTCTCGACGAGGTTCGAGGCGACCTGGAGCAGCCGGTCGGAGTCACCCTCGACCCAGGACTCCTCCGACTCGGCCACGAGCGTGACGTCGAAGTTCCGGGCGGCCGCGTCGTGCCGAGCGACCGCCGCTCTCGCCACCTCGCCGAGGTCGACCGCATCGCGCGAGACCGAGAACTCGTGCCGGTTCATCCGCGCCAGGTCGAGCAGGTCGCGCACGAGCCGTTCGAGGCGGCGCGCCTCGACGAGGATCGTCGCCGACGCCTCTTCGGACGTGAACGCTCCTTCGCCGAGCCCCTCGGCGTACCCGCGGATCGCCGTGAGCGGCGTCTTCAGCTCGTGGCTCACGCTCAGAAGGAAGTTCCGCTCGCTCTCGCGCGACGTCGCGAGCTGTTCAGCCATCTCGTTGAACGCCTGGGCGAGCGAGGCGAGCTCGGTCGCCCCCTCCTCGGGAAGCGGTGTCGGCGTCTCGCCGGCCGCGAGCGCGTGGCTCGCGTCGGCGACGCGACGCACCGGCCGGACGATCGAGCGGGCGACCACGAACGAGAGCCCCGCGGCGAGGACGGCGCCCGCGAGGGCGGCGAGCAGGAGGTCGCCGAGGAACGGATGCCACGCCGCCGACTTCGAACTCGCCGGCCGCAGCAGCAGGAGGCCGCGGGCCGGGATCGTCCGGTACGAGTAGATGTAACGCTCGCCGTCATACGTCGTCGTGCCGTTGCTCGACCGGTCGGCGTTCGGCACGTACGGTGCGAGGTTGGGCCGTGGAGCGACGACGGTGCGGATGCCCCCGTCGACCGTGTTCGAGTTGACGTAGCTCACCGACTGGCGGCGCGAGAGGGCGAGGTTGTCCGCCTGACGGGCGAGAGCCGCGGCCTGGGCCTGCCCGACCTGCTGGCGCGTCAGCAGGGCACCGATCGCGATCGTGAGCATCAGGGTCAGCGCGAGCGCGGCCAGGATCGCCGCGAAGAGGCGGCCCCGCAGCGTCTTCAAGCGGCGACCGCCTTGTAGCCGCTGCCCCTGAGCGTCCGGATCAGGCCGGGGCGGCCGAGCTTGCGGCGCAGCTGCGCGACGTGCACGTCGACCGTTCGCGTGCCGCCGGGATACGAGACGCCCCACACCCGATCGAGCAGGACGTCGCGCGAGAGCACTGCTCCGGGGTTCGAGAGGAAGAACGCGAGCAGGTCGAACTCCTTCGCCGTCAGCTCGACGGGCCTGCCCGCGATGGTCACGTCGTGCGTCTCGCGGTTCAGCGTCACGTCGCCGAGCGCGACCAGGTCGTGGTCCGGCTGCGGCTCGGAGCGGCGCAGGATCGCCTTCATCCGAGCCACCATCTCGCGCGGCGAGAACGGCTTCGTCAGGTAGTCGTCGGCGCCGACCTCGAGCCCGACGACGCGGTCGGCCTCCTCGTCGCGCGCCGTGAGCATCAGGATCGGCACGCGCGAGCGGCTGCGCATCTCCTGGCACACGGCGAACCCGTCCATGCCTGGAAGCCCGATGTCGAGGATCACGATCCGGATGGAGTGCCGGTCGAGCTCGGCGATCGCCTCCTCGCCGGATCGCACCCAGATCACGATCCAGCCGTCACGCGCCAGGTAGCTGCGCACGAGCTCGCCGACCGACGGCTCGTCTTCCACCAGGAGCACGTGACCCGACATGAGACGAGTCTAGGCCGGGGTCACCGCCCGCCTCGGGCGAGCGCCGCCGGGATCCGGACCTGGACGAGGGCCGCCGCACCACCGTCCACCGTGACCGTCGTCGCCATCTCGAGGCGCCGGACCTGGTCGATCGTCGCCGGGCGCCCCTCGATCTTCACCCGCGTGTTCGAGTCGACGGCGATCGTCACGACTGCTCCCGTCAGGCTCGCGCAAGGTCAGCGAGGTGGAGCTCACCGCGACCACGCGACCGTGGTCGTACGTGAAGGTGTGCGGAACGCGCCGGACGACGACGTTGACCGTTGCATGCGACCAGCCGGCCGGGAGGTTCGGCGGCGGCGGCAGCCTGATCGCCCCAGCGCCGCCTGCGAGGACGCTCGCGGCCAACGCGGATGCGACAAGGGCGAGAAGTGTGCGCACGCCCCAAATGATCGCGTGACGCTGTCAGACCCGCATCTCGTCCGCGT
>CAWDGP010000010.1:0-275390 GCA_963801905.1 uncultured Actinomycetota bacterium | reverse complement strand
CTTACCGCGCTGTAACCGGGCGTCCTCACTCTCGCCCACCAGGCACGTTCGCGCCGCGTTGACGTGCTCCGTTTCTCCTGCGCCGTCGACACGTCGACGCCGAGCGGGGAGGCGATGGCGAACATGCTCGCGACGTTCGCGCAGTTCGAACGCCGGCTGATCTCGCAGCGCACGAAGGAGGCCCTCGCGGTGAAGCGGGCCGCTGGGGTCAGGCTCGGACGCCCGCCGACCCTCCCCAGAGCAGGTCGTGCGGCGGATCCAGGAGCAACGAACTCGTGGCGACTCGCTGCGGAAGATCGCCGAGGGCCTGAACGAGAGCGGCGTTCCGACCGCGCAGGGCGGAGTCCAGTGGTACGCCGCGACCGTCCGCCACGTCCTGCTCCGGACGTCCTGAGATGCCCCTCCCCCTCTGACGGATCGGCTCGACGGGGCCTGCTTCGACGTCGTGGGAACGGTCTAGAGTTGCCTGGTCTGCTCGGCGACGGTTGCGAGGGCGTACTCAGCGGCGTCGGCCTCGCTCATGGCCTTGCCTGCTCTCCAACGCTGCCGCGATCCGGGGCTCTTCGGCTCGATCCAGTACGGGCGCGAGGGCGTCTTCGAACGCCTCTCGTTCGTAGTCCTCCATCAGGTGGCCGGTCTCGTCGAGCATCCTGTCTGCGCTGGCTAGCAGTCGGGCTGCTGGCTCGAGCTCTCCGCGGCCAGCCGCTGCGGCGGCCAGCCCTCGAAGCGACACCGCGACGTGCACGCGAAGGCCGCATCCGAGAGCGCAGCCGAGACACTCGGCGAACGGCGCGACAGCCTCCGCGTAGCGGCGCTCGCGCAGCTCGAGGATGCCGACGTCGAGGAGAACGCTAGCGAGAGGCTCTTCGTTTCCGAGCTCCCGCATCCCGCTGACGCACACGTCGAGGAGCGATCGGGCGTGGCCGTAGTCACCGCGTCGCATCGTGAAGATCGCTTGGTCGTGAGACACCATCATCATGTGGCGTTCGTCGCCGAGCTCACGGAACATCTCCGCGGCCCGCGTCGAGAGCATGTCGGCTTCGTGCTCGTCGCCCCGCCACTCCGCGATCAGACTCAGCCATCGGACGTCGAACGCACGCTCGTCAGCGTTCTCGCGTCCATCGCCGCGGCGGGCTTCGAGCCCTCGCCTGAAGAGCTCGTCCGCACGATCGAGATCGTGCCCGCATAACGCGAAGAACGCCGCCATCTCCCACGCGTTGGCGCGAAACCATTCAGGCAGATCGGCGGCCAGCCGTACGGCCTCGTCCGACCAGGCGGTGCCCTCGCGGATGTAACCGCGGCTGTGCCAGAAGCCGACGAGACTCTTGACGAGACGGACGAAGGACTCGCGGTCATCCCGAGCAACGAGCTCTCCCAGCGCTGCGCGGAAGTTGTCGAGATCGCGGTCGAGGCGTAGCCAGTCCACCTCGTTGAAGCGCCCATCCACCGCCATACGCTCGTCGACGGCTGCGAACCAGTGCGCGTGCCGGCGTCTGAGCTCGTCGGCTTCGCCGCTCGCCTCGAGGCGCTCGAGTGCGTAGGCGCGGATCGTCTCCAGCATCCAGAAGCGCGGGCCCTCGGTGCTGTCCCGACGGCGCAGCAGGCTCTTGTCGAGAAGCGATTGAAGCGTGTCTAGGTTTGCTCCGGCGACGTGTTCGGCGGAGTCGAAGCCGCAGCCGCCCGCGAACACACTCAGACGCCGGAAGAGCTGCTGCTCGCCGGGGTCGAGGAGCTCGTGGCTCCAGGCGATGGTCGCCCGTAGCGTCTCGTGGCGCGCATCCACACCCCGGCCGCCTTTCAGCAGATCGAGGCGGCCGGCCAGCCGCTCGAGGATCTGCTTTGCAGTGAGCACACTCGTCCGGGCGGCGGCAAGCTCGAGTGCGAGAGGGAGGTTGTCGAGTGCCCTGCAGAGCTCGTGGACGGACTCGTCCGGCACAGCTCGTGCACGGGCGCAGAAGAGGGTGACGGCATCGGGATCGGCGAGCGGCGGCACCGGGTACTCGACCTCGCCCCTGATCCGCAGGAGCTCCCGGCTTGTGACGAGGAGTCTCAGGTTGGGGCAGGCTTCGAGCACCGATGAGAGTTCGGGTGCCGCCTCAACCACCTGCTCGAAGTTGTCGAGCAGCAGCAGCAGCTCACGCTCTCCGATGTGGTCAGCCAGTCCGTCCTTCGCCCCGAGCACCTGTGCGATCGTCTCGGTCACAAGCCCCGGGTCGCTGATCGACGAAAGGCCCACCCAGAAGACCCCCGCCTTGAACTCCTGCACGAGCCCCGACGCGACCTCAATCGCCAGGCGAGTCTTGCCCGCGCCGCCAGGCCCGGTCAAGGTGACCAGTCGGGAGTCGCCTGTGAGCACCGAGAGAACGTCCTCGACCTCCCGCTCCCTGCCCACGAACGAGCTGGCGGGGCGGGGCAGATTGGTGTTCGAGATCGTCTTGAGAGGCGGGAAGCGCTCCGAACCGAGCTGGAAAATACGAACGGGCTCTGCGAAGTCCTTGAGACGGTGCTCTCCGAGGTCGGTCGCGTCGACTTCGGCGAGTTGCCGTGTCTCGTTCGATATCAGCACCTGCCCGCCATGGCCCGCGGCCGCAGATCCGCGCCGCACGATGCACCTCCATGCCGACGTAGCCCGTCTCGTTCAGCGCGACCTCACCCGTGTGCACACCCATCCGCACTCGGACGCCTGCCGAAGCCAACGCCTCCTGCGCCGCGGCCGCGGCGGCAAGCGCGTCCGACGGCCGCGAAAACGCCACGAAGAACGCATCGCCAGCCGTGTCGATCTCTACCCCGCCGTGCGCCAGCCCACGCCTCCCGGCACACACGATGATGCTCGGCAAGAAGAGCCCCGTATGCCTCCACTCCGAGCTCGTCGAGAAGACGCGTCGACCCTTCGACGTCGGTGAACACGAAGGTGACCGTGCCGGTCGGGAGATCCTCTCGCACAGCACGATCATCCGCCGCGCAGGAACGCGCGTCCAGTCCAACACCGGCTCTGAATACAGAATCGCCGGCTGCACGAGCGTTCGCACGCCTGACCTTCCCGGCCACCGCCCTCCCCCTCAGTGCGGTCAGCCACCGTGGGACCCCGCTCCCGGAAGCCGAGCGCCAGGAACGCCACCGCAGAAGCTGCCGCAGCGAGAGAATGCTGATCCATGATCGATGTCCGACCGCTCACCGAGAGCGACCGGGCCTGGGCTGTCCAGGTCGAGTCCGACAGCTGGTCGCAGCCTGTCGTCGCCCGGCTCGACGAACTTGTCGACCCCACCCAGCTGCCCGGCTTCATCGCGCTCTTGGACGGTGAGCGAGCCGGGCTCGCCTCATACGCGGTGCGCGCCGGGGAGTGCGAACTCGTCACGATCCGGAGCCTTCACGAAGGCCACGGTGTTGGGCGTGCGCGACCCGAACGCCCGCAAGAACGCGCCCAGCAGCGACCACGCGCCGATCGTCGCCAGTTTCGCCAGCCGCTAACCCAACAGCACGTCCGCCCTCACTAGGCGTGCAGTACCCACTGGGCATTCTTCGGCTCGCGGCGTTACCTCTGCGGGGTTCCGAAGCCACTCTCGAACGGATCATGCGGGCCGCCTGGGCGGGAAAGCAGGACCCCGTGAGCGCGCACCAGCGCGGCTGGCAGCTGCGACTCCCAAGTCCCTCCTCCGCGGATGCAGATTTCCTGACCGCACCGGCCGCGCTTTCCTCGCGATCCTCTGCGCGATCGTCGCACGACGCTAACAACTTCACGAGCGCGAATCGGGCGCCCGCTGCCGTCACGCCGCCTACGGGTAGATGTAGATCGCGCTCCCCGTGGGGATCTCGGGGAAGATCCGCGGCGCGAGCCACATCGGGATGCGGACGCAGCCGTGCGAGGCGGGGTAGGGAGGTACGTCGGGGTAGCCGTGGATCGCGAAGCCGCGGAGGAAGTAGCTCGGGTACCAGAGCACCCAGCTCCAGCCGGCGACCTTCGAGTAGACGTGCCAGAGCCCGAGCGGGGTGTTGCCGGTCGCGCCCGTTGAGACGTGCGAGATGAGCACCACCTTCCCGCGACGAACGAGGAAGAGCACTTGCCGGGTCTTGTCAATCTCGACGTGGTTCCCCGTAAAGCGCGCATGCGGGACAGAGGCGCTCTCGAGAACGGCCCAGAGTGCGGGAGTGACGACACCGGTGCGATCGAGGCCGTTCACGCCCTGGAAGGCGTAGACGGCTTGCTGGAGGTCCGGGCCGAACACGTCGTCTGCGGCGGGGAGGGCGTACTCGAGCTCTCTCAGCCGGTTGGCGAGCGCGCCCACGGCCGGTCCTCTCGAGCCGAGCGCGAGCGTGGGCGCCTCGACTCGCGCCCGCACCACCCGTGCGGCCGCGGTCCAGCCCAGTCTCGGTGTGCTGAGGGCAACGATCCGTGCGAGGCCGGTCCCGTCGGTCGCGACCCGGTCGGTTGGCAGGCCGTCGACGGTGATCTCGACGGTCCCCGCGTGCGCCGGGCGCAGCACGGCGACGACGCGGACATCGGAGCCGAGCGTCACCGGCCCATCGAGCCTGACGTCGAGCCGCGGCCTGACAACGATCGTCCGTCGAACGATCGCGGGGCCGGCGACGACGGTCAGGAAGGGCTGGGTGACCGTCAGCCGGAATTTGCCGTGGCGAAAGAGTCGCCCCGCGAGACGGACCGGCAACTTCGGGACGACCCTTGCATGCAGGGTGACGGCCTCACCGTAGTTTGCGTGTTGCGGCGCGACGACCTTGAGCGAGACGGAGGTGATCGGTGGCAGCCGGACACGTCTCGAATTGGCTGTGAGCATCGGCGTGAAGCGCCCCCCTGCGTAGGTGTGGACGATGGTTCGGGCGGCGGCAGTCTTGCCGTCGCCAAAGTCCCACCTGTAGGACGTCGAGGTGCAACCGGCGCGGAAGACGACGCGGAGCGGCGCTGCCCCCTCGAAGGCCGAGACGTGCACAGGACAGCCTGCAAGCGCGGCCGGGGCAGCAGACGGCGCCGCGAGAACAACGACGACCGCGATCGGTGCTCGAACGCCCATCTCCCGGCCAGAGTTTGTCGTGGCAACGGCGAGTCCTGTCCCGCGGGCCGCACCGAGGGCGACACGACCTCGCTTCCGTAGTCACGCCGGAGCCCCGTCTTGGTCGGCGTGCGATCGTCGGCGCGATCGAAACACCCACCTCGATAGGTCGATCCTGCCTCGTCCACCTGGGCCGCGCGATCAGGCGGCACCGAACCCGTCGTTCATGCTTCCGACGCTCGCGCTCGTCATCCTGGTGTACATCGACCGCGACGATGTCCGACGCGTGTTGAGGAGGGCCATCGCTGTTCTCGCCGTCCCCGCACTCGCGGGAGCGATCGCGACGTTCGGGCGCGCCGCGTCCTCTCATCGAAACCCCTGCCACAGCGCCCACACCTGCCCCTCCGACCACCACACCTATCTCCGGCAGGGCCTGTCCTGCACGTCGTATCCGGACGAGCGAGAGCCGTCCGACACGAAGGTGGTCCTCTACCACGGCCGGTGCTACTGGTGCCATGCCGCGGCCGCAGCGCCGGCGGGCCGTCCAACACCGGCAACGCGACCCTCAACCGCCCCGGTCGTCGGCGGCGCTGCGATCTGGCTGAGAGCATCGAAACAGGCCGCGCTTCGAAGGCTGTCGCGCCTGCATGTCCCGTCCGCCGGGATCAATGACCGGCTACGACAGCGCCAGGTTCGGGCCGGCCTGGGAGGACGTGGATCACAACGGCTGCGACACCCGCAACGACATCCTCCGCCGAGACCTCACCAGGATCGTGCTCGAGTCCGGCTCGAGCTGCATCGTTCTCCGCGGCACGCCCCACGATCCCTACACCGGCAGAGCGATCACGTTCATCCGCGGCGTCAGCACCTCAGCCAAAGTCCAGATCGACCACGTCGTCGCCCTCGCCGACGCATGGCGCACCGGTGCCTCCAGGTGGACAGCACCGCGGCGACTCACCTACGCGAACGACCCGACGGTGCTGCTCGCGGTCGACGGGCCGGAGAACGAGTCGAAGGGCGACGACGACGCCTCCGAGTGGATCCCGCCGAACCGGGCCTACGACTGCGCGTACGTGAAACAGCAGATCGCGATCAAGACGAAGTACCTGCTCTGGGTCACGCGGCCCGAGAAGATGGCACTAGCTCAGTCGCTGAAGACCTGTCGGTAAGTCGCTTCGGAAGCCCGATGCGTGGAGAAACCGTAACCATCAGGCAAGTCGGCTTGGTCGGCGTCCGGCGTTCTTCCTTCCGGGCCAATGCCTGCCGTCCAGCGCGGGCCGTCTCCTAGCGATACGGTCAACACGTGATCCGGTCGACGCCCTCATCGCAGGCTTCGCGTCGTCGGCGCTTGGGGCCGTCGACGCAACGTATCCGGTGTGGACAAGCCGCACAGGCCGCGTTTATCAGGCCGGCATCGGCCCTCATGCCGAGGACGCCGTCGTGGCGCTCGCCCTCGAGCAGATGCGAGGCCTCACCGGCCTCCGCGACGTTCCGATCGGACAGTTCCTGGCCCTACCCAGACTCGCCCCGGCAGAAGTGCGACCTCTGGATCTACGCGGCAGCTTCGACGGGCTTGGCGACCCCTGCTGGGAGCCGCACATCCAGCACGACCGGGACAGGCGAACGTCGTGCGAGCGTCCTCAGCGCGGGAGCGAGGCCGCCATGGGAGAGGGCGGCAGGGTGCAGCCCGGAAGCGATGGTGCGCAGCTCCTCGAGCACCCCTCTAGGTCGGCCTCGAGGCCTCGAAGCTCGGCGTCCAGACCAGCGGTCTGTGCAGCCTCAGACTCCGCAAGCATCCGAGTCTTGAGAGCGAGCGCGACAATTCGCTGTTGTGCCCCGTCGTGGAGGTCGCGCTGGACCCGCCGACGTGCCTCATCGGCGGCGGTCATGATGCGGATGCGCGAGGCTTCCAGTTCTGAGCACGCTTGCACATTCGCGATCGCGCTTGCGACCAGCGCGGCGAAGTCCGCGAGGCGCGTCTCCGTATCCGGGGGTAGAGGCTGGTGCAATGAGTAGACACCGAGCATCCCCCAGACCTGTTCTCGAACCTGGACGGGGACACCCACGGTCGCCCGAACACCGGCTTCGCGGAACCGGCGGACGTACTCCCCGCTGGTTGCCTTCGCGTAATCGTCGATGCGTGCGGGCTGCCCGGTGCGGAAGACCAACGCGGTGACGTTGTGCCCATCCGTGGGCAGCTTGTACACCGGCACCTCGACCGGTACGTCTGCTTCAGCGGAAACCGCCAGGTAAGTACCAGTCTCGTCGGCTTCGTAGCGCACGAGACCCACAGCCTCGACACGCATGAGCGAACGAACTTCGCCGACGACCGCGTCAAAAACCTCCTCGGCCGGCACGCTCCGGGCGAGGAGTGCGGCGATCCGCCGCAGCGCGGCCTGCTCTGCCTCGACCTCCGCGAGATGCGCATCAGCCGCGGTCACATGCGCCGCACTTCGCTTTTCGGGCTCGCGCGTCGGGTCATGTCGTCGCAGGGGACGACGTGGTGCTGCACGGCGCCTGCGGCGACTGCCGCTGATTCCGTCGCGCGATCGACCAGAGAGAGCTCCCGAGCCGCCGCGGCCAGCCGGGCGAGTACGGGATCGTCGGGTCGCTTCCGTTGGCGCCGATGAGGGCGCTCTGCAAAAGGCCTGGAACATCGACCGGGTAGAACATGGCTCTCGTCCTCCTTCACTAGGTGTCGGACGAGTGTCGCCGGCGACCGGGTGGCCGCACATCGGTCAGGGTCCCTATCTACTCTCCATCGGATACCTATCTTTGGGAATGGGCGAAAGTCGGGGGCACAGGGTGAGGATCTCGGCCTCGCGTGTCGTCACGCCACCGCTTCGAGCCGAGGAGATGACCGTGCTCACTAGCGCAAAGGTGGTGACCTCGCCGGTGTGGCTGCCGGGCGGAATTGCACCGCTCACGTAATTTCCAGCTTGACCGTTGTGGCGAGCCCGCCGCGGCGTTCTGCCGGGACTGTTATCGCCAAGGTGTCGCCGTCGCCACGAATCGCGATGTCGATCTCGTCTCCGTCGTGTAGCAGGACGCCGCGAGCGCTGTCAGCGTGCTCGCCGGTCGGGAGCTCCGCGTAGAACGTCGTCGGCACCCGGTCGTTGAACAGATGTATGTAGTGGGTCCCGGTGTCTGGATTGACGGTTGCGGCTGCGCCGGCGATCGACGGTGGGTCGTTGGCCGGGTCGCTCAGGGTAAGCCGGCCGGCCCGGGTGCCGTAAACACCCTCCCCGTTGAGGCGGAGCCAGGCGCCAAGTTCGGCTAGTCGTTCCCTCGCGGGTCTTGTGATCTCGCCTTCGGCCGTGGGTCCGACGTTCAGTAGGAAGTTCGCTCCCGCTGCTGCCGAGCGGAGCAGCATGGTCACGAGCTCGCTCGGCGGTCGATAGTGATGGTCGTGGCGTTGGAACCCGTAGCCCGAGGACGTCAGGGTTTGGCATGTCTCGAGGGCTTGCCGCATTGGTGGCGTTACGTTGAGATCGAGGTTGGTGTTCTCGCCGGGTACGTCGCCCTCGTAGCCCTGAACGTCCTCGCCGGGGCCCGGTTCGGTGTGCCTGTTGTTCATGACGACCGCGTGGGGCTGGAGCTCGTGAATGAGTTCGATGGCTTTCTCGAGGCGGAAGTCGCCTTCTGGCACGAACCAGTTGGGGAACTGCAACCACGGCCAGGTCACCGGCCAGTAGCCGTCGAGCCAGAACTCGGCGATGTCGCCGTAGTTGGTGCACAGCTCCCGGATCTGTCCGTGGAGGAAGTCGACGTATTCGCTCCACGCGCGTCCGTTCCGGCGGCGAAACGTCTCGCGATAGGCGGGATGGTGCCAGTCGACGAACGACACGTAGAAGCCAAGGCGAACGCCTGCGTCGCGGCATGCATCCGCGAGCTCGGCGATCGGATCGCGGGCGAAGCGAGTGTTCGTAATCTTGTAGTCCGAGAGCGCTGTGTCGTACATCGAGAATCCGTCGTGGTGCCTCGACGTGATCGCCAGGTACTTCTGGCCTGCGTCGGCCGCGATGCGCGCGAGCTCCCGGGCGTCGAACTTCACCGGATTGAACCGATCCACGAACTGCTCGTACTCGGCGACCGAGTACCGCTCGTGGAACATGAGCCACTCGCTCGCGCCAACGAGTGAGTACAGGCCCCAGTGAACGAACATGCCGAACCGGTCGTCCTGATACCGCTTGAGCCCTTGAGCCGACGCCTGCGTTGCCAATCCTCCTCCTCGTTTCACCTTGACCTGGGCTTGCGAAGCCAGCCCCTATGAGTGCCCCGGGCACGTTAGAACTCGACTCCGAAGGAAGTCAACGTTCGCTGCTTCCGATTGTCGAGCGAGACTCATCCGAAATACGGATGCCAGCTCTCTTCGTTTCTCGGATGGGAAGAGTCGGAAATCGCACGCATTCCGCCGAGTGATGCGGGAGTACGCTTGGCGACCGTGTGCAGGAATGTCAGCCCCCGGTATTTCTTCACGGCGACGCGCATCGGTCACGGCTCCAATCGCGCCAGTGTCTGACGCGGGTGGGACATGGGACGACAGCGGCACCGCCGGAGGGTCGGGGCTGCGCGCGGCGACCCTCGACTCGCCGCCGGTCTTCATCCTCGACGAGGAAAGCGACAACGTCGCGATCGCGATCCACGACTTGCAGCCGGGCGCGTTCTTCGACGCCGGCAGGCGTTCGATCCGGGTGCAGACGGTTGTCCCGGCAGGACACAAGATCGCGCTTCACGATCTCGACCCCGGCGACTGGATCTTCAAGCTCGGCCAGCCGATCGGCGAGGCGACGACCTCGATTCGAGCGGGCGAGCATGTGCATAGCCACAACCTCGGTGTTCGTCGAGACCGCCCAGGTTTCGTCGAAGGTGGCATGAGCGTAGGCGAGATCGCGGAATGGCGCTCTCCGGTAGCTCCAACGCTGGACCACTTCCTCGGTTACCGGCGTGCGGATGGGCGGGTCGGAACGCGGAACTTCATTGGGATTCTTCCGAGCGTCAACTGCTCGGCGACGGTCGCCCGGATCGCGGCGGGCGTCGCCGGTGTGAATCTAGCCGGGGTGGACGGCTGCGATGGCGTAATCGCGCTAACCCACGATCTCGGTTGCGCGATGGCGGAGGGGACAGTCGGCGACGAGATCTTGCGCAGAACGCTCCGCGGCTACGCGGTTCATCCAAACCTTGTCGGCGTGGTCGTCGTGACGCTCGGATGCGAGGTCAACCAGCCCGAGAACTTCCTCACTGGAAGCGCAGCCGAAGTCGAGCATGTGAGCATTCAGGAACTCGGCGGAACGAATGCGACTGTGGCGGTGCTCGTCGAACGGGTCGGCGCGATGGCCGGGCGGCTCGAGCGGCTCGAGCGCGAGCCGGTGCCGCTGAGTGAGCTGATTCTCGGGCTCCAGTGCGGCGGGAGTGACGCTGCGTCGGCAATCACCGCCAACCCGACGCTTGGTGTGGCTTCCGACATGGTCGTCGCCGCCGGTGGGCGCGTGATCCTCGGTGAGACCCCTGAGATCTTCGGTGCTGAACATCTGCTGCGCCAACGTGCGATCACGGGCGAGGTTGCGCGCACGCTCGACGAGACGATGGCATGGTGGCTGGAGTACGCCGAACGTCACGGCGTTGTGCTGGATAACAACCCATCGACAGGGAACCGAGAGGGTGGAATTACGACGATCTGGGAGAAGTCGCTCGGCGCGCTGCTCAAGGGTGGTAGCAGCCCGCTCCGGGCCGTCGTGGGATACGCGGAGCCGATCCACCAGCCAGGGCTTACGTTCATGGACTCCCCGGGCTACGACCCCGTGTCGGCGACCGGGATGGTGGCGTCCGGTGCAAACACCCTTGCTTTCACCACCGGGAGAGGGTCGGTCTTCGGCTCGCGACCTGTTCCGTGCCTGAAGATAAGCAGCACGACGGAGCTCTACAAGCGCATGTCCGGCGACATCGACTTCGATGCCGGGTCCGCTTCGACGCGCGCACAGCAGCTCGAGCGCGGCGCCGAGCTCTTCGAGGCGATTGTCCGAATGGCCTCTGGCGAACCGAGCAAGTCCGAGAGCCTAGGGTTCGGAGCGGAAGAGATTGCACCGTGGAAGGTGGGTGCCGTCCTGTGATCGATCTCGCTGTCGAGACAACTGCGACGCTTGGTGAGGGACCCGTGTGGGATTCGCGAACCGGCGAGCTCCTCTGGGTTGATATCGCCGAGGGGGCAATCGAGAGGTATGTGCCTGCCACCGGTCGGGCAAGCCGGCTCGAGCTCGGCGAGAACGTAGGATGCATCGCACTGACGGAGCAAGTCGGCACGGTGGTGGGGGCGCTGAGGACCGGCTGGTACTGGGTCGATCTCGAGACGGGTGCTCGCGAGCTGATCGCCGGCCTCCCGAACGGAGGCGCGACGCACCGTTTCAACGATGGCGCCGTCGACGCGGGCGGCCGCTTCTGGACGGGGACGTTGGAAGACAGCGAGGAGACGCCGGTCGGACAGCTCTGCCGGCTGGAATCGGACCTGCAGCCCCGGGTCGTCGACAGAGGCTTCCTGTGCTCGAACGGGATCGCTTGGTCGCTCGATGAGCGTTGGATGTACTTCGTCGACTCGCGTCGGAACGCCATCTACCGCTACGAGTACGACCCTGCCAGCGGTGAGGTCGGGACGCGCGAGCTGTTCGTCGACACATCGGCGTTTCGTGGCATCCCCGACGGAATCGAGGTCGACCTCGACGGGCTCCTCTGGTGCGCGTTCTGGGATGGCGCCCAGGTGGTGGCCTTCGACCGCGACGGCACGCCGCGCTCCGAGATCGCGGTGCCGGCACCAAGGCCGACGAGTGTCACATTCGGTGGGCCGGAGCTTCGCACTCTGTACATCACGACCGCGACCTTCGGGCTTTCGGATGACGCTCTCGGGCGGTATCCGCGGGCCGGCTCGATCTTCCAGATCGAACGGCAGACGCCTGGGCGCCCCGCGAACATCTTCGACGCCACACCGTGGGCGAGCTGAGGTTCGCGAACCGGGTTGCAGTCGTGACCGGGGCCGAATCCGGCATCGGTCGCGCGACGGCACTTCGCATCCTCGCCGAAGGAGGCTCAGTCGTTTCGGCCGATAAGAACACGTTCGAGCCGTGGCCTGCGAATGTCGTCGATCGCGTGGAGCGGGTTGAGGTCGATGTCGCCGATGACGTAGCTCCGGGCCTCGTTCTCGAGGCGCTTGCGTGAGCGGGGTTGGAGCCCGGATATTCTCGTCAACGCGGCCGGCATCCTTGTGATTGCGCCCTTTCTCGAGGTGACCCGGGAGCACTGGGAGCGTGTGCTGGCGGTGAACCTTCGCGGGGTCTTCTTCCTCACTCAGGCGATTGCTCGTCGCATGGTCGACGACGCCGCCCACGGCCGCATCGTGAACGTCTCGTCGGTCCACGCGGCGGTGTCTGAACCGAACGCGGCTCCGTACACGGCGTCGAAGGGCGGTCTCGAAGCGATGACGCGCACGATCGCGACGGAGCTCGCCGCGCACCGGATCACAGTCAACTGCGTCCGCCCCGGGGCCACCAGGACGCGGATGAGCGATCCGATCTACACACCGGCGATCCTCGACGCACTGGCCCACCGGATCCCACTCGCGCACGTCGCTCCGCCCGAATCGGTCGCGAGCGCGATCTGCTTCCTCGCCTCCGACGAGTCGAATTACACGACCGGCGCGTGTCTCGACGTAGACGGAGGCTATGCGATGAACGGCGGCCTGCCGGGGCTGGCGTATGACCGGCGGGATTGATGGGCACTGCGATCGTGACCGGAGCCGCGTCCGGCATCGGACGAGCGACTGCTCACCATCTTGCGAGAGCCGGCCACGACCTTGCCCTCATCGACATTGACGAGGTTGGCCTGCTCGAGACGCGCGCCGAGATCGAGTCGGTCGATGGGCGCGTGACGTCGTTTGTCGCGGACGTCTGCGATACACACGGGCTTGGCGAAGTCGTCAGGGAGGTGCTCACCACGATGGGGAGCCCCGACGTGCTCGTGAACGTGGCCGGGACCGGCCTGTCCGCGACGGTTCTGGATACGAGCGACGAGGACTGGGCGCGCGTGATCGGTACGAACCTGACCGGTCCCTTCCTGCTCACACGAGCCGTGCTTCCACTGATGCTGGATCGGGGCTCCGGCGTGATCATCAATGTCGCATCGGTAGCGGGAACGATCGGGATTCGGGCACGCGCCGCCTATTGCGCCTCAAAGGCTGGGCTTGTCGGCCTCACACGCGCGGTCGCGGCTGATCACGCCGTCGATGGGATTCGATGTATTGCGGTCTGTCCCGGAACGGTGGACACCGAATGGGTCGAGCGGATCGTCGAAGCAAGCCCTGAACCCAACGAGATGCGCGAGAAGCTTGCCGCGCGCCAGCTCGATGGACGGCTCGGCAGTCCGGACGAGGTCGCCGCGACGATTGCGTTCATCGCCAGCCCAAGCGGGCGATTCTTCAATGGCGCTGCCGTCGTGATCGATGGCGGCATGACCGCGGTCTAGCCCGTGTGCGGGCCCGTTCGACCCGGTGCCACGTACGATCCCACGATCCATTGAAGGATGGCTGAGATGGATACGCCGGCCCTCTCGGAGCGCAGTGGGATGAGCGAGGAAGATCTCGAAGACTCGGACTACGACGCCAGCGAGCTCGATGAGCACGAAGGCGTCGAGGCGCGCGCGCGAATCGCCGACCCGAACCTGCGCGACGCGATGCTCCTGAAGGTTTCCTGGCTTCGGAGCTTCCTCGCCGTCGCCGATCGCGGAGGATTCGGCGCGGCGACAACCACCCTTCACCTGTCCCAGTCCCGCGTCAGCGCGCATATCTCCGCCCTCGAGGATCTGCTCGGCTTCGCTCTCTTCGAACGGCGCGTCCGCCCTACGGCGCTGACCACGCCGGGTCGTCTCTTCGCGACCTACGCGAGACGGGCGCTCGAAGAGCTGCAGGAAGGAGTCGAGGCAGCGCGTGCTTCGTTGCAGCCGGGCTACGCGCAACTCGTGGTCGGGAGCTATCCGAGCGTTAGCTCTGTCTTTCTCCCTTCCGTCCTCGCTTCGCTGCGAGAGGCCTATCCGATGTTGTCGATCGAGCTCGTGGAGGGGACGGCCACATCGCTCGAGGCGGCGCTGACGTCAGGAACGGTCGACATTGCTTTTCGGCCGCTCCAACCGCCTGTCCACGACTCGCGGCTGGCGGCGAGAGCGCTCTGGAGAGAGTCGATCGTGGCAGTGATGCGGGACGACGACTCGCTCGTCGGCCAGAAGCGCGTCGGGATCGCCGATCTCTGTGAGCGCGCGCTTATTGCCAACCCGAGCGGCAGTCGGGACGAGGGGGGCGGCTTCGACCTGATGCATGCGGCGGGTGACGCCGCCGATTCTCTCAACGTCGCCTACCTGACCGACCAGCCGACCACGCTCGTCGCGCTCGTCCGCGCCGCGTTTGGTATCGGCGTCATCAGTCAGTTGGCCCTGGCCACGACGACGACGGATGGTCTCATTGTGCGCCCGCTGGATTCACCTACGGCGTTCCGAGACGTCGCGCTGTTCTGGCACGAGAAGGACACGTCGAGTCCGAATCTCTCGGCCTTCATCGATGCGGCGATCGCGGCGGAGCTTCCGCCCGAGGTTCAACGCTTGCCGAATGGCGGCGCCTAGAGGACGGCGCGCCGGACCATCTGTAATCCGTATGGAACCCATCCGGAAATCGCGTGCTCGTTGGACCGTCGGCTAAGAGCGCATTTCCAGAGGACATTCGTAATTCGAGTGAGAAGCAGTTGGAAGTCGCAGGCGATCTTCCGTTGACTTGCAACGCGATCGCAACTTAGTCTTGACCTTCGTTGAGGTTCGACGCGTTTTGTGAACTCCCATCCATTCATCGAAGCCTTCGAGGCTGGAATCAAACGAATAACGAGCGCATCAACTCAATGGTTTCCAGGCTCTGTTTCTAGTCCCCGTTGAATGGTCTGATCATACGAAGATCGGCCCGAACTGTTCGGGCCATCGAGAAGGAGTGAGATGAGAAAGCTCCGTCTTCGCCGCACGTGGGTTCTTGTCGGTCTGAGCGCCTTCCTCTGCGCGGCCGCGGTTTCAAGCGCCGTAGCTGCGCGGGTCGGTACCGAGCACCAGTCTGCGGCCACAGGGTCGGTCGCCCTCCTGCTTCCGAGCATCGGTCAGTACAGGTGGGAGAACCAGGATCGCCCGTACTTCATCAACAAGATGAAGCAGCTCGCGCCCGGCGTCAAGGTGATCTACTCGAATGCGCAAGACAGCCCGACCAGGCAGCTTCAGCAAGCTCAGGCCGCGATCACGAACGGCGCCAAGGTGCTCGTTCTGTCCCCCGTGGACGGTCAGACCGCGGCGAAGATCGCCCAGGAGGCGAAGGCCGCGAACGTGAAGGTCATCGCTTACGCGCGACCTGTCCTGGATGCCCCTGTCGACTACTTCGTCGGGCTCGACCTGTATCGAACGGGAGTCGGGCTCGGAAAGTGGTGGGCAAGCCACTTCCACAAAGGCGACAACGTCGCGATTCTCAAGGGTGACCCGGGCGATTCCAACGTGCCCACGTATATGAAAGGCCTCTTGAGCGTCCTGGACCCACTCGAGAAGTCAGGAAAGATCAACATTGTGGCCGATGTATCGACGCCGCAATGGAGCACTGCGAATGCCCTTCGTGAGATGGAGCAGATCCTGACAAAAGAGAACGACAATATCCAGGATGTGATTCCGCTCAACGACTCGCTAGCACTTGGCGTGATCGCTGCGTTGTCGAAGCAGGGGCTCGCAGGCAAGGTTCCCGTAAGCGGCGGCGATGCTTCTGTGCCGGCCCTCCAGAACATCCTGAAGGGCACTCAGACCATGTCAACGTACTTTCCGATCAGCGACATGGCCAATCATGCGGCCGAAGTGGCCGCTGCGCTCATGAACGGGAAGAAACCAGCCGCGAACATGTTCAACATCAAGCTGAGAAGCGGCGGGGTCAACGTGCCCGGGTACGGGGTGAACGCGGTCTCGATCACCAAGGCGACGATTGGCAAGGTCATTGCCGACGGGAGCGTGTCGAAAGCGCAGGTTTGCAAGGGAATCGCTCCCGGCGTGGGACCCTGCTAGGTCGTAACCGAGTCGAGGGACCTCCATATGCGGTGCGCCCCCAATCCCGCCGTGCGGGGGCGCACCCTCGGAGGTGCGTTGCGAGCGATGTCGTCGGTGCAGTTCATGAGGAAGCCTCAAGATATGTCGCTCGATGTTGCTTGAGCTCCGCGGAATCCGGAAGTCCTTCGGCCCGGTCAACGCGCTCGCCGGCGTCGACTTCGAGATCGACCGGGGGGAGGTTGTCGGGCTCGTCGGCGACAACGGCGCTGGGAAATCGACGCTCGTGAAGGTCATCGCCGGTGTGCACAGGGCTGACGCCGGAACGATCGAATACGAAGGGAAGGAAGTCCAGCTGAGCTCTCCGGCGGACTCCAGTGCGCTCGGGATTCAGACGGTGTACCAGGATCTCGCGCTCTGCGACAACCTGGATGTCGTCTCCAATCTCTTCCTGGGACACGAGCTCGTCAATGGAGTCGGGCTTCCCCTCTTGCAGGCCATGTCCGAAGACGCGATGGAGCGGTTCGCCATCGACACATTGACCGATCTCCGGGTGACGACGCTGAGGAGTACCCGCCTGCTGGTCGGGACACTTTCCGGCGGTCAGCGTCAAGCGATTGCCATTGCTCGGGCCGTCCTACGAACCGCGAGCCTCATCGTCCTCGACGAGCCGACGGCGGCGCTCGGAGTGGCACAAGCGGCGCAGGTCAAGCGCCTGATCAGCGAGCTTCGAGAGCGCGAGAGTGGCGTGCTCCTGATCTCGCACAACCTCGAAGACGTGTTCGAAACGGCAGATCGCATCTGCGTCCTGAGGCACGGCCGAAACGTAGGAAACTTCACCGTCGGGGACACGACGAAGGACGAGGTCGTCCGAGCGATCACGTTTGGACTCGCGCCGCAATGAGCGCGGGAGGTGCGGACGCGGGGCGGATTCCCGCCGACGAACTGCCGCGGAACGAAGCGTCGGCGGTCGCGAGGCTGCGCGGCCTCGGGGGCAGCATGCTGCCGATCGTCATCGGCCTCGTCATCGTCTGGACCTATTTCGAGATCGCGAACAGTCACTTTCTCTCTCCTCGAAACCTCACCAACCTGCTCGTCCAGATCAGCGCGACCGGGATCATCACCACCGGTCTCGTGCTGGTTCTCCTCATCGGCGAGATCGACCTCTCAGTGGGGTCAGTTGCAGGTCTCGCGTCAGCGGTCCTGGCCCTGCTGCTCGTTCACGGCGTGCCATGGTGGCTCAGCGTCATCGCGATGATCGCCGCCGGCGCATGTGCCGGGCTCATACAAGGGGCCTGGATCGTCGCCTTCGGGGTGCCGTCGTTCATCGTGACCCTCGCAGGGCTGCTCGGGTTCTACGGGCTTCAGCTCTACCTCATCCAGACCCAGCGCTCCGACGCGATCCTTGTCGACGAGCGTTACATCGACGACCTCACCACGACCTACCTCCCCGGCCGTTACGCATGGCCGATCGCCGTCCTCCTGGTCGTCGTCGTGGGCATCACGCGGTGGCGCCGGCTCCGAAGCCATCGCAGAGCCGGGCTGAATACCCTCAATTCGCTCGAGAGCGGCGCTCGCTTCCTCATCGGCTCCGCCGTCCTCCTCGGGGGCGTGCAGGTTCTCACCTCGTGGCGCGGCGTCCCCACGGCCGCGATTCTCTTCATCGGTCTCGTCGCTGTCTTTGCCTGGATCAGCCAGAGGACGCGGTTTGGACGGTACGTCTACGCGATCGGAGGCAACGCGAACGGCGCGCGTCGCGCCGGTATCCGGGTGAAGCGGATCCGGCTCGCGGTCTTCACGCTCTCAGGCGCGTTCGCTGCAACGGGCGGTCTCGTGGCCGTTTCCAACCTGGCTGCCGCCGACACCACGATCGGTGGCGGGACCGTACTGCTCGAAGCGATCGCCGCAGCGGTGATCGGGGGTGTCAGTCTCTTCGGCGGAAGAGGAAGTGTCTGGGCAGCGGTCTTCGGGTCGCTCGTGATCGGGAGCGTCTCGAACGGCCTCGACCTTACGGGGAGCCAGGCGACCGTGAAGTACATGGTCGAGGGTCTCATCTTGCTCGTGGCGGTCACTGCGGACGTCGTCTCACGCCGTGGCCGGCTCCTCTACTCGGAATCCGACTAGGTCAGATCGCCCATGTCGTTGCACACGGTTGTGATCGGAGGTGGGGGCCATGTCGGCAGCTCCCTCGCGCCGAGGCTCGTCCACGAAGGTCATCGCGTGACCGCGATCACGCGTGGGTTGAGCGAGCCCTACGGCGAATCGCCACTCTGGCGCGATGTGGAGCGCCTCCAGCTCGACCGTGATGCCGCCGAAAGCGACGCGAGCTTCGGTCGGGCACTCTCACGACTCGCTCCCGACATCGTCGTCGACCTGATCTGTTACCGGCTCGAAAGCGCCCGATACCTGGTCGAGGCGCTACGAGACAGCGTGTCGCAGGTCTTGCACTGCGGCACGATCTTCGTCAACGGTCACGGTGTTCAAGTCCCGACAACCGAGGACCAACCGCGCAACCCGTTCGGCGAATACGGGATCCAGAAGGCGGAGATCGAGGCATTTCTCCTGGCGGAGGCGAGAGACCGCGGGTTCCCTGTCACGGTGCTCCATCCCGGACACGTCGTTGGCGAAGGCTGGTGGCCGGTGAACCCTCAGGCGAACGTCAACCCCGCCGTATTCGCGGGCCTGGCAGCCGGAGAGGAACTGACGCTGCCGCACTTCGGCCTCGAGACCCTGCACCACGTCCACACCGCCGATGTCGCCCAGGCGTTCATCTGCGCGATCGAGCGGCCAGAAGCCGCAAACGGCGAGAGCTTCTACGTCGTCTCGGAGGCCGCCGTCACGCTACGCGGCTTCGCCGAGGAGGTCGCCCGGTGGTTCGGGCAACCCCTCGTACTGAAGCTGTTGCCCTGGGACGAATGGTCACGCACGGTCGATGCGAATGACAGCGCCGTGAGCTGGGAGCACATCGCGCGTAGCCCCAACCACAGCTGTGCGAAGGCCCGCGAGATCCTGGGCTATGCGCCGGCGTACACCTCCCTCGCGGCGGTCCGGGAGGCGCTTCGATCGATGGGCTTGAACGGTGAGTGACGCACGGTCGCCGGCAAGTCCCGTCCGGCTCGGCGTTCTCGGTGCCGGGATGATCGCGACCCACCCGGGCGGGGTGCTCCCGAATCTCACGATGCTGGGCGGAAGCGTTCAGGTGTGCGCCATCACCTCACGGACACTCGCAACGGCTCGCGAGGTGGCGGACAGGTTCGACATCCCGGAGGTCTATCCGACGTTGACGGCGCTGCTGGCCGAAAGCGATGTGGATGCGGTTGTGAACCTGACGCCGGTCGCGATTCACAGCGAGACGAACATGGAGATCCTCGAAGCAGGGCGGCATCTCATCTCCGAGAAGCCGATCGCGGCAACCGTGGCGGATGCGGACGCGATCATCGAAGCCGCCGAAAGGCGGGGACTGCTGATCGTTGCTGCTCCCCCGTGGATGATCGATCCCAGGCGCGTACTGGCGCGAGAGCTCGTGCGCGACGGTGAGATTGGCACCGTTGCTTTCGCGCGGTCGAGGTCATCTCATGCGGGGCCTGCCGCTATGAGCTGGCCTGCCGACCCTGCCTGGTTCTACGCGAAGGGCGCCGGAGCGCTCCGCGACATGGGCGTGTACGGAATCACAGAGCTGACGGGAATCCTTGGGCCCGCAACGCGTGTCATGGCGATGTCGGGAATCACTCGTCCTTCGCGCACGGTCCAGGGTGGACCGTTCGATGGCGTGGAAATCGCGGTGACCGCCGACGACAACACGCTGCTCCTGATGGACTTCGGGAGCAGTGTCTTCGGGTTCGTCGACGCGACGTTCAACCTGCAGGCGGCCGTCAGCCCCAGTCTCGAGCTCTTCGGATCAGAAGGGACACTCAACCTGTGGGAGCCGTTCTGGGCGACGCGGGGACAACCGGAGCTAGAGATCTTCCGGCGCGATGGCGACGTGCCGGCGTGGGAGGTTGTCGACTCGAGCGCCGTCCGAGAGGCGCAGGACCGGTTTGACAAGCTCGGCAGGGCGATTCTCGTCAGCCACTTCATCGACTGCCTCCAGTCTGGGCAGCGGCCGGTGTTGAGCGCAGAGCACGCGCGCCACACGTTGGAAGTAATGCTTGCTGCCGAGGAGTCTGGGCGCACCGGTTGCGCAGTCGAGGTGGAGTCCTCCTTCGACTTCGCCGGCTCGATGCTGGGGCCACAACCCTGACGCTCGTCTTCGGCGCTCAGTACTACCGGCCGCCCGGGCCTCCCCGAGATGACTGGGAGCGCGATCTCGCGTCCATGCGGTCCCACGGGATGAACACCGTGAAGTATCTGGCGTCCTGGAGCTGGATCCATCGTGCGCCCGGGTCATTCGCGTTCGACGAGCTCGACGAGCTCATGGACCTGGCACACGCGAATGGGCTCGCGGTTGTGCTCAACGTGATGCTCGAGAACGCGCCCTACTGGCTCGAGCACCAAGTGGGGCACGCCCGGTATCACGACCACGAAGGACGTCCGTTTCCCCTGACGGCAGCGGTGAACACCCCCGCCGGCGGATGGCCGGGCCTTTGCTTCGACAACGCGGAGCCACGCGCTGAGGCAACCGCGTTCCTCCGGGCGACAGCAGAGCGATATCGCGGCCATCCCGCTCTCTCGGTCTGGGACATCTGGAACGAGCCTCACCTCGAGCCGACCTGGCGCCACCCCGAGCGGCAGTACTGCTACTGCGACGCCAGCCTGACCGAGTTTCGCGGTTGGTTGCGCACCCGCTACGAGACGATCGAACGACTCAACGATTCGTGGCAACGCCGCTACTCGGACTGGGCCGAGGTATCTCCTCCGCGCGAGCGTGAGACATACCCTGACCATCTCGACTGGCGAGAGTTCTGGCTGCTCAACCTCCAGGGATGGCTCGCGTGGAAGGCCGACATCGTCCGCTCCATCGACGACGGTCATCCGCTCATGACCCATGTTGCGTCGAGCGCATACCTTGGCGCGCTGACGAGCAACGTGTGGGACGAATGGCTGCTCGCCGATCCGGTCGATCTCTTCGGAACGTCGAGTTTCCCGAGCTGGCTGTACAACGACGACCCGGCTCTGCATCTCTTTCACCTCGAGATGACACGAGACGCAGTCACGCGGTCGGCCGTTCTGGCAGGCGGAGTTGCAAGGCGGCCGCGGGCGCCGCGAAGGTCGTGAGTCGACCCCTCATCCAGACCCGGCGACGATCGAATCGTGGATCTGGCACGACATCCTCGTCGGAGCCAAGGGCGTCATGTTCTGGCAGTGGCGGCCCGAGCTTCTCGGCCCGGAAAGCCCCGGATACGGGCTCTGCTCGCCGGACGGGTCACCCACTGCGAGGACACAAGTCATTTCTCAGATGGCGACGACGCTCGCCGGGTTCCCTGAACTCGGGGACAGTCGGCCGGTCGCACCTGATGTCGCGATTCTCGTATCCCGCAAGACACCACTCCTCGCGGAGGCCAGCGAGGGCTCGATGGACCTCTACGCGCGCAGCCTCCTCGGCGTCTATCGAGCCTTCCTCGAACGGAACGTCTCGATTCAGTTCGCCCACGAAGACCAGCTCGAGCAAGAAGGCGTGACACCGACGATCAAGGCGCTGTACTGGCCGATGCCGAGCTACGCCTCCGATCGACTTGCCGATGCTCTCGTCCGGTACGTCGAAACCGGGGGGCTGCTCATCGCCGAAGCCAGTCCGGCCGCGTATGTCGGTGGAGGCGCATATTCGCCTCGGGTTCCGGCGCACGGACTCGATCGCCTCTTCGGAGGTCGAGTGATCGATTCCGACGTCGGTGACTCGACTATCGCTGCAAACCGAGAGATCGTCGTGGGAGCGTGGGCCCGCGACCAGCTGCTTGTGGCGGGAGCCGAAATCGTCGGTCGTTTCGACGATGGTTCTCCAGCGATCCTCAGGAACCAGTTCGGAGCCGGCGTGGCCTACCTCGTCGGCACGTATCCGAGTCTCGCCTTCGAAGACACGCTGGACTCCGGCACCGGAGACTGGATCGTCGCCACGACACTCGGACGGGCAAGCATCGAGACCACGCCCCTTCTTGTCCGAGAGCACGTGCTCGACGGACGGAGGATCTTAGTGGTCGTCAACCGGACAGACAAGGCGGTTGAACGGACGCTCCCAGGATCAGGGCGGCTCGTCCGACAAAGCGGCGGTGTCGCCGCTGCGGATGGAATGTTGACGGTGAGTCTCAAGGCCAGGACCGGTGCAGTCGCGGTCTTGGCCGAGTCCTGATGGCCGGAGGGCGTTGGCTCAGTTTGCGTCGGCCGGTGCGTAAGCGGCGCGAGCCGCGTAGCGATTTCGAGGGCCAACGGGCTGAGCAAGGCGGCGCATCCGACGCCGATCGCGTTCGTGTTGCCTCGCCGTGCGCGCCCCATCGAGTCGCCGACGGTGCTCCGTGACGTCGCCCTCCAAGGGCATTCGTAATTCGACTGAGACGCAGTTGGAAGTCGCGCGCACTCGCCCGTTGACTTGTAACGCAATCGCAACCTAGTCTTGTCTTCCGTTGGGGTTCGGCGCGCTACGAGAACCGCCGTCCATTCATCGGAACTCGAGGTGATGAGCATCCACGAAGCGACAGCGAACGCTCTTCATCTCAGCCGTTTCGAGTCCAGTCGTGAGATGAGAGCACTCCATCTTGCCGTACGTGGGGTGCGAGCCTCAGCCGGCGGGCAGCATGGATGCTCGTGCCGTACGCGTGGTTGACCCGCGCGGCGGTTTGGTTTTAGATAGCACGTGCACTGCCGTCGCCGATCACGGGTGGGGGCAAAATCCGCTCTTTTCTCTAGGAGGTTAGACGCGATGAGGAAGTTTCGTCTCGTGGTCGCAGGCATGACGCTGGCGCTTTCGGCGATCGTAGCGACGACGGCTCTCGCTCAACCGCATACGCGGGCCGCCGGGCCGTTCCAGATCGCCCTCTCGAACTCGTTCATCGGCAACAAGTGGCGGATCGAGATGGAGAACGACTTCAAGTCCGCCTGCGGGATGGAGCCCTACAAGACGCAGGTGCAGTGCTCCGTCTACAACTCGGGGAACGACGTTTCGAAGCAGACGCAGCAGATCTCGAACCTGATCTCTCAGGGCGTCGGCGCGATTCTGGTCGACGCGGCATCAGGCACCGGCCTGAACGGGATCATCTCGCAGGCCTGTGCGCGTGGCATCGTCGTCGTCGCCTACGACAACCTCGTCACCGCGCCGTGTGCCATCAAGATCAACGGCAGCCAGTACGCCTACGGCCAGCAGGACGCGCAGTACATCGCCGACAAGCTGAAGGGCAAGGGCAACGTGATCATGGTGACGGGCGTCGCCGGTACGCAGGCCGACACCGACCGGAACCAAGGGCGCGATGGACGTGTTCAAGAAGTATCCGAACATCAAGGTCGTCGCCAAGTACACCGGGATGTGGGACTCCGCGACCGCTCAGCGCAACACCGCCCAGCAGTTGCCGTCGCTTCCGAAGATCGACGGCGTCTGGTCCTCCGGTGGCACGGACGGGATCCTCAAGGCGATGCTCGCCGCAGGCCGGCCGTTGCCGACGGTCGTCGGCGGCGAGGGCGAGAACGGTTACCGCCGCTTCCTCGTCGGCTACCACGGAAAGAAGCTCGCAGTACGGTCTCTCGCTCGGCCAGCCGCCGTTCAACGTCGTCGTCGCCCTCGAGGTGGCGCGGGCGGTGCTGTCGAAGTCCCACGCCGCGCCGAAGGGGACGGTCTGGCTGCCCTTCCCGCAGACGACCGAGAAGACGACGAAGCTCGGCGTGAACGTCTTCGACAACGTGCCCGACAGCTTCTTCGACGCCTTCACCGACTCAGGTCCGAACGCGATCGTGAAGATCTGCGTGCAGGGTGCGCTCACCGGCAAGGCGTGTCCGGGGACGTTGAAGGTGAACGTCCCCTGGGACTACCAACCGGCCGGCGCGAAGTAGCAGGCCGGTCGTGACCGAGTCGGTCACTCAGACTCGGCCCGGCGACAGGAATGGCCGGACGCCTCGAGCGATCGAGGCGTCCGGCGTCTCCAAGTCGTTCGGCGGCGTGCGTGCGCTGCACGACGCGTCGTTCGCTGCCGAATTCGGCGAGGTCCACGCCCTGGTCGGCGAGAACGGCGCCGGGAAGAGCACCATGATCAAGATCCTCTCGGGCGTCATCAAGGCCGACGAAGGCGTCGTGCGGGTGAGAGGCGACGAAGTCGATCTCTCGCGTCCGCACGACGCGCAGGCGCTCGGCGTCGCGACCGTCTTCCAGGAGCTGACGCTGTTGCCGTGGATGACCGTGGCCGAGAACCTGCTGATCGGCAAGGAGCCGCGCGGGCGGCTGCCTCTGATCAGGCGGCGCGCCCTTCCCGGTAAGACCGCCGAGATCCTGGCCGAGCACGGGGTCGAGCAGATCGACCCGCTCGAGCTCGTCGCTGCACTCCCGCTCGCCCAGCGCCAGGTGCTCGAGATCGTGCGCGCGCTCGTACTCGAGCCCGAGATCCTCTTCCTCGACGAGCCGACCTCGGCTCTCGCGGGCCGCGAGGTCGAGTGGCTCTTCGACCACGTGCGGGCGCTGCGGGAGCGCGGTACGTGCGTCATCTTCACGTCCCACCGGTGGGGCGAGGTCGTCGATCTGGCCGACCGGATCACGGTCTTCCGGAACGGCGAGTTCGTGACCACGCGGACCTCGATCGGCGAGGGCGAAGCGGTCACCCTGATGACCGGCCGCACGATCGACCGCATCTATCCCGACCTGCCGGCGGTGCCGGAGGACGCGCCGGTGGCCCTCGAGGTGCGGGACCTGACGTCCGTGGGAGTGAACGGCTTCTCGCTCGAGCTGCGCCGGGGCGAGATCCTGGGGATCGGCGGTCTCGCCGGCCAGGGCCAGCGGGAGCTCTTCATGACCCTCTTCGGCGCGCGGAAGGCGACCGGCGGCGAGATCCGCCTCGGCGGGAAGCGCAGGAGGATCCGGCGGCCGGCCGATGCGATCCGGGCCGGCCTCGGCATCGCGCTCGTCCCCGAGGACCGCAAGACCGAGGGGCTTCTCCTGCCGATGTACGTGCGCGACAATCTGACGCTCGCGATCCTGCCGCGCATCTCCGCGGGGGGCGTCATCCGGCGGCGGACCGAGTCGAGGCTCGTCTCGCGGATCGTCGAGCGCCTCCAGATCAGGACACGGCGGCCGAGCGTGCAGGAGGTGGGCACGCTCTCGGGCGGGAACCAGCAGAAGGTGCTGATCGGCCGCTGGCTTCTCGCCGGCAGCGACGTGATGCTCCTCTACGACATCACCCGCGGCGTCGACGTCGCCACCAAGCACGACATCTACGAGCTGATGGTCGGCCTGCTCGGGGAGGGCAAGGCACTCCTCTTCTACTCGAGCGAGACCGAGGAGACCGCGCACCTCTGCCACCGCGTGATCGTGGTGCGCGAGGGCAGGGGCGTGGTCGAGCTGTCGGGTGCGGAGGCAGACGCGGAGGCGCTCGTCGCGGCGTCGCTGAGAGAGCATGTCCGCGTCTAGCGCCGTCGTCTATCACAGCCGGAGCCGCTGGCAGCACTCGCTGATCCAGTCGGCGCCCTTGCTGCTCGCGCTCCTGATCCTCGCCGGGACGCTGATCGTCTACATCATCCTGTTCGACTCCGATCTGCATCGCCTACCAGGCAACTTCGAATGGACGTCGCTGATCAACAACTCGCTGCCGCTCGTGTTCGTCGCGGTCGGCCAGACCGTGGTCGTTCTCACCCGTGGCCTCGATCTTTCCGTCGGCGGCGTGATCGCTCTCTCCAGCACCATCGTCGCGTCGCACATGCACGAGGGGACGGGGAGCATGCTCGCGTGGAGCCTGATCGGTCTCGCCGTCGGAGCCGGCGCCGGGCTGATCAACGGCATGCTGGTCGCCTACGGAAGGCTTCAGCCGATCCTCGTCACGCTGGCGACGCTCTCGATCTACGACGGGCTCGCGATCAAGGTCCTGCCGGAGCCGGGCGGGGCGATCCCACTCTCCTACACGAAGATCCTCACCGACCCGCTGGCGCCCTGGGGGCTCGTCTTCGTCGGCGCCGTGATCGCGATCTGGTTCGTCTTCCGCCGCACGTCGTTCGGCGTCAACGTGTACGCGCTCGGCAACGACGAGGAGGCGGCGCGGGCACGCGGCGTGCCGATCCGGCGGACGAAGGTCGGCGCGTACGTCTTCTGCGGGACGTTCGCGGCGGCAGGCGGGTTGTTCTTCGTGGCGACCACGACGGCCGGGGACGCGACCTCGGGCGACGCGTTCATCCTGACCTCGATCGCCTCGGTCGTCCTGGGCGGGATCAGCTTCTTCGGCGGGCGCGGCAGCGCGATCGGCGCCGTCGCCGGCGCGTTCGCCCTGACCGCCGTCGTGAACGTCCTCTTCTTCGCGCACATCAACCCGCTCTACCAGGACGCCCTCCAGGGTCTCTTCCTGGTGGTCGCCGTCGTCCTCGGCGCCCTCGTCGGCCGCCTCGTCCAGGTCGCCGTATGAGCACGCAGGCGGAAGCGAGCTCGCGCCGGCGTCTGTCCGAACTGCCTGCGTTCCTGACGCCCGACCGGCTGCGGGTGATCTTCGCCTTCGGAGCGGTGGTGCTCGTCTTCGTCGTCGGCGACATCCTCCACCCGGGCTTCGCGAGCGCCGGCAGCGTGAAGGCGATCCTGCTCTCGGCCTCGTTCGTGGGCTTCGTCGCCGCCGGCCAGACGTTCGTCGTGCTCATCGGCGGCATCGATCTCTCGGTTCCGTGGGTGCTGAACGGCGCGGCGATCTTGTTCGTGACAACCTCGCTCGGCCGTGACTCGCGGACCTGGTGGGCGCTGCCGCTGGCGCTCGCGATGGGGATGGCCGTCGGGGCGTGCAACGGCATCGCCGTCGCCTTCCTCGCCGTCCCGGCTGTCGTGATCACGCTGGCGATGAACGGTGTCGCGGAAGGGCTCACGCTGGGGCTCTCGAAAGGCCTCACCTGCTCCTCCTGCGCGTCCTACACCCCCGGGGTGGTCACCGACGCCGTCACGTCGAAGGCTCTCGGCGTGCCCACCGGGCTCTTCCTCTGGCTGGGCGTCGTCCTGCTGATCACATTCCTGCTCTCGTATACGACCTTCGGCCGCCGTGTCTACTCGATCGGCAACAACCCGCAGGCGAGCTTCCTCGCGGGTATCAACGTGCATCTCGTCACGATCGTGCTCTACATGCTCAGCGGGCTCTTCGCCGCGCTCGCCGGCATCGCGCTCGCCGCCTACGGCGGCCAGGCCTCGCTCGGGATGGGGGACCCGTACCTCTTCCAGTCGATCGCCGCCGTCGTGATCGGCGGCGTCTCGATCCTCGGCGGCCGGGGCCACTACCTGGGCACGGCCGCGGGCTCGATCACGCTCGTCGCGCTCGTCAGCCTGCTGCTCGCCGAGAGCATGCCGGACTGGGGACGCGACGTCTTCTACGGGTGCGCGATCCTCGCGATCCTGCTCCTCTACGGCCGCGAGAAGAGGGAGGCGTAGCTGCAGTTCGTCCGGCTGTCCTACGAGATCCGCTTCGAGCACCCGGGCTGGCCCGGCAACCCGACCTACACGCTACGAGCAGCTCAGCTCGATCGACCGTGGCGACATCGCCAACTTCGGGCTGCTGCACCTGCTCGGCCACTTCGGTTCGCACGTCGACGCGCCGAACCACTTCAACCCCGAGGGCATCAAGGTCGCGCAGGTGCCGCTCGAGCGCTTCGTCTACGAGCGCCCCATCCTGCTCGACGTTCCGAAGGGCGACGCCGAGCTCGTCCGCCGTGACGAGCTCGAGCCGCACGGGGCGGCGATCGCCGAGGCCGACGTGCTCCTCCTGCGCACCGGCTGGTCCGAGATCCGCAAGCTCGACCCGGTGCGGTACGCACACCAGGGGCCGGGCGTGGCGCCGGATGCGTGCACCTACCTGATGGACGGCTTCCCGGGGCTGAAGGCGCTCGCGCTCGACTGCATCTCGCTCGCCTCCTACCAGCGCATCGATCCCGAGGGGATCGTCGCCCACCAGATCCTCTGCGGCGTCGGGCGCGGCGACCGGTACGTGCTCATCATCGAAGACCTCGACCTCGCCGCCTATCCGCAGGGGCCGCCGCCGGCGAGGCTCTACGCCATCCCGCTCTTCCCGGAGAAGACGGACTCGAGCCCATGCACGGTGTTCGCAGAGCTTGCCGGATGAAGGTCACCGGGCTCGAGACCATCCTGATCGGCGAGTTCCCGAACCTCTGCTACGTCCGCGTGCACACCGACGAGGGCGTCGGCGGGCTCGGCGAGACCTTCTTCGGCGCCGAGGCCGTCTCGGCCTGGGTGCACGAGACGGCGGCCCCCTACCTGCTCGGCAAGGACCCGCTCCGGATCGACGCCCACTGGCAGGCGCTGAACCCGTTCGTCGGCTTCAACGCCGCCGCCGTCGAGAACCGCGGCCGCTCGGCGATCGACATCGCGCTCTGGGACCTGCTCGGCAAGGTCTGCGGGCAGCCGATCCACCAGCTGCTCGGGGGTGCCTCGCGCGACCGGATCCGCACCTACAACACGTGCGCGGGCTACCGCTACGTGCGACGTGTGCCGGAGACGGCGGGCCTGCCGGTCTCGAACTGGAACGCAGAGCCTGCCGCCGCGGGGCCGTACGAGGACCTCGACTGGTTCCTTACCGACGCCGGGTCGCTCGCGCAGAGCCTGCTCGAGCAGGGCATCACCGGTATGAAGATCTGGCCTCTCGACCCGTACGCCGAGGCCACCGGCGGCCAGTCGATCTCGCTCGAGGACCTGCGCAGGGGCATCGAGCCGTTCCGCAAGGTGCGCGAGGCCGTCGGCGACCGGATCGAGCTGATGGTCGAGCTGCACTCGCTCTGGAACCTGCCGGGCGCGATGCGCATCGCCCGCGCTCTCGAGGAGTTCGAGCCGGCGTGGTTCGAGGACCCGGTGAAGATGGACAACCTCGACGCGCTCGCACGGTTCGCGGAGTCGACGCGCGTGCCGACGGCGGCGAGCGAGACGCTCGGCACGCGCTGGTCCTTTCGCGAGCTCCTCGAGCGGGCGCCGATCGGCGTCGTCATCTTCGACCCGGCCTGGGTGGGCGGGATCTCGGAGGGAAAGAAGATCGCGAGCCTCGCCGAGGCCTGGCAGCTGCCGGTCGCGCCGCACGACTGCTCGGGGCCCGTCGAGTTCGCGGCCGCCGTCCACCTCTCGATCAACGCGCCGAATGCAGTCGTGCAGGAGTCGGTGCGCGCGTTCTACACCGGCTGGTACCGGGACCTCGTGACGGAGGTGCCGCGCGTCGAGGACGGCTGGATCTACCCGCTCACCGGCCCGGGGCTCGGCACGGAGCTCCTCCCCGAAGTTCCCTCGCGCTCCGATGCGGTCGTGCGCGTCTCGCGCCTCGACGACTGACGGGCGAACGGGCGCTCGAGCTCGAGCTCGCGGTTCAGCTCGACGCCGAACCCGGGCCGCTCGGGGACCTGCAGGCGACCGTTCACCGGCACCGGCTCGTCGAGCAGGAGCGGGGTGAACATCGGCACCACCTCGTCCGCCTCGGGCGACATCATCAGGAACTCGACGAACTGCGTCGAGGGGCGTGTCACGGCGAAGTGGTAGCTGTAGACGCTCGACCCGTGCGGCACGACCCGGATGCCGTGCGCCTCCGCGTAGGCGGCGATGCGGAGAAGCTCCGTCAGGCCGCCGCACCAGCCGACGTCGGGCTGCACGATGTCGCAGCAGCCCATGTCGACGAGGAGCCGGAAGCCGTGCCGCCCGGCCTCGTGCTCGCCCGTGGTCACGAGTAGGCCCGGCGGCACGCGGCGGCGGAGCTCGGCATATCCCCAGTAATCGTCGGGCGGCAGGCACTCCTCCATCCACTTGAAGCCGAAGGGACGTAGCCCCTCGGCGAGGCGCAGCGCATAGTCGAGGTCGAGCGACATCCAGCAGTCGTAGGCGAGGAAGAAGTCGTCGCCGACGCGCTCGCGCATCTCGGCCGCCGTCTCGAGGTTCCGACGCAGGCCCTCCTCGCCCTCGGCCGGGCCGTGTCGAAGCGGCAGCTTCCCGCCCACGAAGCCGAGCGCTTCGGCGAGATCCGGTCGTGGGCCGGTCGCGTAGCAGCGGAGCTCGTCATGCACGGCGCCGCCGATCAGGCTGAGGACGGGCTCGCCGCGCAGCCTCCCGAGCAGGTCCCAGAGCGCAAGGTCGACGGCCGAGATCGCGTTGACGGCAAGGCCCTTGCGCCCGTAGAAGAGGCTCGCGCGCCACATCCGGTCCCACATCAGCTCGATCCGGTCGGCGCGCTCGCCCTCGACGAAGCGGGCGAGATGCCGCTCGACCAGAAACGCTGCCGGCAGGCCGCCGGTCGACACGCCGACTCCGATCACACCCGACTCGCTCTCCACCTCGACGACGACGGAGCCGAGCACGTCGATCCCGAACGATGTCCGCGTCTCGCGGTACTCGGGATACAGCGCCATCGGCGTCGCGACCCGCCCGGTGATCCAGTGCTCGCCGGGCTGGTCGTGGTAGTCCGCCCCACCTCCGGCACCGGTGATGAGCGCGCGCACCTGCGCGATCCGCTCGGTCACGCGGCCGGCCCTACTTCGCCGCCCGTGTGTCGAGAAGCCGGAGGCTCTCGGCATCGACCTCGTAGGGGGCGAGCGCGTCCCGGTCGAGCACGACGCCGTGACCGGGCGCCGCCGACGCGTGGGCGACGCCGTGCTCGAGCCGTAGCGGCTCCGCCAGCACCCCGAGCTCGCCGAGCGTGCCGCCGCGCACCCACTCGAGCACGAGCCCGTTCGGAATCGCACACAGCGCGGGCAGTGTGAGCTCGGCGATGTAGTGCGGCGCCACCGGCAGATGATGTGCAGCCGCGAGGTGCGCGATCCGCATGAAGCCGGTGAACCCGCCCACGCGGCAGATGTCCGGCTGCACGATGTCCACCGCGCCCGCGCGCAGGTAGGCGAGGAACTGGGAGTCGGTGTAGACGCTCTCGCCGATCGCGATCGGCAACGGCACGCGGCGGCGCAGCGACGCGTGTCCTTCGACGTCCTCCGGATGGAGCGGCTCCTCGAGCCAGACGAGGTCGGCGCCCGCGCCGGCGAGGGCGGTAGCGTGGCGCACGGCGTCCGGGAGCTCCCAGACCTGGTTCGCATCCACGCACAGACGTCGCCGCGGCCCGATCAGCCGCCGGACTGCCGCGGCGCGGGCGGCGTCCTCCGCGGGATCCTCCTTGCCGACCTTGATCTTTATCCAGTCGAAGCCGAGCGCGAGCAGCTCCTCGACGTGGGCGAGGAGCGCGTCTTCGTCGAGAAACAGGTCGATCCCGCTGCCATAGACCGGCACGGCGTCGCGGCAACCGCCGAGCAGCCGGTGGACGGGCGTGCTCGAGTCCTTGCCTGCGAGATCCCAGAGCGCCGTGTCCACCGCGGAGAGCGCGAGCTGCGCGAGCCCGGTTCCGCAGCGGCGGAGCTGCTTGCCGAGCGTCTCCCAGTGGCGGCCGATCGCGAGAGGGTCATCACCCACGAGCATGCCGGCGCAATAGTCGTCGACGAGGGCGACGATCGCCGTGCCTCCGACGCCGGTCGTGTACGAGAGGCCGGTGCCGACGAGGCCGGTGTCCGTCTCCACATCCGTGACCACGAACTCGACCGCGGAGACGTGGTGAGTCGAGTCCTCCCAGCGAACCGTGGGAGGCACGCGATAGAGGCGCGAGGACACGGACTCGATGCGCACGGACCCGATCCTACGGGCGGCGCCTCCTGCTTGTCTCGTGACCGGCGCAGTAGTAGGTTACGGCGCGGATGGAGTTCCGGCTGCCCGAGCGATCGGGCGACTACGAATACTCGACGGTCCAGAGCTGGCTGAAGCGCGTGGGCGACCGCGTCGAGGCGGGAGAGGCCCTCGTCGAGATCGAGACCGACAAGGCGAGCGAGGAGGTCGAAGCGCCGGTGAGCGGCACCATCGCCGACATTCTCGCCGAGGCGGGCGACGAGGTGAAGGTCGACACCGTGCTCGCCATCATCGAGGAGGCGTAATGGCCGTCTCGACCGTTCCGCGCGCCGAGCAGCTCGAGCTCAGCCTGTTGCAGATGCAGCGCATCCGGGCCTTCGAGGCGAAGGCGATGGAGCTCTTCCAGGAGAAGCTGATTCGCGGCTCCGTCCATCCCTACACCGGGATGGAGGCGATCGCCGTCGGCGTCTGCTCGGCCCTCCGCGAGCAGGACTACATCACCTCGACGCACCGCGGTCACGGCCATTCGATCGCGAAGGGTCTCGACCTGAGGCTGATGATGGCCGAGATCACCGGCCGTGCCACCGGCTACTGCGGCGGCAAGGGCGGCAGCATGCACATCACCGCGATGCGTCACGGCATGCTCGGCGCCGACGCGATCGTCGCCGGGTCGGTCGCGATCGCGACAGGCGCGGCCTACGCCCTGCGCCTGCAGGGGAAAGATGCCGTCGTCGTCTCGTTCTTCGGCGACGGAGCCTCGAACCAGGGCATCTTCCACGAGGCGGCGAACCTGGCCTCGGTCCTCTCTGCGCCGGTGATCTTCGTCTGCGAGAACAACCAGTGGGCGATCTCGACGCCGTTCCGGGACGCGGTCAACGTGCCGGACGTCGCCATCCGGGCGAACGGCTACGGCTTTCCGGGCGAGGTCGTCGACGGCAACGACTTCTTCGCCGTCCGCGAAGCGGCCGAGCGGGCGGTCTCGCGCGCGCGCGCCGGCGAGGGGCCGACGCTGATCGAGGCGAAGTCGTACCGGATCACCCCTCATTCGGCCGCAACGCCGAACGACAACCGGCCGCCCGAGGAACTCGAGCTCTGGCGCTCGCGCGACCCGATCGTCCGCTTCGCCGAGACGATCGTCGAGCGGCAGCTCGTCGCCGCGGAGCGGGTCGCGGAGATCGAGGTGGAGGCGCTTCGCGACGTGGAGGAGGCGACCGAGTACGCGCTCGGCTCGCCGTTTCCGGCTCCGGAGGCCGCGGTGACGGACGTGTATGCCCCGAGCGAGTGGAATGCCGACGGCCGTCTGCGATGACGACGGCGGTCTCGACTCGCGAGCTGACGATGTCGGAGGCGCTGAACGAGGCGCTCCGCGAGGAGATGCGCCGCGACGACGGCGTGTTCGTGATCGGCGAGGACATCGGCAGGCACGGCGGCCTCTTCAAGGTGACGGACGGGCTCCTCGCGGAGTTCGGGTCGGCGCGGGTGATCGACTCGCCGATCTCCGAGGCGGGCATCTCGGGCGCCGGAGTCGGCGCCGCGCTCGTAGGCGCCAGGCCGGTGGTCGAGCTCCAGATCTCCGACTTCATCACGCTCACGATCGACCAGGTCGTCAACCACGCCGCGAAGTGGCGGTACATGTCGGGCGGCCAGGTGTCGGTGCCGTTCGTGATCCGCGGCCCGATCTCGAACGGCATCGGGATGGCGGCGCAGCACTCGCAGAGCCTCGAGTCGTGGTTCGTGCACACGCCGGGGCTGATCGTCGTGATGCCCGCGACGCCGTACGACGCCAAGGGCCTGCTGAAGGCGGCGATCCGCGAGGACAATCCCGTCGTCTTTCTCGAGAAGCGCCTGCTCTACGCCAGGAAGGGACCGGTGCCGGAGTCGGAATACGTGATCCCGCTCGGCACCGCCGACGTCAAGCGCGCCGGCAGCGACGTCACCGTCGTCACCGCCGGGGCGACCGTCCCTCTCGCACTACAGGCCGCCAGGCAGCTCGCACGTGAGGGCGTCGAGCTCGAGGTGATCGACGTTCGCACGCTCAAGCCGCTCGACGCCGACGCGATCGCCGAGTCGATCGCGAAGACCGGCCGACTCGTCGTCGTCAACGAGGGACCGCTCACGGGCGGGTACGCGGCCGAGGTCGTCGCGCGCATGGTCGAGACGGTGGGCATCGCCGCGTTCCGCGCCACACCGGCCCGCGTCACGGCGAAGGACACGCCGATCCCGTACGCGACCGCGCTCGAGCGTGACGTGCTGCCGACAGTCGACGACCTCGTCGCGGCGGTCAACGCCATGACGGCCGCGTGATGCCGGCAGCGCTCCCAGACGGATTTGTCGCAGGCCTCTTCAGCCTCGAGAACCGCGTCGCAGTCGTCATCGGCGGAGCGAGCGGGCTCGGCGCCGCGATCGCCGCCGGCCTCGCGCAGGCGGGTGCAGCGATCGCCGTCGTCGACGTCGACGCAGAGCGCGCAACCGAAGTGTGTGCCTCGATCGCCGACGCGGGCGGCGCGGCCGCTCCGTTCACCGCGGATGTCACCGACTCGTCGGCCGTCGACCGCGTCGTCTCGGATGTGATCGCCGGGCTCGGCGGCGTCGACGTGCTCGTCAACAGCGCGGGCACCGCCTTCCGCTGCCCCGCCGAGGAGTTCCCGGAGGATCGGTTCGACGCCGTCGTGGCGCTCAACCTGAAGGGCACGTTCCTGCCCTGTCAGCGCTTCGGCCGGCGGATGCTCGACCAGGGAAAGGGCAGCATCGTCAACGTCGCCTCGATCGGCGGCCTCATCGCCTATCCGCACACGAGCGCCTATCTGGCGACGAAGGGCGCCGTCGTTCAGCTCACGCGCGCACTCGCGCTCGAGTGGGTCGGGCGCGTGCGGGTCAACGCGATCGCGCCGACGCTCTTCAACACGCCGATGACCTCCGGGCTTGCGACGCGGTCGACGGTGACGAGCGACTTCATCCTGAAGCGGATGCTCCGCGAGGGCCGGCTCAGCGAGCCGCACGAGCTCGTCGGTGCGGCCGTGTTCCTCGCGAGCGACGCGTCGTCGCTCGTCACCGGGCACACGCTCCCCGTCGACGACGGCTACGTAATCGCCTGACCGTGGGCTACACCGCGACCGAGAAGATCGTCCTCGAGCACGCCGAAGTGGACGACGTCGCGCCCGGCGACGTCGTCATGCTCGCCTGCGACCTCGTGCTGACGAACGACATCTCCGGCCCGATGGCGATCCAGACGCTCGAACGGATGGGCGTCGAGCGGGTGTTCGACGCCGGGAAGGTCGTCGTCGTCCCCGACCACTTCATCCCGGCCAAGGACGTCCGCTCGGCCGGCCTCCAGAGACGGCTGAAGGACTGGTGCGTCGCGCAGGGGGTCGTGCTCTACGACCAGGGACGCGGCGGGATCGAGCACGCCGTCCTCGTCGAGGACGGCTGGGTGCTGCCGGGCATGGTGATCGCGGGCGGCGACTCCCACACGTGCACGCACGGCGCGCTCGGCGCCTTCGGCACGGGGCTCGGCTCGACCGACATCGCGGCCTGCCTCGCCTACGGCCGATTCTGGCAGGCGGTCCCGGGAACGATCCAGATCGAGCTGCGCGGGCGCCTCGGGCCGTTCACGAGCGGCAAGGACGTCATCCTCGCCGTCATCGACGAGATCGGCGTCGCCGGCGGCAACGAACACGTGCTCGAGTTCGTCGGCGAGGGGGCGGCCGCGCTGACGATCGATGAGCGGCTGGCGGTCGCGAACATGGCCGTCGAGGCCGGCTCCGAGAACGGCCTCTTTCCGGCCGACGAGACGACGGAGAGATACCTCGACGGGCGCGCCCGTACCGACTGGACGCCCGTCGCCTCCGACGGCGACGCCGTCGTCGCCCGGCGCCTGAGCATCGATCTCGACCGGCTCGCGCCGCTCGTCGCGAAGCCGTGGTCGCCCGGCAACGTCACGGGGCTCGCCGAGGTGATCGGCACCCCTGTCGACCAGGTCTACATCGGGAACTGCTCGAACGGCACGATCACCGATCTCCGCCAGGCCGCGAGCATGCTGCAAGGCCGGAAGGTGCATCCGCGGACGCGGGCGATCGTCGTCCCCGCGACACAGCGGATCTATGCGCAGGCGCTGGCGGAGGGTCTGCTCGAGATTTTTGTCGAGGCCGGCGCGATGGTCTCGACGCCCACTTGCGGCGCATGCTTCGGCGGCTCGAACGGGATCCTCGCCGACGGGGAGGTCGCCGTCGCGACGACGAATCGCAACTTCCGCGGGCGGATGGGCGCGACGACGTCCGGCATCTACCTCGCCAACTCCTACGTTGCCGGGGCTGCGGCGGTCGCCGGCGAGATCGTCGATCCGGCGGCACTGTGACGATCGAGGCGCGCATCGTCCGCATTCGCGGCGACGACATCGACACCGACGTCCTCTACCCGGGGCCGTTTCTCGACATCGAGGACCCCGAGCTGATGAAGGCCCATCTGTTCGAGGGACTCGATCCGGCGTTGCGTGACCGTCTCGGCGGCGACACCGCCCTGGTCGTGGACGCCAACTTCGGTTGCGGCTCGTCGCGCGAGCACGTGCCGCGGGCGATGAAGGCCTCCGGCGTCAGGTGCGTGATCGCCCGCAGCTTCGCGCGGATCTTCTATCGCAACTGCATCAACCTCGGGCTGCTGGCCCTCGCGCAGCCGGAGCTGAGCGACGCCGCGAACGACGACGACGTGATCTCGATCGACCTCGCGCGCCGGACGGCGACGCTCGACGGCGCCGTCACGCCGCTCCGCGGGTTGCACCCGTTCATCGTCGAAGCCGTTGCGGCGGGCGGCTTCGTCGAATGGTCCCGATCGCACCCGCCCGGGTAGGATCGGTCGATGGACGAACGGTCGAGAAGCTTGTCGCCGAGGGCAGCGTCCAGCAGATTGCGAGCCGGGGCGGTAAGCGCTTTCGGCCGGAACGCCGACGCGCGCGCCGCCGCGCCGGGAGCATGACGAGCGCCGTCGGGACCGACGTGCGGCCGTACCTGCTGGCGGGCGGGCCCGTAGCGGCCGGTGAGCGGCTGGCCGTGACGTTCCCGTACGACGGCCGCGTGGTCGCCGAGGTGACGCTGGCGGATGACCAGGCGATCGAGCGGGCGCTCACGGCCGCGACGGCCGCGCGAGAGGTGACCGCGGCGATCCCGCCGCATGAGCGGGCAAGCGTCCTCAACAAGGCGGCCATGCTCGCCGAGGAACGGCAGGAGGAGCTCGCCCGACAGATGACGCTCGAGACAGGCAACGCGATCTGGGAGACGCGCGTCGAGGTACGGCGCACGACCGAGATCCTCCGCAACGCAGCCGAGGAGGCGAGGCGGGTGACCGGCGAGGTGATCCCGATCGACGCGTGGCCGAACGGGACTGGACGGGAGGCGCTGACGCGGCGGTTCCCGGTCGGGCCTGTGCTCGCGATCACCCCGTACAACGCTCCGCTCCTGCTCGTCGCGCACAAGCTCGCCTCGGCCTACGCGGCCGGCAATCCGTGCATCGTCCGGCCGGCCCGCAAGACGCCGCTCTCGGCGCTCTCGCTCGGCGAGCTGATGGTCGAGGCGGGCGCCCTGCCCGGCGCCGTCACCGTCGTTCCTTGCTCGGCCGAGCTCGGCGAGCGGATGGTCCGCGACGAGCGGATCAAGATGCTGTCGTTCACCGGGAGCGGGGAGGTGGGCTGGCATCTCCGCAAGGTCGCTGCGACGCATCGCGTCGCTCTCGAGCTCGGCGGCAACGGCGCGGTGATCATCCACTCCGACGCCGATCTCGACCACGCGGCCGAGCGCTGTGCGCTCGGCGGCTTCGTGCGCGCCGGGCAGGCATGCATTTCGGTGCAGCGCGTGTTCGTCGCAGCTGAGGTGGCCGACGCGTTCGAGGAGAAGTTCGTCGCTCGGGTCTCGGAGCTGAAGCTCGGAGACCCGCTCGAAGACGACACCGCGATCGGCGTGCTCGTCGACGACGCGACGACCGAGAAGGCGCTCGCGCTGATCGCCGATGCGAAGGACGGCGGTGCGACCGTCGTCTGCGGCGGCGGCAGGCACGGCCCCTTCGTGGAGCCGACGGTGCTGCGCGGGGCGCCCGTGCACGCGCGCGTCTCTCAGGTCGAGGCCTTCGCGCCGATCGTCTCCCTCCAGCCGTACACCGACTTCGACGAGGCGCTGGCAGCGGCCGACTCGACGCCGTACGGGCTCCAGGCCGGCCTCTTCACGAACGACGTCCGCCTGATCTACCGCGCCTTCGCGCGTCTGGAGGTCGGTGCGCTGATCGTCAACGACGCCAACACGTTCCGCGTCGACCACATGCCCTACGGTGGCGCGAAGCGATCGGGCGCGGGCCGGGAAGGCGTTCGGTACGCGATCCGCGAGATGACGGAAGAGCGGCTACTCGTCATCGACGCGCGCTGAGCCGATGGCCGCGAACGCACGCGTCGAGCAGCTGCAGCCGCAGCTCAGATCCGCCGGAATGGACGTCGCCGTCATCCGGATGACGGAGAACGTCCTCTTCGTGAGCGGGCACTTCGTCCAGATCGCCGGTGCCGGCTTCGTCGTCGTGCCGGCCGAAGGGGAGGCGACGCTGCTCGTCCCCGAATACGAGGCTCCGGAGGCGGCGGAGGTGTGGAACGGTGCGCTCGAGACCTTCCCGGTGATCCGCAACGACCGTCCGGCGGCGCTCGACGTCGTGCGGGAGCGCCTCCGCGCGCTCGCGGTCCAGCATGCGAACGGGGGGACGGTCGGCTATGAAGGAAGCGCCGAGACACTCGCGCCGCCGGCGCAGGCGGGCGAGGCGAGCGCCGTCGGGCTGCCGACGAGGCGGCTGCTCGAGGAAGCGTTCGCGGGTGCCGAGCTGACACGACGTCACGGAGGTGCTCGAGGCGACGAAGGCGGTCAAGACCGAGCGCGAGCTCGAGAAGCTCGAGATCGCGAACGAGATCGCGGGCTTCGGGATGCTCGCGTTCAAAGAGGCCGCGCGTGCGGGCCGAACGGAGGTCGAGATCGCGGCCGCGGTCGAGACTGCGATCGAGGTCGAGGGCCACGGCTACCGGAACGCCCGCGTCGTCCGCGGCTATGCGACCGTCTACTCGGGGCGCGATCTCACGAACGGCTGGCAGTACTTCCGTTCGCGGCCGCGGCGCGTCGAGCCGGGAGAGCTCGTGATGCTCGAGCTCGGCACGCTGGTCGACGGCTTCTGGGCCGATCACACCCGGACGGTCGTCGCCGGCCACGCGTCGAGCGCGCAGCGGGCCGCGTACGACGCCGTGCGCGAGGCCGCGGCCGCAGCGTTCGCGGCCGCCGTTCCGGGCGCGACCGGCGGCGACGTCGACGCCACCTCGCGGTCGACGTGCGCGAACGCCGGCTTCGAGCAGTTCCCGCACCACACGGGGCACGGCGTCGGCTTCCGACTGCACGAGTCGCGGCCGCAGCTCGTGCCGGGGAGCGCGCACGAGCTCCGCGAGAACATGGTCATCGTCACCGAGCCGGGCATCTACCAGGCCGAGCTCGAGGGCGGGATCCGCTACGAGGACGCCGCGGTCGTGAGGCCGGGCGGCGCCCAGCGACTCGGGGGCACGGACTATGGCTTCGACGACTGAACCGGGAGTGCTCGCCGGCCGGGTCGCGCTCGTCACCGGCGGGGCGGCCGGGATCGGGCGCGCCACCGTCGAGCGCTTCCTCGCCGAGGGTGCGCGCGTGGTCACGGTCGACGTGGGCGATCTGTCCGAGCTCGAAGGCCGTGCCGGCGTGACGGCGCTCGGCGGCGACGCGACGCGGGCCGAGACGGTCGCGGATGCGTTCGCCGCCGCCGACGCGCTCGGCGACCTCGACGTCGTCGTCGCGAACGTCGGCGGCGCCAGCGTGAGCGCCGCCGCGCACGAGACCTCGCCGGAGGCATGGCGGCACGTCATCGATCTCAACCTCACCGGTGCATACCTCGTCGATGTCGGGCGCCGCCGAGCGGATGATTCGTCGCCGCCGCGGCTCGATCGTCGCCGTCTCCTCGGTGCAGGGCCTGCGGGGCTTTCCCGAGCATGCCGCGTACGCGGCCGCCAAAGCCGGGGTGGTCGGTCTTGCCCGGCAGATGGCGGTGGACTGCGGCCCCTACGGCGTCCGCGTCAACGCCGTCTGTCCCGGCACGATCCTCACCGCCACTGTCCGCGCATGGCTGGAGACGTTTCCCGATCCCGCCGCGCGCGAGCGCGAGTTCAGCCGCTGGCCGGCTCTGCGCCGGCCGGGGCGGCCGGAGGAGATCGCCGCGGCGATTCTCTGGCTCGCGGGCGACGAGTCGTCCTACGTCAGCGGGCACGCGCTCGTCGCCGACGGCGGGCTCACGATCGTCGGCCACCACGACGCTCCTCCTGAGCCCGTGGCTGCGCCGTGAGCACGCGGCTGCGCTCGCGCGCCTGGTTCGACGATCCGGATCACGTCGACAACATGTCGCTCTACCTCGAACGAATGCTCAACTACGGCCTGACGCTGGACGAGCTCCAGTCCGGCCGGCCGATCATCGGGATCGCGCAGACCGGCTCCGACATCACGCCGTGCAACCGGCACCACCTCGTACTCGCGAGCCGTGTCCGGGACGGGGTGCGCGAGTCCGGCGGGATCCCGCTCGAGTTCCCGATCCATCCGATCCAGGAGACGTGCAAGCGCCCCACGGCGATGCTCGACCGCAACCTCCAGTACCTGTCCCTCGTCGAGATCCTCTACGGCTACCCACTGGACGGGGTCGTGCTGACGACCGGCTGCGACAAGACGACGCCCGCGCAGCTGATGGCCGCCGCTACGGTCGACATCCCGGCCATCGTCCTCTCGGGAGGCCCGATGCTCAACGGCTGGCACGACGGAGAGCGCACCGGGTCCGGGACGATCGTCTGGAAGGCGCGCGAGCTGCTCGCACTGGGCGAGATCGACAAGAAACAGTTCGTCGAGCTCGTCGCCTCTTCGGCCCCCTCGGCCGGCCACTGCAACACGATGGGCACCGCGACGACCATGAACTCGCTGGCCGAGGCACTCGGCATGAGTCTCCCGGGTTGCGCCGCCATCCCCGCGCCGCATCGCGACCGGCAGGAGATGGCGTACCTGACCGGCAAGCGCAGCGTCGAGCTCGTGCTGGAGGACCTACGTCCGTCCCAGGTGATGACGCGTGCGGCCTTCGAGAACGCGATCGTCGTCTGCTCGGCGATCGGCGGCTCGACGAACGCGCCGATCCAGGTGAACGCGATCGCGCGCCACGTCGGCGTGGAGCTCGACAACGACGACTGGGAGCGGATCGGCTACGACGTGCCGCTGCTCGTCAACATGCAGCCCGCCGGCGAGTATCTCGGAGAGGACTACTACCGGGCCGGCGGCGTGCCCGCGGTCGTGGCCGAGCTGATCGCGATGGGCAAGATCGACCCGACGGCGATCACCGTCAACGGTCGCACGCTGCACGAGAACAACGAGGGAAGGTTCGCAGCCGACCGCGAGGTGATCAGGCCCCACGGCCTGCCGCTCAAGGATCGTGCCGGCTTCCTCAACCTGAAAGGGAACCTCTTCGACACTGCGATCATGAAGACGTCCGTCATCTCTGAGGAGTTCCGCCAGCGCTACCTCGCGGACCCGCACGATCCGGATGCCTTCGAGGGGCGCGCCGTGGTCTTCGACGGGCCCGAGGACTACCACGCCCGCATCGACGATCCCTCGCTGGCGCTCGACGAGCACTCCCTCCTCGTGATCCGCGGCGTGGGCCCGGTCGGCTATCCCGGCGCGGCCGAGGTGGTCAACATGCGCTCGCCGTCGTACCTGCTCGAGCGCGGTATCACGGAGCTGCCCTGCATCGGCGACGGGCGCCAGTCGGGAACGTCGGGCAGCCCGTCGATCCTCAACGCCTCGCCGGAGGCCGCGACCGGCGGCGGGCTCGCCCTCCTGCGGACCGGCGACCGTGTCCGCATCGACCTCGGCAGACGCACCGCCGACATCCTCGTACCGGCCGGAGAGCTCGAGGCGCGGCGCGCCGAGTTCCTGCAGACGGGCGGCTACGCCTATCCGGAGAGCCAGACGCCGTGGCAGGAGATCCAGCGCGGCCTCGTCGACGAGCTCTCGAACGGCATGGTGCTGAAGCCGGCGGTCAGGTATCAGCGCATCGCCGAGACGAAGGGCGTGCCGAGGCACAACCACTGACGAGGAAGTGGCAGGCGTCAGGCGGCGTGCCGCCCTGGGGGTTGCGGGTGCGCCGCCGTTCTGGATGACCAGCGGGTAGACCCGCGAGGAACCCGCAAGAATGGCAAGCGACCTCGTCGATTGCGATGCGCAGAGCAGTTGACGGCACCGCTAGAGCTCCGGCGGCAGCCGCGCCTGGTCGAGGTCGACCCGATCGCCGCGCATCGGCACTCCCTCCTGAAGCAGGAGTTGCCGCTGCTGCGCGCCCTTGGGCAAGCTTCCGTCGGCTCGCACGACGCGGTGCCAGGGAATGCCATGGTGCCTGGCGAGGACGAGCCCGACGAGTCGGGGCGCACCCGGATCGACGTCCCCGAAGGTGCGCACGAACCCCTCCGGGATGGCGCCGACGCGTTCGGCGATACGTGTCGTGCGGGACTCGCGATCTTCTCGATCGGCTCGGGCATGCATACGATCGCTATATCACCAGAGAGGAGCGAGATGGCGATTGCGCTGCCGCCGACGATCGAGCGCTTCATCGAAGCCAGCAACTCACGCGACCTCGAAACGGCCATTGACTGCTTTGCCGAGGAGGCTGTTGTCGAGGACGAAGGCCGGACGCACCGGGGCATCGTCGAGGTGCGAGCCTGGAAGCAGGCGACGGAGGAACGGTTCCGTTACACGATCGAGCCGACGGGCGTGGAGGAGCAGGCCGGTCGCTCCCTGGTGCGTGGGATTCTCGCCGGGAACTTCCCCGGCAGCCCGATCGAGCTGACCTACGACTTCCGGCTAGTCGACGACGCGATCGAGTCGCTGCGGATTCATCCGTGATGCCTAACCCCGGCCCGACCGACGCGCAGACGACGACACTGCCACGGACTTCAACCAGCATCGAGGCACGCAGACCATCGAGACGGGCGCGGAGGCAATCGCCCGCTACGCGTTGATCCCCGCGGACGGCCCGACCGGCGGCTTCTTCGACCGGACCGGCGCCGTGCCCTGGTGAACCGGCCGGATCGACTACATCTCGCCGCGATCGCCGCTGGGCGCGTACCCGCCTGACCCACGACCGCCGGACTGCCGAACGGCACTACGCAGCTCCAGCGCGCAGGTACCCGTCTTCAATCCAGTCCACGACCAGGCGGCCATATTCCTCCGCCGCCTGCTCCCAGGCAAAGTGACCGGCATCGAGGGCGTGAATCTCGCTGTTGGGCACAAGCTCGTTGACGTACTCGTTGTTCGACCACGGAACGAGATCATCGTTGCGACCTGCGACGATCTGGGTCGGCGTGGTGATTGTCGGCAGCAACTCACGCAGAACAGGGTTGAGCTTCGGGTAGTGCCGGACAAACCGAGCCGACTCGGCGAAACGTCCGAGGTCGTAGGCGCTGACGTAATCCTCGTGGACTTCAGGCTCCGTATCGCTCGCGGCGCCGGCCTCAACCGCGTAGCCGATGTTGGTTCTCGCATCGAGTGCGCGCACGACGTCCAGGCTGGGCGCCTCGATGACGTCTTTGAGGGCGCCGCCGGCGTCGATCGGAAAGCGGACCGCGCCGCCGCCGACGGTCAGGCTGGTCACTCGCTCGGGCGTCCTCGCAGCAAGGAACAGGGCAGCCGCCGTGCCGACGTCGGGGCCGACGACGTGAGGGGAGCCCAGCCCCCACTCGTCGATCAGGCGAGCCAGAAAGTCGCCGGAGGCATCCGGGGCGATGAGCTCCGGGCGTGACTGGTCAGAGTGCCCGAATCCCGGCAGCTCGATGGCGACGATCCGGCCGAGCGCCGTGAGCTGATGCCAGATGCGACGGAAGGCCCACACGCTCTCGGGCCAGGGCGCGAGCAGCAGCACCGTGGTATCCGAGTCCGCGTTGGTGTCGGCGAACCGCACACGCACCCCGTCGCAGACCCTGAAGTACGTAGTGATCGGCGAACCTGGCCCCGCGTTCATCTGGCCTCTTCCTCGTTAGGTCCTGAGTTGCGTGTCTCAGCTCTCGAAAGCCGTCCTCGCGACCTTGCCCTGGCGACCTCGCCTCGCCGAGCCAGTCTCGTGCAAACGGGGCGAAGCGACATCGCATGAATCTGCGATTTCAAATTGCTTGCGCCGGCAACGCTCGAACGACGGCAACAGCTCGCCCGGCGCGGGCCACCGCCGACCGCTCGTGACTCAGTTGCCGGCAAGTGCCGCTCGTGCGAGCGCTGCGATGTCCGCGTTCGTGTTCGCGTGGCCGGCGATCCCCCAGCCGCCTTCCGGAGACTCGGTCAAGAGCACCCAGGTGCGTGCGGCCAGGCTCGGATCGCCTGCCGCGTTGGCCACGATCTCAGTCAGCTCTTTGACGACCCCGAGCTGCTTGTCACGATCGAGGACGCCGACCGGGGTGAGTACCTGCACCCGAACGTAATTGCCGTCACCGGCTACGTTGGAGATCGCCGCTGCCTCCATGTCGTGGATGAAAGCCGCGGTGTTGTCGGCGAACAGGGGGAGTTCTGGAACTTGTTCCCATCGCATGACGGCTGTCGCAAGTGCCTGGGCCAGGGTGTGCTTGTCGGCGAACGTGCCCGCAGCCGCGTAGACGTCGATCATCGGCATGACGCCTCGAGGGTCGCACGCCAGGCCGCGTGTCGCATCGCATGATCAGGCCATCTGGAAGTCGCGCGCCAGTCTTGCCAGGTTCGACGCGCGAGTGGATGCGGAGCTTTGTGAAGTTTCGGAATCTCGTCACCGCCTGACAACGCATCGAGGCGTGAGACGTGCGAAATCGAGTTCGACAACGGCGTCGGGGGCGCGCATCGGCGCGCTCAGGCAGCACGCATCTTGACGGCGGCGAGCGCGAGCAGCGCGACCAACCAGGTCAAGACGAGCAACAGGATGGCGGTGGGCTTCGCGTCGTCTGCGTGACCCCAGAGAGCGAGCAACCCCAAAGTCGCGTCCACTCCTGCGAGGACGATCAGAACCGGAACCGACCAGGCAAGAGCATGAACGACACGCCGGGAACGCCCCGACTCGGCGTTCGCCTCGGTGCGGGCCAGGACGCCCAGGTACATCGGCAAGAACACGAGCAGCAGGCCGAGGATGACGAACGCCGCCTCGGTTTCGACGATGAGCGTTTCCCGTAAACCCATCGCTCATACCGTATGTCGCCCACAGGACGAGCTTCCTGTTCGTCTGGGACTTCTTGGTCCACTCGTCAGACGCCCGCCGACGGGCTGGCCCGGGTTGCCGAGTAGGGCGACGTCGTCGGCGCTGCAGGCGCGCTTCTCAGTCGTTCCGCCTGGGTCGCTTGCTTCACTTCGAGCATGTCCCCCAGTTTTAGGTACAGAGAGCTCGCTGAGGTGCTGGGTCGTCGCTGGGCCGAACGGCGACAGGCTGGCCCGACGTTCTGGACAATCGACCGCGTGCGTGACGTCCCGCCCACGGAGGGCTCTGACTGCGACGCCGCGTATGCGTTCCACTTCGTCGGGGCCGACGACCCGGACGAGCCGCAGATGGTCGTCGAGTACACGAGTGGCGGCACGTACGCGTCGAAAAAGCACGCGCAGCAAGTCGTGCAGCCCTACCTCGACGCCGATTCACCGCCTCGGCGCATCGTGGTGGATCGCGACGGGAACGCCCGGCCCGTCGAGTAGTGCGAGCGACGGAGCCCAGCCCGACGAGACAAACGAAGCCGCGGTCGACGTCGCCCAACCCGGCGACGGTAGGGCTGCGCGCCGACGGTGAACCTCGTCTCCTATGACCGTTCCCGCAGCAGAGCCTCCATGCGGTCGAGCCGCTCGTTGATGTTGCGCACGTCGTCGGCAGTCGCCGGGGCGGCATCACCCCCGGTGCGCCTCGCCCGCTCCTCGGTGGCTCGCGCCACGAACGAACTCGTGATCGCGGCCGTAATCACCGCCAGGAAGGCGAGCCCGAGCAGCATCACAAGCGCGGCCACGATCCGCCCGGAGGCGTTGGTCGGGACAACGTCGCCATAACCCACCGTGGTGACGGTCTGAACGGCCCACCAGAGCCCCTGGCCGACCGTGGTGAAGTTCTTGTGGTCGATCGCCGTCATGAGCAGGCCGAACACGACGGTCGCGATGGTCGTGATCGTGGCAATGACCACGGCACCACCGCGCGGCGTCTCGGCGCGCGCAAGGGCGCGGTCGAGCCACCGCTCTAGGGGAGTCTCGTCCTCCATTCGCACCGCGTTCGCTTCGCCGGTCGCGTCTCCTACCGGCCGTACTTCTTCTGGAAGCACGTGCGGGTCGTCACGATCTTGTGCGACACTTGATCTGCGTTAGACCTCGCGCGACGCGAACCATCAGGTCTCTGCGTTTCCACACGGGTTCTTGTGCAGAGGGGGAGCCTTCCCTCTCTTCCCTGGAGATCGAGAGGTGTGATCGTGGAGGGACAGACGCAGAACGGGCGATCCGCCTGATCGGTGCGGCTTGGGTGGATGCTTACTATCTCGATCGCAGCCTGACGCCCGTCGAGAGCACCCGCCGGTTCTCTCAGGACGGCCGTGGCCGCGAGGCGGGCGAGAAGAGGCATTACGTGGTCGCGATCCGCCGGGGCGGCCGTCCCGGCTGGATGTTCCGCTTCTCACCCTACGAAGACACGACTCTCCGTTCGATCGTTAGAACGCTCAACCGCCCTGGGGAGGAGCGACTGCTTTTGCCGTGAGCGAGCACATGCCGCTTCAACAATCCATAGAACGAATGATCGACAGGCTTCGTGAAGCAGCCGAAGCGCTCAACCAGGGTGACCCGGGGCCTTTCGCGGCGTTGATGGCGAAAGACTCGGAATGGCGAGGCGTCTCGCACGGCCACGTGTGGTGGAAACGCAGGCCAGTGTGTCAGGGCCCCGCCGAGGCTCTTCGAGTCCTGAAGTTCCAGATGGAAGTTCGGCCCGAGTTCACCCAGGTTGGGGACGACAGGATCATTGGCTCAACGCGAGCGGATGGGTGCTGACGGCAGCCGTCATGAGCGCTACCAGGTGCTGAGTCTCTGCGACGGTCAGATCGTCGGGATGGCGGGTTGCAACTCTCGCCGTCAGGCCGAGCGCTTCGCTCGCCGCCATTAGACGCCTCGGCCGCGGTCGACCATGGGCATCTTCAGTTACTTCACTGGCTTCGGTGGTCGGGACATGGCCGTCGACCTCGGCACCGCGAACACGCTCGTCTACGTGCGGGGGCGCGGAATCGTACTGAGCGAGCCGTCCGTCGTGGCGATCGACCAGTCGACCGGAGACGTCTACGCGGTCGGGCTGGAGGCCAAGCGCATGATCGGGCGCACCCCAGGGACGATCAGCGCGATCCGGCCGCTGAAGGACGGCGTGATCGCCGACTTCGACGTCACCGAGCAGATGCTCCGCCATTTCATCCAGAAGGTGCACCAGCACCGGTTCGCGCGTCCGCGCGTCGTCGTGTGCGTCCCGTCAGGCGTGACCGGGGTCGAGAAGCGCGCGGTCGAGGAGGCGACGCTCTCGGCCGGAGGCCGCCAGGCGTATCTGATCGAGGAGCCGATGGCCGCCGCGATCGGCGCCGGGCTGCCGGTCGCCGAGCCGACGGGGAACATGATCGTCGACATCGGCGGCGGCACCAGCGAGGTCGCCGTGATCTCGCTCGGCGGGATCGTCGTCTCCCAATCGCTGCGCGTCGGCGGCGACGAGATGGACGAGGCGATCATCAACCACATCAAGCGGGAGCACAAGCTTCTGATCGGTCAGCAGACCGCCGAGGAGATCAAGCTCGAGGTCGGCTCCGCGTATCCGCTCACGGAAGAGGCGCAGGCCGAGGTTAGGGGACGCGACATGCTCACCGGCCTCCCGAAGACGGTGGTCCTCTCGAGCGAGGAGGTTCGCCACGCGCTCGAGGATCCGATCGCGCAGATCATCGACGCGATCAAGTCGACACTGGACAAGACTCCGCCCGAGCTCTCCGCCGACATCATGGACCGCGGCATCGTCCTCGCCGGCGGCGGCGCGCTCCTCCAGGGCCTCGACCAGCGTCTCCGCCAGGAGACCCACATGCCCACCCATGTCGCCGAGTCGCCGCTCACCTGCGTCGCCGTCGGGGCGGGCCGGAGCCTCGAAGAGTTCGAGGCGCTCCGAAGCAGCGCCCGTGCTCGTGCTCGTTCGCGCTCCCGCAACAGCCGCCGTAACTAGCCAACCAGTCCCCGCCCGGCACGCCACCTCGGCGATCAAACGCGCGGTACGAGCCTGCCGAGGCTACGGCTGGGTGGGCTGGTAGTGGCCTTCACCGGGCCACGGGGCGAGCAAGAGCAGGATGCGCGCGCCGGTCCTCGCCGCGAGTGAGTGGCGCTCTGCAGGCTCGAACCGAAGGAGCGACCCGGCACCGACCACGGCGGTGTCCGCTCCAGACGCCACCTCCACGATGCCGTCGACGACGAACACCCAGGCGTTCTCCCGCACCTGATGCTGACCGAGCTCCTGGCCCGGATTGAGCACGACCAGAACGGCACGCGCGCCGTCGTCCTGGTGCACCACCACCGGGTCACGCGTCCCCTGCGGGCGCCTCGATCTCGAGTAGATTCCATTGCTGCACGGTGCGAAAGGTATCTGGGACTCCCAGGCTGGGTGTTCCCCGCGCTGCGCGGTGGCCTCGCACCCGCACCGGCATTCTCAAGGTCGAGCCTCCGGGACTGTACGATCGTGTGGTCGAACTAGGAGAGGTGGCAGCGGTGACTTCCACGGTCGAGATCGCTCCGCGTGCGGAAACTGATCTACCGCAGCTCTTCATGTTCGCAAGCGCCGTCTTCGCCGACACGCCTGGCTGGAGCGATGAGCGGGTGCTCGAAGTCCTGCATGGTGATGTGGTCTTCGTCGCGCGCGAGGATGGGCAGCTTGCCGGCTTCGTCGCCCTGAGCGGTGAAGACCGCGACTCGATTGTTATCGAGCAGCTGCTTGTTGTGCCCGGCCACTGGGGGCGTGGAATAGGACACAACCTGCTCGCGTACGCAGAGGGGTATGCGATTGCCGAACGGGCACACACGCTCCGCATCGTCGTCGAGCAAGATAACCGGACAGCGCGAAGCTTCTACAGGCGCTCGGGCTTTCTACCCGTCGAGTCAGAGTTCGATCTCTTCGAACTTGTTCTTCCGACCGGCCCATGAACCGTCGCGCGCTCGAGGTGCAGCTACCCGCCGGTCCCTCGCCATCCGCGGAGAAGTCAAGTCATCTCCTGTGACGCGTGGGAGCGCCGAACTCAAGCGCCCTCCCACAAGAGACATGGCGATCGGTCCTAACCGGTGTAGTCGAAACGGGAGGCGTATCCGCAGTTGCCGTGGAGCTCGAAGTCGAGCGTCGCGTCGTTGACCTGTAGCTCGTCGGCTATGAGCTCTTCGCCGCTGCGCTCATGCCCGGGGATCACGCACGTGACCGTCTCTGGGCCGGGATACCGGCCGCGGATCCTTACGCTCGCGTGGTTGCGGACGCGGAGCCACTGTCGTCGCGGCTCGTGGGAGACCTCGATCTCGACCTGGCGGACTGCCAACTGGTTTGAGTCCTTCCAGGCCCAGGGGAAGTGCTCGAGTGCATCCCCACCGAGTCTCCCGGCGTAGATCGCTTCAAGGGCGCTTGCTTGCAGGCGGTTTGCACGGGCATCCAGGTACATGACGAATGACCAGGGAGATCTGGGCTCGTCATCGTGGTAGCGCGTTGCCAGCGCGACATTGAGACCTCCTAGGGCCACCTCGCCGGCATAGCCGTCCTCGATCATCCACGAGAGTAGGCCCAGGCACTCGCCGTGCGATGAGCGGCCGCCGCGGACACCGTTGATCGTTCTGCAGGGGCAGATCGCATCACAGTTGCAAGACTCGAAGTAGCTGCCTGTGATGCGCCAGTCCGTCATGGTCAGGACATCACCGGCTCTGGATTCGATCGCGATTACATCCCGGTCATCCCGGGCATCGTTCCGTTGCTCGGGATCGTCAGAGCCGGGATCGCATCGGGAGCAACTATCAAGAGCAGTCCCAGCAGGAGAAGGATTCCCGCTGTCCCGTATGTCGCTGCGCGGCGGGACGGGATCAATTTCTCGAACGCAATCAGGCCGGCGACGACTGCCATCCAGATGAGGCTCATCACTCCGAGCGCGAACAGCGACGCCATCAGGGCCCAGCAACATCCGATGCACCAACCGCCGTGGCTGATTCCCATCCGCAGCCCACCCACTCGTCCACTTCGCCAAGAGCCGAGCAGGAAGCCGAGAGGGCTTCTGCACTTCCCGAGACAGACGTTCTTGAGCGGTGTCAACTCATACGCGGCAGCAACAATCAGCGTCGCTCCCGCAGCCCACCGGCCTGCTCGATCCCACGCGAGCACACCGCCCGAGATCGGGCCCACGGCCGCCGCGAATGCGAACGCCAGCACTCCCGTGCCCGCCCAAGCCACGAGATAGCCGCAGGCGAAAAGAACCGGGGAGATCGGTGATCGACTCTTCGTCATGCGCGAATAGAGCGCAGCCGTCGGCGCGACGGAGGGGAGCATCATCGCCGCCATCATCACCACCCAAACGCCGAGGAACCAGGCGAGCGTGCCGAGTCCGGTCCACGGCCCCGCGTCCATGCCTTGCATCTCTCTGACCGTCCACCACCAACCGACACCAGCGAGGGTGAGGAGGAGCGCGACGAGCCCGAGCCGCATCCGAGCCGCCGCGAAGGCAGGCGACAGACCACTCCCGCGCTGAACGATCTCTTCAGGTGAGGCGATGGCGATCAACCGGTCAGGCCGCCCAGGAGAAGTCCGACGAAGACAGCCCGGTCTTCCCCTCGTACTCGATGCCGAAGGCATTGATCCGTGACCGTTTCGCTTCTGCGACCGTGAGCTCCGAGCCGGCTGGATGGAACATGCCCTTGAGTCGAACCGGCTCGCCGGTCTCGATGCCGAAGGGGACGATGTCCTCGATTTCGAAGTCGATCACGTCGCCGATTCGGACGCTGTGACGCACGCCGTCGTCGACGACCTCGATCGGTAGCGCGTTCGACTCCGAGCATCTCTCCGACGAGCGGGGCGAGACCTGCCATAGGACCACCCAGTTGGCCGCCGAAGACCGCCGTGAGCTTTTCCGCCTGCTCGTCGGTCGCCCTGTCGTCGATGAACATCCCGAGGCGCCAGTTCCCCTCGGTCATGACTTTCGGGGTGTCGGCGATCGCCGCCACCTTCAGACCGGCGACGTCTGTTCCCTCGATCTCACCTTCGTGGATGTTGAAGACGAGCGTGACGCGGCAGAAGTCGTACACCGCGCCGTGGTCGAACGAGGCGTTGCACGGACAGATGAGATCGCAAGAGCACGTCTCGACGTAACTCCCTCTGAGCTTCCAGGACATCTCGACCTCCATGGGTGGGACGGGTCGAGTCGATTCTCGACTGACGGTCAGGGTCGTGTCAATGGTTGCAAGCAGCGGCAGACCTGGTGCGGGAGACAACTCAGTACTCATCGTGGCGGCGGAGCCAGTGCTCGAGCTCTCCTTCCTCGTGGCGCCCGCGTGGCGTGCGGTCGAGCAGCCCGTAATACGCCATCGCCGGCTCGAGGCCGCGGGCGGTCGTGACGTAGGTCCGGTAGACGGCGCCGTCCTCGAGCGCATACGCACTCAGGCCGGGGCCCTCCGAGACGTAGCCCGCGACGTCGGTTCCGGTGGCGTCCGCCATCTGCTCGACGACTGTCGGGATCTCGCTCTCGAGGAAGGGCTTCAGCTCTTCCATGGTGTAGAGGAAGCCGAGGTCGCGATTGAAGTCGCTGCCCCCGCTCGAGACCCAGTCGATGTGCCAGCCCATCCGCTCGCGGTAGCCAAGGAGCTTCTCCAGCGGCCCGCGGGAGGCGAGCAGCAGGGTTGTGTCCCTCGCCCTCAGGTGGGCGACCTGGGGGGCGAGCGTGTCGGCGATCGACGAGCAGACGGGGCAGCCGGCCCGGTAGTCGGGGCCGAACATGAAGTGGTAGACGAGTAGCTGCGAGCGGCCGTCGAAGAGCTCGGCGAGTGATCTGGTCCCGTGCTCGGTCTCGAAGCTGTAGTCCTTTTCGACCGGGACCCAGGGGAGGTCCCGCCGCTTGCGGGCGAGCTCGTCGCTCGCGGCGCGTGAGCTCCTTCTCCTCCTCGAGCAGCGCGTCGCGCTCCAGCTTCCACTCTTCTTGTGTTCCGATCCTGTGCTCGGTCATTGACGTGCTGCCTCCTCGCTCTCATATTCGTCGTGCCGGTGCCACCGGGTCCGGGGGCCCCGGGCGTCCTCGTTGCGGCCAAACGGCGTTACGTCTGCGCCTCAACTACCGATCGTTGCGAGCAGGTCGCGGCAGGCCTGCTCGCAGCGGCGACAGACCTCGGCGCAGAGACGGCAGTGCTCGTGCTGGGCGGCGTGCTTGTCGCACTCGTCGGCGCTGGCGCGGCAGGTCACCGCGCACGCCTCGATCGCCGCGCGGACGACGCCGAGATCGGGCTCGGTCTGCCGGATCAGGATTCTGCCGGTGGTGGTGCAGGTATCGGCGCAGTCGAGGCAGAGGCGAACGCAGCGAACCATCTCCAGGACGTCCGGCTCACCGAGGTCGGCGTCGGCGCAGCTCGTGCACACAGCCGCGCACTCGACGCACTCGTCGATACAGCGCAGGAGCAGATCGCGGTCGAGGGTGATGGCGCGGGGGTGCACCTCGAGCATTTCGTGAATCGTCACGTCAGTCTCCTTTCTGCTCGAGCGGGTCGTTGAGGTTCTACACCTGACATGTTGACACGCGAGACAGCAGCGAAACGATGGCCGACGTCCAAACGCCTAGCCGACGCGAAGGCTTTCGTTCGCTCCCGTCACCGTCAGCCCTGGGTCGGGGCCGCCGCCGATTGCACGAACGCGGCCCCCGAGCACGACGACGCCGAGACCGTGTCGGGGCGTGGGCAGATCGTGGAGCCGCGTCCATCGCCGCCGGAGGAGGTCGAAGGCGAACACGGCGCCACTCGTTTTCTGTGGCGACTCGCTGCCGACGGACACGATCCGCCCGGCGATGGCCGCGGCGCTCGTGCCTCCACGTGGCTCCGGCAGGGGCGGCTCGCGCCGCCAATGCGTCTCACCCGGCGCCCACGATTCGACGATCGCTAGGTTCGTATCCGAGCCGGCAAGGCGACCCGCAATGGCGTAGATCCGCCCGCCGGCGGCGGCAGCGGCGAGATGCTGGCGCGGCGTCGGCCCGGGGAGTCGCTTCCAACCACGGCCGTCGAAGACGAGCATCCGCCGTGCGAGGCCACCGTCGGTCACACCACCGACGACATAGAGCCGGCTACCCAGGACGGCAGCAGCCGCAGCAGCACGCGGCGCGATCAGCGGGGGAAGCGATCGCCAGCGGCCCTGCTCGAGCGCCACCGCCAGCGTCGAGGGCGCGCCGCGCGCCACATAGCCACCCACGACCACGGCCTCGCCGTCGAGCGTGGCGGCCGAGGCGTGGTTGACGGCTCGAGGCAGCGCCGGGCCCTCGCGCCATGTACCGGCCGCGGGATCGTAGAGGTCGACGCGTGCGGTCGTAGTGCCGTCGGCGACGTAACCGCCGGCCACGACGACCTGCCCGCTGCCCACCGCGGCCGCGACCTCCGTCCGCGGAAGGGGGAGCGGCGCGTCGGTGCGCCAGCCCCCGCCACCCGATCCGACGACAGCGGCGACAGCGGCGAGGGCTGGAACCGGCGACACGGTACGAGTATGGCCACCACCAGTGCCTGTCCTTCGTGGCGGCGTCGTCGTCGCGGCGGTTCCTTCAGAGGCGTCAGTCACCTGACCGCCGACCCGATCCGTGATCGGACGGTGAGGACGCTCGCCCAGGTCGGGGCGTCCGCAGCGTCCGAACTGCGGCCTCGAAGCCCGGCAAGCTACGATTGCCACTAACTCGCGATGGCGAGCCCAGATGCTTCCGGAAAGGAGGTGGGCATGCATCATCTTTCCGAGATCCTCGACGAGAAGGGGCGTGACGTGCTCCAGATCGAGGCTGACGCCTCGGTCTTTCAGGCGGTAGAGCGGATGGTCGAGGCGAACGTTGGTTCTCTACTTGTGACAAACCGCGGCGACGTGATCGGGATCGTGACCGAGCGGGACTATCTCCGGCGTGTGACCCTCGAAGGGCGGGCAGAGCGGGACACCAGTGTCCGCGAGATCATCTCTTCACCGCTGATCGTCGCCACGCCGGAGACGACAGTCGACGAGTGCATGGCGATGATGACCGAACGCCGCATTCGCCATATCCCGGTCTTCGAGGACGGCGATCTGGTCGGGATGATTTCAATCGGCGACCTCGTCAAGTTCGCCTCGCGGCAGCAGAGCTACGAAATCAAGTACCTGACCGACTACATCACTGCACACTGAATACATGTGAGTGCTGCGGCATCGATTCGCAGCGCTCACATGTGCTCCTGCCCCAACTCAGCTCCTCGAGCGTCATCGCTTACGACCATGGTCACCGGTCGGCGTCAGGACAGCGAAACGTTGATCGTTCACGTCTCCTTCCTCGGCAGCCCGCGGCGGAGCACGTCGAGGAGCACGACGGCGTCGTTGTGCTCTTCGTCGCGAGCTCCGTAGACGAGAGTCAGAGTCCCCGAGCGTCCGTGGCGCCTGAGTGCTGCGAGACGCGGGCGCTGGTCTTGGAGCTCGTCGAGGTAACGCCGGCGGAACTCGGCGAAACGGCTTGGGTCATGCCCGAACCACTTCCGCAGCTCGGAGCTCGGGGCCAGTTCCTTGTCCCACTCGTCGAGCTTGGCGTTCTCCTTGGCAACGCCACGCGGCCAGAGCCGGTCGACAAGGACGCGATAGCCGTCCGACGATGTCGCGGGCTCGTACGCGCGTTTCAGCCGGATCTCCACAACGCCTCCGAGCTGCCGTCGGTGAAGTTCGCCCCCTCGTCTCTCCAAGCCTGCCGGAGCTCCCGCCAATCGATGCGACCGGTGCGGCCACTCTCCACCTGCCAAAGGTTACGAGACGCTCGCTCGCACCGGAACACTGGGTCCAGCTTCTCTAGACTCGCGTCAGTGTCAGAGGCGCAGCTGAACGACTCCGGCTCAGGGCTCGCACCTGCCACCGAGGGCTGGTTCGTCGTGAACGTGCGCGATGCCGAGTGGTGGTTCGCGGACAGCAGAGGCGCGAGGTGCGCCTTCGACAACGAGTACGGCGACCCGCCGGTCGAGTTCGCCCAGTTCGGGATCAACGTCACCGTCCTGGAGCCCGGCCAGACCAGCCTCTACCACGCCGAGTCGAACCAGGAGGCGTTCCTTGTGCTGTCAGGGGAATGCAGGCTCCTCGTCGAGAGAGAGGAGCGACTCCTCCGGCCGTGGGACTTCTTCCACGCGCCCCCGTGGACGGAGCACGGATTCGTGGGCGCGGGCGACGGGCCGTGCGTGATCCTCATGGCGGGAACGCGGTCAGGCCCGGAGGTGCTGTACCCCGTATCCGAGGTCGCGGCGCGGTACGCCGCATGTGTGGCCGAGGAGACGTCCGACCCAGAACAGGCGTATGCGAGCGTCGAGTGGTTCCGGCGACAGCGGCCGCCGTACTGGGACCGCCTTCCCTGGGCATAGCTCGCCCACCGTCGCGGGGCTCGCCGGACGAGCGCGAGGTCAGTGAGCTAGGCGCGTTCGAGTACGACGACCGGGATTTCCCGCTCCGTCCTGGTCTGATACGCGTCGAAGTCAGGCCACTGCTTCGAAACGAGCTTCCAGAGGCGCTCGCGCTCGGCTCCGGTCGCGGTTCTCGCTTGCGCCTCGAAGACATCGCCTTTCACCTGCACCTCGACCTTCGGGTTCTTTGCGAGATTCCGATACCAGCCCGGATGCGTCGGCGCGCCGCCCTTGGACGCGACGACCACATAGTCGTCACCGGCCTGCTCGTAGATCAGCGGGGTCGTCGTCGACCTGCCCGTCTTCCGACCGGTTGTGGTGAGCAAGAGCGTCTTCGCCCCTCTTTTCCAGATGTGGCCGACCTCGCCGTCGGTCTCCCGATAACGCTGCACATGCTTCTTGCCGAACAGGGACTCGGCCTCGCTCACTCCGAGCGCCTCCCACCATAGATGGCCATTGCTCGAGAGAACGATGGCCGGACCCGGCCGCTTCCTGACTTGCGCCCTAGTATGGGCTTACGTCGTGTGGGCATGGCTGCGCTCGCCAATCTCTTCTTCCGGATCGTCGGGAGCATCCACCGCCGCGTCTATTTGCTTTCCGGCGGTAGGGTCGGCGGTCGAATCGCCAGGATGCCGGTGCTGCTTCTGACGACCACCGGACGCAAGAGCGGACTGCCCCGCACCCAACCGCTCACGTATACGGAGACCGGTGACGGCTACGCAGTTATCGCCTCCAAGGGCGGCTCAGCTCAGCACCCGTTCTGGTATCTGAACCTGCGCGCGAATCCGCTCGCGCACGTGACCGTCGGTCGCGTGACGCGCAAGGTGCGCGCTCGCGACGCGAAGGGTGAGGAGCGCGAATCCTTGTGGCGCGCGCTCACGGATATCTATCCCGGCTATGACCGATACGCGCGGAGGACGAGCCGGACAATCCCGGTCGTCGTGCTCGAGGTGGATCGGTCCACGGACAGTTGAGCTCCACCGCTCCGTAGAGTTCCCGTCATGGCGCGCGCGATCGGGATCAACCACGTCGCGCTCGACGTGGGCAGCATCGACGAGGCGCTCGAGTTCTGGCGCGCGCTCTTCCCGGATCTGCAACTGCGCAACCGGTCGCGCGCGATGGCTTTCATCGACCTCGGCGATCAGTTCATCGCTCTGTTCGAGCACGAAGTCGAGCCACGGAGCGAGTTTCGCCACTTCGGTCTTGTCGTCGATGACGTGGCCGGCGTGCTCCACGCCGCCCGGGGCCGCGGCGCGAGCATCCGCGACAACAACGTCGCCGATCCCTGGGGCAACCGGTTCGACGTCGTCGCGTACAGCGACGTGCAGTTCACGAAGGCCGAGCCTGTTCTGCGCGCGCAGAACGCCACGGATCTGACGAAGAGCGCGTCTGCGCGCGCAGAGCTTCGGCGAAAGGGAATCGAGCTCTAGAACTCCCGGCGCGGTACCGTGCGTGGGTCGGTGCGGCGGCGCTACCCACGGCAGCGTGTCACATTCCCGCGGCGTGATACGTCATCACTGGTGAGATGAGAGATCGCGACTTCCTCGGTGCGCGGTTCGAGCAGGAGCGCCCGCAACTGCGCCGGATCGCCTACCGGATGCTCGGCACGCTCGACGACGCCGACGACGCCGTGCAGGAGGCGTGGATCCGTCTCAGCCGGACGGACGAATCCTCGGTCCAGAACCTCGGCGCTTGGCTGAAGACGGTGGTCAGCCGCGTCTGCCTGGACATGCTCCGCACGCGGCGGTCGCGCCACGAAGAGTTCGTCGGCTCGTGGATGCCAGAGCCGATCGTCGCGATCGACGACGGGCCCACGCCTGAGGACGAGGCACTGATCGCCGACGGCGTCGGCCTCGCCCTCTACGTCGTGCTCGAAACCCTCAATCCGGCGGAGAGGCTCGCATTCGTCCTCCACGACATGTTCGCGATGCCGTACGACGAGATCGCAGCGATCGTCGGGCGCAGCCCGGAGGCCGCCCGCCAGCTCGCAAGCCGCGCACGCAGGCGCGTGCAGGGCGCGAAGGCCGAGCCCGATGCCGGGCTCGTCGAGCAGCAGCAGGTCGTCCAGGCTTTTCTCACCGCTGCGCGCGAGGGCGACTTCGACGCCCTCCTGGAACTGCTCGACCCCGAGGTCACGCTGCGCGTCGACGCAGGCCCCGACAGCCCGCTTGCACACCCGCCGATCGTCGGCGCGGCGGCCGTCCTCGCCGAGGCCCGGCGATGGAACGCAATGGCTCCGCACAGCCGCCCCGCGATCGTGAACGGCGTCGCCGGCGCCGTCATCGGGCGTCCCGGTCAGCTGTTCGGGGTCGTCGCGGTCACGGTCGCACAGGGCCGCATCACCGCCCTCGACTTCGTGGTCGACCCGGCGAAGCTCGCTCGCATCACGATCTGAGCGATGTCACGCGGAGCGTGTCCGCTTCGTCTTCCTTGGAGAACCCCAATTCGACCGAGGAGCTGAGTCATGCACGCACGCGCAAGGATCGCGGTTGCAGGAGCAACGGGAAGGGTCGGCCGCCATGTGGTCGGCGTACTCGAGGAACAAGGTCATGAGGTCGTTCCGATCGCCCGCTCGGTCGGCGTCGACGTGATCACCACGGAAGGCCTCGCCGAGGCACTCGAAGGGGTGGAGTCGGTCATCGACGCGGCCACGGGGCCGTCCCCGGAGGAGCAGCCGGCCACCGAGTTCTTCACCACCGCCGCGCGGAACCTTCAGCAGTTCGGCGAGCAAGCGGGCGTACAGCGCATCAGCGTCGTGTCGATCATCGGGATCGACCGTTCCACGTCAGGCTACGGTGTCGCAAAGCAGGCCCACGAACAGGCGACGCTGGCGGGGCCCGTCCCGGCCCAGATCCTGCGCGCGGCGCAATTCCACGAGTTCGTCCCCCAGCTCATGGACTGGGGTCGCCAGAACGGCGTGGTCTACGTGCCGAAGATGCGGACGCAACTGGTCGCGGCGCGAACGGTCGCCGAGGCGCTCGCCGACCTGGCCGTCGCACCCGAGTCGGCGGCCGGTTCAGGATCCAACTCGACGCCGATCCCCGAGATCGCGGGCCCGCGGGAGGAGAACCTCGCCGAGATGGCGAGGCTGTACGCATCGCACCACGCCGACCCGGCTCGGATCGAGGAGGCCGGCAGCCCCGCCGATCCTGACAGCCGGCTCTACGAGACGGCGCGCTGCTTCCCGGCCCGCACGCCACCCTGGCCGGCCCGACGTTCGAGGAATGGCTCAGGGGGACGAGATGAGCCGCTACAGCCTGCTCGTGTCCCTCCATGTTGCAAGCGTGATCGTCTGGCTGGGCAGCGGCACGACACTGGCATTCGTCGCGATCTACGCGCGGCGCGCACGGGACGGCATCGTTCTCGAGCAACTCGGAGCGCTCGTCGCGTGGATGGGCCCGCGGGTGTTCGCTCCTGCCTCACTTGCCGCGTTCGGGTTCGGAGTCGCTGCGGCACATGAGGGGCACTGGCCGGATCTGTTCTGGTTCCACGTCGGAGAAGCCGCCTTCGCGTTCTCCTTCCTCGTGACAGTCGCGATCCGTCTGCCGCTTCTCCGTCGTGCCAGGCGGCGAGCGCTCGATGCTGCACGGCTCGCGCAATATCTGCTCGCGGTTGCGCTCGCCGAGTTGACGGTCCTGTATCTCGCGGTCGCCGACATGGTCGCCAAGCCCACCGGCATCGGCGCCGGCGCGGTCCGGTATGGCGGCGTGCTCGTCGCCCTGGGCTTCCTCGCCGCCGCGGCGGTCGCCTTCCGCGCCTGGTCGGCGCGACCGGTCATCGCCGGCTCGACCATACGCGAGCTCGGAGAGAGCGACCCGCCCGAGGGGAAAGCCCTCGGGGCGAGCGACGACTCGCATTCGGAGTCGACCGGGTCTCGTGCCGCGTGAGCAGGAGTGCGATCAGGTCGGTGCCGAGGCCGTTTGTGCACCGGCCCCATCGCTCGTCCGTGTCGGTAGTGCGGCCAGCGAGAGCACGATGAAGCCCACCCCGGTGAGCAGGAGCGCCACGCCGACGACGATCCCGAAGATCGAGATGGCGGTACCGGTGAAGGCGAGGTAGAGCGCCGTCGTCAACGCCGTCTCGGTCACCCAGAGGTTGCGGGTCCCGTTCGAGACGGGCTTGCCGGTCTTGGCGTCGGTTTGCGCGTAGGTCGTGTCGCTCGTGCCCCCGTTGAAGTCGGTGGACTGGGGCGGGGCGTCGGGCTTGGCTGCGTACTGACCCATCTGCGAATAGGTCAAGCCGTTGCTCGACCCGAGCGCGTGGATGCGCATGTACCTCGCGAAGCACTGCGCGGCGTTTCCGTTGTCGACATGCTTGCCGGCCACCGAGCAGCTCGGCGCCTCGACCGGGGTGAACGTGAACTGCTGCGAGGCGGGGACGTTCGCGGTCTTCTGCGCGGCCGCGATCTTCTGCTGGTCTGCCTTGATCGCATCGACCTCCGGTTGGATCCCACTCGGGGTCATATCCGGTGTGCCGGTGATGTACTCGTTCTTCAGGTTCGTGGTCACGGTGTTGCCGCCGATCACGCTCAGCACGATCACTGCGATCCCGAAGGCGATCAACACGCCTCCGGAGACGAACCCACCGATCCGGAAGACCCGATCCCGTGCCACGACGAACTCCCCTCTCTCGAGCCCCAGGGCTGACCCGACGTGAATATGGCAAAGGGTGAGCCCACGCGCAAGGAATGCGCACCGTCGAGCGTCACCACTCCGACACGCCCCCGACGGCCTGGCCGCGGCGGGCCCGGCACTTCGTGATCGCGAGAAACACGCAACGGATACGCGTCTTGGCAGATGGCGGTCCAGTTGTGCTCCGCGACGATGGCGGCGGAACCGAACGCACAACGAAAGGAGCACCACAATGGGTGACAACTCCGTCGGATACGTCGCGGTGTACGACGACGTGAACTCGGCGTTGGCCGACCTCGACGCGCTCAACGCGCTGCACGACGACGACCTGATCGGGAAGTACGACGCCGCTGTGATCGACCAGGAGAGCGGGAAGCCGCACATCGTGAAGCGAGTCGACCGCCCCCGCATCGATGTCATCCCCGAATGGATCGGAAAGGGCGTCCTGCCGAGGGGCGAGCTCCACGACGCCGCGAAGGAGCTCGATCCCGGCGAGGCCGCGCTGGTGGTCGTCGGCGAGCCGACGCTCGAGAAGGGGTTCGACAAGGCGGTGACGAGAGCTGACAAGGTGATGAAGGACTCGTTCGACGCCTCGGCGGACAATCTGGCGCAGGCGCTGATGCAATCGACCGCGAGCTAGAGCTTGCGGAGCGGCCCGCTTCGTTCAGAGGTCGAGACCCGGGCACCGCCCGGGGATCCGACGGGTGCGACTCGCGCGCGTATGAGCGAGCCTCGAGAGGAATCAAGCAGACGAGGCGCCTCGACCAGGCGGTCGAGGCCCTCGATCTGCCCAAAGGGCAAGCACTGAAACGAAGGAGTGCAACCATGTCCCGACTCAGAATTTCCGTCAACGGCCTGAACCATCTCGTCGCGGCCGACGCTGACACGCCGCTCCTGTACGTCCTGCGGAACGAGCTCCGGCTCCACGGCCCGCGGTTCGGGTGCGGTCTCGCACAATGCGGCTCCTGCACGGTGCAGCTGGGCGGCCAGCCGATCAGATCCTGCGTGACGCCCGTCGTGGCGGTGGTCGGCAAGAAGGTCACGACGCTCGAGGGGCTCGGTACCCCCGAGAAGCCACATCCTTTGCAGACGGCGTTCATCGAGGCGCAGGCTGCCCAGTGTGGGTGGTGCATGAGCGCCCAGATCATGGCCGCGTCCGCCTACATCAAGCAGGGCGCGATCAAGGCGGACACATCCGTGGACGACATCAAGAAGGTCATGAACTCCTACATGTGCCGCTGTGGCACGCACTACAGGATCCTCGAGGCGATCCAGCAGGCCGCCAAGACGATGGCGGCGTGAGGGGGTGGAAGAGATGACAACCATTGCCGCCGAAAGAACGCTTCAGTCGCAAGACGTTCGTCAAGGGTGCAGGGGTGCTCGTGGTCGCGATCGGGGCTCCGAGGCTGCTCGACCCGGGCGCGGCGCGCGCCGCCGTCGCCGGGCTGGATCCGGTCGGGATCGGGCCCCCGGCGATCGACCCGTCGCAAATCGACTCGTGGATCGCCGTCGGGAGCGACGGCACCGTCACGATGAAGACCGGCAAGGTCGAGCTCGGCCAGGGCACCGTGACCTCGTCGATGCAGCTCGTGGCCGACGAGCTCGACGTCCCCTTCAACTCGGTGAAGTTCGTCCAGTCCGACACGTGGTTCACGCCGGACCAGGGAGCGACCGCCGGCAGCCAGTCGACCGGGACCGAGAACGGCCCGGCCGGCGTCAGGCAGGCCGCCGCCGAGGCGCGGCTCGCCCTGCTCACGATGGCCTCGACCAAGCTCGGCGCTCCGGTCTCGAACCTGACGGTCTCGAACGGCGTCGTCAGCGTCGTCGGGAACCCGTCCCAGTCCGTCTCGTACGCCTCCCTCCTGGGAGGAGCCACGTTCAACCTGCCGATCACGGGCAAGGCGACGCCGAAGCCGTACACGGCCTACAAGATCGTGGGGACGTCCGTGCCCCGGGTCGACATTCCCGCCAAGGTGTTCGGGACGTTCACCTACTCGCAGGACCTCAAGGTGCCGGGGATGCTGTACGCACGGGTCGTCCGTCCGCCGACGCTCGACTCCAAGCTCGTCTCGGTCGACGGCTGGCCGAGCGGGAAGCCGGCCAGCGTCGTCCAGGTCGTGCAGAAGAACAACTACGTCGCGGTCGTCGCGAAGACGGAGTGGGACGCGATCAAGGGAGCCGGCACGCTGAAGGTCACGTGGCAGGTCGCGCCGCTGCCGCCGTGGGCGACCTACAACGACGATCTGATGACGGGCCCGTCGCAGGATGTCGTGATCCAGGACTCGAAGATCCGCGGCTCGGCGGTCGTGCCGCCCGGCCAGGACGTCGACGCCGTTCTGGCGGCCACACCCGCGGCGAGGGTGATCAGCCAGACGTACCGCTACCCGATCCAGATGCACGGATCGATGGGCACGTGCGGCTCGACGGCGCTGGTGGACAACCAGCGTCAGGTGGCGACGGTCTGGTCGCCGACGCAGGCGATCTATCCGTTGCGGGCGATGCTCTCGACGGCGCTCGGATTCCCGCCTCAGAACATCCACTGCATCTACACCGAGGGCTCGGGATGTTACGGGGAGAACCAGGCCGACGGCATCTCGCTCGACGCCGCCGTTATCTCGCAGATCGTCGGCAAGCCGATCAGGGTCGTCTACATGCGCGACGACGAGCAGTCCTGGGAGAACTTCGGCCAGGCCTACACGATCTCGATCACCGGCGCGGTCGACACCAGCGGCCCGAAGCCGAAGGTGACCGCGTGGAAGCGCGACGCCTGGACGTCGACGCGGGGTGGCCGGCCGGGCCCACCCTCGTCCATCGCCCCGGGGATCCTGCTGGGCTTCCCCGAGGCGCCGTTCGCCCCGGGCGTGTCGCTGACGCCGAGCCAGGACCTCAACTCGGTCGACGGGTCAAACTCGGCGCCGGCGTACATCATCCCGGCGGCGAAGCTCACGAACCACACGGTCTCGCACACGTTCCTGTCGGGGCCGCTCCGCTCGCCGGCCCGAATCCAGGCCACGTTCGCGAACGAGGTGATGATGGACGAGCTCGCGCACCTTGCCGGCGCCGACCCGGTGAACTTCCGGCTCGACCACCTGCAGGACTCCCGGCTGATCGCGGTGATCCAGACGGCCGCGCAGATGGCGAAGTGGGTCTACGGGCCGAGGGCCGCCAACGTCGGCAAGGGCCGCTACCTGACGGGGACGGGAATGGCGGCCGTGCACTACGAAGGGACGCTCGGCTACAACGCCGCTGTTGTGAACCTGACCGTCGACACGAAGACCGGCAAGGTCAAGGTCAACCACGTGTGGTCGGCCCAGGACTGCGGCCCGGCGATCAATCCCGACGGGCAGAAGCTCCAGGCCGAGGGATGCGTGATGCAGGGCATCAGCCGCTCGCTGATCGAAGAGGTGAAGTGGAGCGCGAACGGCATCACGACCCGCGACTGGGCCACCTATCCCGGTGATCCGGTACAACGACATGCCCGCGTTCGACTTCCAGGTGATCAGCCGCACCGACCAGGCCGCGGTGGGGGCCGGAGAGGTGCTGATCACGAACATGCCCGCTGCGATCTCGAACGCGATCTTCGACGCCACGGGAAAGCGGATGCGGCAGCTCCCGTTCACGCGGACGAGGGTGAAGGCGGCGCTGGCCGCCTGAACGGTCGAGAAGCTCGGGGCCGGCCGACAAGGTCCGGCCGGCCCCGATCAGCCTGCGGTGCGCACCTGCCAGTCGGGCAATCCCGGGTCGCCGATGCGGCGCGCAAGCGCGTGCCAGATGCGGTCGTATGGCGGCGTCCCGCCCGCTGTGTCGGCCAGGAGCCGGCGAAAGCCCTCGGCGATCAGCGGGTACTCCGCCTCGATCCAACTCGCCCGCAGCTCGACCGCGGAGCGAACGCGCTCGAGGCGCTCGGCGGCGACGTCCGGCTCGAGCACATCGCTCTCGTCCATCATCATCCGGTACACGAGGTACGACGCGATCGCGTCGGGGAACGAGGCGAGCACCCGGTCATGCTCGGGCGTCAGCTGCCGAAACTGCCTTGCGTCCTGCGCCAGGCGGTCGAGATCCAGCCCCGCCTCCCCGAGCGTCCACGTCGAGGCCAGCACGAGCACGTGGTCGGCGAGACGCTCCGGAGGCTCTCCGACGAGGTATGCCTCCAGCTCGGCGAGCGCGAGCCTCAGGCTTTCGGGCAACTCGGGATGTTCGACCACGGATGTTCCTGGAGATCATGCCCCGGCATTCGACGCCACGCGAGCCGGGCGAGTCCGAGCAGGAAACCCGCGAGGAGGAAGATGGAGAGCCCCTCGAAGACGAGCGTGAGCTCGATCGCGAGGCGGTAGCCGGATTCCCTGAAGCCGAACAGGGGACGGTATTCGCTGACGATGAGTGCGGCGAACGATCCGGCGGAAACGGCGATCCCGCCGAGCGCAGCGAGCGCGAGGATGCCGTCGCCGATCCGACGGCCGAGCAGCCGGACAGGAGCGAGCAGCACGAGCCCCGCGACGCCGGCTCCGATCACGTTCAACAGGAAGAGCGTGCCGATCGTGGGGACGACGTAGAAGTACGCGTCGTAGTACTGCTGCGCGTGGATCGCCGCCACCATGAAGAGCGAGACGGCGCCGAGATAGCGGGCGAGCTCGCCCGCCACCTCGATCCCGGTTGCGTGCCGACTAGACATTGTGAATCTCCTTTCCGGCGGGCGAGATGACCCACCACGGGCCGCCGAACTGGTTGATCGCCCTGTCCGGTCGTCTGGCCGGGCCTCCGGTCCTAGACCGCGAAGCTGACAGGGAAGGTGGCAAGCCACCCCAGGGTGGCGAGGAACACGATGACGCCCATCGCGAGCAGGACGCGGCGCAGGGTGGTGGAGGCGAGTCTCGCGCTCATCCCGGCGAAGAAGAGAGCGGCGGCGAACAGCACGGCGCAAAGGATGTAGTTCGTCGATCTCTGGACGTCGCGAAGCGCTCTCGCGGTGAACACTGCCGCCTGCTCGTCGGCGCGTTGTGCGTCATCTCTGGCGGCGAGGTGGTACTGCGGCATCACGAACGGCGTGCGGGGTGCCAGCGCGTTCTGCAACGGACGTGTCCCGATCCAGGCCTCGAGGGCGGGCTTGAACTCGGGTCGGACCCGCTCCAGGTAGAACGCGGCGAGCTTCGTATCACGATGGGCGAACGCATCCGCCCAGGACGTGAACGTGCCGACGTCGATCTGCGTTTCCGTGTTCGCGAGCGCGTCGGACTTCGCCGAGGAGATACGAAGCGCGTTCGCGCCCGCCCCAGCCTTCGCCTGCTCCGCATTCCAGCGGCTCGCCTGGTAGCTGCTCCAGGCGGTGGCAACGGTCGCGAGCGCAAGCAGGACGGTCGCGATCAGCTCGAGCCGGGCCAGGCGGTCGCTCACGGCGACACCGCCGCTCCCGAGGCGTCGCACGGTATTCGAACGCTGTTGCGGCCGATGATCGCGAGCGCACGATCGATGTTCCCTGTCGCACGCTCCATGGCCACCGGTCGCAGTCCGCCGAAACCGGGATGGAAAGGTGTGTCGAGGGCGCGTATGACCAGGAACAGCGTGACGATCGTGATCGTCACGGCGGCCATCAGCATCGATTGCGTGACGACACCTTCCTCGGGGTCGGCGAAGAACAGCATGAACGCGAAGATGACGGCGCCGATGACGAACAGCACGATCCAGACCGAGGTCGGGATGACCCCGACGGCGCCGTGGATTCGGTCACGTCGTGCTTCCTCGCGGGTTGAGGTCTGCGAGAGCCACTGGCTGTACGCGGCCTGCTGCCGGTTGTTCACGGGCTCGTAGCTCTGGATCGTTCGGAACATGGCCACGGCCCACGGGTTGAAGCCTTCGGTCAGCGTGCCGTCCTCCATTCGCGGCCACTCGTCGTGGACCACCGACCGCGCGTAACAGACGAGGTCGCCCGTGAGCGTCCGCGCGATCGGTTGCGGCAGCAGCTGGGCGGTCTCGACCTGTTGGGTGAGGACGAGTGCCTCCGATTCGGCGCCGCCACGTGACTGGTCGTAGCTGGTGAAGGCCAGGAAGACGATGAATCCCAGCAGCACCGAGAACCCGGTCGCGAGCACGCCGAACACACCGGCAGCCCGATCGCCATCGGCGAAATAGCTGCCCGCCGGTGCGCGACGGCGCACGAGCAGCATCGCGGTCACGGTGATGCAAACCGCTCCAACCGCAATCAGGATGGCCCAGAGGAGATTCATGTCGCGTGACGCGACAGTCTCTCACTCTCGATTGAACGGGTATCCTCTGCCGCGCCGCTCCTGCACCCCCGCACGCAGAGTCGAGTGCCGAGACGCCGCCTGATCCTGGTCGTGATCCTGGTCGCCGCGTTTGCGGGGGCGGGCGGTTTCGCACGCCTGGCACAGGGCACGGCCGGCGCCTCGAGTCCCTGCGGTCTGCGTCTCCCGCCTGCGCAGCGCGGGGAGCTGCCGTTCAGAGTCCCGCGCGGTGGTCGAGCTCTCCGCCGAGTGCTGGCCGCCCGGTTCGCGCTCTGCACCCTCTACCGCAGGGACGGCAGCCGGTTCGCCCTCCTTCACAGCGATGCCGACAACCGTGTCCTCGGAGTCGCGTTCTATCGGCCCTCCGGCGCGCTCCTGAACGCCGTCGACTCCTCCTACCTCGTGGCCGATCAGAACCCGGCGGAAGTGAAGTGCGACAGCTCCTCGTCGGCATCGATCGGCAGCGTCTACTGGAAGAAGGCGAGGAAGTGGTGGATCGGGGCGACGGCTCCGGGGCTCAACCGCGACGCAGTCGTGACGGCGGTCAGGAACGCGCAGAGCGAATGGACGAACGACGTCAACTACTGCGGCATCAAGGATCAGGCAAACCCGCCCTCGTCGTATCAGGGCAAGACCTCGGTCGCCGCGGACAAGAACGACGGCAAGAGCGTCATCGACTGGGGCAGCCTCGCGAACGACCAGGACTGCAGCCAGGCGCTCGCTTGCACATTCACGTGGTACGACGGCAGTGGCACCCCGATCGAGTCGGACATCAGGTTCAACACCGCGTTCAAGTGGTCGACGACGGGCGCGTCGGGCATGGTCGACATCCAGACGATCGCGGCGCACGAGATCGGCCATGTCCTCCAGTTCGATCACGTCACGAACTCCTCGAAGAACGACGACACGACGCTGATGTGGCCGTACTTCACCTCCGGTGACACCTCGGGCCGCAAGCTCGGCCGCGGCGACGCCCTTGCGGACAACAACCACTACTGAGCCGGCGCCGCCTGGTCATGGCTGAGAAGGCATCCCGGGGGTTCACGGACGAGGAGCGCGCCGCGATGAAGGAGCGCTCGCAGGAGCTGAAGGCGGCTTCGCGACGCGGCGGCAAGGCGGACGGGGAAGCAGACGTGCTTGCGAAGATCGCCGAGATGGCCGAGCCGGATCGGAGAATGGCCGAGCGGATTCATGCCATCGTCAAGGCGAACGCACCCGCCCTCTCGCCGAGAACGTGGTACGGGATGCCCGCGTACGCCGTCGACGGGAAGGTCGTCTGCTTCTTCCAGAGCGCCGGGAAGTTCAAGACGCGCTACGCGACGCTCGGGTTCAGCGACAGGGCGAACCTCGACCAGGGCGCCATGTGGCCGACGGCCTTCGCGCTGACGGGCCTGAACGCCGCCGAGGAGGCGAAGATCGGCGCGCTCGTCAAGAAAGCGGCGAGGACGGCCGCGAATCGGAGCAGATAGGCGTTGCCGGCGAGCCCGCCTGGCTGTGGTAAGAGTGAGTTGTCGTGACGACGGGCGCTCCGCAGGACGAGTCGGCTTCTGACCGGATCGACGCGAGGATCCGGGAGCTCGACGACTGGCGCGGCGAGCTGCTCTCTCGGCTGCGCGCGGTCGTCAAGCGGGCCGACCCCGAGGTCGTCGAGGAGTGGAAGTGGCAGAAGGCCACCAATCCAGGCGTCCCGGTGTGGTCTCACGACGGGATCATCTGCACGGGTGAGACCTACAAGAACATCGTGAAGATGACGTTCGCCAGGGGCGCGTCTCTCGACGATCCGGCGGGCCTGTTCAACTCGAGCCTGGAGGGCAACGTCCGGCGCGCCATCGATTTTCGCGAGGGCGAAGAGATCGACGAGAAGGCACTCGAGGAGCTCGTCCGCTCGGCAGTGGCCCTGAACGTCTCACACGGCGCGACATGACGCCCGAGGAGCTCGCGAACCTCGCGCACCTACGCCGTGCCCGTGATCTGATGGACCGAGAATACGCGCGCCCGCTCGACGTCGCCGCGCTCGCTCGGGCCGCATTGATGTCGACGGCGCACTTCTCGCGCCGGTTCCGTGCGGCATACGGCGAGACGCCCTACGGATACCTGATGACCCGGCGAATCGAACGGGCGAAGGCTCTGTTGCGCCGCGGCGACCTGTCGGTCACAGAGGTCTGCCTGGCGGTCGGATGCACGTCCCTCGGCTCGTTCAGCGCACGCTTCACCGAGGTCGTCGGCGAGACGCCTACGGCCTACCGTGCCCGCGACCACAGCGGGCTCGCCGGCGTGCCGGGCTGCATCGCCAAGGAGATGACGCGCCCGAGCCGCAATCCGAGCAGGATCCAAGAAGCGCCCGCAGCAGTCGCGGGCTAGCTTTGGAGGCATGGACCTCACACTCTCCACCTGCTTCGTTCAGGTCAACGACCCAGACCTCGCCCTGGCGTTCTACCGCGACACGCTCGGCCTCGAGGTGCGAAACGACGTCGCCAACGAAGGGTTCCGCTGGATCACCGTCGGCGCCCCGTCGCAGCCCGGCGTCGCGATCGTCCTCACGAACTACGTCAACGGCGGCCCCTCCGACGGCAACGCGCTCGCCGCGCTGCTCGCGAAGGGCGCCCTGAACGGCGTCCACTTCCGCAGCGACGATCTCGACGCCGCCTTCGAGAAGGTGCGCGCCGCCGGAGCCGAGATCGTGCAGGAGCCTGCCGACCAGTTCTGGGGCACACGGGATTTCGCCGTGCGCGACCCATCCGGCAACCTCGTGCGCATCGACCAGCCGCCGGCCGGGTGATCCCCGGCCGGCGTGGCCGGCCGTCAGCCGCGTGACCCGGTCCCGGGCCGGATCACCCACGGTTCGGGGCGGCGTGTTCCCGCAGTTCGGACTGCCGCGAATGCTGCGAGATTGACGCAAGCCCGCGCGCAGGGTAGAAGCGGCGCGAGTGATCCTCGCGTTCGGCACACACCAGGAGCTGCAGCTCCTGGGGCTGCTCGCGGCGGGCGCGACGATGCTCGTCCTCGCCGGGCCGCTCCGGATCCCCTACCCGATCCTGCTCGTCCTGGGAGGCCTGCTGCTCGGGTTCGGGCCCGGCGTGCCCGTGGTGACGATGCCTCCGGAGGTCGTGCTTGTCGGCATCCTGCCGCCGCTCCTCTACATCCAGGCGTACTTCACCGGCGTTCGCGAGCTGCGGCGGAACCTGCGGCCGGTCTCGCTCCTCGCCTTCGGGCTCGTCATCGCGACCACCGCCGCGGTAGCGGTCGTCGCTCATGCGGTCACCGATCTCCCCTGGGCGGAGTCGTTCATCCTCGGCGCGATCGTGTCTCCGACCGACCCGATCGCGGCGTCGGCCATCGGGAAGCGACTCGGCGTCCCGAGGAGGCTGATCGACATCGTCGAGGGCGAGAGCCTCGCCAACGACGGGACGGCGCTCGTTCTGCTGCGCACGGCGATCGTCGCCGCGGTCGCAGGTTCCTTCTCCGCCTGGGACGCTGCCGGTCGCCTGGTGCTGAGCATCGTCGGCGGGATCGCCGTCGGCCTCGCCGTCGGCTACGTGATCCGGCGGATCCGCCGACCGCTCGATAACCCTCCGGTCGAGGTCACGATCGCGTTCCTCACCGGCTACTTCGCATTCCTGCCCGCCACCGCGCTCGGCGTCTCGGGCGTCCTCGCAGTGGTCACCGCCGGCCTCTACATGGGCTGGTACACGCCCGAGTTGACCGACGTGCAGACGCGGCTCACGGGTCAGGGGTTCTGGGAGGTGCTGTCGTTCCTGCTCAACGTGGTTCTGTTCGGGCTCATCGGGCTGCAGCTTCGCCCGATCCTCGACTCGATGTCCGGCGGCGGGAACTGGTCGCTCGTGGGCGATGCGGCCGCGATCGTCTCCGCCGTCGTCGTGGTGCGGTTCCTCTGGGTCTTTCCCGCGACCTACGTGCCGCGCCGGCTGTGGCCCCGCATGAACGAACGAGATCCCTCACCGCCCTGGCAGTATCCGGCCTTCATCTCCTGGAACGGGATGCGGGGTGCAGTCACGATCGCGGCGGCGCTGCTCATCCCGCTGAACACGAACGCGGGGGTCCCGCTTCCCGGCCGCGACGAGATCGTGTTCTTCGCATTCTGCGTCGTGCTCGCGACCCTCGTCGTGGAGGGGCTCTCGATGCCGACCGTCATCCGCCTGCTCGGGCTCGAGGCGGACGAGCACGACGCGGAGGAAGAGGAGGCCCTCGCACGCGTTCGCGCCGCCGAGGCTGCCCTCGCCCGCCTCGACGAGCTCGAGAGCGAAGCGTGGGTGCTCGACGACACGGCGGCGCGCGTTCGCGCCCAGTACCAGTTCCGTATCGATCGCTTCTCGGCGCGCATCGATCCCGACGGCGACGGCAAGATCGAGAAGCGCTCGATCAAGTACCAGCGGCTCCGGCGCGAGCTGATCGACGCCGAGCGCCGCGCGGTCGTGGAGCTTCGAAACACGCGCGAGATCAGCGACGAGGTGATGCGCCGCGTCGAGCACGACCTCGACCTCGAGGTGTCGCGCCTCGACGCCTAGCCTAGGCCTCGGCCTCGATCGCGAACGGCCGGTCGATCAGGGTCGAGAGAACGACCGAGGTCTGTGTGCGAAGGATGCCGTCGGCCTCTCTGATCCGCGCGAGCGCCTCCTCGAGGTGGCGCGTATCGGTCGCGCGGACGATCAGGATCGCGCTCGCCGCCCCGGCCACCGTGAACGCAGCTGCGACCTCGGGCAAGCTCGCCACCGCGGCCTTGATCTCGGGGCCCGACATTCGCCCGTCGCAGTAGAGCTCCACGACCGCAACGGCAGGCCAGCCGAGCGAGCCCGGATCGACGATCGCCGTGTACCCGCGGACGAGCCCGTCGTCCTCGAGCCGGTCGACGCGGCGCTTGACCGCCGGCGCGGACAACCCGACGCTCTCCCCGATCTCGCGGAAGGAGCTGCGGGCGTTCTCCCGGAGCAGCGCCAGGATCTTCAGATCCGTCGCGTCCATCTTCACAGCGTAGACGCAACGATCTTTCGGGGGCAGGCCCGGATCCAACCGTATTCTGGCCTCAAGACGCAACGAATACGTATTGCCGCGCGGCGAACCGAGGCGAACAATTGTGAGAGCGGGGCAGTCCAACGAAAGTGAGGCGCGATTTGGCGACGCAACCAGCATCCGTCGAGGCCGCGGCGAAGGACTTCATGCCGCTCGACGGGTGGGATCACATCGAGCTCTACGTCGGGAACGCGAAGCAGGCTGCGTACTTCTACGAGCGCGCATTCGGGTTCGCGCCGGTCGCGTATGCCGGCCCGGAGACGGGCGTGCGGGACCGGGCCTCGTACGTCCTCGAGCAGAACGAGATCCGGCTCGTGCTGACGAGCGCCCTGCGCGAGGACCACGACGTCTCGCGGCACGTCGCACGGCACGGCGACGGGGTGAAGGACATCTCGCTTGCCGTCCCCGACGCGTCCGAGGCATACCGCCAGGCAGTCCAGCGCGGGGCACGGGGCGTCGTCGAGCCCCACGTGGACGAGGACGACTTCGGCTCGGTCGGCCTTGCGACGATCGCGACATACGGTGATGCCGTCCACACGTTCGTGAGCCGCTCCGACTACGCCGGGCCGTATCTCCCCGGATACCGTGCGACCGACCGCCGCCGCCCGGAGGGGGTCGGGCTCCTCGCCGTCGACCACGTCGTCGGGAACGTCGAGCTCGGGCGCATGAACGAGTGGGTGTCATTTTACGAGCGCGTCTTCGGGATGACCGAGATGCTCCACTTCTCCGACGAGGCGATCTCGACCGAGTACTCGGCGCTGATGTCGAAGGTGATGACCGACGGCAAGGGCAAGGTCAAGTTCCCGATCAACGAGCCGGCCGAGGGAAAGCGGAAGAGCCAGATCGAGGAGTACCTCGACTTCTACGGCGGTCCGGGCCCACAGCACATCGCGTTCCAGACCTCGGACATCGTCGCGACTGTCGAGCGTCTGCAAGAGGGCGGGGTCGCCTTCCTGAACACGCCGGGCGCCTACTACGAAGAGGCCGTCGACCGCGTGGGGACGATCGACGAGGACTACGCCGACCTCCGCCGCCTCGGGATCCTGGTCGACCGCGACGACGACGGCTACCTCCTGCAGATCTTCACCAAGACCGCGCAGGACCGGCCGACGCTCTTCTTCGAGATCATCGAGCGCCACGGTGCGCGCGGCTTCGGCGAGGGCAACTTCAAGGCCCTGTTCGAGGCGATCGAGCGTGAGCAGGAGCTCAGGGGGAACCTGTAGTGCACCCGTCCGGAAGTCCGGTGGCTTATCCGGCGAGCGGCTCGTCGTTCGTGGGAAGGACGCAGGGAGCCCCGATAGTGGTTCCTATCGGGGCGACCGAGGACGCAGCCACGGGCGGCGAGACGCCGTCGGGAAGCTGCCGTACTTGCGGACGGGTGCACTGAGATGCCCTTCTACCAGCGGCTCGGGGACGTCCCGGCCAAGCGCCACGTGCAGTTCCGAGAGAACGGGACGCTGCTCACCGAGGAGGTGATGGGGCTCGAAGGGTTCAGCGGCCTCGAGTCGATCCTCTACCACCTCCACTCGCCGTGCCGCGTCTCGGAGCTCGGCCCGTTCGTGCCGGTCGAGCGCGAGGAGTGGGTCCCCGACGCCCATGCCCACCGGCACTTCCACACCGCCGGCGTCCCGGAGACCGGAGACGAGATCACGGGCCGGCGGACACTGATGTGGAACAACGACGTCGAGATCTCGCTCTGCCGGCCCGCCGAGACGATGGACTACTTCTTCCGGAACGGCGAGGGCGACGAGGTGATCTTCGTGCACGAGGGCTCGGGGATACTCGAGACGATCTTCGGCGACCTGCCCTACCGCGAGGGCGACTACGTGGTCGTCCCCAGGGGAACCACCTATCGGTTCCGGCCGGAAGGAGCTCAGCGCCACCTCGTCTTCGAGTCGCCCGGCCTGATCGAGATCCCGCGCCGCTACCGCAACCAGTCGGGCCAGATCATCGAGGGGGCGCCCTACTACCACCGTGACATCCATCCGCCGACGGCGCTGCAGACGATGCGCGAGCGCGGCGACTTCCCGGTGAAGGTTCGGGTGCGGGGCGGTTACCAGAGCTACGTGGTCGATTACCACCCGTTCGACGTGGTCGGATGGGACGGCTACCTCTTCCCGTGGACGTTCTCGATCCACGATTTCGAGCCGATCACCGGCCGCATTCACCAGCCGCCGCCCTCGCACCAGACGTTTGCCGGCCGGAACTTCGTGATCTGCTCGTTCTGCCCGCGCAAGCTCGACTTCGACCCGCTCGCAGTGCCGATTCCCTACCACCACTCGAACCTGCAGTCGGAGGAGATGATCTATTACGTCTCGGGCAACTTCGGCTCCCGGCGCGGCGTGGACGTCGGCTCGATCACCCTTCATCCGTCCGGGCTCCCTCACGGGCCCCAGCCGGGGCTGGCCGAGCAGGCGCTCGGCATCCACGAGACGTCCGAGCTGGCCGTGATGTGCGACACCTTCTACCCGCTCGAGCTCTCGCAGTTCGCCCGCGAGCTCGACGACGGGGTGTACTGGCGCTCCTGGTACGACAACGCACAGCCCGGAGCGGAGCGGACCGGCGATGCGACTGGTGCCGGCCTCACGTCGCATCTCTAGCCGTGACAGGGTTCGGAGCGCTCTCGACCGGCGGGCTCGCCTGGTGTGAAGGCGACGAGGTCGTCGACCTCACCGCGCTCGGCGACGTGTTCGCCGAACCCGTGCTGAACCCGCTGCTCGCGCTCGGACCGCAAGGGTGGGACGGCGCGATCGCGGCGGCTCGCAGCCACGACGGCCCGCGCGCCGGCGTCGGGGAGACGCGCTTGCGTCTGCCGTTCGACGTTGCCGACTACGTCGACTTCAACTCCTCGCTGGAGCACGCTTGCAACGTCGGCCGGCTCTTCCGGCCCGGGGGGGAGGCGGTTCCCCCGAACTGGCGCTGGCTGCCGGTCGGGTACCACGGCCGCACCGGCACGGTCGCGGTCAGCGGCACGCCCGTCCTACGCCCGAACGGGCAATCGGCGTCCGGCGGTGCAGATCCGGGGTACGGCCCGACCCGAAAGCTCGACGTGGAGCTCGAGCTCGGGTGCGTCGTCGGAGTGCCGAGCCGCCTGGGAGAGCCGATCCCGGTCGAGGCGTTCGCCGACCACGTGTTCGGGGTCGTCGTCGTGGCCGACTGGAGCGCCAGAGACATCCAGGCCTGGGAGTACCAGCCGCTCGGGCCGTTCCTCGGCAAGTCGTTCCTCACGTCGATCTCGGCGTGGGTGACGCCGCTCTCACTCCTCGATTCGCGCCGGGTCGAGGCGCCGCCGCAGGACCCGGAGCCGCTGCCTCACCTTGCCGGTGGTCGAGACTGGGCTTTCGACCTGGACCTGGAGATCGAGGTGAACGGCGACGTCGTCTCGCGCGGCAACGCGCGGACGCTCTACTGGACGATGCCGCAGCAGCTCGCCCATCTCACGTCGAACGGCGCCCGCGTGCGGACGGGCGACCTTCTCGCCACCGGAACGATCTCGGGCGCCGAGCCCGGGTCGGAGGGGTCGCTCCTCGAGCTCTGGCGGGGGCAGCGCTTCCTCGGCGACGGCGACGAGGTCGTCCTCCGGGCCGGGGGCGGCGAGGCGGTGCTCGGCGAGGTTCGCGGTCGGGTAACAGAGGCGGGAACATGAGCTTCGACCACCACGACCCGAAGTTCGTCGAGGATCCGGAGAGCTCGATCGGCCCGATCCGCGAGGAGCATCCGCTCGTCCATTCCGACCTGTACGGCGGCTTCTGGCTGCTGACGCGCTACGACGACGTGACCAGCGCCGCGCTCGACCACGAGTCGTTCACCTCGGCCGTGGTCGGCACGACGATCATCCCGCCGTCGCAGCCGCGTACCGAACCGCTGCTGCCGATCGAGCTCGACCCTCCGGAGCACACGAGGTACCGAGGTCTCGTGAACGTCATCTTCTCGAAGACGCGGATCGAGGCGCTGCGCCCGGAGCTCGAGGCCCTCGCGACGAGGCTGCTCGAGCCGATCGCCGCGAAGGGCGGCGGCGAGGTCGTCTCGGAGCTCGCCCATCCGATGTCCCTCGGCTCGCTCGCGCGGTTCATGAACCTGCCGGAGGAGGACGAGGAGCGCTGGTTCGACTGGATCGAGCGGATGTTCTCGAACGCGCTTCTCGACAAGGACGACCAGCGCGAGGCCGTCCGCGACGTCGAGGCGTACATCGACGCACTGATCGCGGAGCGGCGGCAGGAGCCGCGCGACGACTTCATCGGGATGCTCCTCGAGGCCGAGGTCGACGGCCACCGGCTGACCGACCTCGAGGTGCGCCAGTTCGGCGTGCTGATGCTGCTCGCGGGCTACGAGACGACCTCCGGGGCGATGGGGATGAGCCTCCTCTACCTGGCCGAGCACCCCGAGCAGCGCCGGCAGCTCTTCGACGACGTCGACGGGCTCGTGCACAGCGCGGTCAACGAGCTCCTGCGCTACCTCTCTCCCGTGCAGGTCTTCTGCCGGAACGCGACGCACGACCTCCATCTCCACGGCGAGACGATCCCCGCCGGCGACGTCGTCCTGCTCGCCTACGGCGCCGCGAACCACGATCCGCGGGTCTTCGACGACGCCGAGCGCTGCCTGCTCGACCGCCGCCCGAACCCCCATGTCGCCTTCGGTCACGGGCGTCATCTCTGCCTGGGAGCGAACCTCGCTCGGCTCGAGCTGACGATCATGATCGAGACGTTCGCGAGGATGTTCCCCGACTTCGACGTGGAGCCGGGGACGACGCCGGTATGGAAACCGCGCGGCGACCTCCGTGCGCTCGCGAGGCTCGACCTGGTCGCCCGTTAGTCGACGACGACCGGATCCCCGACTGCGATCGACCCGCTCTCGAGGATGTCTGCGCGCAGCCCTGCTCGATGCACGAGCGGGCGGAGCACACCCGGCCCCGAGAGCCTGTCGAGATGGGAGCAGGGCTCGGCCGGCCGCCGCCCGATGCACAGAACCGACCCGATCGCGAAGCGGCGGCCGACGAGGGCGTCCAACCGGACGCCCCGGGTGACCACGTTGCGGCGCGCCTGCTCCCAGGTCACGCCGAGTGCGTCGAGCTCCTCGGCCTCGACGAGCGTCAATTCATAGCCTCGACCCGGGCCGCTGAAGGTGCCGCGACCCTGGAAGTACCGGTCACCTTCGAGCCCGCGTCCCGCCTCGGCGCGCACGGCCTGGACGCGCACGAGCGGATGTTCGGCCTCGGACGCTACGAGGATGCCCTCGACCGTCCCCGCGGCACCCTCGCGCGAGTCGTCCCCGCTCGCGCGGTTCAGCTCGAGCGGCGCGACGAGCCATCCCTCGACGATCGTCCCGCCCGACGAGATCGCGCCGCTTGGATCGTGCACCGGGCCCGAGGGCGAGCCGAACATCACGACCGCGCGGTCCCCGCCGGCCGTGCTGACGCGCGCGATCCAGTAGCCGGGCCAGTCGAACCCGCCGGCATTCGCGATCGGGACGAGCCCGAGGTTCCGCTCCGCAAGCCAGTGCCGAACGAACCGCTGCGGCTCGTACTCGGGCTCGGGCGGACGCGTGCCGAGCACGACCTCGAGGCCGTCGACGAGCTCGGAGTCGAAGGTCGTCACGCGGGTCTCAGACAAGACGCCTGGCGCCGCGCCAGATCGCGAAGAGCATCTTCCCGATCACCGGGAGCACGCCGATCACGACAACCGTCCACGTGATGACGTCGGCGGGCTTCATCGCCGGAACCGTAACGTGTTCGCACCCCTACCCGAGGAGCGACGATGAAGATCACCAGGAACGGCGGCGAGACGAGCCGCGGCGCGGCCGACTGGTTCACGGGCGACGTCTACCTCGACGCGGTGGCAGCCCCGGGCGACGGGTCGAGGGTCAGTGCGGCGACCGTCCACTTCACGCCGGGCGCCCGCACCCACTGGCACACGCACCCGAACGGCCAGACGATCTGCGTTCTCGAGGGCATCGGGCTCGCCCAGCGCAAGGGCGGCCCCGTCGAGGTGATCCGGCCGGGCGACCGCGTCTTCTTCGAGCCGGGCGAGGTCCACTGGCACGGAGCTGCACCCAACCGGTTCATGGCCCACGTCGCGATCGTGGAGGTAGACGAGCAGGGGAACATGGCCGACTGGGGCGACCCCGTCACCGACGAGGAGTACGCGGCAGCGCCCCACGTCTGAGCCCGGGTGCTACAACGTTGTCGATGCCCGAATGTCCCATTCGCCGGCGTCGTTCTCTGGCCCCAGCCGCCGCTGCGCTCGCCCTCTTCTTCGGGGCGTTCTTCGTCGGCTCGGCCCGGGCCGACGGCACGCTGACCGTCAAGTACGTCGGCTGCACCGGGATGTCGGTGAGCCCGAGCCCGCTGCCCGCCGGCAGCTACAGCGTGCTGGTCTACGACGACGACAGCTGCAACGCGAGCTTCACGCTGACGGGGCCGGGAGTAAGCCTCTCGAGCGACCTGAACAGCACCGGCATGGGCATCGACCATCCGGCCGGGCCGTTCGGGCCCTACAACTTCCAGGCGGGCTCGACCTACACGGCGCGTGACTCGAGCATCAACGCCTCGGCGCAGTTCACCCCGACCGCTGCCGCCGCCGGGGGCTCGTCGGGCGGCTCCGGGGGCTCGTCGGGCGGGTCGAGCGGCAGCGGCGGCTCGTCCTCGGGCGGCAGCGGGGGCACGTCCGGCTCGACCGGCACGAAGACCCTCGGCACACTCGTCGGCTCGGTCAGCCCCACCGGGAAGGCGACCCTGAAGATCGGCGGCGCGACCGTGAAGAAGCTCAAGGCGGGCGTCTACAAGCTCACGGTGACAGACACGTCCAAGAAGGCCGGCCTGATCATCCAGGCGCTCGGGTACAAGGCGATGACCGAGAGCGCCGTGTTGGGCACCGGCACGAAGACGACGACCCTCAGGGTCATCCCCGCGAAGTACTTCTTCCAGGCCACCCGCGGCCCGAAGACGTACTTCACGGTCACGACCTAGGCACCAGGACCGTCACCAGACCCCGGTCCTCGCTTGGCTAGGCTCAGAGGTGGAACGCACCTGTGAGCCACAAGGGGAGGGGCCTGGCATGAGCAAGCCGTTCAAGGGCGTCGTCAACGTCGACATTCGCGACTCGGAGCCGGACTGGACGCCGTTCGAGCCACCGAAAGCGCCCGAGGGGGCACCGAACGTGCTCTACATCGTCCTCGACGACGTCGGCTTTTCGGCGATGAGCTGCTACGGCGGGCCGATCGAGACGCCGAACATCGACCGAATCGTCGAGAAGGGCCTGCGCTACACGCAGTTCCACACGACGGCTCTGTGCTCGCCCACTCGCTCGTGTCTCCTCACGGGCCGCAACCACACCAGGAACAGCATGGCCTGCATCACCGAGGCGGCGATCGGCTTCCCGAATGCAAGCGGGACGATCCCGCCGGAGAACGGGATGTTGTCGGAGATCCTCGGCGAGCGCGGCTGGAACACCTACATGGTCGGGAAGTGGCACCTCTGTCCGACCGACGAGATGAACCTGGCCGCTCCCCGGCGCAACTGGCCGACCGGCCGTGGATTCGAGCGCTGGTACGGCTTCCTCGGCGCCGAGACGAATCAGTGGTATCCCGATCTGGTCTACGACAACCACCTGGTCGACCAGCCGAGGACGCCCGAGGAGGGTTACCACCTGACCGAGGACATCACGGACAAGGCGCTGGAGTTCATCCGGGACTCGAAAGCGGTCGCTCCGGAGAAGCCGTTCTTCCTCTATTACGCGCCGGGCGCCTGCCACGCGCCCCATCACGCGCCGAAGGACTGGATCGAGAAGTTCAAGGGCCGGTTCGACGTGGGCTACGAGGCGATCCGCGAGGAGACGCTTGCGAACCAGAAGAAGCTCGGCACCGTCCCCGAGAACACGGAGTTGCCTCCGATCAACCCGATCGGGACGCCCGAGACGCGCAAAGGCCCGGAGGGCAAGCCGTTCCCGGAGCTCGACTACACCCGGCCGTGGGACTCCTTGAACGAGGACGAGAAGCGGCTGTTCTGCCGCATGGCCGAGGTCTACGCCGGCTTCCTCGGCCACGCGGACTTCCACATCGGGCGGCTGCTCGATTATCTCGAGGAGAGCGGGGAGCTCGAGAACACGATGATCGTCGTCGTCTCCGACAACGGCGCCAGCGGCGAGGGAGGGCCGAACGGCTCGGTCAACGAGATGAAGTTCGCAAACGGCGTCCCCGACGATCTCGAGCAGAACCTGGCGATGGTCGACGAGCTCGGCGGCACGAAGACCTACAACCACTATCCGACCGGGTGGGCGATGGCGTTCAACACGCCGTTCAAGATGTGGAAGCGCTACGAGTTCAACGGGGGCACCTGCGACCCGTGCATCATCTCGTGGCCGGCCGGGACCTCTGCCCGCGGGGAAGTCCGTGACCAGTACCACCACGCAATCGATCTCGTGCCGACCGTTCTCGATGTGCTCGGCGTCGAGGGGCCGGAAACGATCAAGGGGCACACGCAGTCGGCGTTCGACGGCGTCAGCATGCGCTCGAGCTTCGACGACGCGGTCGCCGAGTCTGGGCGGAGGACGCAGTTCTACGCCATGCTCGGCTCGCGCTCGATCTGGCACGAGGGCTGGAAGGCCGTAACGACCCATCCCTGCATCGCAGGCTGGGGACACTTCAACGACGACGAGTGGGAGCTGTACCACACCGACGTCGACCGTTCCGAGGTCACGAACCTGGCAGATGCGCAACCCGACAAGGTGCGGGAGCTCGTCAACATCTGGTTCTCGGAGGCCGGCGCGAATGCGGCGTTCCCGCTCGACGATCGGACGCCCGTCGAGATCTTGATGGACCCCCGACCCCAGCTAACCTCGCCGCGGGACTCGTACGTCTACGTCCCCGGCGACTCGCCGGTGCCCGAATGGCAGGCGGTCAACACCAAGAACAGATCGTTCGTGATCGGGGCGCTCGTCGACATCCCGGCGCCGGGGGCGCAGGGCGTGATCTTCGCGCACGGCACGCGCTTCGGAGGCCATGCCCTCTACGTCAAGGACGACCGGCTCCACTACGTCAACAACTTCGTCGGTGCCGAGGAGCAGATGATCGTTGCCACCGAGAACCTCCCGACCGGTGAGGAGCTCATCCTCTCGGCATCGTTCGACAAGGAGGGTAATGAGCCGACCTGCGCGATCGGGACGCTGACGCTCTACCACGCCGACAAGAAGGTCGGAGAAGGGAAGATCAAGACCCAGCTCGGCGCCTTCGCGGTCGCCGGGGCACCGCTGTTCGTCGGCCGACAGGCCGGCGAGGCTGTGACTGACGACTACCCCGGCGAGTCGCCGTACACCTTCAGCGGCGGGACGCTCCATCAAGTCGTCGTCAACGTGAGCGGGGAGCCGTACCTCGACCTCGAGCGGCACGCCGAGATGTTGCTGAGGTCGCAGTGAGCGGCGGCCATCTCGGCTCGTGGAACGACGGCGCCGCGAAGGCGGCGATCCTCGACTTCGTCGAACGCGTGACGACCGAGGGCGGAGCGGACTACGTCCCGCCCGCCGAGCGGATCGCCGTCTTCGACAACGACGGCACGCTCTGGTGCGAGAAGCCGATGCCGATCGAGCTCGGGTTCATCCTGGCGCGGCTGGCGGAGATGGCCGAGGCCGACGAGTCGCTGCGGGACGAGCAGCCCTGGAAGGCAGCACACGAACGCGACTACCCCTGGCTCGGCGGGGCCGTCGCGAAGCACTACGCGGGCGACGACTCCGACGTCAGGGTGCTGTTCGGCGGCATCGTCCGCGCCTTCGCCGGCCAGAGCGTCGAGGAGTACGCGACTGCCGCCGACGCCTTCCTGCGCGGCGGTAAGCACCCGACGCTCGAGCGGAGCTTCCACGAGTGCGGCTATGTGCCGATGGTCGAGCTCCTGCGCTACCTCGAGGCGAACGGGTTCACGAACTACATCGCCTCGGGCGGCGATCGCGACTTCATGCGGCCCGTGACCCACGAGATGTACGGCATCCCCGGCGACCGGGTGATCGGCAGCTCGACCGCGCTCGGCTGGGTCGACGACGAGCACGGTGGGACCGTCTCCTATCAGGCAGAGATGGAGTTCTTCGACGACGGCCCGGTCAAGCCCGTGAGGATCTGGAGCCGGATCGGGAAGCGGCCGATCCTCGCCGGCGGCAACTCGAACGGCGACATCCCGATGCTGCGCTACGCCGGGGGAAAGGGCCGGCCGGCGCTCCGCTTGCTCGTCGACCATGACGATGAGGAGCGCGAGTTCGCGTACACGGCCGGAGCGGAGACCTCGCTCGAGCAGGCAGCGGCCCACGGCTGGACGGTCGTGAGTATGCGCGATGACTGGGCGACCGTCTTCGGCGGCGAGTAGGCGGCTTCTCGACGTAGCCTTCGGCAGCGATGGGCTCCGTCGATCCGCGGTCGTGGGCGGTGCCCCCGCCCTCAGGCGTTCGAAGGTACGTTCCGGCGCTCGACTGGCTGCCGCGGTACGACCGCAGGAACCTCCGCTACGACGCGATCGCCGGCGCGACGGTGTGGGGACTGCTGGTGCCCGAGATGATCGCCTACGCCGGTCTCGCCGGCCTCCCGCCCCAGGCAGGGCTCTACACGCTCCTCGTCACGCTCGCCGCCTATGCGATCTTCGGGACGAGCCGCCACGTCGTCGCGGCCGGCACCTCGGCGGCGGCGGTGCTGCTCGCCTCGACGGTCGTCTCGCTGCACCCCGCGAGCTCCCCCGAGTACCTCGTCGACGCCGCCGCGATGGTCCTGTTCTGCGGCGGGCTCTTCCTGCTTGCCGGCTTCCTCCGGCTTGGATTCGTCGCGCAGTTCCTCTCGAAGCCGGTCATCGAGGGCTTCGTGTTCGGCCTCGCGATCTTCGTCACCGTCAAGCAGTTGCCAAAGCTCTTCGGGATCGAGAGCGTCGACGGGAACACGATCCACCAGCTGAACCACCTGGTCGCCCATCTGGACGAGACGCACGGTGCGACGCTCCTCATCGGTGCCGCATCGCTCGCCATCCTGTTCGCCGGCGAGAGGTGGTTCCCGAAGGTTCCCGGAGGGCTCGTGGTGCTCCTCCTCGGCATCGCCGTGAGCGCGGTCCTCGACCTCTCGAGCCACGGCGTCGACGTGGTCGGGAAGCTGCCGTCCGGCCTCCCGTCCGTCGCCATACCGCACCCTGCCTCCGGCGACATCGCGCCGCTCATCGCCGGGGCGGCGGGAATGCTGCTCGTCATCTTCAGCGAGTCGCTGGGAGCGGCCACCAACTTCGCCGCCAAGTACGGCTACGAGATCGATGCGGACCAGGAGCTGATCGCTCTCGGCGTCGCCAACGTGGGCTCCGGCTTCCTCGGCGGCCTCGGCGCGGGCGGGAGCCTTTCGCAGTCCGCGGTGAACGAAGGCGCCGGAGCGCGCACCGAGCTCTCACCGCTCGTCGCGACCGTGCTTGCTCTCTTCACCGTCCTGGTGCTGACGCCGGTCTTCAAGGACCTGCCCGAGGCCGTTCTCGCCGCACTGATCATCCACGCGGTCTCGCATCTCTGGAAGGTGGCCGAGTTCAGGCTCTATCGGCGCGAGCGCCCGCTCGAGTTCTGGATCGGGATCGGCACCGGCGTCGGCGTCATCACGATCGACGTCCTGCCAGGGCTCGTGATCGGCGTCGTCGCGATGCTCCTTTTCGTCGTCTACCTGGCAAGCAGGCCGCACATCTCGGTCCTCGGGCGGATCCCGGGCGAGCCGGACGCCTACGGCGACGTCGGCAGGCATCCCGACTACGAGCCGGTCGCGGGCATCCTCGTCCTCCGGTTGGAGGCGCCGATGCTCTACGCGAACGCCTCGCTCGTCAGTACCACGGTGAAACGGCTGGCGGGAGCAGCGGACCCGCTGCCCCATGCGGTCATCGTCGACTTCGGGGCGAATTCCGACCTCGACATCACCACCGCGGAGAACCTGCTCGACCTCGCACGGACGCTGCGTTCCGGCGGCATGACGTTGGGACTCGCGGAGGTGCGCCAGCCTGTCGTGGACCGCGCCCGCCGTACCGGCGTGCTCGACGCGATCGGGGAGGATCACCTGTTCCACACGATCGACGCAGCCGTGAAGGCGCTCGGCCCGCCGTCGCGCGGCGGGGGCAGCTCCGCAGGGGCCCTCCGGCCCTGAGCGAATACTTCCCGCGACATGCGGAAGCGGCGAGCAGATCGTCGCTCGGCGCTCAGATCAGCGACCGGACGAACTTGTAGAGGGCCGCGCCGACCGTGAGGATCAGGACGATCCCGCCGGTGCCGAGCGCGATGCCGACGGCGAGCACGACGACGTCCTGGAGGATGATCGAGAGGGCGACGACGACCGCGCCGAGCGCAGGGAGGGTGTCGAGCCCGGAGAACGGAGGCGCGAGAGCCGCCGCCACGGCGAACACGATCACCACGGCTCCGATCAGCCGAGTCCCGACGCCGCTTCTGAACAGGCGCACTCCGCGGGGCCGGGAAAAGCGCTCCACCTGACGGATCCGCTTGACGATGAACGGGATCGCCTTGTCCGTCGTCGTCGCTCCGAGCTTGCGGCGCTGGAAGCGTGCCGGCAGCCAGACCGTCTTCCGCCCGATCACCATCTCCAGGCCGAGCAGCACGGTGATGACCTCGAAGACATGCGTGATGCCTCCCGTCGGAAGGGGCGTCGCCGGGAGGATCATCAAGAGGATGATCGTCACCGCGAACGTGCGCTCGGCGAAGACCTGGCTCATCCCTCCGAGGGTCTTCTCGCCGTCGCTTCGCAGCCAGCGCTCGAGCTCGTCGCTGAAGGGCTCGCCCGCCTTCACCCCATCAGGCTACGGCTTGGGATGAAACCGTCGCGGCCGCTTGCCACGTAGCGGTCTCCGAGGGGTCTTATCTGCCATCTGCAGGAGGGACCGGATGCGCAAGATGCTGGCTGTCGCTCTACCGCTGCTCGTGCTCGGCTCGATCGGGTCGACAGGAGTTGCGTCGAGCTCGTCGTTCTCGAGCACCGCCGTGTGTGACTTGACGAGCTCGAAGTCCAAGCCCTACCAGCGCGTCGTGGCGAAGAGCGCCAAGGACCTGAAGGCCTACATCGCCAAGCCGGGAGACATCGTCCCGGCGCCGACGTCGTGTCCCCAGACGCTCCTCACCGCCACGACCGGCGGCGTCGGGCTCGGGGCGAAGATGGTCGGGGTCACCGAGGTGCCCGCTCCGGCCGACCCGGACGGGACCGGGACGATCACGCTCCGGCTCCGCAAGAACCAGGGCCAGGTGTGCGAGTCGGTCACGGTCCAGGGGATCGCACAACCGACGGCGTCGCACATCCACAAGGGAACCGCGAACGACTCGGGGCCGGTCGTCGTGGCGCTGAAGACGCCGAGCCTGTCGGCGGCGGTCGCAGGGTGCGTCGCCGCGCCCCGGGCGATCGTGAACGGCATCATCGCCAACCCGGCCGGCTACTACGTCAACGTCCATACGGGCGACTTCCCGGACGGCGCCATCCGCAACCAGTTGAACGGCGCGGTGAACTTCGTCCTCGAGGCCAAGATGAACGGCGCGAACGAGAAGCCGACGGCGGGAGACTCCGACGGCAGCGGGACCGGGATGTTCATCCTTCGGCCCGACCAGGGGCAGCTCTGCTACACGCTTACGGCCTCGAGCGTGATCACGCCGACCGTCGCCTCGCACATCCACCGGGGCGACTCGACGGTCGCAGGGCCCGTGATCATCCCGTTCACGCCGCCGGCTGCAAACGGGGCCTCCGAGGGCTGCGTCACCGTCGACGCCGGCCTTCTGAAGGAGATCATCGGCAACCCGGCCGGGTTCTACGCGAACGTCCACACGACCGACTTCCCGGGCGGCGCGATCCGCGCCCCGCTCGAAGTCCTGAGGTAGCGGCAACCAGGGCGGGGCGGGGCGGGCCTGGCCCGCCCCGCCCGGCCCGCGCGGCAGAATGCGGCTTCCGTGGGGACCTCCCGTCACTGGGTGATCGCGCGGGGGGCAGGCAAGCTGGCCCTGCGGCGCCTTCGCCTGCACCCGGTCGACGAGGAGTGCGCGCCGGGTTGGCGGTACGCCTACGGCGACGGCGTGCCTGACGACCTGGCGGGACTGGTCACGCGGGCCGCGAGCGCCGGCGACGGTGTCGCGGTGGGCGCCTGGGTTCTCGACAGCGACCACGCTCAGATCGTCGCCGTCAACGGGGGAAACCTGGCGGCTGTCGGGATCGGGTCCGATCGCGCCGGGGAGCCTCTTGCCCACCACCCGGAGGCGTTCGCGCACTGGTCCTGGTGCACGCCGAGGCCGATCACGGCCCTCGAGGTGCAACAAATCTCGACGCGCCACGACGTGCTTCGTGGAGGAGACGGTCGATGAGCTCTTCGACCAGCTCGGCCTGCCTGCTCCCTACGACCCACTCGAGGGCGGCGAGGCGACGCGGGAGAGCGTCGGGGCAACGGGCTTCGGCGGATATCTGGCGCCGTTCGGGTTCATGGGCGACGCGACCGTCGTCGGGCCGGCACCCAGCCGACTGGCAGGACCTCCGACATGTCCCCGGCCTCGGCCAGGGGTACCTCGGCATCTGGGACCGCGAGTCGCCGGATGAGCCGATCGCGGTGTTCATCGTGTCACGGCGCGGCGAGTCGCGGCTCCGCGAAGAGCTCGAGCGGCTTCAGCCCGGAACCGGGGCCTCCCGAGGCCGGCACGACCGGTTCGGTCGGATCGACGGTTCGGCGCCGATCGCAGGCGAGCGCCGAGCGGCGGCGGTCTTCGAAGGCGAGGAGGTCGTCGGCGTCGTGGTCGCGGCCGAGCACGGGCATGGGGGCGAGGCTGCCGCCTACCTCTTCCGCCCGGGCGACGGCGTGCGCCACCTCGACTCCGGCGAAAGTCTCGAGACGCTCATGACGATGCTCGAGCGCGACCTCGGCGAGGTGGAGCTGAGCGAATGGATCCAGGTGCCCGACGACGCCCCCGACGACCTCGGCGGTCTCGGGCCGGTCGTCCTGGCCCTCGCCGGCCTTTAGGGTGCTAGCCGTCCCCGATCCGCAGAAGCCGCCCGGCGGTCTCGTGCTCGACCTGGAGGGTCGTGTGCGTGATCCCGAACTGGTCGGCGAGCGTCTCCTCGAGCTCGCGCCGGACGGCGTGGCAGTCGTCTCCCTGCGCCACCAGCACGTGCGCGGAAAGCGCGGGGAAGCCCGTGCCGATCTCCCAGACGTGGAGGTCGTGGACGTTCGTGACCTTCGGGTGCGCGGCCAGCGCCCTTCCGATCTCCTCGGTGTCCATCCCCTCCGGCGCGGCCTCGAGCAGTACCCGGCCCGAGTCGCGCAGGAGTACGTAGGAGGCGCGGAGCATGATCGCCGGCGATCACGAGCGCCGCCACTCCGTCCGCGCGCGTCTGCCCTGTCGCGAGGATCACGACGCCGGCGACCGCGGTGATGACGAACGCGGCGAGGTCGGTGAGGAGGTGCTGGAAGCTCCCCTCGATGTTCATCGAGCGGCGGTCCGCGCCGGCGAGCACACGCGTCGCGGCCAGGTTCACCACGATCCCGACGAGCGCGACGATGAGGATCGCCTTCCCGCCGGAGTCGGGAGGCGTGATCAGGCGGCGGATCGCCTCGTAGACGATCAGGAGCGCCAGAACGAGCAGCGTGGCCCCGTTGGCCTGCGCCGAGAGGATCTCTGTGCGGCGAAGACCGAAGGTGAGGTTCCCACCCGCCGGACGACGGACGAGCCGGATCACGACGAGGCTGAGCACGAGAGCGCCGGCGTCGGTGAGCATGTGCGCGGCGTCCGAGATCAGCGCCAGCGAGCTGGCCAGGATCCCGACGACCACCTCGACGACCATCAGCCCGCCGATCAGAGCGAGCGCGATCCAGAGGCGCCGCGAGTCACCGTCCCCGGGCGCCGCGTGCGAGTGGCCTGCGTGCGAATGCACGTCCCTCATTGTCCCAGATGGCGAAGAGAGCCGGTTTGCGGTCTCCGGTGAGAATCAGGATGATGCCGGGGTCATGCCCGCCGGGTTCGCGGGCACCCGCCGAATTCAAATGTCATCAGTAAAGGAGTCGCATGCTCGTCGCCACGCAGTTCTTGACCTTTCTCTGGTCGCTGATCGTCATCTTCTTCATGGTCATCTTCTTCATCCTGCTGTTCCACGTCATCGGCGACCTCTTCTCGCGCCATGACGCCTCGGGGTGGAAGAAGGCGGCCTGGGTGTTCTTCATCATCGTGTTCCCGTTCCTCGGCCTGTTCGTCTACTACATAACGAACGCCGACGGCATGGCCCAGCGTCAGATGGCCGCGGTGCAGAAGGCCCAGGGGGAGATGGACACCTACATCAAGGACGTCGCCACGTCGTCCGACCCGACCGAGCAGATCGCCAAGGCGAAGTCGCTGCTCGACGCCGGCACGATCACGCAGGCGGAGTTCGACCAGCTGAAGACCAAGGCGCTCGCGGCCTAGTCGCTCCCGCAGGGGGCGCGGCTCCCTTTTCGGCTGGGCCGGGCGCGCTGCGCCCGGCCCAGCGTCCGCCGAGACGAAGGAGGAACACATGTGCCGGTGGCTCGCCTATTCGGGGACGCCGATCCTGCTCGAGGAGTTGCTCTACAGGCCGACCCATTCCCTCATCGACCAGAGCCTCCACTCGCGGCTCGGTGCCGAGACGACGAACGGGGACGGGTTCGGCGTCGGCTGGTACGGCACCGTCGACACGCCGGCCGTGTTCCACTCGATCGAGCCCGCGTGGAACGACCGGAACCTGCACGAGCTCGCCGGCCACATCAGCTCGCCGCTCGTGTTCGCGCACATCCGCGCGTCGAGTGGCAGCCCGATCCAGCAGACGAACTGCCACCCGTTCCGCCACGGCCGCTGGCTGTGGATGCACAACGGGTTGATCCGCGACTTCACGAAGGTCAAGCGCGACCTCGTGCTCGAGGTGGACCCTTCGCTCTACCCGTTCGTCGAGGGCTCGACCGACTCCGAGGTGTTCTTCTTCCTCGCGCTCACCCTTGGTCTCGAGGACGACCCGGCCGGTGCGGTCGCGAGGGCCGTCGGTGTGATCGAGGACGTCGGGCGGCGGCACGACGTCGAGTACCCGATCCAGATGACCGTGGCCACCTCCGACGGCGAGTGCATCTGGGCGTTCCGCTACTCGAGCGAAGGACGATCGCGCTCCCTCTACTTCTCGACGGCCGTACAGGCGCTCCGAGAGCTCTACCCCGACATGGAGCTCTTCCAGCGGGTAGACGACGAGACCCGTCTTATCGTCTCGGAACCGCTCGGGGACCTGCCGGGCGCCTGGAACGAGGTGCCCGAGTCGACGTGGGGGGTCGTCCAGCCCGGCCAGGACGAGATCACGCCTTTCGCGCCGGTGCGCTCTACGACGAGCTGAAGCGCTCGACCAGCAGGCCGTGGCGGAGGCCGCGGTCACTGACGAGGAGTGAGTCGCGCCCGAGCTTCTCGAGCACGGTGCGGACGATGCACGCGCCCGCGAGCATCACCTCGGCGCGTTTGGGCTGGAGCCCCACGATCTCCCGCCGTTCGTCGGCCGAACGTGCGCGGTAGAGCTCGATCTGGCGGTCGATCTCGGTCGTGTCGAGCTCGGTGCCCTGCACCACCTCCGCGTCGTAGCGCGCGAGCCCGTGCTTGACGGCGGCCATGTTCGTGATCCCGCCGCCGAGCCCGACGAGCAGGTCTGGCACCGGTCGGCCGTCGAGCCGCGACAAGTCGGCTGCGATCGCTCGCCGCGCCTCGGCGACGACCTCGGCCGACACCGCGCGATCGAGGCCGAACTGCTCCGTGAACCGCGCCGCTCCGACGTTGACGCTGAACTGCTCGTCGATCCTGCCGGGCGCGCCGAAGGTGAACTGCGAGCTGCCGCCGCCCGTGTCGAACACGACAAGCGAGCCGCTCGTGACGCCGAGGCCGGACGTCGCCGCGAGATAGGCAAGCCGGGCCTCCTCTTCCCCGGGGATCACCTCGATCTCGACGCCCGACCCCTTGCGCACGGCCTCGACGAGATCTGCGGAGTTCGAGGCGATGCGCATCCAGGCGGTGCCGACCGCGGCGATCGCCTCGACACCGTCGCGCTCGGCCTCGCCCGCCATGCCGGCGATCGCCTCGACGGTTCGCGCCATCGGACCGGGGCCGAGGCGCCCGGTCTCGTCGAGACCCTCGCCGAGGCGCGTGACCTCGGCGCGGTCGGCGACCGTCCGCCAGGTCCCGTCGGCCTCGAGCTCGCCCACGTGGAACTTGACCGAGTTCGTGCCCACGTCGATCACGGCGAAACGCCGAGCGCCGAAGCCGAGGAGCGCCTTCAGCCCCCTCGCCATGCAGGTGTTCCGCCGGCCGGCGAGCCCGAGCTCGCGCACGGCGGCGGCGACGAGCGCCGGATCCTCGCCCTCGACGACGACCGTGCGGGTGGATGCCCCTTCGACGACGAGCGCGGAGAGCTCGGTCATGCAGCCGCCGACCGTGTGGTGCTCCCGATGCTTGTGGACGTCGACCGCTCGGAGCTCGGGATGTCGCTCGACGACTTCAGCCGCCAGCTCCTCGAGGCTATAGGCCTCGCCTTCCAGCGGGACCCCCTCGAGCCCCAGCTCCGCGACGACCGCCGCAACCTCGCCGGCGGCGAGGGGGAACTCGCCCTTCATGACCGGCCGCCACTGCTCGAGCCCGTCGTCGTTCACGGCCTCGAGGTGCTTCACGTCCATCAGGCCGCCGCGGATCTTCACGGAGGCGTCGCTCCTCGTCGAGACGAGGTAGGTCTCGTCGCTGTCGTCGATCCGCTCCGGCGTCAAGGAGGAGAGGCGCTCCTCCGCCTTGCCGAAGCTCTCCCCGAAGGTGCGCCACTCCCAGCGCGGGACGATCGTCAAGCGCCGGCCTTCATGCCTTTCGAGAAGAACTCGAGTGCCTTGCGGGTCTTCGTCAGCTGCTCGCCCGAGAGGTCGACGCCCCGCCCGTGGAGGTAGGCGCGAGACTCTGCCGCGACCTGGAAGGCTTCGGTCGTGCCGCAGCGCGTCGAGAGCTCGAGGATGCGACTTCCGTCGGGATAGAGCCACACCTCGGCGACGAGGCGCCGCCCGAGGTCCTCGGGGGCGAAGCGGAACTTGAGGACGAAGATCGGGCCGAGGAAGGAGAGGTCGTCGAGCGCGACGCCTTCGGGCGCGTGCGTCGCATAGAAGGCGCGCTGCTCCTTCGAGAAGAGCTTGCGCAGCGGGAGCTCGCCGGCGAGTGCACGGTTCACATCGTTCGGTCGCAGCGCCCCCTTCATCGACGCCGAGCACACAAACCCGCCGGGGAGCGCATCGACCTCGACGTTGAAGCTCGCCGACCGGCGCATCTCGGCGGGAAGCTCCGCCGGCACGACCGGCCGGAGCTTGATAATGGAGTCTTCGCCCTTCCCCTGGATCCGGCGGGCGCGGACGACGACACCGGCCTTGTTCAGCGCGAGGTCGGGGGTGTCGAAGAACGTGACGAGCCGGATCTGCGCGTCGAGCGGGTCGATCCCGAGCGCCATCGGCTGTCGACCGCAGCGCTGAGTCGGGGACGGTGACCTTGAGCTCGACGCTGTCGGAGTCCTGCATCAGCGATAGCAGCTCCTGGAGCTGTTCGCCGGTGAAGCTCGGTGCTGTCGTGGGTGCGGTGGCCATGGGCTCCTCTCGGGTGAAGCACGTCTCGACGTCGATTCGCGCTGTGCTCATTCTCTCAGGCTGACGGGCTCATTGCCTGCCGGCGTTCCCGGCGAGCTGGGCGTCGACCGCCTCGCGCAGCGTGCGGTGAATGTAATCAGGACCGAAGGTGGCGGTGGCGCCGTCTCGCTCGAGCAGTTCGAGCACCGGCGGCTTCACGCGGGCAAGCCGGAGCGTGACCCCCTCCGCCCGAGCGACCTCGTGCAGCTCGGTCAGCTTGGCGGCTCCCTGCGAGTCGATGAAGTCGACCCCCTCCAGGTTGAGGACGATCGCCTCAACCCTGGGCTCCCCGGCCGCGATCACCTCCCGAACGCGGGCGTCGAGGGCTTCGGCAGTCGCGAAGAAGAGGCCGCTGTCGAGCCGCATGACGACGATGCCCGGCACGGTCTGACCGTCCGGGTACTCGTCGAGCTCCCGGTACACGCCCGTGCCGGGCTCCCGCGCGAGCACCGGCATCTGGGGCGTCGCGGCCACGTACACGAGCCAACCCAGCGAGAGAGCCACGCCGACCGCCACGCCTGCGAGCACCCCCGCCGAGAGCACGCCGAGGATCGCGGCGACGGCGATCCAGAAGTCGACGCGCGCGACGCGGCGCAGCCGCCGAAGCTCCGGCAGGTCGATCATCCCGAACAGCACGGCGTCGATGATCACGGCGGCGAGCACGGCCTTCGGGAGCGCCGAGAAGATCGGCGCGAGCACGACGAGCGTCGCGAGCACGAGCCCTCCGGTCACGAGCGAGGCGAGCGGCGTCCGCGCGCCGGCGGACTCGTTCAGCGAGCTCGCCGAGAGGCTCGTCGACACCGGCATGCCCTGGAACACCCCGGCGGTGACGTTCGCCATGCCCTGAGCCACCGACTCCTGGTTCACGTCGATGCGGTAGCGGTGGCGAGTCGCGAAGGCCCTCGCGTCGCCGGCCGTCTGCGAGAAGCCGATCAGGAGCAGCGCGAACGAGGCGAGCCCGATCGTCGAGAGGTGCGTTCTGACGAGCTGCCATCCGGGCAGCTCCGGCGAGGGCAGTCCTCGCGGCACGTGCCCGACCAGCGCCACGCCGTGGGCGCCGAGGTCGAAGAGCCCCGAGGCGACGAGCCCGCCCACGACGAGCACGAGGGCGCCCGGCACCGCCGGCGCAGTGAAGCGCAGGGCGAGGATCACCCCGAGGGAGACGAGCCCGACGGCCAGCGTGGGCCGGTGGATGTCGCCGAGCCCCTGGATCCAGGTGTACAGCTCGCGCCAGGCGCTGTCGCCGCTCGAGGAGGTGCCCGTGAGCTTGGGGAGCTCGCCGATCGTCACGTCGATCGCGGCGCCCGCGAGAAAGCCGGTCACGACCGCCTTGGAGAGGAACTGGGCGATCCAGCCCATCCGGAAGATCGCGAGGAGCAGGAAGAGCGCTCCGGTGACGAGCGTGATCGCGGCGACGAGCTGGGCCGCGTCCTTCCCGCCGAGCCCGGTCGCGAGAACCGCGCCGCCCGCGACAGCTGCGAGCGAGGAGGACGGCCCGGTGGAGATGTGCCTCGAGGTGCAGAAGAGCGCGTAGACGAGCGCGCCGGCTGCGGCCGCGTAGAGCCCGTTCTCGAGCGGGACGCCGGCGATCCCGGCATAGCCGAGGTTCTTCGGGACGATGAGCGCCGTGACGGCGATCCCTGCGGCCACGTCGCCGCGCAGCCACCTGCGGTCGTAGGCGGGGAGCCAGGAGACGATCGGCAGCAGGCGCGCGAGACGCGTCTCACCGACCGGGAGCTTCGTCTCCTGGCGTCGGCCTCCGCCGCTCGACCCGGGCGCCGGATGTCCTGACGGTTCGCGAGCCGCGTCCGTCGAGGTCGACGGCCGTCGGCCGCACCCCCAGGCTGAAGCTGCGCTGGTCGGGAGGGTGCCGAGCGCGATCGACGACGTCGGCGTCGAGGCGACCTGCGCGTCCTCGACGCCGAGGCCGTCGCGAGCGCCCGTCGCGTCTGTGTCCGGCGTCATGTTCCGGCCGACCTCGCTAGGCCGCTGTAGTGGCGACTGGCTCCTCCGGTGCTCCTTCCTGCCGGCGGCGCCGGGCGAGGAGGAGGCGCCTCCCCTCGGACACCGGGACGATCGCAAGCCCGACGACGAGGCACAGGAGCCACTGGCGGATCTCGAGGTGCTCCGTGTGGAGGATCCGCTGGAGGAGCCCGAGCTCGGTGCCGAGGAGGATCGCGGTGAGCGAGCCGGCCGTGCAGAGCAGGAACGTCCGGTCCTCGAGCACGCCCAGCGAGAACACCGAGCTGCGCTCGTCCCGTGTGCACCACGAGAAGGCGACGTTGCTGAACGCGAACGAGGTCAGGCCCATCGTCCGCGCGATCTGGCCCGAGTCGTAGTGGTCGTGGGCCCAGGCGATGAGGAGCAGCGTGGCCCCACCCATCACGAAGCCGGCGATCGCGACCCAGATCAGGAGCGGCCGCGGCAGGATCTGCTCGTTCGAGTCTCGCGGCTTCCGCTTCATCAGCCCCTCGGCCGGCCGCCCGTAGCCGAGGCCGATCGACTGCAGGACCTGCGTCGTGAAGTTCACGTACAACGTCTGCAGGGGGACGAAGGGAACGCCGCCGAGGATGTTGAAGATGCTCGCGCCCAGGAAGGTGACGATGAACCCGACGAGCACGCCCATCTGGAAGCGGATGTACTTCGTCAGGTTGTCGTAGAGCCCGCGGCCGAGCTCGACCGCCTTGACGATCGTCGCGAAGTTGTCGTCGGTCAGGATCATCGTGGCGGCCTCCTTCGAGACCTCCGTGCCGGTGATCCCCATCGCGATCCCGATGTCGGCGTACTTCAGCGCGGGCGCGTCGTTCACGCCGTCGCCGGTCATCGCCACGATGTGGCCCTTCCGCCTCAGCGTCTCGACGAGCCGAACCTTGTCCTCCGGTGCGACGCGCGCGATCACCCCGATCTCGCCGATCTGTGCGTCGAGCTCCTCGTCCGACATCGCGTGGAACTCGGCACCGCTGATCGCGCGACCGGGGATGCCGAGCTCCTTGGCGATCGCGGCGGCCGTCACGGCGTGGTCGCCGGTGATCATCCTGATCTGGATGCCCGCCTCGTGCGCTGTCGCGATCGCGGTCTTCGCGGCCGACCTGGGCGGGTCGACGATGCCGACGAGGGCCAGCACCGTCATGCCGTCGAGCAGCGGCAGCAGGTCGGCCGACGGGTCGAACGTCTGGGGGTCGAAGTCCTTGCGCCCGGTCGCCAGCACTCGGAGGCCCTGGCTCGCGAGGCGCTCGTTCTCGTCCATGTAGCGCTGCTTGAACTCGTCGTCGACCGCCACGATCGCGAGGTCCTCCGGAGCGGGCCGGGACGCGGCCCGCGCGAGCAGCTGGTCGGGCGCGCCCTTGACGAGGCAGCGGACGACGTCGGAGCCGCTCTCGTCCTTCATCCGGTGGAAGGTCGCCATCATCTTGTAGTCCGCGTCGAACGGGAGCTCGGCCACCCGGGGGTAGGTCTGCCGCGTCGTGACGGCGTCCAGGCCGCCCTTCTCCGCGAGCACGACGAGTGCGCCTTCGGTCGGGTCGCCGATGAGCTCGCCGTCCTTGACGACCGCATCGGCGCAGAGCGCCATCGGCAGCAGGAACTGGTCGAGCGGCACTTCGGGGAGGCCGAAGGAGTGCATGATCGTCCCCTCGATGCCATACCCGCCCCCCGAGACCGTGTAGCGGCGGCCGGGGATCGTCAGCTCGACTGCCGTCATCTGGTTCAGCGTCAGCGTCCCGGTCTTGTCCGAGTTGATCGCCGAGGTCGAGCCGAGAGTCTCGGTCGAGCGGAGCCGCTTCATGATCGCGTTGGCCTTCGCGAGCATCTGCGTCCCGTGGGACAGGACCGTCGTGACGACAGCCGGAAGCCCGGTCGGGATCGCGGAGATCGCGAACGCGATCGCCGCAGTGAACACCGTGTCGAAGCTCTCGCCGCGCGAGAGGTTGAGCGCGATCGAGATGCCGACGGAGACCCCGGAGATGACGAGGATCTGGCCCGTGAGCTTCTTGAGCTGGATTGTGAGGGGCGTGTCGGCGTCCTCGCTGCTCTGAAGCATGTGCGAGATGTGCCCGACCTCGGTCGCCATCCCGGTCGAGGTGACGATGAAGCTGCCCGCGCCACGGGTCACGTTCGTGTTCATGAAGACCATGTCGGTCCGGTCGCCGAGGGGCGTGTCCTCGGACCCGACCGCGTCCACGCCCTTCGAGACGGGCAGGCTCTCGCCGGTCAGCGCCGCCTCGGCGATCTCCAGCGTCGCTGCCGAGAGTAGGCGCCCGTCGGCCGGGACGAGGTCGCCGGCCTCGATCGAAACCACGTCGCCGGGGACGAGCTGCTCGGCGGGGATCTGCATGAGCTCGCCGCCGCGGCGGACGCGCGCCTTGACGATCATCATCTTCTGGAGCGCGGCGACCGCCTCGGCGGCCTTGCCCTCCTGACGCAGGCCGAGAACGGCGTTGAAGAGCGTCAGGAAGAGTAGGACGAGCCCGGTCCCGAGCTCCTTCAGCGGGTACAGGCTGCCGATCCCGGCGACGAGCAACACGATCTGCATCGGGTCGCGGTACTGCCGGACGAAGGCGCGCCAGCGCGGCTCGACCTCTGCCACGGCGAACGCGTTCGGGCCCACCGACGCAAGCCGTGAGGCGGCCTCCGCCGCGGATAGCCCCGTCGCCGGCTCGACACCGACGCGGGTCGCGACCTCGGCGGGCGAGAGTGCGTACCACGCCACGGCCGCCGTATCGGTCGCGGGGGGTTCCTCGGTCGTCGCCATCGCAGCAGTCTCCTTCCTGGTTGGCAGAACCCAAGGCGGGCGTTCCGAACTCGAGCCCTGCTGCGTCGAGCGTAACCATTTGTTCCGGCATCACCCGCGAGAAGCGCCGGCGTAATCGACGCCAGGGGCACCAGTTGACCCGGTCGGCTCCGCAACACGCGCGGAAGCTCGAGCCGTCGGGCTTGAACGTCCATCCCTTCTCCGCCGCGATCCGGTCGGCCTCTTCCTTCTCGTACACGGGGCCGACCGGCTTCGTCGGGTTCGCGAAGGCCGGGTCGTCGCCGTCGACCTCGACCATGGTGAGCAGCGTCGCGAGCGGCCGCTCCGGCGGAAGCAGGTTCCCGAGCTCCTGCTCGATCACGTACCCGATCATGCCCTCGGTCTGGGCGCCGAGGACGTCCAGCGGATACTCCTCGACGGCTTTGTAGGCCGAGCCCATCAGCGCGAGCAGCCCGACCTGGGGGCCGTTGCCGTGCGAGATCACGAGCTCGTGCTCGAGCGCCACCGGCGCCAGGGCGGCACAGGCCGTCTGGGCGTTCGCCCGCTGGTTCTCGGCCGTCAGCGGCTCTCCACGCCGCAGCAGCGCGTTCCCCCGAGTGCGACGACGACGCGCACGGTCAGCCGGAGAGGGTCGCGACCATGACCGCCTTGATCGTGTGCAATCGGTTCTCCGCCTCGTCGAAGACGAGCGACGCGGGCGACTCGAACACCTCTTCGGTCACCTCGAGCGCATCCTTGCCGTACTTCTCGAAGATCTCCTTGCCGACCTCCGTCTCGGTGTTGTGGAACGCGGGCAGGCAGTGCATGAACTTCACGTCGGGGTTGCCTGTGAGCGCCATCGTCGCGGCATTCACCTGGTAGGCATCAGCAGCGCAATGCGCTCCCGCCAGACCTCGTCCGGCTCGCCCATCGACACCCACACATCGGTCAGAGCACGTCGGCGCCCTTCACCGCCTCGGCGACGTCCTCCGTGATCGTGACCGTCGCGCCGGTGTCCGCGGCGATCTCGCGGGCGAGATCGGTGATCTCGTCGTGAGGCCACAGCGACTCCGGGCTCGCGATTCGGACGTCCATCCCAAGCTTCGCCCCGGCGACGAGGTACGAATCGGCCATGTTGAGCGTGCGCGGGCACTCTCGTTCCGCTCCGGTCACTCCGCATATGCCGGGGCCACCTGCGTCGCCCTCGTGTCGCACCGGGCCGGTGCGCGAGTCGAGGACGACGGCACCAGGAACGCGATCGGCAGGTTGACGATGAACGCGAGGATCCCGAAGGCGCCCTGCGACTTGCCCGAGACCGCGTTCTCCATCCAGTGCAGGACGGTGTCCGTCATGTAGGCGTTCTTCATCACGACCGTGATCCCGCGGGCGAGCACGATGATGAGCCCGGCGCCGAGGAAGTCTGACGCCCCGGCGATGATGGTCGTGACGGTCCCCTCCTCGCCGAGCCGCGCGATCAGGCCGATGACGACGGCCATGACCAGGAACAGCGTCGCCGCCTCGGGGAAGTAGAAGTCGGCGAAGGTGGGCAGCGGGAAGTTCTTGCCGAATCCCTCCTGCCAGAGGTCGTTCCAGGGGATGAAGCCGTAGATCATCAACAGGAACGTCCCGGCGAAGAGGACGAGGATGAGCTTCTGCCGCCCGGTGAGCGCCGGGACGTCGCTGATCAGCTGTTCGGCGTCCGCCGCGTCGGAGGGCGATATGCCGACCACCGACTTGGCGGGGTTCGACCTGATCCGCCTCGCGTACCAGATCACGAACCCGATAGCGAGTGGGACGAGCACCAACCACATCAGGATCCGCAGCCCGATCCCGTTCCCGATCGTGATTCCGGCAGAGTCGGAGGCGACGCCCGTCGAGAAGGGGTTGACAGTCGAGGCGATCACGCCGGTTCCGGCGCCGAGGAAGACGATCGACGCTGCGACCATCCGGTCGTAGCCGAGCGCGAGCGAGAGAGGAACGAGCAGCACGAAGAAGCCGAGCGTCTCCTCCCACATCCCGTACGACGTCCCTCCGAGCGCGAAGACGCTCATGAGGATCGCGATCAGGACGGCGCCGCTGTGCCGGAACCGCAGCGCGAGGCGGCCGATCCCGGTCTGGATCGCCTCGCTCTTCATCGTGACGGTGATGAACGCACCGACTGCGAGCACGAACAGGAAGATGGCGGCCGAGCCGTAGAGGAAGCCCTCCTCCCAGGGCCCGACGAAGCCCTTGCCGCTCTCCACGCCGTACAGGCCGTTCGGCGGAGAGTCCCACAGCTGCTTGAAGCGGAAGCTGAACGCTGTATCCACGCACGGCTGTCCCGCTTCGCCGACCGTGATCGTTGCGCCCGGTGCCGACTCGGCGTCTGCAGGCGCCTGTCCGCTCTCGGTGGGCGAATCGGCCTCGATCGCCGGTGCCGTCGCCGCCGAAGCCGAGCAGGACGGCAGCTTGTGGTAGGTGCCCGGAATCGGGGCTCCGGTCGAGGGATCGGTCTTGTACGCGCCGGCGGGCACGACAAACGACGCGATCCAGACGAGCAGCAGCACGGACGCGAGGACCGTGAATGCGGTCGGGAACTTGAACGTCTTTGTCGAGCTCGGCTCAGGTGGGGGTACCGGTGCGCTCAGTCCCCCACAAACCTACCGCTCCTCGCGGAACTCACCACGGCTGTTCACCACACCTCACCACGACTGTTCACCACTTCGACGCACGGGCGGGCACACCCGAGCCTGAGGGATGATGGGCCGGTGGACGGTCCCGGTCGAGTCGATCCAGGGTTTCGTCGAGGCGCACAGCCAATGGGCGCTTCTGATCATGTTCGCCCTGCTCGCGCTCGAGTCGTTCGGGCTGCCGCTTCCGGGCGAGACGGCTCTCATCGCCTGCTCGGTCCTCGCGTCCCAGGGCTCGCTCTCGATCGAATGGGTGATCGTCGTGGCCGTCGCGGCTGCCGTCATCGGCGACAACCTCGGCTACTGGGCCGCCCGCAAGGGGGGTCGGCCGCTGCTCGAGCGCCACCGGTTGACGCAAAGCTACGCCGAGCGCTACCTCCCGGCCGGCGAGCGGTTCTTCGCACGGCACGGCGGCAAGGCCGTCTTCTTCGGCAGGTTCGTCGCCGTGCTGCGCGTGACCGCGGCGTGGATCGCCGGGCTCTCGCACATGCACTGGTGGCGGTTTCTCGCCTGGAACGCCGCCGGCGGGATCGTCTGGGCGACGACCGTCGCGCTCGTCTCCTACTACCTCGGGGATGCCGCCGCCTCGGCGCTCGGGAAGTACGGGCTCTTCGCGGCAGGCGGCATCGTCCTGATCACCGCGGCCGGCTTCTTCGTGGTGAAGTGGCTCGAGCGGCGTGTCGTCGACGAGGAAACCACGGAGCCCGACAGCGAAAGCTGAGATACTCCCCGCTGTGGTGACGGCCGTCGAGCAGCCCGCCCTCACGCCCGCGGGCCCCGCGCCGCTGTCGCGCGGCCGGAAGATCGCGATCTGGGCGCTGGTCATCGTCGCCTCGCTGATCGCGCTCGTATCGATTCTCACCACGTGGGTGACCCGGCAGATGCTCGACGCCCACTCGTGGCACAACGCGAGCACCAAGGTCATCCAGGACCCGGCGGTGCAGAGCGCGCTCGCGACCCAGCTCGTGAACGAGCTCTACGCGAACGTCGACGTCGGCGCCGAGCTTCAGACGCGTCTGCCGAAGAACCTGAAGCAGCTCGCCGATCCGGCCGCGGCAGCTCTCCGCGATCCGGCGACCAGGGGAGTGGAGTTTCTGCTGTCGCAGCCGCGCTTCCAGAAGCTCTTCGTGCAGGCGAGCGACGTCGCTCACGAGAAGCTCGTGAACGTGCTCGAGAACAAGACCGGTGCCGGGATCTCCACCGGGAACGGGGTGGTGACGCTCGACGTCACCGAGCTGCTGAAACAGATCGGTGCGGCGCTCGGCGTGCCCACCGACGCGCTGGACAGGATCCCGGCCGACACCGGGCAGATCGAGATCCTCAGATCCGACCAGCTCGACACGGCGCAGAAGTCCGTCAGGCTGGTGAGGATCCTGAGCGTCTGGCTGTTCGTGCTCGTGTTCGCCCTCTACGGGCTCGCGCTCTACCTCGCCCACGGCAGGCGGCGGCGGACGCTCGCCTACATCGGCTGGGGGCTCGTCGTCGTCGGCATCGTCACGCTCATCGCGCGCCGCCTGATCGGCAACTACGTGCTGAGCGCGCTCGTCGATCCCACCTATCGCACACCGGCTCATCACGTCTGGCTGATCGCGACCTCGATCCTCGGGTCGATCGGTTGGTCGACCATCACCTACGGGCTCCTCCTCGTCCTGGCGGCGATGCTGGCCGGCCCGTGGCGGGCGGCGGTGGCGCTCCGCCGCGAGATCGCTCCGGTTCTGAACCAGCGCCAGGAGGTGGCATGGGGCACCGCCGGGATCCTGTACCTGCTCCTCGTCCTCTGGGGCCCGACTCACGCACTCCGCACGTGGTGGGGGATCCTGCTGATCGGCGCGCTGCTCGCCGCTTGGCATCTACCTGTTGCGCAAGCAGACGCTCGAGGAGTTCCCGAACGCCGGGCTGGAGGGCCCCGAGCACAGCCTCGGCGCCCGGATGGCCGTGACTGCACGGAAGGTGACCGACAGGTCGGGGAAGCCTCACAAGGCCGACGAAGCCGCGCCGGCCCCCTCGACGGCCGAGGAGATCGCAAGGCTCGTCGACCTCAAGGAGAAGGGCGCGATCACCGACGAGGAGTTCGAGCAGGCCAAGAGGCACGTCCTCGCCTAGAGGCCGTGCTCGACCTTGATGCGGCCGTTCTTCTCGGCGGCCGCGAGTGACTCGTAATCCCGCTCGTTGAGGTCGGCATATGCCGCCGCGAACGAGGCGAGCGCCTGGTCGAAGCTGTCTCCCTTGCCGAGGTACTCGGCGATCGCGATCCGGTCACCCGAGCAGGCATGCGCCCGTGCGAGCGTCCACCCGAGGGCCTGCGCGTAGAGCACGAGCGTGCGCGGCGTCGCGGAGTCGAGGTCGGCCGAGATCTTCCAGTCCCAGAGTTGGCGGCAGTAGAAGTCGCGTGCCTGCCCGTCGGGCTGGGCGATCCGGTGCCAGCCGAGGAAGATGTCGCTCGCGGCCTGCATCAGCCGCTGTCCCTCGACCACCCGCCGGCCGTGGTTGCCGTAGCGGCTTCGTCCGAGGTGCGGCTCCAGCACGGAGGCCTGCGCTTCCTTCAGCTGAAGGAACAGGGGGTCGGTCTCGTCCCGTCCGAGGAGGAGCGCGATCCAGCATTGCGTCCCGACGCTGCCCACGCCGACGACCTTGTGCGCGATGTCGACGACCTCGAACCCGTCGAGCAGGTGGCTCCGATCGTCCTGAAGCGTTCGCCGGTAGCCGCGGAGAACGGACCTGACGAGATCCCCGATCCCTGCCTCCGCGCCGGGCTGTCCCTCTACGAGCTCCGACAGAGGCACGATCAGAGGCGGCTCGGACCGGATCCGGGGCTCGCCGTCGACCGTCCGGGTCAGCTTCGAAAGGGCCTTGATGCTGTCCTTGGTCTGTGCCTTGGCGACCGCCTTGTCGAGAGTCCCGGCCTGCTTGGTGTCGCCCTCCGTCCGGAGCCTCGCGGCGAGCCCGGGGATGCTCAGGCGCGCATACCAGACGTCCATGTTCCCCATCTCGGCGAACTGCCGCATCGCCCCGCGATATCGGCTGACGGCGGTCAGCACGCTCTCGAGTCGGTCGTCGGCGCCGAACTTGCGGTAGCGGCCGGCGACCTCGAAGCTGGCTGCGAGGCGCTTGAGATCCCATTCGAACGGGCCCGGCAGCGTCTCGTCGAAGTCGTTCAGGTCGAGGACGAGGTCTCGCTCGGGCGAAGCGAACCCGCCGAAGTTGGAGAGGTGGGCGTCGCCGCAGAGCTGCACGCGAAGCCCGGTCGAAGGAGACCCGGCAAGGTCGTGTGCCATCACCGCTGCCGCGCCGCGATAGAAGGCAAACGGAGAGGTCAGCATGCGCCCGTAGCGGATGGGGACGAGCTCCGGGACGCGCGTCACCGCCTGAGCCTCGAGCAGCGCCACCGGGTCGCGCTCGGGGCTCTCGAGCCGCGCGTGCCCCGCACGCGGGCAGGCGAGCCGCGCCTTCCGGCCGCGTGCGGCACGCTCGGCAACGGTCGGATGATCGGCCGAGCCCTGCATCTTTTCAGCGGGGGATGGTGACGGACACGACGTGGCACGGGCTCTCGCCGAGCGCGGCCCATGGTGCGGCCGTCGAGAGTGCAACGAGCGCGCCGGTCGGCATCCGCTCGGGGGCTTCGTCGCCGGCGAGCACGACGGCAAGCCCCTCGATCGCAGGGTTGTGGCCGATCAGCATCACGGGCTCGGTTCGGTCGGGAACCGCTCTCAGGCGCGCGAGCAGCGAAGAAGAGGACGCAACGTAGATGTCGTTCTCGATCCGGATCGCGGTCTCCCTGTCGAGCGCGGGCACCATGGCGGCGAGCGTCTCGCGGGCCCGGCGGGCCGTCGAGCAGAGGATGAGCGCGGGCACGATCTTCTCTGCACGGACGTGCTCGGCCAGTGCGGCGGCGTTCCGCCACCCTCGGGCCGAGAGGGGGCGCTCGTGGTCGTCGAGCGCCGGGTCATCCCAGCTCGACTTCGCATGTCGGAGCAGGTACAGCGTTCCCATGTCATCAGGCTAACCACGAACCATGAGAGAATTCGAGTCGCGATGGAGCCGATCGGAAGTAACGCCCGCGAAGGGATCGTGGGCAAGGGCCTGCCGCGCCTCCGCGACGCCCACGCCTACGGGGTCGTGCTCGGCCTCGTGGTCATCCTGTTCGTCTTCGCGGACGTGACCTCGAGCGCGCAGTGGACGGCGAGCGTGATCATCGTTCTCCAGGGGATCACCCTCGCGGTAGCGCTCGCGACGTCGGCTCGCGCCGACGTCCGGTTCGGGGCGCGCGCGATCGTGCTCGGCGCCGGCGTCATTGCCGGCGTCCAGCTTGCGTTCCGCGACGGGAGAGCCGTCAGCTCGACGGTCGCGCTCGTGTCGGCCATCCTTGCCGTCGCGACAGTGATCACGGTGGGCTACGGCGTCAGGCGGCAGAACGAGGTGAACGCCGCCTCGGTCTGCGGGGCGGTCTCGATCTACCTGCTGATCGGGATGCTGTTCGTCTTTCTCTACGCCGCCGTCCAGACGATCGGCGGCAACGAGTTCTTCGCGCAGGGAGTGGCGGGGACACGATCCCTGTTCCTCTACTTCAGCTACGTCACGATGCTCACGCTCGGCTACGGCGACTACACCCCTGCAAACCAGGTCGGGAAGACGTTCGCGGTGATGGAGGCGCTCTTCGGCCAGCTGTACCTCGTCACGGTCGTCGCCGTGCTCGTCTCGAGCTTCGGCCGCCGAAGGGGGCCGGGCTGAGCATGGCGGCGATGAACGACGAGGCGAAACGGCTCACAGCGTTCGTCGAGCCGCTCCGGGTCGAGCCCGGACGGAAGATCCACCTCGCGCGTGACTTCGACCCGCGCTACAAGGACGGGCTGCTCTCGAAGGCGGACGCCGAAGGTGTGCTCCAGACGAGCGTGGAGCTTCTGGCCGATTATCAGGGTCGGCTGGCCGCCCAGGACGACTGGGGCCTGCTCGTGATCCTGCAGGCGCTCGACGCCGGCGGCAAGGACGGCACGATCCGCCATGTGATGAGCGGCGTCAACCCGCAGGGGGTGCGCGTGTCGAGCTTCAAGGTCCCCTCCACCGAGGAGCTCGACCACGACTACCTCTGGCGATACGCGCAGCGGCTCCCCAGGCGGGGCGAGATCGGGATCTTCAACCGCTCCCACTACGAGGAGGTGCTGGTCGTTCGCGTGCATCCCGAGGTCCTCGCACGGGAGCGTCTGCCCGCCAACGAGAAGGGGCCCGGCATCTGGGAGCGGCGCTTTCGGGAGATCAACGACTGGGAGCGCCACCTCGTCGACAACGGGATCCGGGTCGTCAAGCTCTTCCTCAACCTCTCGAAGGAGGAGCAGCGCCGGCGTTTCCTCAAGCGGATCGACGAGCCCGACAAGAACTGGAAGTTCTCGGCCGCCGACATCCACGAGCGGTCGTTCTGGGACGACTACCAGCACGCGTTCTCGGAGATGCTCTCGCACACGAGCACCGAGTGGGCCCCGTGGTACGTGATCCCGGCCGACCGGAAGTGGTTCGCGCGCATCGCCGCCGCCGCGGCAATCGTGAGCGCCCTGATCGAGATCGATCCGCACTACCCCGAGGTGGGCGCCGACACGCTTCGCGAGCTCGAGCAGGCGAAGGCGGAACTCGAGGCGGAGGCGGCGAATACCGACCTCCCGGGCAGTTAGAGTCGAAGCCCTTCCACCTGGAAAGGACGTTCAATGCTCGCAGACAGCTACCCGTTCCTCGACATCTTCTGGACGATGTGCATCTTCTTCGTCTGGGTGATCTGGGTGGCGTTCCTGGTCTTCATCCTGGTCGACAACTTCAAGCGGACGGATCACTCGGGGGTGGCCAAGGCGGGGTGGACCCTGCTCCTCATCTTCGTTCCCCTGATCGGCGCGCTGATCTACATGGTCGCCCGGCCGGCGACGGCGAACCCGGCCTAGGCCCTCAGGTCTCGGGCGCCGGCGCCGCGGCCGGCGCCCGCTCTCGTGTCGCCGCCGCGCGCGCGCTTCCGAGCTGAGCGGCGATCTGGCGTCCAGCCGAGAGGAGCGGTGCGGCAAGGACGAGGCCGATCATCCCGAACAGACAGCCGGCCCCGATCGTGACGACCAGGACGACGAGTGGGTTCAGCCGGAGCGTGGCCCCGAAGGCGATCGGCTGGAAGATGTTCTGCAGCAGGCCGTTCGCAAGCAGCACGATCGCGAGCATGATCAAGGCGGTCGTTCCGCCGCTGGCCCCTAGCGCGAGGATGACGGCGAACGCGCCGGCCACGAAGGCGCCGAGGTAGGGGATGTAGGCGGTCACGAACGTCACCACGGCGATCGTCCCGGCCAGCGGCACGCCGAGGATGAGCGCACCGATTCCCACCACGACCCCGTTGAACGCGGCGACCAACGTGACGCCGAGGAAGTAGCGCCGTAGGGAGGTGAGCACGCTTCCGGTCGCCAGCCGTGCGACGGGCTTCGCCACGCCGAGGTGCCCGTCGACCCACTCGCGCATTCCGGGCCCGTCCTTCAGCAGGAAGAAGATCGCGAGGAAGGCGAACGAGGCTCCGATGGCGACCGAGGCAAGTCCTGTGATCCCGTCGACGATGCCGTGTACCAGCGTCGAGATCGCACCCGGGGTCGCCGCCTGGACGCTGTCGGTCACGCTGCGCGCGCCCCTCGAGTCGACGCCGAGGTCCGTGAGCCAGTCCTGGATCCGCGGCGCGGCGTGGTTCGCCTGCGACCGGACGGCGTCTCCCTGGCTCGTGATTCCTCCGACCACGAGCAGCAGCACGCCGACGGCGAGAGCGAGGATCACGAGGACGACGATCCCCGCCCCCGCTACCCGTCCGACGTGGTGGCTCTGGAGCCACGCTACGGCGGGTGAGGCGACCACCGCCACGATCAGCCCGACGGTGACGGGGCCGACGATCGTCTCGGTGAGCGCGAGGAGCCAGACGGCCCCGACGAGCAGGATCGCCACCCCGGCGAGCAGCCACGAGGCAAGCCCGGCGTCGCGCAGCCACTTCGGGGCCGAGAAGACGTTCGACAGGGTCCGGAGCTGGTCGGGGTCGAGCTCGACCACCTGGTGCTCCGCCGGTGTGTCCGTGTCCCGCGGCGGGCCCTCCTCGTTGTCGTGCTCGAAGAAGCGCGGAAGCTTCATGCCTGCTCTTTTCTAGGCGCCCGGACGGACGCCTGCGACAGTACACAAGGGGTATGTATCGTGCGTTCGTCCGTAGCGGTCGAGGTGGTTCGATCGGCCGCATACCCTCAGAATCCTGCGCTCCGAAAAAGGAGAGAACATGGAAGTCGGCCCCGTCGACGTCTACATCATCGGCTTTCCGGGCAACAAGTTCACCGGGCGCATCGCCCCGGCGATCCTCGAGCTCGTGGAGAACGGCACCATCCGAATTCTCGACCTGCTGTTCGTCTCGAAGGACGCCGACGGCGTCACGACGGTGATCCAGGCCGAGGACCTCGACGAGGACGGCGCTGCCTTCCTCGCAATGGACGTCACTCAGCCGGGTGCGCTCGGCGAGGAGGACGCCGAGGAGGTCAGCGACGACCTGCCCGCGAACAGCTCGGCGCTGCTCGTCGCGTTCGAGAACCTCTGGGCGGCGAAGCTCGTCGACGCCCTTCAGGCGGCCGACGCCTTCGTGATCGACTCGATCCGGATCCCGGTCGACGTCGTCCAGGCTGCGATCACAGCAGGCTAGATCGTCCACATTTCGAAAGAGAGGGGAAACATGGGACTCATCCGTATGGCAGCCCGCACCGCCGTCGTCGCCGGCACCGCCACCGCCGTCTCCGGGCGGGTGCAACGCCGCCAGGCCGCGAAGTACGACCAGCAGGACCAGCAGGCCTACGACCAGCAGCAACAGCAGCAGCAGCAGTACGCGCCGCCGCCCCCTCCGCCCGCGGCAGCGCCGGAGGACGACTCGGTCGCGGAGCTCCAGAACCTGGCCCAGCTCCACACCCAGGGCGTGCTGACCGACGAGGAGTTCGCCGCCGCCAAGGCCAAGATCCTCGGGATCTGACCACGTACTCGCGGCTGGCAGGGGTCTACGACGAGATCGTCGCCGACCCCTGCCACGCCGAGTGGGCGTCGTTTCTCGCACGTCTCTGGGAGGGCGACGGCGTCCACGACGTCCTGGACCTGTGCTGCGGCACCGGCCTCCTCGGAGCCGAGCTCGCTCCGCGCGGCTACCGGGTCGTCGGCGTCGACGCCTCGCAGGCGATGCTCGACGTCGCCCAGGCGCGGCTCGGGCCGGGCACGCCGCTCCACCGCTCGACGCTTCCGGATCTGGACGTCGACGGTCGCTTCGACGCGGCCGTATCGATCCAGGACGGCTTCACCTATCTGACCACGCCAGAGCTCGCGCGAGACTCTCGCCGCGGTCGCGAGCCGTCTTCGGCCGGCCGGATGGCTCGTATTCGACCTCCACACCGAGGCGATGCTGCGCTTCGTCCTGGCAAACCCGGTCGTCGCCGGGGAGGAGTTCGTCATCACGACCGCAGCCGATGCTCAGAACCGCAGCTGCGACACGACGATCGAGGTGACGGGCCCCGAGCCGTTCGCGGAACGGCACCGGCAGTACTTCCACGATGGCGACGAGGTCCGAACGGCTCTCGATGACGCCGGGTTTCGGCTGGAGGCGGTCTACGATGGGCACTCGGGTCGGTCGGCCGACGCCGAGACCCTGAGCGCGGCGTGGGTCAGCCGGCTCGCTTGAGCTTCCGCCAAGCGTCCCACCACTGAGCGCGAGAGTCGTTCTGGCGGGCCCGCTCCCGCTCGATCAGCCGGCCCAGCGCTAGCGCCTGTGCCGGCCGGATGACGTCGGTCGCGAGCCCGCGGAGCGTTTCTTCGCCGACCACCGCGTCCTGGTGGACCCCGAGGACGTCCTGAAGGGCTTTTGCACGGCTCCCGAGCTCGGCGAGGGAGTCGTCGCCCGCTGCCGAGGCTCGCTCGGCGGCATAGCGGACGTGCTTGGCCCGCTTGCGCAGCTCGTGGAGGGTCGTGTCCTCGGGCGAGGGGCCCGCCCGCTTCACCTGCTTGCGGAGCTTGCGGTACTGGCGCATCGCCTCGTGGTGCGCCGTTTCAGCAGGATCGGGCTCGGGGGGAACCTCCTCGAGCAGGTCCAGGAGCTCGAAGTAGCGCTCCGAGTCGAGTGCCTCGGAGAGATCCCTGCGGGCTGCGGCCCGGCGCCGGGCAAGCCGAAGCAGGATCGGCCGGAACGCCAGGCGCTCCTCGGGCTCCAGCGAAGCGGCTTCGGCCGTGTAGTGCTCGATCAGCACGTCGAGGTCGCGCACCGCCCCGAGGGCGCCGCCGATCCAGCGAAGCTCGGTCCGGAGGGGCTCGTCGCGGAGGACCGCCCGGAGGCGCCTGACCGCGACGCGGTGCTTGTGGAGGTCCTCGGCGTCCGCGCCGAGCCTCGTTCCGGGGTCGTGCGCCAGGATCTCGAGGAGCTGACCGGAGACGAAGCCGTCGTCGCGCTGCCGTGGGGCGATCCGGCGCCAGAGCGCCTCCGCGGCGGGGGTGCCGTTCGCCGGCTCCGCTCCGGCAAGCATCAGGGCGGCGACAGCGGTGTCGAGCGCGTCCTGGTCCCCCTCGAGAAGCTCGACCTCGACGACGCCGAACGCCGGGACGTCGTCGGGCCCGGAGATGATCTCCACCCAGTCGAGCACGACGGCGACCCGCCCGTCGGCCACGGCCGAGAGGATCCCCGATCGTCGCGTGCAGACCGTCGCGACCGGGGACACGCCACCGTGCCGGGTGTGGCTTGCGAGCAGGCGGACGAGCGTCTCGGGCGGCGCGCCTCGACCGGCCTCCTCGAGCTCGATCGGCCCGTCGCCGCCGGGAAGCCGCAGCTGCCAGTCGGCCTGCCGCGCCTCGGTGTCCCAGCGCAGGGTGATGCCCGCGCGCGAGAGCGATCGCTGGGGCGTGTCGTGGAAGGTCGTCGTGATCAGCCGGCGCGGCAGCGGCTCTCCGGTCAGATCCGGCAGCCGGAAACCTCCGCCGACGCGAAGCTCGACCGTGCGCCGCGACCCGTCGCCCAAGACGAGACGGTATCCAAATGGCATGACGTAATACCCCGCGAGGGTCATGACTTAATACCCCGCGAGGGTATAATCGAGGCATGAGCGCAACGGAGACGAAGCTCGATCTGGAAGGGATGCACTGCGCGTCGTGCGCGGCATCGATCGAGCGGCGGCTGAACGAGCTAGACGGTGTCGCGGCGACCGTGAACCTGGCCACTTCCCGGGCGACGGTCCGCTCCGAGCGACCGGTTCCTGTCGACGAGCTCGTGGCCGCGGTCGAATCCGTCGGGTACGGCGCGACGCCGGCCGTCGAGGGCCACCATCACCATGAGGAGATGGGGCCGCTCCGCCGGCGGCTCGTCGTCGCCGCCGTCCTGACCGTGCCCGTGGCGCTTCTCGCGATGGTCCCGTCGCTCCGATTCTCGGGCTGGGAGTGGGTGGCGCTCGCTCTGGCGACGCCTGTCGTCTTCTACAGCGGGCTCGGGTTCCATCGCGCCGCGCTCCGGAGCGCCCGCCACGGCGCTGCGACCATGGACACTCTGATCTCGCTCGGAACCCTCGCCGCGTATCTCTGGTCGGCGGTCGTTCTCCTCTTCGGGCTCGATGCCGACACCTACTTCGAGGTCGCCACGGCGGTGACCACCCTGATCCTGCTCGGCCGCTACCTGGAGGAGCGCGCCCAGGGTCGTGCCTCGGCGGCGATCAGGAAGCTCGCCGAGCTCGGCGCCAGTGACGCGCGCATCCTCCGCGATAGCGTCGAGGTCCAGGTTCCCGCCTCGGAGCTGCAAGTCGGCGACCTGGTGGTCGTGCGACCCGGCGAGAAGATCGCCACCGACGGGGTGGTCGTCGACGGCGTCTCGGCTGTCGACCGCTCTCTGCTCACGGGCGAGTCGACGCCGGTCGAGACCGGGCCCGGCGACGAGGTCGCCGGCGCGACGGTGAACCTCGACGGCCGCCTGCTCGTGCGCGCGACCAAGGTGGGCGCCGACACCGCCCTTGCCCAGATCGGGCGGCTCGTCGAGCAGGCTCAATCGGGAAAAGCGCCGGTGCAACGGCTCGCCGACCGCATCTCCGCAGTCTTCGTCCCGGTTGTCATCCTCATCTCCCTGGCCACGCTCGCGGGGTGGCTCGTCGCAGGTGCGAGTGCCGGAACGGCGTTCACTGCGGCCGTCGCTGTCCTCGTGATCGCCTGCCCGTGCGCTCTCGGGCTCGCCACGCCGGTGGCGCTCATGGTCGGCACGGGCCGCGGGGCACAGCTCGGGATCCTGATTCGCGGGCCCCAGGTGCTGGAGCAGACTCGCCGGGTCGACACCGTCGTCCTCGACAAGACGGGCACCCTCACCGAGGGGCGCCTCGAGCTCACCAGCGTCACGTTGCTGGACGGCGCCGGCAGGGACGAGGTGCTCCGGCTTGCCGGGGCGGTCGAGTCGGCCTCCGAGCACCCTGTCGCTCGCGCGGTCGCAGACGCGGCGCACGCGGAGATCGGGGACCTGCCGCCGGTCACCCTCTTTCGCAGCGAGGCCGGCGCCGGGGTCACCGGCGTCGTCGAAGGTCACGACGTGTCGGTACGGCGGGGAGGCAGCGGCATCGAGGTCTCGTGGGACGGCGTGACGCGCGCCACCCTCGAGGTGCACGACGCGTTGAAGCCGACGAGCGCCGAGGCAGTCCAGGGCTTCCAGGCGCTCGGGCTCGAGCCCGTGCTCCTCACCGGCGACTCGGAGGAGCCGGCCGCCCGGATCGCAGCCGAGGCCGGGATCGAGCGTGTGCTCGCCGGTGTCGACCCTGCCGGGAAGGCGGCCGAGGTGGAGCGGCTTCAGGCCGCAGGCAAGGTTGTTGCGATGGTCGGCGACGGCGTCAACGACGCACCGGCACTCGCGCGGGCCGACCTGGGACTCGCGATCGGGACGGGAACCGACATCGCGATCGAAGCGTCCGACCTGACTCTCGTCTCGGGCGACCTCCGCGCGGCCGTCGACGCGATCCGTCTCGCGCGCCGGACGCTCCGCACGATCGAGGGCAACCTCTTCTGGGCCTTTGCGTACAACGTCGCCGCTCTGCCGCTGGCCGTCGCCGGGGTCGCGACACCGATCGTCGCCGCGGCCGCGATGGCCTGCTCGAGCCTCTTCGTCGTCGGGAACAGCCTGCGCCTGCGGCGTTTCGAGAGTGTGCGGAAATGACCGTTCCGGGCTACCACGACGACAAGGCCGCGATCGTGAAGCGCCTGCACCGGATCGAAGGGCAGGTGCGCGGGATCGAGCGGATGGTCGAGGACGATCGTTACTGCATCGACGTCCTCACCCAGATCGCCGCCGTGACGACCGCGCTCGAGTCCGTCGGCCTCAAGCTGCTCGAGGATCACGTCGCCCACTGCGTCGCGGGAGCGCTCGCCTCGGGCGATCCGGCCGAGGCCGCGAGCAAGTCCGAGGAGTTGCTCGCGGCGGTTCAGCGGTTCACGAAGACGCGCTGATCGCTTTCCCCTGGTCGGGGTGCGGAACGACGACCACCGGGCAGCGCGAATGCTGGGCGCACTGCTGGCTGACCGAGCCGAGCAGGAGCCCCTTGAATCCGCCGAGGCCTCGCGAGCCGACCACGAGCAGGTCGGCCCGGCCCGACTCGGCGACGAGGATGTCGACGGGATGCCCTTCGCGGAGGACCGGAGTCACGGCGACACCCGAGTCTGCGGCTCCCACGTCTTCGAGGCTCGTGGAGAGCGTGGCCTCGGCGAGCTTTCGGAATTCGTCGATGTCGGTGCCGACGGGCGCCCAGCCCGTGTCGTAGACGGCGGGTGGCACGTGCCAGGCACTCACCGCCTTCAGCTCCGCCCCGCGGATCCGGGCCTCCTCGATCGCGAACCCGAGCGCGGCGGCGGAACCGCTCGAGCCGTCGACCCCGACCACGATCGTGCTCATGCCGCGAACCTTAGATCGCAACGAGGCCTGCGGGTTCCGGCGTACGCCCGGATGGGTACCACCGCCACAGGCTGGGAGTCATGACAGGGACTCAGACACTGACCTACGCGGTGCTCGCGGCAAGCGCGGGCCTGCTCATGGTGCTCTCCGGCCTACAGAAGAAGCTCCTGCGCCGCAAAGGACTACGGCCACGCTGCCCGACCTGCGGCCGCGAGGATAGGTACAACTGCGCGAGCCGCCGGTAGGCAACACTGTGTCGGCGAGCCGGTACGGTACGGACGACTCGATGAGCGAGCTCCACGAGACTGCGAAGGCTCTCGTGGCGGAGGGCAAGGGGATCCTCGCCGCCGACGAGAGCTCTGGGACGATCACGAAGCGCTTTGCTGCGATCGGCGTCGAGTCGACCGAGGAGTCGAGACGCGCCTACCGCGACCTCCTCTTCACGACCTCTGGCGTCGAGGGCTTCATCAGCGGGGTCATCCTCTTCGACGAGACGATCCGCCAGCGATCGGCCGATGGGACGCCGTTCCCGGAGCTCCTCGCCTCGCGGGGGATCATCCCGGGGATCAAGGTCGATCGCGGTGCCAAGCCCCTGGCGCTTGCGGCGGGCGAGACGGTCACGGAGGGGCTCGACGGGCTGCGCGAGCGGTTCGCGGAGTACCGAGAGCTCGGCGCGCGCTTCGCCAAGTGGAGGGCGACGTACTCGATCGGCGGCGGGCGCCCGAGCGAGTACTGCGTCTGGGTGAACGCCCACGCGCTCGCGCGTTACGCGGCGCTCGCGCAGGAGGCGGGCCTCGTACCCATCGTCGAGCCGGAGGTGCTCATGGACGGCTCACACTCGATCGAGGACAGCGCGAAGGCGACCGGCCGCGCCCAGCAGGCGCTCTACACCGAGCTCCACGACCAGCGCGTCGATCTCCGCGGGACGATCCTCAAGCCGAACATGGTCCTCACCGGGTACGAGGCGGCGGATCGTGCCGGAATCCAGGAGGTGGCCGAGCGGACGCTCGAGGTGCTCTACCGACACGTCCCGGCCGCGGTCCCGGGGATCGTGTTTCTCTCAGGCGGCCAGTCCGACGAGGACGCGACGGCGCACCTGAACGCGATGGTGTTGCGCGGCCCGCACCCCTGGGAGCTTTCCTTCTCATTCGGCCGGGCGCTGCAGGCCCCCTCGCAGCACGCATGGCTCGGTCGCGAAGAGAACGTCGAAGCGGCGCAGCGCGCCTACTACCACCGTGCGCGGATGAACGGCGCGGCGAGAACCGGCACGTATACCGCCGCGCTCGAAGCGGAGGCGGACGGGGCGCGCGGCTCGTGACCGCGATGTGCTCGTGATCTTCGAGCGCCGCTGAGCGCGCCGGTCACGATACGTTCCTGCCTGTGACCACGCTGGTCTCGCATGTCGACACCGGTGCCGACGAGTTTCGGCGGCGCCGCGACCGCATGACGGCGCTCGTGTCCGAGCTGCGGGACCGCACCGCGCTCGTCTCGATGGGCGGCAGCAGCACGGCGCTGGAGCGCCACCGCTCACGGGGGAAGATGACGGCGCGCGAGCGGATCGACCGGCTCGTCGATCCGGGCACCGCGTTCCTCGAGGTCGGCGCGCTCGCCGCGTGGGGGATCTACGACAGCGAGGCGCCGTCCGCCGGGATCGTGACGGGAATCGGAGTCGTCGAGGGCCGCCGCTGCGCGATCTTCGCCAACGACGCGACCGTGAAGGGCGGCTCCTACCTGCCGCTGACGGTGAAGAAGCACCTGCGCATGCAGGAGATCGCCGAGCAGAACCGGCTGCCGTGCCTCTACCTGGTCGACTCCGGAGGGGCGTTCCTGCCGCTCCAGGCAGACGTCTTCCCCGACCGTGAGCACTTCGGCCGGCTCTTCTACAACGAGGCGCGCATGTCGGCGCAGGACATCCCTCAGATCGCGGTCGTCATGGGCTTCTGCGCCGCCGGCGGCGCCTACGTCCCCGCCGTCGCGGACGAGACTGTGATCGTTCGTGGGACGGGGTCGATCTTCATCGGGGGACCGGCGCTCGTCAAGGCGGCGACCGGCGAGGAGGTCACGGTCGAGGAGCTCGGCGGCGCCGAGGTGCACACGCGCCGCTCGGGGGTCGCCGACCACTATGCGACCGGCGACGAGCACGCGCTCGCGATCGCCCGCCGCATCGTCCGCAACATCCGAGGCCGCTCGCCCGAGCCGCCGTGGGAGCTCGCTCCGCCCGAGCCCCCCGCCGCCGACCCGGCCGAGCTCTACGGGCTCATACCCGACGACCATCGCACCCAGATCGACCCCCGGGAGCTGATCGCACGGATGGTCGACGGGTCGCGCCTCGACGAGTTCAAGGAGCGCTACGGCGAGACGCTCGTCTGCGGCTGGGCGGCGATCGAGGGCCACCCGGTCGGGATCCTCGCCAACAATGGCGTTCTCTTCGCCGAGTCGTCACAGAAGGGAGCCCACTTCATCGAGCTCGCGTGCTCCCGCCGGATCCCGCTCCTCTTCCTTCAGAACATCACCGGCTTCATGGTCGGGAAGGACTACGAGGCCGGCGGCATCGCACGTGACGGAGCCAAGCTCGTGATGGCAGTCGCGTGCGCCGAGGTGCCGAAGTTCACGGTGATCGTGGGCGGGTCGTTCGGGGCCGGCAACTATGCGATGTGCGGCCGAGCGTACGGCCCGCGGCAGCTCTGGATGTGGCCGAACGCGCGGATCTCCGTCATGGGCGGCGAGCAGGCCGCGACGACGCTGACCACGATCGGTGACGCCGACGCCGACGCGATCCGCGCCAAGTACGAGGAGGAGGGGAGCCCCTACTACTCGACCGCGCGGCTCTGGGACGACGGGATCATCGACCCGCTCGACACGCGGCAGGTGCTCGCGCTCGGGCTCTCCGCCGCGCTCGAGGCGCCGATCCCGGAGACGCGCTTCGGGATCTTCCGCATGTGAGCGGCCACATCCGAAAGGCAACACCGATCGGCAGGGTGCTGGTCGCGAACCGTGGCGAGATCGCGCTGCGTGTGTTCCGCAGCTGCCGCGCCCTCGGCCTCGGCACCGTCGCCGTCGCCGAGCCCGACGATCTCGGCTCGCTGCATGCGCGCAGCGCCGAGTCGGCCGTGGAGATCTCGAGCTACCTCGACGCCTCCGAGCATGTCCGCGCGGCGCGTGAGACCGGCGCCGACGCCGTGCACCCGGGCTACGGCTTCCTGGCCGAGAGCGCGGAGCTCGCCGAGGCCGTGGAGGCCGCCGGGCTCACCTGGATCGGGCCGCCCCCATCTGCGCTCCGGCAGGGCGGTGACAAGCTCGAGGCCAAGGAGATCGCCCGCGGTGCAGGGGTGCCGGTCGTCGAGAGCGGCGACGCTGCCGAGATCGGCTTCCCGCTGCTCGTCAAGGCCGCAGCGGGAGGAGGCGGCCGCGGCATGCGCGTGGTCCGGAGCCAAGGAGAGCTCGAGGCGGCGCTCGAGGCGGCCCGCCGCGAGGCGCTTGCGGCTTTCGGCGACGACACCGTCTTCTGCGAGCGGTGGGTGGAGCGTGCCCGACACGTCGAGGTGCAGTTGCTCGCCGACGCTCACGGCACCGTACGGGCGCTCGGCGAGCGCGAGTGCTCGGTGCAGCGCCGCCACCAGAAGGTGCTCGAGGAGTCTCCCTCGCCGGGGATCGGCGAGTGCGTTCGCCGCGGATTGTTCGAGGCGGGGGAGAGCTTCGCCCGGGCAATCGGCTACCGGAGCGCCGGCACCGCCGAGTTTCTCGTCGCGGAGGACGGCCGCTTCTACTTCCTCGAGTTGAACGCACGCATCCAGGTCGAGCACCCGGTCACCGAGGCCGTCACCGGCCGTGACCTCGTCGCCGACCAGATCCGCATCGCAGAAGGCCACACGCTCGAGCCGGGCGACGGCGTGCGCGGCCACGCGATCGAGGTGCGGCTCTACGCCGAGGACCCGCTCACGTTCCTGCCGCAGGCGGGAAAGGTCGAGCGCCTCCGTCTGCCCTCGAACATCCGGGTCGACGCCGGGGTCGAGGAGGGAGACCGGATCGGCACCCGCTACGACCCGCTGATCGCAAAGCTCATCGCGAGCGGGTCGAACCGCGATGAGGCGATCGACCGTCTGCGGGACGCCCTCGCCGAGACCGACGTCGGCGGTCTCGTGACGAACCTGCCGTTCCTGCGCTGGCTCGTCGCGCACCCGGCGTTCCGCGCCGGCGACACGACGACCGACTTCCTCACGCGCTTCCCGCCGCTCACTCCCGCACCGGTGCGGGCCGCGCCGGCGCTCTGGCGCCGCCCCTTCCGGCTCAACCTCCCGACTCCGGCCGTCGAGCCCCCGCCGCTCGACGAGCCCGAGCATGGCCACAGCCCCGGAGAGGCGAACGACGAGGTCACGGCTCCGATGCCGGGGACGGTCATCCGCGTCCTCGTCGAGGCCGGGCAGGAGGTCGAGGCGCGGGACACCCTCGTCGTCGTCGAGGCGATGAAGATGGAGATGCCGTTGCCGGCGCCGCGCGCCGGCATCGTTCGCGCGGTCCACGTGCTCGAGGGCGAGACCGTGGGGCGCGGAGAAGTTCTCGTGGAGCTTGAAGAGGGCGCGTAGCGCCTGTCCGCGAAGCGGACCAGGCGAGGGGTTCGGGGGAACCGGGAGGTTCCCCCGACTGTACTCGTAGCGGTACGCTCGCGCCGTGGTCTTCGACCTGCCCGAGGAGCACGAGGCGCTTCGCGACACGGTCCGCGACTTCGCCGAGCGCGAGATCGCCCCGGTCGCGGCCGAGCTCGACCGCACCAAGGCGTTTCCGTACGAGATCGTCCGCAAGCTGGGCGAGCTCGGCTGGATGGGGATCCCGTTTCCGGAGGAGTACGGGGGTGCCGGAGCCGACACGCTCGCCTACGCCGTCGCTGTCGAGGAGCTGGCGCGCGTCGACTCCTCCGTCGCGATCACCCTCTGCGCCCACACCTCCCTCGGCACCCAGCCGATCTACCTGTTCGGCTCGGACGAGCAGAAGCAGGAGTGGATGCCCCGCCTCACCTCGGGCGAGCGGCTCGCCGCCTTCGGGCTGACCGAGCCGGAGGCCGGCTCCGATGCCGGCAACACCCGTACGCGCGCTCGGCTCGACGACGGCGAATGGGTGATCGACGGCGCCAAGCAGTTCATCACGAACGCAGGCACCGAGATCTCCGGCCTCGTCACGATCACCGCCGTCACGGGAGACGCCGGCGGACGGCGCGAGATCTCGAACCTGATCGTCCCGAACGGGGCGCCGGGGTTCGAGGTCGGAGAGTCCTACGAGAAGATGGGGTGGCATGCCTCCGACACCCGCCCGCTCGCGTTCGACGGGTGCCGCGTGCCCGAGGCGAACCTGCTCGGCGAACGGGGCGCCGGGCTCCGCCAGTTCCTCGAGGTCCTGGACATCGGCCGGATCGGCGTCGCAGCGATGGGCGTCGGCCTCGCGCAGGGTGCCTTCGACCAGGCACTCGCCTACGCGCGGGAGCGGCAGGCCTTCGGCCAGCCGATCGCGCGCTTCCAGGCGATCGGCGGACGGCTCGCGGACATGGCAACGGAGGTCGAGGCGGCGCGGCTCCTGACCTACAAGGCCGCGCTCCTGAAGGACTCGAAACGGCCGTTTGCGCTCGCAGCGGCCCAGGCGAAGCTGAAATCGGGCCTCGTCGCGGTCGACGTCGTCGACCAGGCCGTCCAGATTCACGGCGGCTATGGCTACATCGAGGAGTACCCCGTCTGCCGCTTCTACCGTGACGCCAAGATCCTCACGATCGGGGAGGGGACGGACGAGATCCAGCGTCTCGTGATCGCAAGAGCGCTCGGCGCTGCCTGATCCACGCCGAGCGCCGAAACTCACGTCCGCGCCTGACTATTGCGTGAGCCCCGCGATCGGCTCTACTCTGAAGGAGATCGCAGTCGTGGGCATTGTCCCGCGTGTGCTCCTGCGGTCACCGATACCTCACCTAGGAGGAGGAATGGCGAATAGCATCAAGATCAAGGTGAATGGGCTGACGCATGGCGTCAGTGCCAGCCTTGATACGCCTCTCCTGTACGTCCTGCACAACGAGCTCCACCTGCATGGCCCGCGCTTCGGTTGCGGCCTTGCGCAGTGTGGCGCCTGCTCGGTGCTGTTGGACGGCAAGGAGATCCGCTCGTGCGTCACGCCTGTGGCTGCAGTGAGCGGGAAGAGCATTACGACGCTGGAGGGGCTTCCGGCCCTGTATGCGGCGCAGCGCGGCACGAGTGCGGCTGCCCCGGCCCTTCACCCGCTCCAGCAGGCGTGGATCGACGTGCAGGTGCCGCATTGCGGTTACTGCCAGAACGGGATGATGATCCAGGCCGCAGATCTCCTCGCGACGACGAAGAACCCGTCCGAGGACCAGATCCGCACGGCGATGAACGGGCATCTGTGCCGTTGCGGGACGTATCCGAGAATCCTGACCGCGATCCAGAAGGCCGCGGCAGTGATGGCGAAGGGTGGTGCGTAGACATGACGGGCTTCCTTCACGAGAAGCAGTTCTCGCGCAAGACGTTCGTCAAGGGCGGCGGCGCGCTGATCGTGACCGTCGCTGCGGCTTCCGCCACCGGGAAGGCGTCGGCGGCGAACGGCCTGACGCCGTTCAACCAGCGCACCCCGAACGACTACCTGCCGGATCTGACCCAGATCGACACGTGGATCACGATCACGCCGCAGAACACGGCCATCGTCACGCACGGCGAGACCGAGCTCGGTCACGGCACGCCGACGGGCATCCTCATGCTCACGGCGGAAGAGCTGAACATGGACTTCTCGCAGATGGTCTACGCGCACCCGGAGTCGTGGCTGAACGTCACGGGCGGCGGCAGCGGTAGCTCGGGCATCTCGAGCCGCTCGACGAACATCCGCTCCGCTGCTGCGCTTGCCAAGCAGACGCTGCTGAACATGGCGTCGACGAAGCTCGGCGTCCCGGTGGCGAGCCTCTCGGTGGCGTCCGGCGTGATCTCCGGCGGCGGCCAGTCCGTCAAGTACGGAGACCTGATCGGCGGCAAGATGTTCAACGTCCAGCTGACTGCTGCGAACTCGCAGAGCGCGTCGGCGTCGCCGTTCGGCAACGGCCCCGGCCTGGGCAACACGAAGCCCGTCAGCCAGTACAACGTCGTCGGGAAGTCGTTCCCCAGGATCGACATCCCCGCGAAGGTGGCAGCGACGTACACGTACGTCCAGAACGTCCGCGTTCCGGGCATGGTGCATGCCCGGGTCGTCCAGCCTCGCGGTGCCGGCGCGAACACGTCGGTCAACGATCAGCCGGTGAGCGTCGACCCGAAGTCGATCAGCCACATCCCGGGCGCTCAGGTCGTGCAGATCGGCAACTGGATCGCGGTCGTCGCTCCGAAGGAGTACGACGCAATCCAGGCCGCCGCTCAGCTGAAGGTGACCTGGAAGTCCGATCCGAAGCTGCCCGGCTCGGGCAACTTCTGGGGCTGGCTCCGGACCGCGGGCGACACGAACACCGACAACCCGGCCCGGTTCACGACGGTGCAGGGCAACGTCGACGCCGTGATGCCGACCGCCGCGAAGACGGTGTCCGCGACGTACAAGTACCACTACAACGGCTTCATGCCGATCGGCCCGCACGCCGCGGTCGCCGATGTCGACGCGAAGGGCCAGCGGTCGACGATCTACGTCCAGGCACAGGCGCTCACGGGGCTTCCCGCGAACCTGGCCGGCGTGATCAACTTCGTCACCGGGGGCACGTGGGCCACGGCGAACAACACGCGTGTGGTGTGGTACGAGGGTGCGTCGTCGTTCGGCGGTGGCCAGACCGGTGAGGTCAACGAGCAGGCGGCCGCGCTGTCGGCCAAGCTCGGCGTGCCGGTGCGGGTGCAGTGGATGCGGTGGGACCAGCACGGCTGGGACCATTACGGCATGGCCAACCTCTGGGACGTGAAGATGGGCGCCGACGCGAAGGGCAACATCATCGCCTCGGACTGGCAGACCTACGGCCAGGCTCAGTCGAACATCGACCAGACCAAGCTGCGGTGGGGCACGGCTTCGTGGCCGGCGACTCCGGGAAGCGGCGGCATCGCTCCCGGCGACACGCTGTACTCGTTCGTGACCACCGGCTCGGGTGCCAAGAGGGTGCTCGCGAAGACGCAGCCGCTCTACGGCGGTGCCTTCAAGTGCAACTTCCTCCGCGCCCCGAGCGCTCCGCAGCAGTTCTTCGCCAGCGAGCAGGTCGTCGACGAGCTCGCGAAGGCGATGAACATGGACCCGGTCGCGTTCCGCCGCCAGAACATCGACGGGACGACGGTCGCCGGTGCTCGCTGGCTGGCAGTGCTCGACGGTTCGACCCTCGCGGCCGGCTGGAAGCCGAAGGTCGCGAACTCGAATCCCGGGACGGGCAACATCCGCTCGGGCCGCGGCTTCGGCTTCGGCACGTTCGCCTCGAGCCAGGTCGGGATCGTCGCCGACATCCAGGTGAACATGAAGAGCGGGAAGATCATCCCGAAGCACCTGTATATCGCCCAGAACAACGGGGTGACGATGGGCCCGCAGCTGGTTGCGAACCAGATGAGCGGTGCTGCGATCCAGGGCCTCTCGCGGGCCCTCCTGGAGCAGAACGCGTTCACCAAGGAGCGGATCACGAGCCTCGACTGGGTCACGTACCCGATCCTGCGCTTCGACCAGGCTCCGAAGGTGACGCTCGTGAACGTCCATCCGAGCGAGTACGTCACGGTGAACCCGGACTTCGCGGCCGGTGGGGACAAGATCGACGTCACCAAGGGCAACACCAATGCGTTCGCCAACGGGTGGACGCTGTCCGGTTCGGGCGAGCCGCCGACCGCCGCTATCGGCTCGGCGATCGCCAACGCGTTCTTCGACGCGACGGGTGTCCGCATCCGCCAGTCGCCGATGAACTCGGCCAACGTCCGCGCAGCGTTCAAGCTCGCAGGCGTCAAGGCGTAACCAGCAACACGAGTCACGGTTCGTCGCGAGAGGGCCCTCCGGGGCCCTCTCGTCATTTCCGGGCATCCGCGCTACGCTGGGGAGCGTCCCGATGGCGAGCACGGCGAAGGGGGTCCGGAGAGTTGCGACGGCGCTTGCGCTGGCTGCGGCGTGCACGGCGGGCGCCTCGGCTGCGGTGCTGCCGACCCTGTACGTCGACTACAGCACCAACTGCACCTTCACGATCCTCGACGACTCCGGCAGGCAGATCTCCCAGATCGCGCCTGGGACGTACCAGGTGCAGCTGAACGAGCCCCAGCCGCTGATCGCGAACGGCTCGCCAAGCCCGAGCGGCCCCGCGTGCAACGGCCTCGCCGCCTTCCAGCTCACCGGGCCCGGGGTAACCCTGACGACGTCGATCGACAACGGCGACGGCGTGAACCTGTTCACCGAGACCTTCCAGGCCGGCGCCACCTACACGGCCGTCGACTTGAACCAGCCGACGGTCGCGCGCGTCGTCTTCTCGACGCTCGCCGCGGGAGCGCCTTCCACCCCGCCCGTCCCCTATTCGAGTGTCGCGAGCGGCAAGGGCACGACCTCGAACACGACCGTGATCGGGCAGCAGACGAAGACGAAGACGGCCGGCACGCCGGTCGTGTTCCGTGGCGCGCTCGACGCCGGCGTGAGCGCCGCCGGGAAGACGTCCCTTCGGTTCAAGGGCAAGCCGGTGACGTCGTTGAAAGCGGGCCGCTACACGATCCAGGTGGTCGACTCGAGCAAGAACGGCGGGTTCGTCCTCCAGGAGGCCGGCCAGAGCTCGATCACGGTGGCACCCGTCCCGTACGTTGGCAAGCGTCACACGTCTGTAACCTTGAAGGCCGGACAGTGGTTCTTCTACCCGACGTTCGTCGGCGCCAAGACCTACTTCCTCGTCACGACGAGATGAGACGCCGCGCACACGTCACGCTGGTAGCGATCGCCGCGGCGCTGGTCGTGGCTGCGCCGGGCGGCGCATCGAGAGCGGCGCTCCCGACGCTGTACGTGAACTACACGATGAGCTGCACGTTCACGGTGACCGACGACACGGGGAAGACCGTGACATCGATCGCGCCCGGTACCTGGCAGGTTGCTGTCTCGACGCCCGGGTCGTTCGGCGGAGTCGACCTGACCGGCAAGAACGACATGACCGCGTGCAAGGGCAGCATCGACTTCAAGCTCACCGGGCCCGGCGTGAACCTCGAGACGACGCTGAACGACGGTGACGGCTCCTACGACATGCTGAGCGGCAACTTCGCACCGAGCTCGACCTACACCGCCGTCGACAACAACCAGCCGTCGGTGGCGCGCGCGACCTTCACGACCCTCGCTTCGGGCACCGCGACGGGCACGGCCGGCGGGAGCAGCAGCAGCTCCACCGGTAGCTCCAGCTCGTCCACCTCCGGCACGAGCGGCGGCACCAAGACGGTCTCGGTCGGGACGCTCTCCGGCACGGTCGGCTCGACCGGCGCGCTGAAGCTCACCTACAAGGGCAAGTCCGTCTCGACGCTCAAGCCCGGCAAGTACACGGTGACCGTCGTCGATACGAGTACCCACAACGGCTTCGTCCTCCGCATGAACGGCAAGTCCGCGATGACCGTCTCGCCGGTCGCCTTCGTCGGCAAGAAGTCGATCGTGGTCGACCTGAAGACGGGCCAGTGGTACTTCGCACCGACGACCTCCGGGAAGAAGACCTACTTCATCGTCACGGCCCCGGCCGTCGGCTAGTTCCTCTCGGCTAGTTGTAGCCCTCGAAGGCGACCGGCTCGAGCGTCAGCGCGGCGGCGAGGCGTTCGATGCCCGGCTCGATCTCGTCGAGCGCGGGCTCGGCGAAGTTCAGCCTGATCGTGTGCGGGTAGCCGCCGAACGCCGAGCCCGGTAACGCCGTCACGCCCTCGGCGCGGTCGAGAAGGCCCTTGGCGTCGGTGCCGGGCGGGAGCTTCAGCATCAGGAAGATCCCGCCCTCCGGCCGCACGAACGACACGTCCGGAACGTGCTTCTCGAGCGCCGCGACCATCGTGTCCCGCCGCACCTTCAGGTTCGCGGTGAGCTCGATCAGGTGCGGTTCGAACGCTTCGCGTCGCATGAACTCGTAGATCGTCGCCTGGCCGAGGAGCGAGGGGGTGATGTAGGTGTCGTTGGCGCGGGTCGAGAGCTCCGCGGCGAGGTCGTTCGGCAGGACCCAGACGCCGACGCGAAGCCCCGGCGCGATCGTGTAGGAGAAGGACGTGCTGTAGATCGTCGCCTGGCCGCTCATCTCGAAGAGAGTCTGGATGCGCTCGCCCTCGAACCGGAGGAAGCCGAACGTGTCGTCCTCGACGGTCGGGATGCCGGCGCGCAGAAGGATCCGGCAGAGCTCCCAGCGCTGCTCGTAGCCGAGCGTCTGGCCCGTCGGGTTCTGGAACGTCGGGATCGTGTAGGCGAGCACGGGCTTCTGGCTTGTCATGCGGATCTGGTCGGCGAGCTGCTGCAGCATCAGCCCGTCCTCGTGCAGGTCCGCGTAGATGACGTTCGCCCCGGCGCCGAAGAGGGCCGAGAGCGCACCGAAGTAGGTCGGGTACTCGATGATCGCGTTCTGCCCCTGGGCGCGCTGGCGCACGAGCAGCGAGAAGCCTTGCAGCCAGCCGTTGGTCAGCAGCACGCGGTAGGGATGCACCTGGAGCTGCTCGGCGATCAGCTCCCGGAGCGGCGTGTAGCCAGACCCGGTCCCGTACGAGAGGATTCGCGACCCGTCCTGGCCGAGCGCGGTGGCCGCGCAGTCGGCAAGCTCCTCGGACGGGATGAGGTCGGCTGCAAGCCCGTCGCCTGCGAACGAGATCGTGTCCATGCCCTGAATTCTACGAGCGGCGGGCGGCCAGCTCGACGAAGAAGTCGAGCGCTTGGGGATTTGCCAGTGACTCCCTGCTCGCAGCCTTGGCCGGGTCGGCGCCGAGCAGGATGCGCTTCACCGGCACCTCGAGCAGCTTCCCCGAGAGCGTTCGCGGCACGTCGGGGACGGCCTCGATCGTGTCGGGCACGTGCCGAGGCGAGCAGTCGTTCCTGAGGCGCGCGCGAATGCGCGCGCTCAGCGTGCCCTCGAGGCGGGCGCCGTCGCGCAAGACGACGAAGAGCGCGATCGACCCGACGCCGTCCTCGGTGGGCAAGTCGAGGACGAGCGCGTCCTGCACCTCCGGCTCGCGCAGCACGGCGCGGTAGACCTCGCTCGTCCCGATCCGGACGCCGCCCCGGTTTATCGTGGAATCCGAACGACCGCTGATGATCGCCGTGCCGCGTGAGGTGATCTCGATCCAGTCTCCGTGACGCCAGATACCAGGGTAGGTGTCGAAGTAGCTCTCGCGGTAGCGCGAGCCGTCCTCGTCGCCCCAGAAGAACACGGGCATCGACGGGAACGGCTCGGTCAGCACGAGCTCGCCGACACGGTCGACGATCGAGTGCCCCTCCTCGTCGAAGGCCTCGACCTTCGCGCCGAGCGCGCGGGCCTGCAGCTCGCCTTCATTGACGGGGAGCGTGGGAACCCCGCCCACGAACGCCGTGCCGACGTCGGTGCCGCCGCTCATCGAGAAGAGCCACGTGTCGCGCCCGACGTGGTCGTACACCCACCGGAACCCGTCGGGGGAGAGCGGTGAGCCGGTCGACCCGAGGCTTCTGATCCGCGAGAGGTCGCGTCCCTGCCCCGGCTCGATCCCCGCCTTCATGCACGACGAGATGAAGGCCGCGCTCGTTCCGAAGCACGTGACCCCGGTCTCGGCGGCGAGATCCCAGAGGACGCCGAGGTCGGGGTGCCCGGGGTTGCCGTCGTAGAGGACGACGGGGGCCTCTGTGAAGAGCCCGCCGAGGAGGAGGTTCCACATCATCCATCCCGTCGTCGTGAACCAGAAGAGCCGGTCGCCGGGGCGGAGGTCGAAGTGCAGGTGGGCCATCTTGAGGTACTCGAGAAGGATCCCGCCCTGGCCGTGGACGATCGGCTTCGGGAGCCCGGTCGTGCCCGACGAGTGGAGCACCCAGAGAGGATGGTCGAATGGAAGCTGAGCGAAGCGAAGGCCTGCGCCTGCGGCGCCGGCCAGAAGATCGTCCCACCGGAGCGCGCCGTCGAGCTTCTCAGCGCCGGGGAGGTACGGGACGGAGATCGTGTGCTCGAGGGTCGGCAGCGCCGCCGTGATCTCGGCCACCTGAGCGGTGCGGTCGAACTCGCGGCCGCCGTAGCGGTAGCCGTCGATGGCGATCAGCACCTTCGGGTCGATCTGCGAGAAGCGGTCCACCACGGCTCGGACCCCGAAGTCGGGAGAGCACGAGGACCAGATCGCGCCGACACTCGCTGTCGCGAGGAAGGCGACGACGGCCTCTTCGATGTTCGGGAGGTACCCGACGACCCGGTCGCCCGGCCCGACTCCAAGCGCCCGAAGCCCCTCGGCTGCGGCGGCGGTTCGCGCGGAGAGCTCGGCCCAGGTCGTCTCAGCGAGTGGCCGGATCTCGGAGGCGTGGACGAGGGCGACGGCGGCCTCGTCCTTCCCGGCGAAGACGTGCTCGGCGTAGCTCAGCTCCGCACCGGGGAACCATCGCGCCCCGGGCATCGCCCGGTCCGGCAGCACGGCCTCGTACGGCTTCGACGCGCGGACGCCGAAGTACTCCCAGATCGACACCCAGAACGCCTCGACCTCCTCGACCGACCACCTCCAGAGGCTCTCGTAGCTCTCGAAGCGAAGCCCTCGGGTCTCTTCCAGCCAGCGCTCGTACGCGGCGAGGCGCGTGCTCGCGCGCAGCTCCGCCGAGGGCGTCCAGAGAAGATCTCCGATCGTCACGGGACGATCACCAGCGCCCCCTCGACGTCTCCGCCGCGGAGCTTCGCGAGCGCGTCGTTCGCCTCCTCGAGCGGGAACGCCTCGACCCTCGTGCGAACCGGTACGCGAGGGGCGAGCGAGAGCAGCTCCTCGCCGTCTCGGCGGGTCAGGTTCGCGACCGACCGCAGCACGCGCTCGCCCCAGAGGATGTCGTACGGGAACGAGGGGATGTCGGACATGTGGATGCCCGCGCAGACGACCGTGCCGCCCTTGGCGACGGCGCGGAGCGCAGCGGGAACGAGCTCGCCGACGGGTGCGAAGATGATCGCCGCGTCGAGCTCCTCGGGCGGTGCGCCGGACCCGGCCCAGTCCGCGCCGAGCGAGCGGGCGAACGACTGCGCATGAACATCGCCTTCGCGAGTGATTGCGAACACCCGGCGGCCCTCCCAGAGGGCGACCTGCGCGACGATGTGCGCAGCCGCGCCGAATCCGTAGAGCCCGAGGCGCTCTCCGTCCCCGGCGAGGCGAAGCGCCCGGAAGCCGATCAGGCCGGCACAGAGGAGCGGTGCGGCCTCGAGGTCGCTGTATTCCTCGGGAATCGGGAAGCAGAACCGCTCGTCGGCCACGATCCACTCCGCATATCCGCCGTCGAGGTCGTAGCCGGTGAACCTCGCGGCGTCGCAGAGGTTCTCCCGCCCGCCGGCGCAGTACCGGCACGTGCCGTCCGTCCATCCCAGCCAGGGCACACCGAGTCGGCGTCCGTCGGCGGTCTCGCCGACGACCTGATGCCCGATCACGAGCGGAAGCTTGGGACGGTTGAGCTCGCCGTCGACGATGTGGAGGTCTGTGCGGCACACGCCGCAGGCGCGGACTCGGAGGAGCACCTGGCCTTCGCCTGCGGTCGGTTCCGTCAGCTCGGCGACCTGGAGCGGCACCCCGGGCTTCTCGAGCACCATCGCTCTCATCGGGTGCGCGCGGCGGCGACGACGTTGCGCAGGAGCACGGCCGTCGTGACGGGCCCGACGCCGCCGGGGACGGGGGTCACGAGCGAGGCGACCGGCTCGACGGCGGCGGTGTCGACGTCTCCGACCATGCTCCCGTCCGGCGCCTCGTTCGTCCCGACGTCGATCACGACGGCGCCGGGACGGACGTAGTCGGCGCCGAGCAGGTGGGCGCGTCCGGCGGCGGCGACGAGGATCCCGGCGCGGCTGGTCGTCTCCGCGAGGTCGCGCGTCCGCGTATGGCATACGGTCACGGTTGCGTTCTCGGCGAGCAGGAGGAGCGCGAGCGGCTTTCCCACGACGATCGATCGCCCGACGACGACGGCATCGGCGCCCTCGAGCGCGGTGCCCGAGTGGTGGAGGAGCTCGATCACCGCCTGCGCAGTCGCGGGAGCGAAGGCCGGGAGCCCGGCGGCGAGCCGTCCGAGGCTCAGCGGGCTCGCGCCGTCCACGTCCTTGGCCGGCGGGATCCGCCCGCCTGCCACGGCGAGGGTGAGCTCGCCGGGCAGCGGGGTGAGGCAGATGATCGCGTCGACATCCGGGTCGGCCGCGAGCGCGTCGAGAGTGGCGAGCACGCCGTCCTCGTCGTGCGAGGCGAGACGCGACTCCCGCACCTCGATCCCGGTCGCCGCTCCGGCCTTCACGAGCGAGCCTGCGTACCAGGCCGTCGCCGGGTCGTCGGTCGCGGCGACGGTCGCGAGCACCGGCGAGAGCGACGCCGCCTCCTCGGCCGCGGCAGCCCGGATCTCGGCGGCGAGCGGGCGTCCGTCGAGGAGGGTCATCCGGCGATGCGGTCCCTGACCGCGGCGACGACCGCGTCGGCCCGCGCGAGGTCGCTCTCGATCGTCAACGTCGCCTCGTCGAGCTCTGCCTGCAGAGCCGGGTCGGTGATCGAGGCGCGGTTCGCGTCGATGTTGACGAGTGACGAGGAGAGAGCGCTCCGGGCGGCGGCTGCCGCAGCGGCTGCGTCGGAGATCACGTTCGGGTTCGCGCCGGGAACGATCCGCTCGGCGAGGTCGACCACCTCCGACGCAGCCGCTGCGGTCCGCCGGGGGACGTCGGCCGCCCCCGCCAGTGCCTCCTGGATCCGCGCCGAGCGGGCCGCGGCCTCGGCCTCCGTCTCCTTCGGCATCCGGTAGGCCGCGATCACCGCGTCGAACGCCTCGGCGTCCTCCGCGGCGAGACCGACGGCCTGGTGCCTTACGGTGGTCGCCCGGTCGCGTGCCTCGGTCATCGTGCCTTCGTGCTCGGCGAACGCGGGCTTGCCGATCGTGAGGTTGCAGACCATTTCGACGAGCGCGGCGCCCACGGCGACCTCGAGCGCGCCCGCCGCGCCGCCGCCGGGCGCGGGAGCCGAGGAGGCCAGCTCGTCGAGCCAGCCGCCAATCGTCTCTTCGTTCATCGCTCCTCCCTGGTGTAGGGGAGGCCGAGAGCGGCCGGAGCGCCAAGGCGGCGTCCGGTGCGGCCGGCGGAGATGATCACGAGCGCGACGATCGTCGCAATGTACGGAAGCGAGCTCGTCCAGAGGACGGTTGGCCCGAGGCTGATCTGCCGGGCCTGGAGCTCGGGCGCCAGCGCCTGGAGGGCGCCGAAGAAGTAGGCCCCGAGGAGGCAGACCTCGGGGCGCCAGAACGCGAAGATGACGAGCGCGATCGCGATCCAGCCCGCCCCGCCGGTGATGCCGTTCGTCCAGAGCGGGTTGATCGCCAGCGTGATCGTGGCTCCGGCGACGCCTGCGAGCGCGCCGCCCGCGAGGGTGTGCCCGTACCGGTACGCAGCGACGTTGATGCCCATCGCGTCGGCGGCTGCCGGTGCCTCGCCGACCGCGCGGACGTTCAGGCCGAGCCGGGTGCGATTGAGGTACCAGACGAGGACGATGACGAGCGCCCAGGAGAGGTAGACGAGGAGGTCGTGACCGAAGAGGATCGGGCCGACGATCGGCCAGTTCTGCATCGAGCTCGGGAAGACCGGCGTGAACTGGTGCGCGGCCGGGTTGCCGGCAAGGTCGAGATCGTTGCCGAGGTACGAAGAGAGCCCGACGGAGCCGGCGAAGATCGTGAGCGCGAGCCCCGAGACGATCTGGTTCGCCCGCAGCGTGATCACGAGGAAGGCGTGGATCGCGGACATCGCGAGCCCGGCCAAGGCCGCCACGACGATCCCGAACGCGAGCGCGGCGGGCGACCCGATGTCGAAGCGCTGAACGGCCCAGAAGCCCATGACCGCGCCGACGAGCATCATCCCCTCGACACCGAGGTTCAACACGCCCGACCGCTCTGCCAGCAGCTCCCCGAGCGACGCAAAGAGAAGCGGTGTCCCGTAGGCGATGCCCGAGGCGATCACGACGACGAGAAGCGAGTTGTTCACGCGGCCTCGGGGGTGGCCGAGGTGCGCTCGGGGCGCACGAGTCGGACGCGGTAGCGCACGAGCAGCTCGCCGCCGAGCGCGGAGAACAGGATGATCCCCTGGATCACGCCGACCAGGCCCGCCGGGAAGTCGGCGCCCTGAAGCGTGTTCCCTGCGTTCTCGAGCCCGCCGATCAGGAACGCGACCAGGCAGGTTGCGAACGGGTTGTAGCGTGCGAGCGCCGCGATGACGATGCCGGTGTAGCCGTAGCCGAGCTTCTGCAGGCCGTTCGGGTCGCCGTCGAGGGAGTGGGCGAAGTCCCCGACCTGGCTCGCGCCTCCGATGCCGGCGATCGCGCCGGAGATCCCCATGACCGCGAGGATCTTGCGGCGGATGCGGACGCCCCCGTAGCGCGCGGCGCGCTCCGAGTCGCTCACGACCTGCACCTCGAATCCGAACCGGGTCCGTTGGTAGAGGAACCACAGGCCGGCGGCGACGCCGATCCCGATCAGCAGGCCGAGCGGGATCGTGATGCCGCCCTGGACGTGGATGGTCCAGGACGGCCACACGGCCGAGGTGGGGAGCTGCTTGCCGGCGGGGAACACCGTCGCGTTGAAGCCGGTGGTGTCGCGCCAGTACGACTCGCTCTCGAAGATCAGGTACGTGAGCAGGTAGCCCGCCACGTAGTTGAGCATCAGCGAGGTGATGATCTCGTTCGTCCGGTAGAAGGCACGAAGGACGCCCGGGATCAGGGCCCAGAGCGCCCCGCCGACTGCCCCGCAGAGCACCATCGCGGCGACGACGAGCCACGAGGTGCCCCCGCTGCCGCCGAGATAGAGCCCGGCGGCGGAGCCGAAGATCGCGCCCAGGTAGAGCTGGCCCTCGGCGCCGATGTTGAAGAGGCGCATGCGGAACGCCGCGGCCGCTGCGAGGCCGGTGAAGATCAGCGGTGTCGTCGTGATCAGGGTCTGGTTCAGCGATCCGGGTGCGACGAAGGCGGCGTTGAAGAGCTGTCGGTACGTCTTGATCGGGTTGTGGCCGGTCGCGAGCAGCACGATCCCGGCGATCACGAACGCGAAGATGAGCGAGCCGGCCGGGACTGCGACCGAGAGCCACCGCGGCTGCGTGAGCCGTCGCTCCAACCGCAGCCGCATCAGCTAGGCCCTTCCATTCGGAGGCGCAACCTTATCGCGGCCCGTCTACGATCATCCGGGCATGGGGGCCGCCGAACTGCAGCGAAGACTCGCGGTGGCCCGGGGCGACGAACCGGCCGATCTCGTCATCCGCGGAGGCCGCGTTCTCTGCGTCTTCACCCGGGAATGGCTCGAGGCCGACGTCGCGATCGTCGACGGCGTCGTCGCCGGCCTCGGCTCGTACGAGGGGGTCGAGACGCTCGACGCCGCCGGCCGCTGGCTCGTCCCCGGGTTCATCGACCCGCACATGCACATCGAGACCTCGAAGCTGCTGATCGACGAGTTCGCCCGGCTCGTGCTTCCGCTCGGCACGACGGCGGTCGTCGCCGACCCGCACGAGATCGCGAACGTCCTCGGCACCGACGGGGTCCACTGGCTCTGCGACGCCGCCGGCGAGCTTCCGCTCGACGTCTACTTCACGGCCTCCTCGTGCGTCCCGGCCTCCCAGTTCGAGTCCCCGCGGCGCGCGCTCTCGACCGGCGACCTCGAGGGGCTCCTTCGCCGGAGGAACGTGGTCGGCCTCGCGGAGATGATGAACTTCCCCGGCGTCGTCGCGGGCGACGAGGGCGAGCTCGCGAAGCTCGCTCTCGCCAGGCACGTCGACGGCCACGCGCCCGGGCTGACGGGGCATGCGCTGAACGCCTACGCGGCCGCGGGGATCGAGTCGGACCACGAGGCGGCGACGGCCGAGGAGGGGCGCGAGCGGCTGCGCGCCGGGCTCTGGCTGCTGATCAGGCAGGCATCCGCGGCACGGAACCTCGAGGCGCTCCTGCCACTCGTGCTCGAGTACGGGCCCCATCGGATGGCGTTCTGCACGGACGATCGCGAGCCCGAGCACATCGCAGACGACGGGCACATCAACGCGATCGTCCGCGACGCGGTCGCGCTCGGGCTCTCACCCGTGGACGCCGTCGTGATGGCGACGCTCAACCCGGCGACATACCACGGCCTCGACCACCTCGGAGCGATCTCTCCTGGCCGCCGCGCCGACATCCTCGTCCTCGGCGACCTCGAGTCCTTCGTGCCGGAGGTCGTTCTCAAGCGAGGCCGCCCCGTCGAGACGATCGCGCCGGTCGCTGTGCCCGAGTGGGTGAAGTACACGGTGCGGATCGCGCCGATCGACCCGGGGTCCCTCGCGGTGCCCTGGCAGGGAGGCCGCGCCCGGATCATCGGGCTCGTGCCGGACCAGATCATCACGGCGTCACTCGAGGACGAGCTCACGGCCGTCGACGGCCTGGCGGTGGCCGACCCCGCGCGCGACCTGGCGAAGATCGCCGTGTTCGAGCGCCACCTCCAGACCGGCAGGGTCGGGGTCGGGTTCGTCCGCGGCTTCGGGCTCGAGCGAGGAGCGTTCGGGTCGAGCTTCGCCCACGACGCGCACAACCTCGTGGTCGTCGGTGTCGACGACCGCTCGATCGTCACCGTCGCCGAACGGCTCCGCGACCTCGGCGGCGGCCTGGTCGTGGCCGACGGCGAGAACGTCCTCGCCGAGCTGCCGCTCCCGGTTGCGGGGCTCCTTTCCGACCTGCCGCTCGCGGAGGTGCTCACTGCGAGCCGGGAGGTGGCGGCCGCGATCCAGCGTCTCGGCGTCGCGTTCCCGCAGCCGGTGCAGATGCTCGCATTCCTGTCGCTGTCGGTGATCCCTTCGCTCAAGATCACCGACCGGGGGCTCGTCGACGTCGAGCGTTTCGAGCTCGTTCCGCTCGCCGCGGGAGACGACAACTAGACCCGCCGGCGCCGGACGGGGCCACCGCAGCAACCCCGACCGGCACCGGCCCCCGCTAGACCAGGACGGGTACCTCCGTGGTGCGCCAGTCGAGCTCGGCGACCTGGCCGCCGGTCACTCGAACGCCGCGGGCCCGCGGCTCGTCGTCGACCCAGAGGGTGTACTCGCCCTCCGGCAGGTTGTCGTAGACGAGCACCGTGGCCGTCGTGCGACCGAGCGCCCGCTGGAGCACCTCCTTGTGCCGGCGGTCGCCGTCTTCACCTGACGGGCTGATCTCGACCTCGGCACCGAGCAGCTCGGGATCGGTGTGGACGATCAGCGCCCCGATCCCGTCGCCGAGATCGAGCAGCACCGGCCGGGCGCGCACCTGGTGCGCGTCGTGGTGGTGGTGGTGATGGTTGTGGTGGTCCCGGCTCATGTCACGCAGACGGCGTGTCGAAACCGTCGTACGGAGGCCCGACATACGGGAAGTGGTCGAGATAACGGATCGATAGCGGCGAGGCCGACACCGGCTCGTTGATCCACTGCGTGAGCGCCCCGGCCGCCGCGTCCGCCGTGAAGGTCCCGTCGACGAAGTGCAGTGCGGCGCCCGCGATCGCCTTGAGCTCGATCGCGACGACGTCGTCGAACACCCGCCGCCCGTTCGGGAAGCCGGCGAGGTCGCCGCCGAAGAGACCGAAGAGGCTGGCGCTCGCCAAGGCCGTCGGCGGGATCGCCACGTTCAGCCGAAGCATGTCGGCGTAGGTCGGTCCGGTGAACGTCGAGTAGTGCGCCCCCGCCGGAAGCGGGATGACGCCGTCCGGGATCCCGGTCAGCAGGATCGCCACCAGGTCGGCTCTCGCCTTGGTATATGCAGCCAGGTTGGGGAACGCGACCGGGTAGAGCACGTTGGCGATCAGATTCCCGAGCTCCGGATGCTGGACGTTCGTGAGGTACTCCGAGTCGCCCACCGGGTTGCCGCGGTTCCAGTCGTCCTTCTCGCCGAGCGGCACGATCACCTCGTTGAAGAGCGGGTTGCCGAGGCGCGAGACCTGCACCCACGGGCCCGACTCGACCACCGAGTTCTTGTGGTCGTCGAACATCCGCATCTTTCTCCGGCTGGCGGCACTCCAGATCCCGAGAACGGACGAGGAACCGAGCACGTTTGTCGGTACCGAGCCGTCCCTGGTCAGCGTCGAGATCGGCACCTGGATCGCGATCGAGTGGATGTTCAACTGCTTGGTGGCGTCGATGCCCTCGGTCCCCGCTGCGAACGGAGGGATCGCGAAGGCACCCTGGAACGGTCGCAGGTCGGCGAGGTCGAACACGGCACCGAGGTCGACGTAGAACGGGTCGTTCCGCTGTCCGCAGAACACCGTCTCGCCTGTCGCCAGGCTTTGGACCGCCGGGTGGCCGAGCTGCAGCTCGTAGTTCGGCGTCGAGTGCGGGCCGATGTTGCACGGGGGGCACGGAAGGTTAGTTCCGAGCACCACCGAGCTTGTCGGGCCCTTGCTGAAGGCCGGGCCGGGCTTGGCGTCGGGCCCGGGCGACCGCCCGTGCTTCTTCGGCGGCTTGCCTGCGTCGAACCGCACCACCGAGTAGGTCTGGCGAGCGTTCCAGGTGGGGCTGTCCAGCGCCGTGATCGGCCCGGTGTTGTAGAGGAACGTGTTCGGGTTCTGCAGCGACGAGGTGAACTGGAACTGGTACTCGATCTCCGGCACGGCGTCGCCGTCGTTGTCGATGTAGATGGAGTAGAGGACGTCATCGCCGAACTCGTAGAAGTTCGGGCCCCCGGCCGGGCCCTGGAGCGGCACGAAGTTGCTGATGATCGTGACCGTCCCCGGGGCCTCGGGGCCGCTGACGAACGCGTAGACGTCGGCGTTGTCGGCGACGGGGTCCTTGCTGATCTCGGGTGCTTCGCGGTGCGACGACATCTATGCCACCCCCTGCTTTCCGGTTGGCTTGTGGTTCAGCTCGGCGGCCTTGAGCAACCGCCTGACGAGCACCTTGTCCCTGTAGGTCTTCTCGGTCCGACCCGAGAGCACGGTCACCTCGCCGAGATCCGCGTTCCGGATCACGGCGACGATCGGCTCGTGGGGGAGCGGGCCGCTGGGCGTCGCCTCCAGAGCGTTCGGCTGGACGGCCGCCGCGACCGAGGGGGAGGCGGTGATCGCCGCCGCTCCCGTCGCGAGACCGGCCGTCTTGAGAAACGAGCGCCGGCTGACTGTGTTCATCCTGAAGCTCCTCTCGTGTCCCCTGAACGGGGGTTCGTTGCCGCTCGTTCGTCCGCGGGACCCGATCGGTTCGATTGCGACCGATCGGATCTCATGGTCCCGCGATCGGTCCGAACCGGGAGCCCGGGGAGGGCGAATACGCTCCGAGCAATGACGCCCCGTCGCCTCAAGCAGACGCTGTCCGGGCCCGAGTGGCTCCGCCTCGGCGGCTTCGCCGGCGCGGTCGCCGCGCTTCACATCGCCGGGTGGGGCCTCTTCGTCTACTACTCGAGCCGCTACCCGGCCCTCGCCGGGCTCGGCGTCCTCGCCTACACGTTCGGGTTGCGGCATGCCTTCGACGCCGACCACATCGCGGCGATCGACAACACGACCCGGAAGATGCTCTCCCAGGGCAAGCGCCCGCTCGGGGTCGGCTTCTTCTTCTCGCTCGGCCACTCGACGATCGTCTTCTCGCTCGCCGCGGCCCTGGCGGTCGCCTCGCGCACGGTGCAGGCGCGGATCCCGTCGTTCTCCGATTACGGCGCGTACATCGGTGCAGGGGTCTCGGGGACGTTCCTCTGGATCATCGGCGTCCTCAACCTGATCGTGCTGCTCGACATCGTCCGGATCGCCGGCGAGCTCCGCCGCGGGAACTACGACCGCGAGCGGCTCGAGCAGCGGCTCGAGGACCGCGGCTTCATGACCCGGTTCTTCCTCGGCGGCTTCTTCAGGATGATCTCGAAGTCATGGCACATGTACCCGCTGGGGATCCTGTTCGGGCTCGGGTTCGACACCGCCACCGAGGTCGGGCTCCTCGCGCTTGCCGCGGGGGTCGCGTCGGGCGCGGTGCCGTTCCTCGCAGTGCTGTCGCTGCCGATCCTGTTCGCCGCCGGCATGTCGCTCATGGACACCGCTGACGGCGCCTTCATGACCCAGGCGTACGGCTGGGCGTTCTCGAACCCGGTACGGAAGATCTACTACAACATCACCGTGACCTCGCTCTCGGTGACCGTGGCGCTCGCGATCGGCTCGGTCGAGCTGCTCCAGGTCTTCGCGACGAAGTTCGGCCTCGACACCGGCGTGTGGGCCTGGCTGAACGCGCTCGACTTCGAGAAGCTCGGCTACCTCGTCGTCGGGCTCTTCGTCGTCACCTGGGCCGGCTCGGTCGTGATCTGGAAGACACGCCGGATCGACGAGCGCTGGGGCCACGCGCTCCGCGACAGCTGACTACGAGGTGAGGGTCTTCGCGTCCGCCTTCGAGAGGCCGGCCGCGACGAAGAAGGCCTGCATCCTCGGGTTCAGGCTCGTCAGGGTCTTCGAGACCGGGCTCGTGAACAGCAGCGCGATCAGGGAGGGATCGATCCCGATCACGCGGCGAACGTCGGCGGGGGTGCTCTTCTTGTCGAGCATCACCGTCGCCGCCTCGCACAGGTCGATCTTCTTGCCGTGGTTGTCGAACTTCAGCATCAGCGCGAGGTCCTGTCCCTCGGCGGCCGTCCATTTGCGGAAGAGCGCCGAGTGCGGCTGCATTCCGAGAAGCGTCTCGTGGATGTCGCGGATCTGCGGCCCGTAGTCGTTCACGAGCTCCGCGAGGAGTGCGGGGATGAGCGCGAAGAACACGCCGAACGCCTGGCTCGGGTCCTTCTTCACGAGCGCGCACTGGTCGAGGGATTTCTGAAGGCTGTCGCTCTGGCCCGTCTGCTTCGCGATCTCCTTGAAGGTGTTGACCTTGGCGGCGAGCGCCCTCGCCAGCGCCCGGTCGTGGGCGTCGGGCCTGGGGGCGGCTGCCTGGGAAGCAGCGCTCCCGAGCGCCGCCACCGCGACACAGGCGACGAGCGTCGTCCTCACGCCACCGCGGGCGTCGTCGTCGTGGTCTGCGCCGGCGCCGGGGTGGAGCCTCCTTGCCGACCCGTCCCGACGAGCGAGCGACAGGTGTCGATCGCGTTGCGGAACGCGTTCCGCGCCGAGCCTCCGCCGAAGCGGCCGCCGAGGCTGCTGCGCGAGATGTTGGCCGTCGCCGCCTGCACGCACTCCGAGAACGCCCGCTGTGTCGCCTCGTCGGCGCCCGCAGGCGGCTCGAACGACGGAAGCGCCATCCCGCGTGGCAGGTGGGCGCGGCAGGCCTGGGCGTCCTCCTGCAAGAAGCGGCTGTTCGAGCGCTCGGTCGCCGAGGAAGCGCCCTGATCCTTCATGCAGGCTTCGAAGGCCGCGAGCGAACGACCCGTGTCGGCGGCCGACGCATGCTTGCGCTGCCCGACGACCGCGACGATGAGGATCACGATCACGACGATCGGGACGAACGTGCCGAACACGATCGCCGCGGTCGAGATCTTCCTCGGCGGCTTCGGGGGCGGCGTCGGCCACCACGCCGGGTCGGAGAAGTCCTTGCCCACCAACACGATTGTGTCAACTCGAGCACCTGGACGTGCTTCGTGGACAATGCTGGGGTGGAAGCGCTGCTGAAAGCGATGAGCGCAGCTGCGGTCGCAGTGCTCGTCCTCGCGCCGCTCTCGGCCGCCTCAGCGAGGCTCTCCTACACGTTCAAGACGCGGCAGGGGGCGATCGCCCATCACGCTCACCCGCCGGGCGGGGGCGTGGGGGACACCTACGAGTCGAGCCTCGCGCTCCGGAACGCCGGAATCGCCCAGCTCGGCCTCGGGGGTCACGCAAACGTGGGGTCGATGAAGCTCGGCTACACGATTCGCCGGCAGTGCAGGACGTTCACGAAGAGCTGCGTCGCGACGGCCGACTTCCACACGGTGACGACGCTCCCGGGTGGGACGGTGCTCGCGGACGGCAAGGCGATCTCGATCGCGACGCCGAACATCAGGATCCCCGTGACGGGCGGTACGGGACGGTTCCGGGGCGCCCGTGGCTCGGTGATGATCAGCCCCTCCTCGACCCGCATCAGCACATACCGGCTGACGGTTCCCTGAGTGCTCTTCCAGGGAGATGACGCGGGGCGAAACTCCTGCTAGCGTCCATCGTGCCGAGTCATGCAGGACGTCAGTGGGACCTATGCTTCCCCTCGCCGGAGACGAATCGACCGGGGGCCCCTGCTTCTCCTGATCGGGACGCCCGGCACCGGTAAGCGTCCGCTCGGGAGCTATCTGGAGGGTGAGCGCGGGTTCGTCCATCTCGACTTCGAGAACGACGCCACCAGGGAGCGTTTCCTCGGCGCCGGTCCGGCCGCGCTCCGCACCGAGATCGACCGGCTTCGGGCCGGCGGGCGCGGCGTGGTGATCACCTGGGCCGCCGGCGACGCCGCCCAGCTTCCCGAGGTCAGACAGCTTCTCTCTCAGGGCGCTGCCGCGGTCTGGTGCGACAGCGATCGCGGGGCGGCGTGCAGAGCGCACTACGCGGGCGCGCGGCGGGTGCCTCGGTTCGAGTTCGTCGACACATTCGAGGCTGACGGCACATTTCGCCCTGTCGAAGCGGTGGTGGGAGACCTGCTCTCGCAGCGCGGCCGGCGTCGCAGGCCGCAGAGGCCGTCAGTTCCGCGCGTCCGGGTCGCCGGCCGCGTCCGCGTTCACCTCGTCGCGGCTGCGTCGGCCCTCGCCGGAGCGGCAACGGCGACCGCCGTGATCTTCACCGGCCTTGCCGCGACCTCGGGGGGTCACCACGCGCGGCCGGCGCTCGCGCTCGGCGGCGCGGCACAGTCCACCCACGTGCCGGCGCTGCCGAAGCAGGGAGTCCTCGTGAGCAACCAGAGCCTCGCAGGCATCCGCCTCGGTGACTCGAAGGCCGCCGTGATGAAGCTCTGGGGCGGCCGTTTCACGCGCTGCGGAGGCTGCACGCCCGAGACGTGGTTCTACTTCTACCCGCCGCCGGCAGACCCCGTCGGGGCGGGCGTCGAGTTCCGGAACGGCAAGGTCGTCGCGGTCTTCACGCTCGGCAGCCCGGCCGGCTGGCGGACGTCGTCAGGGATCAGGGTCGGTCAGATCCTCGGGTTCCCGCACGCGGGCGACCCGCAGTGGCTCTCGTGCGACGGATACGGCGCGAAGCCGGCCGCAAGGTCGGGCTCGGCCGTAGCCTCGATCCTCACGCAGGGCGCTGCGGTCTACGGGTTCGCGCTCACGCGCCCGTCCGTGTCACCCTGCCACTAAGGCCCTAGCGGGGCGCGACGATCGCCCGAAGCGCCTGCTTCACGGAGCGGGTCGAGGCGAGGACGGCCGTCGGCTCGTACCCGCAGTGCGCCATGCAGTTGTCGCATCGCGGGTCGTTGCCGCGGCCGTACTTCGACCAGTCGGTCGTCTCGATCAGCTCCCTGTAGGTCTCGGTGTAGCCGTCGGCCATCAGGTAGCAGGGCCTCTGCCAGCCGAAGACGGAGTAGCTCGGGATGCCCCAGGGGGTGCACTGGAAGTCGACCTTGCCCTCGAGGAAGTCGAGGAAGAGCGGGGTGTGATTGAGACGCCAGCGCTTGCGGCGCCCCTCGGAGAACGCCTCCGAGAACAGCTTTCGCGAGGCGGTTACGCCCGGGAAGTGCTCCTGGTCGGGCGCCTTCTCGTACGCGTAGGCGGGCGACAGCATCATCTGGTCGACCTTCAGCTCGTCGTTCAGGAAGTCGAGCACGTCGCGGACGGTCTTCGGCGTGTCGGTCGTCAGGAAGGTGGTGTTCGTGTTGACGCGGAAGCCACGACGCTGGGCCTCGCGGATTGCGTCCACGGCCTTGTCGAACGTCCCCTCGCGCTCGACGAACTCGTCGTGGCGCTCCCGCATCCCGTCGAGGTGCACGACCCAGGCGAAGTACGGCGACGGCTCGAACAGGTCGAGCTTCTTGCGCATCAGGATCCCGTTGGTGCAGAGGTAGACGAACTTCTTCCGTGCGATCAGCTCCTTGGCGATCGCGTGCACCTCGGGGTGGACGAGCGGCTCGCCACCCGCGATCGAGACCATCGGCGCTCCGGACTCCTCGATCGCCGCGAGTGCCGTCTCGACCGGCATCCGCTTCTTGAGGATGTGATCCGGGTACTGGATCTTCCCGCAGAACGAGCAGGCGAGATTGCACTGGAAGAGCGGCTCGAGCTCGACGAGCAGCGGGAACTTGTCATCCCGCGCCAGTCGCCGGCGCGTCAGATACCGCGCGACGGTCAGGCTCTGTCTGAGTGGAACGCTCATTCGCGGACTCTTAGCTCGTCGGTGTCCGACACGGCCTTGAGCGTATCGACGGGCAGGAGGTCTAGGGCGGTGTCGGACACCGTCCGAGCCACGCGTTGGTGCTGATGGAGCTGCGCGGTGTCCGACACCTTCAAACCTGCAGCTCCCTCGGGAGCCGGAACCGTAGCGACTCGACCGTCTGGGTGCGCTCCTCGACGTCGACCGGGCCGAGGGACGCGAGCGCGGCGACCAGGCGATGCACGATCCGTTCGGGCGCCGACGCCCCGGCCGTGATCGCGACGGTGGCGGCCCCGGCGAGCCACGCGACGTCGACCTCGGTCTCGTCGTCGACGAGGTACGCGTCGGTGCCCTCGCGGCGGGCGACCTCGACGAGCCGCTTCGAGTTCGACGAGGTCTCGGAGCCGGCGACGAGCACGACATCGGCCTCCCGCGCCACAGCGCGAACGGCGTTCTGGCGGTTCGAGGTGGCGTAGCAGATGTCCTCGGAAGCCGGTCCGCCCAGCGCCGGGAACCGCTCCCGGAGACGGCCGACGATCTCGTCGGTCTCGTCGACCGCAAGCGTGGTCTGCGTCAGGTACGCGACGCGCTCCGGGTCCTCCGCCTCGATGCGGGCTGCGTCCGCGAAGTCCTCGACGAGCCGGATCGAGCCGGGCGCCTCCCCGTGCGTCCCCTCGACCTCCTCGTGGCCGGCATGGCCGATCAGGAAGATCGTCTTCCCCTCGGCCGCAAACCGGCGCGCCTCGGCATGCACCTTCGTGACGAGCGGGCAGGTCGCGTCGATCACGTCGAGTCCCCTTGCCGCCGCGTCCGACCTGACGGCCGGCGAGACGCCGTGCGCGGAGAACACGACGGTCGCGCCGTCGGGGACGGCGTCGAGCTCCCCGACGAAGACAGCGCCGCGACCCTCGAGGTCGGCGACGACGTGCGCGTTGTGGACGATCTGCCTGCGGACGTAGATCGGCGCGCCCCGCTGCGCGAGCGCCAGCTCGACGATGTCGATCGCGCGGTCGACGCCGGCGCAGAACGACCGCGGCCCGGCGAGAAGGAGCGTCCTCGGGGCGACTGCGGCAGCCCACTCCGAGAGGGCTCCGCTTACCCGGCGAAGGCTGCGCAAGGCTCGTGGGCCTTCGATCGCCATCCGGGGATCGGCAAGCGAGCGTCCCGCCTCGTCGGCGACCACCCGGACGACGGCGAGCGGCCGGCCGGCCGCTCCCGCTGCGAGCCAGGCCGACTCCATGTCGACCGCCATCGCCGACCCGGCATGACCCTCGCGGTCGGCCGGCCCGAGAATCCGGCTCGTCGACGCCAGCGGCCCGACGTGGACTCGCAGGCCTCGCCGCCGGAGCGCAGCGACGAGGAGCGAGCTCCCCGGAACCGGGGTACGGGTGCCGTCGTCGTGGACGAGCTCGCTGGCGCAGAGTGCATCGCCGGCGCGCAGCGTCGGGTCGACGCCGGCGCAGAGGCCCGCCACGGCGAGCGCGGGCGCCTCGTGTGCGAGAGCTCTGGCCGCCGCGATGCGCGCCCGGTCGGGCCCCATCCCGGTCTGGATGACCGACGAGCCCGGCGGCTTGCCCAGGGCAAGCCGCTCGATCCGCATCGGCGCCAGCACGAGCAGCTCCGTCACGAGCGGCCTCCGAGGATGCGGCCGAGCGCCATCACCGGGAACACGTCCCGGTAGAGGTGGTAGTTGAGGTAGAAATCGCCCGGGAAGCCGGTGCCGGTGAAGTACGGCTCGTCCCAGCCGCCGGTGGGAAGCTGGGTCTCGACGAGCCAACTGACTGCGCGGCGCGCCGTCTCGCCGTCGCCTTCGCCGGCGGCCTCGAGGCCGAGCAGCGCCCATGCCGTCTGAGACGCCGTCGAAGCGCCGCGCCCGCTCCACGTGCGGTCGCGGTACGACCGCAGATCCTCGCCGAACCCGCCACCCGGATTCTGCGCGCGTTCGAGCCATCGCACCGCCGCCCGCACGCTCTCGTGGCCCTCGAGGCCGAGGGCGGCGAGCGCGGGGAGGACGGATCCCGTTCCGTACACGTAGTTCGCGCCCCAGCGCCCGAACCAGGAGCCGTCGCGCTCCTGCTCGGCGAGCAGCCAGCCGAGCGCTCGAACCGCGGCCTGCTCGCCGGCGCGACCCTCGAACGCGAGCGTCTCGAGGACGTGCGCCGTCACATCGGCGCTCGGCGGGTCGGTGACCGCGCCGAAGTCGCAGAACGCAAGGCGGGAGCAGAGGCTGCTCTCGTTGTCGACGTCGAAGGCGCCGAACCCGCCCGAGCGGCTCTGCATGCCGAGCATCCATTCGAGTCCCCGGGTCACGGCGCCGGTCGGGTCGTACCCGGCGCGTCGGAGCGCGAGCGCGACCACCGCGGTGTCGTCGACGTCGGGGTAGTTCTCGTTGGCGAACTCGAACGGGAAGCCGCCGGTCGTCAGCTCCGGCCGGCGTACGGCCCAGTCGCCGCGCGTCGAGCCTTCCTGGGCCACGAGCCACTCGCAGGCGCGGACCACCGCCGGGTCTGACGCGGGGATCCCCGCGTCGAGGAGCGCGATCACCGAGAGTGCGGTATCCCAGACCGGCGATTGACATGCCTCGACCCGCCGCCCGTGCTCGTCGTCGATCGTGAAGGCGTCGAGCCCTGCGAGGGCGCGCTCGATCACCGGGTGGTCGAGCTCGTAGCCGAGCGCGTGCAGGCCGATGATCGACCAGACCCACGGCGGCTGGATCCCGCCCCAGGAGCCGTCGCGCTCCTGGCGTTCGACCACCCAGCGCTCGGCTGTGCGGAGTGCCCGGCGCCGTAGGGTGCCCCACGGCCGGCGGCCGTATGCGTGGCATGCACGGTCGAGCACTCCGAAAGCGCGGCCCCAGGCGTCCGTCTGAGGAGCGGGGGGCAGAGCGGCTCCGCGCAGCTCGTCGATCCCGAACGCGACCTGCCGAGAGGGGCGGAGCGCTGTCACGATCGAGAGCGCCACGATCGTCTGACGGGCCCAGCAGCCGAAGGAGTAGATCGAGAGTGGTGCCCGCACGGGGAGGAGGATCTGCTCGGGAGGCAGCGTCGGCACCGCGGCCCACGACCAGAGGCCGAGGAGCGAAAGCCACATCCGCGTGAAGACCCGGCTGCCGGCGACGCCGCCCGCCTCCCGGACGAATTCCGAGGCGCTGCGCATGTGCGCGGCGTCCGCTGGGTCGCCCGCGAGTCGCAGCGCGACGTAGGCCTCGACCGAGGTCGAGAGGTCGCCGGGCCCGCCGAAGTAGGTCGCCCACGACCCGTCGGGCCGCTGGCGGCTCCGGATCCACGCCGCGCTCGCAGCGGCCTGCCGGGCTTCGAGGAGGCCGAGGTAGTGGCGCATGAAGAGATCCTCGGAGTCGATCGTGACGTTCGTCTCGAGCTCGCCCTTCCACCAGCCCCCCTCGTGCTGCAGCCCGAGTAGGTGCCTGGTCGCGCGGTCGAGGCTCTGCTCCGCAGCGCCGGTCCGGCGGTCGGCCGTGACCGTCACGCGGCGATCTTTCCCGTTTCGCGGGAATCCGAAACGGCGAGCCGTGCCGCTGCGAGGCCGCTTCTCACGGCGCTCTCCATCGTCGCCGGCCAACCCGTGTCGGTCCAGGATCCGGCGAGGTAGACGCCGGGCACCGACGTTCGGGGGCCTGGCCGGAGCTTCGCCGTGCCGGGGACGGCGGCGAACGTCGCCCGGGGCTCGTGCGTGACTGCGAAGTCGAGCACCGTCGCGTTCCTCGCGGCCGGAAGCAGCCGCTCGAGTGCAGGCAGGTAGCGGCCGCGAAGCTCGGCGACAGACGCCCCGATCTCGTCCACCGCGTGCGACAGCGAGATTGCGACGAGCTGGCCCTCGCGCGCGCCCGACGCCTCCGTGCGGTCGAAGATCCACTGCACCGGGGAGCCCAGAGCGGCCGCGAGGGGCTCGTCGAGGACACGCCGGTCGTAGTGGACGTGGAGGTTCACGATCGGGCTGGTGCCGAGCCCGGCGAGCGCCTCGGCGTCGACGGCACCCGGTGGGGCGACGTCGGCGACGGCTTCGTGTGGGACGGCGAGGATGACGGCGTCGGCTTCGTCGGCTCCGTCGTCGAGGGTGAGCCGCCGGTCGGGGCTCACGGAGCGGACCGGCGCGGAGGTCTGGACACGGCCACCCGCCGCCTCGATCGCGGCCGCGGCCGGCTCGGCATGGAGCAGCCGGAACGGGACGGCCGGGACGCCGATGTCGGAGGCGTCGGCGTCGTCGAGGAGCCCGGTGCGGAACACCTTCGCCGCGACGGCGAGGGAAGCGTCCTCGGCGGGAAGGTTGAGCGTCGGAAGGGCGATCAGGTTCCAGAGCGAGTCGATCGCGTTCTGCGACTGCCCGTGCGCCCGCAGCCACGAGGCGAAGGTCTCTTCGTCGAGCGCCGGATCGGACGGATCGAGCTTCGAGAGCCCCGTTGCGGCCCGGGCCGCAGCCAGGCGCTCGCCGAAGCGCAGCGGCTCGTAGCGGAGCAGGCTCGAGGCCAGGTGGAGGGGTGGGCGAAGGCCGCTCCGCGAGATCGATGCGGCGGGGCGTCCCTCGCGGAGCACGGGGACACGGAGCCGCCCCTGGAGCGGCAGGAGGTGGTCGGTGCCGATCCGGCGCAGGAAGCCGCGGTACTCGGTGCAGCAGCGAAGCGCGACGTGCTGGCCGTTGTCGAGCTCGAGGCCGCCTCGCTCGAACGAGAACGTCGCGCCGCCGAGGCGTGAGCGCCCCTCGTAGAGGACGACCTCGGCGCCGCCGTCCGCGCAGGCGAGCGCCGCCGCGAGCCCGGCGAGACCGCCGCCCACCACGGCCACCTTCATGCGCCGGTCCCCGCGAGGCTGCGGGCGAGGACGAGGCCCTTCTCCCAGGGCCGAAGCGAGAGCCGGCCCTGGAGGACGAGCGACGGCTCGGCCGCGATTCGCTCGAGCAACCGGCGGTACTTACCGGCCATCGCGAGCACGCAGGACGCGCTGCGGCGATCGATCAGTGGCACGAGATCGAGCCCCGAGCGCAGCCGGCCGAGCCCGCGCTCGGCCTCGAAGGCGATCACGAGCTCGATCGGCCCCTCGAATCTGCCGCCTACCGCCTCGCATCCGAAACGTTCGAGGTCCTCCCGCGGGAGGTAGACGCGGCCGTTCGCCGCGTCCTCGCTGACGTCGCGGAGGATGTTCCCGATCTGGAGCGCGATGCCGAGCTCGTCGGCGAGGGGCTCGGCCTTCGCCCGGTCCGAGCAGTCGAACACCCCGAGCGAGAGGCGGCCGATCGACCCGGCGACACGCCGGCAGTACACCTCGAGCTCGGCGAACGTCGGGTACGTGGTCCCGCGCACGTCCATCTCGGCGCCGTCGACGAGCTCACCGAATGCCGGCACGGGGATCGGGAAGCGCGACGAGGCGTCGGCGAGCGCGGCGAAGACGGGGTCCACTGCCTCATCTAGGCGCTCGAGCTCTGCCCGGATCTCGCTCAGCTCGGCGAGCTTGCGCTCGGCGGCCACGCTGCCGTCGGCGACGTCGTCGATCCTACGGGCGAGGGCGTAGACCGCGAAGAGCGCATTGCGGCGGTCCGGCGGGAGCAGCCGCATTCCCGCGTAGAAGCTGGAGCCGGCCTCCCTGGCGACACGGCGGCAGTGCTCGTAGGCAAGGGCGACGGCGGTCACGGTCATCGCCTCCGGGCGTAGGTGACGAGCGTGGACCGCGCACGGTGCAGACGGCCGGCCTTCGGGGAGGCCGCGAGCACGTCGTAGCCGGCGGCGTCGACCGCCTCGAGTGCGGCGCGCCCCCCGCCGACGTACCCGGCGACCGCGATCCGCGCACGGCCGCCGAGGCGCCCTACGAGCGGGGCGCCCTCATCGAGGAGCGAGCGGGCGCGAGCGACCTCGAATGCCATCAGCTCGCGCAGCTTCGCCCCGGCCGACGGCGCGTCGAGATCGGCAGGAGCGACCTCGAAGCGGTCAAGATCCTCGGCGGGAAGGTAGACGCGGCCGGCGGTGCGGTCCTCGGCGACGTCCTGCCAGTGCTCGGCGAGCTGCAGGGCGGTGCAGATCCGGTCGGAGAGCGCGATCCGGTCGGGGGTCGCGGCGCCGAAGACATGCAGGACGAGCTCGCCGACGGGGTTCGCCGAGAGGTCGCAGTAGGCCACGAGCTCGTCGAACGTCCCGTACGTGGCGACCTCCTGATCGCGGCGGTTCGCCTCGATCAGCCGGTCGAACGGGCCCCTCGGAAGGTCGAGCTCGCGTACCGTCGGAGCGAGCCGGCGAAGGACGGGGTGGGTCGGGGTCGCGCCGTCGAAGATCCGGGCGAGATCCGCCTCGAAGCCTCCGAGCGCGACGATGCGGTCGCCTTCGACCGCGTCGCCGATCTGGTCGACCAGGCGCGCGTACCCGTAGATCGCCGTCAGATGGCGTCGGTTCTGCCGTCCGACGACGATCGAGGCGACCGAGAAATTCTCCCCCTGTGCGCGATCGTAGACCTCGTCGGCCGCCGGGAGGCTGTCGACCGTTGCCTCGAGCTCGCCGGTCGCAGCATCGGCCATGCCCTCATTCTCGCGGTTTTGGCTCGCCCTGGGCAAGGGAGTGCCGAAGTGATAGGCAACACCCGGTTAACCAGGCCGCAACGAACGCTGCCTAGCTTGCGCTCCGTGAGAGCGGGTGTTCGGGCAGGGGCGGGCTTGCCTGCCTGGCTGCGGCGGCAGCGATCGTGCTCGTGCTCGGGATCGGGCCGGCGGCGGCCGGCACACCCTTGCGGCAGGTGTCGGACACCGCAACGGGCGCCTCGGTTCGCGCTCTTCTCTCGCACGGTGTCCGACATCCGCCTTGAACGCTGTGCCTGACGTTCTGTCTAAGGCGGTTGTCGGACACGATCCAGGGCTGCTGCGTGGTCGAGCAACGAACGCTGTGTCCGACACCGTGCGAAGTCCTACCCGGTGTTTCGTAGTGCAGCGGCGATCCCGGCGATCGAGCGGCCGAGCGGGAGCCTCGCGCTCTCGTCGCCCGCTCGGTAGCGGCGCAGCAGCTCGACCTGGATCGCGTTCATCGGGTCGACGTACGGATTCCTGATCCCGATCGACCGGCGGACGACCGGGCTGCGGTCGAGTAGGCGGTCCTCGCCGACGATCGCGAGCACAGCCGCGTTCGCCTTCTCGTGCTCGGCGGCGATGTCGTCGAAGAACGCCTGCGGGCCGAGGTGCTCGGGAACGAGCTCGAGGTACTCGCGGGCGACTTCGAGGCTCGACTTGGCGAGCGTCATCTCGAGGTTGTCGACGAGCGACCTGAAGAACGGGAGCTCCGCATAGAGTCGCTTGAGCTCGGCGATGTCGGCAGCGGCGAAGGCGGTGCCGCACCCGTACCAGGCCGGCAGGAGCGTCCGATTCTGCGTCCACCCGAACACCCACGGGATTGCTCGTAGCGAGCCCAGGTAGTCGGGCGCCGTCGGGCCGGCGCGCAGGGCGCGAGCCGAGCGCCAGGAGCACGAGCTCGTCGACCGGGGTGAACGCGCGGAAGAAGTCGACGAATCCCTCGCGCTCCCAGACGAGCCGGCGGTACACGCCCATCGACAGGTCAGACAACCTGTCGAGGAGCACTCGCTCGTTGGGGCCGGGGACGCGGCCCACGAGCTCCGGGAACGCGCTCAGCACCGTGCCTGCAAGCGCCGCCTCGAGGCTGCGGTAGGCGATCCCGGGCAGCCCGTACTTGATCGAGATGGTCTCGCCCTGCTCGGTCAGCTTCAGCCGGCCGGGTGGATGGCCGGGAGCCTGGCCGAGAATTGCCGCGTGGGTAGGCCCGCCGCCGCGGCCGGCGCTGCCGCCGCGTCCGTGGAAGATCGTGAGCTCGATCCCGGCTTCGCGCGCGACCTCGGCAAGCGCCTCCTGGGTGCGGTAGATCGCCCACTGCGCCGCGAGGTAGCCGCCGTCCTTGCCGGAGTCGGAGTAGCCGACCATCACCTCGAGCCGGTTCCCACGCTCGGCGACCCTCGCGCCGTAGCGTGGCTCGGCGAGTAGCTCCCTGACGGTCGAGGCCGCGGCGTCGAGGTCGGCGATCGTCTCGAAGAGCGGGACGACCGCGACGGGCTCGGCCGTGAGGTCGAGCACCGCGAGGATGTCGGACGCCGACTGCGTCGCCGAGACGATGACGGTGTCGAGCGCCTGGGCGCCGTGCCTCGCGCGAGCCGCCGCGACCGCCTCGAACACTCCGTGTGTCCGCTCGGTCGGGTTGCGCACCTCGCTCGAGTGGAGGCGGACGTCGAGCTTCGCGACGTGGAAGCCGAAGAGCTCCACGCGGCGTTCCAGGGCTGCCAGCGGGCCGTCTGCGAGGCGTCCGCCACGGTTTGCCTCGAGGCTGCGACCGATCACCGCGAGATCCGCCGACAGCTCCTCCGGCGAGGCGTATCCGTCGTTGCCGAGCCGCCACCACATGTAGGAGAGCTTCTTGCGGTAGCTCTCGGTCGACATCATCTGGACGATCTCGTCCCGATAGCCCGGGCACTCGCGCTCGTCGCGGGCGATCGACTCCTCGAGCTCCTCGGAGACGCCCACGAGCGACCGGCTCGACGAGAACTCGACCGCGAGCTCACGGATGTCACCGCGGTAGCGTCCGACCGCCGACTCGCGCGAGCGCTCGAGCGCCGTCAGGATCGTCTCGCGACCGACCTCGGGGTTACCGTCGAGATCGCCGCCGATCCAGCTGCCGAACGAGAACGGCGGAGGAGCGCCGGGGGCGAAGCGCCGGTAGTCGCGCAGCAGCCTCTCCCCTGCGTCGAACAGGCTCTCTTCGAAGAACCAGAGCCCGTGCCGGATCTCGTCACCGACGCGCGGCCGGTCGTGGCGAACCTCGTCGGTCTGCCAGAGGATCGTGATCTCCGCAGCGAGCTGGTCCTCCAGGTCGGCTCGCTCCGGGGGCGTGACGTCGGGGTCGTCCAGGTGGACGAGCAGCTCCGCGACCCTGACGTGAGCGCGCAGCAGGGTCCGCCTCGTCGCCTCGGTCGGGTGGGCGGTGAGCACGAGCTGGAGCGAGACGTTGGCGAGCCGCTGCCGGAGCTCCTCCGAGTCCACACCGTCGAGGCGGTCGAATGCCTCGGCGAGCGACTCCCGCGGTGCCGCGACCTCGCGGACCACCTCACGGCGCCGGCGGATCCGATGGTGCTGCTCGGCCGTGTTCGCGAGCTGGAAGTACAGGCCGAACGCCCTCAGCATTCTCGACTGGACGTCGCGCGGAAGCTCCCGTACGGCGTCCCGGACGTACGACGGGTCGCCGTCCTCCCGAGCGAGGCGCGCGCTCGCGCGGACGTGCTCCTCGTCGGCGAGGAAGTCTTCGCCCTCCTGCTCGACGAGCACGCGGCCGAGCAGCGAGCCGAGCAGGCGGACGTCTCTCCTCAGGGGGCCGTAGGGCCCGTCGGAGTGCGGCGGTTCGCTCACGCCCGCATCTTCGCGGTCCCGCTCTCTTGGCGCGCTGGCGAAACTATGCTTCCCTGTCTCTTGGCCGCTCGTGGCCCGGGCGGACTGCTCCACGATGACCGAGTCGATCTCTCAGCCAGTGGCCCTGGCACCCGGGCCTCGCGCGGCGGCGCTCCGGCGCCGCGAGATCCACCGCTGGCTGGTGTGGAGCGGCCTCTGGCTCTTCGCGCTCGGGAACCTCGCGGCGATCCTCTACATCACGCTCTTCTCGAGCTCGGGGGATGCCCTCAACTACCACTGGAACTCGTTCGACGCCGCCCTGCTCGGCGTGGGGAGGCTCACGGCGTTCCTCGCCGGCTACTTCGCGTTGATCGAGGTGATCCTCCTCGCTCGTGTGCCGTTCCTCGAGCGGCTCGTCGGATTCGACCGGCTCACGATCTGGCACCGCTGGAACGGGCACGCAGTGATCTACCTGGCGCTCGCGCACGTCATCTGCACCGTGTGGGGCTACGCGAAGCAGGACGGGCTCAACTGGTTCACGGAGTACTGGCACTGGCTCACGCTGCCGCAGCCGAAGGCGCCCGGGTCGTTCTCCGCGGCGAGCGGGGCGCCGCCGCCGAGCCTCAGCATCAACCTCGGCGCGCCCACCACCTCGCCGTACCCGGGGATCATCACCGCGACGATCGGGACGTTCCTACTCGTCGTCGTGCTCGTGACCTCGCTCGTGATCGTACGGCGGAAGCTCTCGTACGAGTGGTGGTATGCGATCCACTTCACCGCGTACGCCGGGATCGCGCTCGCGTGGTTCCACATGATCCCCGACGGCAACGAGCTGATCGCCAACGTGAAAGCAGCCGACTACTGGCGCGCGCTCTTCTTCTTCGCGCTCGCGATCGTGATCTGGTACCGGCTTGCCTGGCCGGTGATCAACACCTTCCGCTACGGGATACGCGTGACCGAGGTGATCCACGAGGGGCCGGGGGTGGTGTCGCTGCGTTTGAAGGGCCGCGGGCTCGACCGCCTCGGGACGAAGGCGGGCCAGTTCTATTTCTGGCGGTTCTTCACGAAGGGGTTCTGGTACACGCAGCACCCGTTCTCGCTGTCGGAGGCGCCTCACGGCGACACGTTCCGGATCACCGTCAAGAACCTGGGCGACCACAGCGCGAAGTTCGGCGAGATCCCGGTGGGGACGAGGGTCTTCGCCGAGGGGCCGTTCGGTGTCTTCACCGACGAGTCGCGCACGCTCGACAAGTCGCTTCTGATCGCGGGCGGGATCGGGATCACTCCGGTGCGGGCGCTCCTCGAGGACATGGACGGCGACCTCGTCGTGCTCTACCGCGTCGTGTCCGCCGACGACCTCGTCTTCGCGGACGAGCTCGACGCGCTGTCGGTGGAGCGAGGGGTGAAGGTGGACTACGTCGTCGGCGACCACGCGAGCTCCGGAGGGCGCGACCTGCTCTCGCCGGCCCACCTGAGGGAGCTCGTTCCGGACATCACCGAAAGGGACGTATTCATCTGCGGGCCGACCGGCATGATCGACGCCATCGTCCCGAATCTCAGGCGCGCCGACGTGCCGCGGGATCACCTGCACGTCGAGCGGTTCGCCCTGTAAGCTTTTTCCAGCTGTGCTCCACAAGTCCCTGATCGCGCTGTCTTGCTCTGCCGTGCTCTTCGTCTGGACGGGTGACGCGTTCGCCCTCGTCCGCTCGACGAAGGCGCCGACGACGATCAAGAAGAAGGTCGTCTCGAACATCACCGTGCTCGGCCCGAGCGTGAAATGCCACCAGTGGGGATTCATGCAGCTCCAGCTCAAGGTCGTGAAGACCGAGGTCACGGGCGCCAATGGCAAGCCGCAGGTGTCGATCAAGATCACCGACGTCAGCTGGCCGATCTACCCGGATCACACGCCGAAGTCGAAGTACATCAATGCGCAGGCGCTGCCGCTGCTCCAGCAGGAGACGTTGCAGCTGCAGGCCGCGTCGGGCTCGAAGCTCGTGAACATCTCGGGCGCGACGCACACGACGGTCTCCTGGCGCTATTCGCTCCAGGCCGCGCTCGCCAAGGCCCTCACCCCGTAGGCCCGCGGCCCGTGAGCGGGCTGCCGGGCATCCGCCGCGTCGAGCAGATCATGGGGATGCCGATTCTCGTCGACGTGCGCGACGAGTGCGATCCCGGGGTGCTCGAGGAGCTCTTCGACTGGTTCCGCGAGGTCGACGAGCGGTTCAGCACCTACAAGGCTGACAGCGAGATCAGCCGGCTGAATCGCGGCGAGCTCCATATCCGGGACTGCCACCCCGACGTGCGGTGGGTGCTCGCGCGGTGCGACGAGCTTCGCGAGGAGACCGACGGCTTCTTCGATGCGCGCTACCGCTCGCTCCTCGAGGTCGACCCGTCTGGGCTCGTGAAGGGGTGGTCGGTCGACCGCGGCGGCGAGCTCCTCGAGACGCGCGGGCTCGAGAACTACTCGATCAACGCCGGCGGTGACATCCGGATGCGCGGGGCGGCGCTGCCCGACCCGACCTGGCGGACGGGCATCCAGCACCCTGTGCTGCGCGACCGTGTCGCCGCCGTGGTGGAGGCGAACGACCTCGCCCTCGCCACCTCCGGGACCTACGTCCGCGGCGAGCACATCGTCGACCCGCACACGGGCGCCCCGTCGTCGGGGCTCCTTTCGGTCTCGATCGCCGGGCCGGACCTCGGCACCGCCGACGCCTACGCGACGGCCGCCTTCGCCATGGGCGAGCTCGGGGGGCCCTGGTCCGCGACCCGCCGCCCCTACGAGTCGTTTGTCATCCTCGCCGACGAGCGCTCGTTCTCGACGCCTGGCTTCCCGCTCGCGACCTGACCCTTCGGGACGCCCCTGGTGTCAGACACCGTCGCTTTTCTCGGCAACGGCTCAGTGTCCATGCGCCTTTGCGGGACGGTTGGTGTCAGACGCCGATCGAGGCGAGTCGCGGCCGCCGGGCCGGCGGACGCAGGAGGGACAGGCCCAGGCGGGCCACGCAGGCGCCCAGGGTGAGGATCTGCTCGTCCCCCATGACGAGCGCGGCGTAAACCCGGTCGCGGCGCCCCACGAAGCTATGCGTCGCGCCGCAGGCTCTCCACGCGATACATCGCCCGGTCGGCCGTCGCCAGCAACTCGTCCTCGTTCTCGGACCGCAAGTGGCCTGCGGTGTCGTTCACGAGCTTGAAGTTGGGGGAATCGAGTCCGGTGTCTTGCCGAATCCCCACCCGATCAGCGCCGGCGCGGCCGCGGCACCAGCCGGCACGGCTGGCGCAAGCCACTCTCTGCGCGTCGTTTGCATCCGTTCATTTTTCGGCAAGATCGGGCCTGACCTGAAGCCAGTAATCTTGCTCGGTGGCTGATTACCGGTACCTGATCGTTGGCGGCGGGATGACGGGCGATGCGGCCTGCCGGGGAATCCGCGACCACGATCCCGACGGCTCGATCGGGATCGTCGGCGAGGAGCCCGATCCGCCCTACAGCCGTCCTCCCCTCTCGAAGGCGCTGTGGCAGGGCAAGGACGAGGCGTCGATCTGGCGCGGTACCGCCGACCTCGGCGTCGAGCTCGATCTCGGTCGCGGCGTGGTTGCGCTCGACCGGAGCAGCCACACGGTTACGGACGGCACAGGGGAGACCCACGGCTATGAGCGCCTGCTCCTCGCAACGGGTGGTTTGCCGCGCCGCCTCCCGGGCGACACCGGCAGCGACGTCGTCTACTTCCGCCGGCTTCCCGACTACCGCCGCCTCCGGGCGCTGGCCGACGCCCACGCCGAGTTCGTCGTCCTCGGCGGCGGGTTCATCGGCTCGGAGCTCGCAGCGGCCCTGAATCAGGCGGGCTGCTCCGTGCGCATCGTGTTCCCCGAACAGGGGATCGGCGCACGGCTCTTCCCGGGAGACATGGCCGGCTCGATCAACGAGCTGTACACCGGTCACGGCGTCGAGGTTCTCCCGGGCGAGCGCGTCTCGTCCGTCGACCGGGACGGCGAGCGCTTCTCGGTCCGTCTCGAGAGCGGGAGCGTGCTCGAGGCGGACGCCGTCGTCGCCGGTCTCGGCATCGTCCCGCGGACCGAGCTCGCAGAGGCGGCCGGTCTCGAGGTCGACGACGGGATCGTCGTCGACGAGTACGGCCGAGCCGGTGGCAGCGGTGACGTCTACGCAGCCGGCGACGTGGCGCGCTTCCCTTCGGAGGTTCTCGGGACCGACATGCGCGTGGAGCACGAGGACCATGCGAACAGCCACGGCCGCACGGTCGGCGCCAACATGGCGGGCGCCGACGAGCCGTACCGCCACCAGCCGTTCTTCTACTCAGACCTGTTCGAGCTCGGCTACGAGGCCGTCGGCGAGGTCGACTCGCGCAAGGAGACGGTCGCCGAGTGGGGCGACCCGTTCCGCAAAGGCGTCGTCGCCTACCTCGGCGAGGCTGGTCGGCCTCGCGGCTTCCTGCTCGTCGACACGTGGGGGAAGGTCGAGGCGGCGACCGAGCTGATCGCAGCAGCCGAGCCGCTCGGGCCCGGCACTCTCGCCTCGCTCGCCGGCTAGCTCAGTCGTCCTTGAAGTGGGACTTGGCCGTCTCGATCGTGTCCTCGGCGCGCTCGGCCAGGAGTCCTCCGAGCGACCGGAAGAGCCCGCCGCGCGAGAGCTTGCGATCCATGTCCAGGTTCGTCTTGAGATCGAGAGGCGTCGGCGTCGGCGAGATCGGAGGCGCCGAGCTCGGGAGCGTCTGCGGCGGGGTGTACGACTCCCGCCGGTAGTCCGGCACCTCGGTGTCGCAGCTCGCGCAGATGGCCGGCGGAGAATCAGGGTAGATCGGCTCCGGAGGGAGCGTCACCATCGTCCCGCACCCCGGGCAGATCGCCGTGGCGGGGAGTGAGTAGCCGCGCGTGCTCATCGAAAAAAAGGTACCACCCGGCGCCTACGCGGTCGGGGTGCCGATCCGCGAGGCCACGACCTTCGCGAGCGCGTTCTCGACCTTCGCAGGAACGGGCGCCACGAACGAGGTCATCGAGAGCTCCGACAGCGTGTTGCCGCGCCCGACCAGGACGACGTCGAAGTACAGCCTGCGCGGGGTCTTGCCCGGGGAGGTCAGGTTCGCGACCACCCTGTAGCCCGCGGCGAGGCTCCCGGCCTTGCTCACCGGCAGGTTCCCTTTCGAGAGCACCTTCACCTTGATTCCCTGGGTCTCGACGGCCTTGACGGTCTGCACGACGCACTGGACGAGCCCGGGCTGGACGGCCCGCGCCCAGTAGGTCGACGCCTGCTTCGAGCTCGCGTACACGCTCGTCGTCTGCGAGACGAACGGGCCGACGTTGCTGCTCGCGAAGCTCGGCGACCCGGCGGCGCCCGTCTCGACGATCCCCTTCCCGTTCGGCGACCAGCCCGTGCAGGCGAGATGGAGCCCGGGGGTGCCCGTGGCGCCGGCCGTCCAGGCCTTGCCGAGGTCGGCGTTCGTGAGCAGCGAGGCCTTCGCCGCGGCCGTCCCTGCGGTGGTGTGCTGCGGCGCCGGGGCGGCTGCTGTCGCGGGGCCGGCGAGCAGAGCAGCGGTGAAGACGGCGGCCGCGAGCTTCATTGCGTGCATGGTAGCCAGCTACCGTGTCTACTCTATGGGCGTGTCCACGACGTCCCGTGGCTCGGAGTTCGTGGCGCTCGGTCATCCGGGCAACGATCACTACGCCGGACTGGAGAGCTTCGCGAACCCCGGGGTCGCCGAGGTCGAGCTCGTCAGCGACGAGCTGACCGCGGTGTGCCCGATCACCGGCCAGCCCGACCTCTACTGCGTGACCATCGGCTACCAGCCCGGGCCGCTCTGCCTGGAGTCGAAGTCGCTGAAGCTCTACCTCAACTCTTTCAGGAACGACGGGGTGTTCTGCGAGGCGCTCGCCGTCCGCATCCGGGACGAGGTTGCCGCCGCGCTCGAGCTGACGTCGGACGCGGTCCGCGTCGAGCTCGAGCAGAAGGCCCGCGGCGGGATCACGATCACCGCCCGTGTTTAGTGGTCTGACCGGCAACGTCACTAGCGCTGCGCGGGCAATCGGCGTCGATCCGTTCGACGACGTCTCCCTGGAGCTCCTGCGGCTCCGGCACAGCGCGAAGTGGACGAAATATCCGCCGGAGGTGCTGCCGGCCTGGGTCGCCGAGATGGACTTCGCGCTGGCGCTTCCGGTTCGCGAGGTGCTGCTCGCCGCGGTGTCGCGCGACGACACCGGCTACGCCGACCCGACCATGATCGGGGGTGCGTTCGCCCGCTTCGCCGGCAAGCGCTTCGGCTGGGACGTGGACCCGGAGCGAGTCCGGCTCGTTGCCGACGTCATGTCTGGTGTCGCCGAGCTCCTTCGCGCGCTCACCGAGCCCGGCGACACGGTCGTAGTCAACCCGCCGGTGTATCCACCGTTCTTCTCCATCACCCGCGAGATAGGGAGGGTCGTCGCCGAGGTGCCGCTCGCCCGTGCGGGGACAGGCTGGACGCTCGATCTCGACGGGCTCGAGCAGGCCTTCGCCTCGGGCGCGCGGGCGTACCTCATGAGCCACCCGCACAACCCGACCGGCACGTCGTTCGGGCGCGCGGAGCTGAAGGAGGTCGCACGGCTTGCGGAGCGCCACGGCGTCACCGTCATCTCGGACGAGGTGCACGCGCCCATGACCATGCCGGGGACGTCGCATGTGCCGTACCTCTCTCTCGGCGAGCCTGCAGCCGCCTCGGGGGTGACGGTCACCTCGGCGTCGAAGGCGTTCAACCTCGCGGGCCTGAAGAGCGCGGTCATGGTGACGTCGTCCGTGGAGATGCACGAGCAGCTCACCGAGAAGCTCCCGCCGAGCCTGCCGTTCCATGCGGGTCATCTGGGCGTGCTGGCCTCGGTCGCCGCGTTCGAGCACGGCGGCGAGTGGCTCGACGCGCTCGTCGCCCACCTCGATCGGAACCGGGCGCTCCTCTCGGACCTTCTTACAGCAGAGCTTCCGGCGGTGGGTTACGTGCCCCCGCAGGCCGGCTACCTCGCGTGGCTCGATTGCCGCGAGCTCGGTCTCGGCGAGGACCCGGCCGAGGCCTTCCTCGAGCGCGGCTTCGTCGCGCTCATGCCTGGGCCGTCGTTCGGGGAACCGGGCAAGGGCTACGCGCGGCTGAACTTCGGCACGTCGAGCGCGCTACTCGAGGAGGCCGTACGGCGTATGGCCTCGATCCTTTAGTCGTCCGGCTTCGGGAAGCCGCGCGAGCCGAAGAGCGAGATGACGGCCCCGGCGAGGAGGATGACCGCGGCGACCGTCAGCCCGACGTGGAGGGCGTTCCCGAAGGACGCCTCGGCGGCGTCGAGGATCTTGCCGAGGATTCCAGGGTTCGTGAGTGCCTCCGCGGCGACGACGGGGTTCGCCAGGATCGCGAGGCTCGCATTCGCCGGCAGCCCGCCGTGCGTGACCGCGTGCAGCACGAGCTGCTGGAGCTCCTGGCTCACGCCGAGCCCGCCCAGCTTCGCGGTGAGGTCGCTCACGAGCCTTCCGTTGATGACCGCGCCGAGGATCGCCACCGCGAAGACGCCTCCGAGCTCGCGGCTCGTGTTCACGGTCGAGGCCGCCATGCCCGAACGCTCGCCCGGCACGATCGCGAGCACCGAGGCCGTCACCGCCTGCAGCGCGAGGCCGAGCCCGAGCCCGACGACTGCGAGTGCCGCCGAGAGCTCCCACAGGTCGACGTTCGGGGAGAGCAGCGAGTCGACCGCGAACATCCCGCCGCCCGCGAGCACGCAGCCGAGCAGCATCGGCCCGCGCGGCCCGCGTGCGGCCGTCCACCTGCCGGCGACCTGCCCGGCGACGACCATCGCGACGGCCATCGCGACGAACTGGAGTGCGATCTTCCCGCCCGAGAACTTCGCCACGATCTGGAGGTACAGAGCGGTGAAGAAGAACACGGCAAAGAGGCCGAAGCTCGTGGCGAAGGCGACGACGTTCGCGCTCGAGTAGGCGGGGATCTTGAAGTACTCGAGGCGGACCACCGGGTCGCCGGTCTGCCGCTCGACGAGGACGAAAAGGACCGCGGCGACGGCCGCGAGGGCGAAGAGAGCCTCGATCCACCAGGTGGAGAAGCCGGCGTTCTCCCCCTCGATCACGGCGAAGGTCAGGGCCGACACGGCGACGACGCCCAGTACCAGACCGGGCACGTCGAGATGCCGGCCCTGCGGGTCCGAGCTCTCGGGCAGCGTCCACCACGCCGCAGCAAGCGCCAGGAGCCCGAAACCCACGTTGAACCAGAAGATGCCGCGCCAGCCGAACCCGGCGACGAGGAGACCGCCGAGCACGGGCCCGGCCGCGAGCGAGATGCCGGACACGGACGTCCACACGCCGAGCGCGCGGGCGCGGCGGCGGTGATCGGGGTAGATCTGCCGGATCAAGGAGAGCGTCCCGGGCTCGCACGCCGCCGCGCCGACGCCCATCACGACGCGGCCGGTGATGAGCGTGCCCGAGTGGTGTGCGAGTGCCCCGACAAGCGATCCGGCGCAGAAGACGACGACGCCGCCGAGCATGATCCTCTTGCGACCGAGCAGGTCGCCGAGCGTTCCGCCGACCAGCATCAGGCCGGCGAAGGCCAGCATGTAGCCGTCGACGATCCACTGCAGGCTCGAGACGCCGGTCCTCAGCGATTTCTGCATGTCGGCGAGCGCGACGCTGACGATCGTGTTGTCGAGAAACGTCAGGAAGAGAACCGCGCAGAGCGCGGTCAGCGCCAGGCGGGCCGAGCGGGGCGGGCCTTCCCCGGCCACTAGTGGTCTGGCCACTAGTCAGGTGATCGGCGCAGTGGCTGCCGTCAGAGCCGTCTGGGTCACGGCGCCCGCCGTCGCGACCACCGCGGCGACGAGGGTGTGTCCGGCGTCCGCGGCGCTGGGCTTGTACGTCGCGCGTGTGGCCCCGGAGATCCGGCTGCAGAGCCGCCCGTTGGCGTTGCAGCGCAGCCACGTCGTCTTGTATCCGCTCGGCTCGGGCGACCAGGATCCCCATCCGACGCTGAGCGCCCCGCCGACGCGCGCGGTTCCGGAGATGGTCGGGGCGCTGGTCGGCGACAGGACGGCGTTCGCCGCTTCGACAGGGCCAACGAGGCTTGCGTAGGCGAGCGACGAGCCGACCGCGTCGCTCGCCTTGACCGTCACCGCGATCGTCATGCCTGCGTCCTTCGCGACCGTCGTGTACAGGTTCGACGTGGAGCTCTGAACGAGCGCGCAGTGCGCGCCGCTCGCGTCGCAGCGGTACCAGCGGTAGGAGAACGTTGTCGGGCCGACGCCGGTCCAGATCCCGGGGCTCGCGACGAGCTGCCGGCTTACCCCGGAGAACCCATTGACGACCGGCCCGATCGTGACGGTCGGGCCCTTGACCGAGGCGGGGACGACCTCCGGCGTCGCAGTGCTGAATGCGTTCTGAACCGTCGTTCCGTTCGCGGCGCGCACGACGGCGAGGAGGGCATGGCCGACGTCGGCTGAGGTGACGGTATAGGACGTCCCGGTCGCTTTCGGGATCGCGGCGCAGGTCCGCCCGTTCTCGTTGCAGCGCTCCCAGCGATACGTGAGGTTCGTCGGCACCGGGCTCCATGTCCCTGTTGTCACCTGCACCGTCTTCCCCTGCACCGGAGCCCCTGCGACGACCGGCTGGGCCGTCGCCTCGAGCAGCGGGCGCCTCGACGCGATCGGCCCGATGAGGCTCGAGTACGCCGTCGCGGTCCCGCTCGAGTCCTTGGCGAGAACCGCGAGCCCGACCGTCTTGCCCACGTCCCGGTCGCCGAGCGAGTAGCTCGGAGAGGTTGCGCCGTGCACCGAGAGGCACCTGGCGCCGGCGCCGTTGCAGCGATACCACTGGAAGCGGTACGCGATGCTGCTCAGGCTCGCCCACGTCCCGCTCAAGCCCGTCAGGAGCTTCCCGGCGGCGGCGGCGCCGATCACGCTCGGACCGGACGTGGCGACAGGACCGGCGGAGGATGTGCCGCCGGCACCTCCCACGGCGGCCATCGTCACGGTCGCGAACGCGACGGCGACCCCGGTTCTACGTCGCCAAGTCACCACCGAAGGATACGGAGCCGGCCGGCGCCGGAGCCTCCTCCGGTGTCACGAACGACGCGGCGCCGGCCGGAAGCCGGCGCTCCCGCCGCGAGTAGGGACGGCCCCGCGGCCAACTCCGCGCCTCGATGGGAGGCTCGTGCACGACGCAGAGCGTCCCGAGCGTGAGAGTGGTGCAGTCCTGGTGCGCACAGATCCGAAGCATGTCTGACTCCTTCCCCACCGACCTAGCGCGATGAACCGCAGATGGTGCGGGTCGGAGCTTAGACCAAGGTAAGAGGGTGCGGAAGGAAGATTGGGACTTTCCCGCAGGCTTTCGGACCTGCCGGGCGATTTTCCCGCTGCGAGCATCCAAATCGTTCTTGAGGGCCCTTGGCGGAGGAGTCCCGACGGGCTAGTGTGCCGCCTGCACCGAGCACGGAGCGCGAGTAGGGCGAAGCTGCTTCTGGGGGCTCGACGCGGACGGTCGCAAGGCTGGGCGCGGACGGTCAATGGAAGCGGTGGACGAAAGCGCCACCGGCTCGGTGCGCTTAATTCGTGGGGTCGCGGGCTCCGGACGTTCGCCGCCGGGGAAAGGTGCGCTAGTTCCTGACGCTACGCGGCATGGGCCTCCAACTCGTCGCGGGCTGCCCGAGCGAGGCGCTCGATCCCCTCCGGGATGTCGGCCGCGTCCACGGCTGCGTAGGAGAGCCGCACGTAGCCGGAGGTGACGCTGAGCTCGGTCCCCGGAACCGCCGTGACTCCCTCGGCCCGCGCGAGCACGGCCCGGCTGTCGAGCGGCTCTGGAAGCTTGAGCCAGACGAAGTAGCCGCCCTCGGGTCGTGACCACGCGGACTCGGGCAGATGCTCGGCGAGCGCGTCGAGCATCGCGTCGCGACGGGCGCGGAGCGTTTCACGCACGCCCTGTAGGTGCGGCTCGAGCGCGCCGCGGCTGATGAACTCGAACGCGGTCGCCTGCCCGAGGAGCCCGGGGGAGATGTACGTCGAGCTCGCACGCTCGCTCACCCGCCCGACGAGGTCGTTCGGAAGGATCAGCCAGCCCACCCGCAGCCCCGGCGCAATCGAGGCGGAGAACGACGAGCTGTAGAGCGTCGTGCCGCCGGAGAGGTCGTACAGCGCCGGCAGGCGCTCGCCCTCGAAGCGCGTGAGGGCGAACGAGTCGTCCTCGAGGAGCTGCATCTGCTCGACGCCGAGGCGGTTGAAGTTGCCGAGCACCTCGAGCATGTGACGGCGCCTTCCGAGCGACATCGTGTGCCCCGTCGGGCTTCCGAAGCTCGGGCTGAGGCAGATGAGCGTCGGGCGCATGTACTGGATGAGCTGCTGCTCGATCTCCGTGGTGACCAGGCCGTCCTGGTCGCTCGAGACGTAGATCAGCGACCCGCCGCTGCCGAGGAGTGCCGCCAGCGTTCGCGGGTCGCTCGGGCTCTCGACGGCCGCCGAGCGACCGCGAACGAGCTCCTCGGCCAGGAACGTCAGCCCCTGGAGCCAGCCGTTCGTGAGGACGACGTTGTAGGGGTTTGTCCCGAACCACTGCGCAATCAGCTCCCGGAGGGGCGAGTACCCCGCTCCTGTGCCGTAGGAGAGGATCGTCTTCCCGTCGCGCGCGAGCACGGTCGCGGCGCAATCTGCGAGCTCCTCGAGCGGCAGGAGATCGGCGCTCGGCTCGTCGCTCCCGAACGGAAATGGCTCCACCAGCGCCAGTGTATTAACGAGAGAGGGCCCGGAAAACCGGGCCCTCTCGGTATCGCCGGCCTGAGCGGCCTAGGCCACTCCCGCCGCCTTCAGCGTTGCCCTAACGCGGCCTGCCGTCATGGGCGCCTCGTGGATGCGCACTCCCGTGGCGTCGAAGAACGCGTTCGCGATCGCCGCCGCCGCCGGGGCTGTGGGCGGCTCGCCCGACCCTGTCGGCTGCAGGTCGGTTCGCTGGACGACGACGTTCGTGACCGTCGGACTGTCCTTGAACCGGAGCAGCGGGTAGGTCACCCAGTCGAGGCTGGTCACGCGACCCTTGTCGAACGCGACCTCCTCGTACAGCGCGCGGCTCAAGCCCATGATCAGAGCACCGGACTGCTGGTTCTCGATCAGGGCCGGAGCCACCGAGAGCCCGGCGACCTGGGCCGACACCATGTGTGTGGCCACGATCTTGCCGGACTTCATGTTGACCTCGATCTTGGCCGCGACCGCCGCCTGCGAGTTCGCGAACCCGCCGAGGGCGATGCCCTGCCCGGTGCGGATGTTCCCGGTCTGCTTGACCGAGTTCGCCACGCGCGGCGTCCAGTTGAAGGCCTTGCCGGCCGCGACGAGCGCGTCCCGCCACTGCCACTGGCCCGGGTTCTGGCCGCTCGTCGACGCGTTCGCGCCGGTGCCGAGCGTCGCCGAGCTGATGTTGTTCAGGCGGAACTGGTACGGGTCCATCCCCGCCAGGTACGCCAGCTGGTCGATCAACTGCTCGCAGGCGAAGCACGTTTGCGGGGCGTTGGGAGCCCGCAGCGTCGACGTCTTGAAGTAGTTGTTCAACACCGGCACGGTCTTGCCGATCACGCGCATGTTCGGGACGTCGTACTGCGTTCCCGAATAGGTGGTGTCGGCCGGGCCGCTTCCGCTCCCGGTCGGGAGCGCGATGCCGGTGATGCCGGAGGTCATGGACTCGGCCGGCGTCACGGAGTACGCCGCCATGCCCATGCTGGTGTGGTCTAGCGCGACGAGCTTGCCGTTCGCGTCGACGCCGCCCCTCACGTCCCACAGGGTCGCCGGGCTGTAGTTGTCCCACCCGTGCTCGTCCCAGCGCATGTACTGGACGCGCACCGGCTTGCCGATGGCCTGGGAGATGATCGCCGCGGACTCGCCCGTGTCGACGTGCTGGGCGCCGCCGCCGAACGAGCTCGCTCCCTTGGCATAGATGATCCGGACGTTATTGATCGGCAGTTTCAGCACTGCCGCGATCTTCGGCCGCGAGGTGCCGTAGCCGTCCTTCACGTGCGTCCAGATGATCGCGCCGGTCGGCGTGACGTCGGCGAGCGCCGCGTTGGGGCCGATCGGTGCGTGCATCTGGTAGTGGTAGGTGAACGTTCCCGCGAACGTCTTCGCGGCGGTCTTCATCGCCGAGTCGACGTCGCCCTTCGCGGCTGCGATCCGGGCCGGGGCCTTCCCGGCGCTGTCGAACGCCCGCATGCCGCTCCACAGGTTCCCGACCGGGGAGATCGCCGGCGGGGTCGACCAGGTCACCTTCAGCTGCGCGGCAGCCTGGATCGCGTCGAACTCCTTCGGCGCGACGACGCCGAGGAAGTTGCCGACGTGCACGACCTGGACGTTCGCGAGGTGAGCGACCGAGTTCGCGTCGACCGAGACCGGCACCGGGTTCGTGCCGTCACCGTAGGCGCCCTGGCCGCGTGGGCGGACGATCCGGCCGTGGAGCATCCCGGGGATGCGCACGTTCTGGACGTACGTCGTCGTGCCGGTCACGATCGGCGGGATGTCGTACCGCGCCACGCGGGCGATGCCGACCTGCGTGTAGTTCTGCACCGGCTTCGACGGTGACTGGCCGGCGAAGAGCGTGGTGCCCGTGTAGATCACGTTGAACGTCTTGCCGCCGATGAGCTGGCCGTAGGTGACAGTCTTTCCGCCGCCCGAGACCACGCCCTTGCTCACCGTCAGGCTTCCCACCGGGACGCCGAGGTTTGCGGACGCGAGTCCGAGCAGGGCGAGCTTCGCCTGCGCGGCCGCCATGCGGACGAGCGGCCCACCGGTCGTGATCGAGGAGCTCCCGCCCGTGTTCCCGGTGTTCGGCGACGGCGTCGCGCCGCCCGTGTCGAACGAGATGTGGGTGAACTGGCTCGTGTCCATGTCGAGCTCTTCGGCGGCTAGCGTCATCAGCGCCGTCGTCGAGCCCTGACCGAGCTCGATGCGACCCGACAGGAGCGAGGCGGTGTTGTCCGGGTGGATGATCAGGAACGAGTCGACCGCGTTCGGGTTCCCCGGGCCCGGGCTTGCGAACGGGTCGAAGGCGCCCTGCGCCTTGCCCGCAAGGGCCCCGCCCGTAAGGCTCATGCCCACGAGCATGACGCCGCCGCCCTTCACGAAGGTCCGGCGGGAGAATTCCTTTTCCGGGATCAAGCCCGTCATCATGCACCGCCCTTCGCCATCACTGCCGCGGCCTTCTGGATCGCGGTCAGGATTCTCGGATACGTCCCGCAACGGCAGAGATGCCCGTTCATCGCCGTGCGGATCTGGTCCTCGGACGGGTTCTTCGTCGTCGCGAGAAGGTCTGCGGCCTGGATCATCATCCCGTTCTGGCAGTAGCCGCAATGCGGCACCTGAACGTCGATCCACGCCTGCTGCAGCGGGTGCAGCGCCGGAGCAGCTGCGCTGGTTCCGCGCTGCGCGGCATAGAGGGCCGGCAGCCCTTCGAGCGTGGTGATGCTCTTCCCGCTCACCGCGGCGACCGGGGTCACACAGGAGCGGATCTCCTTGCCGTCCAGCAGCACCGAGCAGGCGCCACACTGCGCAAGGCCGCAACCGAAGCGCGGGCCATGCAGGTGGAGCTCGTTGTGCAAGACGTAGAGGAGAGGAGTGTCAAGGCTGGCACTGACGCCGTGCGTGAGGCCGTTCACCTTGATCTTGATGCTGTTCGCCATTCGTACCTCCGAGAGTGGAGATGGGAAACTGCAGTGACTGCCGCAGTGGCCCGCCGTCGCAACGCCGAAAGTGCGTGCCCCGAAACCGCGTCGACGGACGTGGGGTGGAGCCTACGCCCGGCCCCTACCGCGCGCAATAGTCAGTAGGTAGAAGTTAGACTCGTCGGGTAGGCGGTCAGAGCTGCTCTGACCGAGTACTAGGCAGTGACGATGAAGTAGGTCTTCTTGCCCACGAAGCTCGGGTAGAAGAACCACTGTCCGGCGCTGAGGGTGAGCGTCCTCGAGCGCTTCCCGGTAAACGGGCTCGTCGTGACCGTGAACGCGCCCTTCTTGATCTCCTGCACCGTGAAGCCCGCCTGCTTGGAACCGTCCGTGACCCGGAAGGTGTACCGCCCGGCCTTCAGGCTCGTGACCGGTTTGCCGTTCCTCGTCAGCTTCAACCCCCCCGACGTGGTCACGGTGCCGACGAGAGCGCCTCGGAGCGGCACGTAGGCCGAGCCGACGATGTCCTGCGAGGCGGGCTTCTGAGTCTTGCCGCCCCCGGCGCTCGTCGGCGCCGTCACCGTCGGTGGAGGTGAGGTCACGCCCGTGCCCGCCCCGGAGCCCGGCGTCCCGAAGAACTCGCGGATGGTGGTCGGGTTGTTGTCGTCCTGATAGACGTAGGTCGAGCTCGGCTGGAAGGTCGCGGTCCAGGTGAGCGTCGCGTACAGGTTGTTCCCGGCCGAGAGGTTCACTCCGGGCCCGAGCAGGTGGAAGATGTGCGTGCCGCCCGCGTCGTCGAGGCCGTTGTTGTTCAGGTCGATCGTGTAGGTGCCGGTGGGGACGATGGTCCCGGGTGGGGTCGGCGTCCCGATCATCGTTCCGTCGGCATACGTCAGCCGGATGTTCCCGTCGGCGTCGAACCCGGCATAGAGGGTCGACGACACGGCCGAGTGGGTCCCGGCCGCGCTCGCGGTGATCCCGGCGGCGGCGACGACCGGAAGCAGCGCCCGCCAAAGCGCGCCCTTCCCGAACCTCATGGGAGATCACTATACGCCTGTCCGTAGCCTCCCGGTTCCCTGCGCCTGCGCACCGCTGTACCCTTGGGGCGATGAGGCGCGGCAAGGTGGTTTTGCCTGTCGTTCTGGCTGCGCTCCTGGCAGGATGCGGCTCGTCGAAGCACGCTTCTCCTCCGCCTTCCTCGACGGCAGAAGGCTCGGCGAATACGCTGCGCGGCCTCGTGCCGGAGCCGTTCCCGATCAAGCCGAGCTTCACGCTCATGGATACGTCGGGACGGCCGTACTCGCTCGCACAGGCCACGCGCGGGAAGCTCACCTACCTCTTCTTCGGCTACACCCACTGCCCGGATGCCTGCCCGGCGACGATGAGCTACGTCAAGTACGCCCTGAGCCGGCAGCCCGCCTCCATCCGCAAGCAGGTGGCGGTCGTCTTCGTCACCGTCGACCCGGCGCGCGACAAGCCGAAGGTGCTCCGGAACTGGCTGAACCACTACGGCAAGAGCTTCGTCGGGCTGACGGGCTCACTCCGCCAGATCGGCGACGTCGAGCACCTGGCCGGCGTCCCGACCGCGATCCTGCAGAAGAAGAGAGGTGTCGCGAGGTACGAGGTCGAGCACTCGAGCGTCCTCTTCGTCTACAGCCCCGACGACCGCTCGCACGTCGTCTACGCGACGGGCTTCAAGCCGCAGGACTACGCCCACGACCTGCCGATCCTGCTCGAGTTCCGTTAACCGACGTCTCCGACGAGCACGTACTTGACGTCGACGTACTCGTCGATCCCGACCTCGCCGCCCTCGCGGCCGTAACCGGACTCCTTGACGCCGCCGAACGGGACGTTCGCCGCGCTGATCAGGCCGGAGTTCGCGCCCACGATCCCGTACTCGAGCCGCTCGGCCACGCGAAGCAGTCGCGCGTAGTCGCGCGTGTGGAAGTAGGCAGCAAGCCCGAACACCGTGTCGTTGGCGAGCTCGATCGCCTCGTCCTCGGTGTCGAACGGCGCGAGCGCCGCGACCGGCCCGAACGTCTCCTCGTGTGAGATGAGCATCCCGGGCGTCACGTCGGCGAGGACCGTCGGCGCATAGAAAGCGCCCCGCGCGAGCTCCTCGCCGGTCAGCCGCTCCCCGCCGGCGAGCAGGCGCGCCCCGTGACGGACGGCATCCTCGACGTGGCCTGCGACCTTGTCGAGCGCTCGTTCGTCGATGAGCGGGCCGATGTCCACGCCGGGCCGGTCGCCCGGGCCGACGACCATGCGCGTGACCTTCTCCGCGAGCAGCGAGACGACCTGGTCGTAGACGCCGCGCTGCACGAACGCGCGGTTCGCGCAGACGCAGGTCTGGCCGGCGTTCCGGAACTTCGACGCGATCAGGCCGTCGACGGCGTCCTCGAGCTGCGCGTCGTCGAAGATGATGTACGGCGCGTGCCCGCCGAGCTCGAGTGAGAGCCGCTTGACCTGGCCCGCCGAGAGCCGGATCAGCTCCTTGCCCACCTCGGTCGAGCCGGTGAACGAGACCTTGCGCACCCGGCGGTCGCCGAAGAGCGTCTCGGCGACCATCCCCGACGATCGCGACGTGATCAGGTTCACGACTCCGGGCGGAGCGCCGGCGTCCTCGATCGCGCGGAGGATCAGGGCGGCCGTGAGCGGGGTAGCGCTCGCCGGCTTGACGATGCTCGTGCAGCCGGCCGCCATCGCGGGGCCGAGCTTCCGCGTCATCATCGCGGCGGGGAAGTTCCAGGGGGTGATGGCCGCCGTCACCCCGACCGGCTGGCGCAGAACCAGCACGCGGTTGCGGGCATTTTGCGCCGGGACGATCGTCCCGTAGAGGCGCTCGGCCTCACCCGAGAACCATTCCAAGAAGCTCGCCGCATACTCGACCTCTCCTGCGGCCTCGCTGAGCGGCTTGCCCTGCTCGGCGGTCATCACCGCAGCGATCTCGGCCTTCCGCTCGCGGATCAGGTCGGCCGAGCGCCGCAGGATCCTGGCGCGCTCGATCGCAGCCAGGCCCCGCCACGGCTCGAACGCCGCCGACGCGGCGTCGATCGCGGCTTGGACGTCCTCCGCGCCCGCGTCTGGCGCGGAGCCGACGACCTCTCCGGTTGCGGGATCGGTGACGTCGAAGCGCGCACCGCCGGCCGCATCCACCCACCGACCGCCGGCGAGGAGCTGTTCGTGCTGTCGAGGGATGACGGCCATGACTTGACGATAGTGAAGGTCAGCCGTCTTGCGCCGGCGGCCGGTAGCCGCTGCGGAGCGAGATCTCACCCGCTGTCGCCCGGAGCTGCGGGCCGAGCCGCGCGACCAGGTCCTCCATCGACACGAGCGAGCGGTGCACGGCGAGATTGATCGCCGCGACGACCTCGCCACTCGAGCCGCGCACGGGTGCCGCGATCGAACGGAGCCCGTAGGCGAGCTCCTCGTTGTTGACGGCGAGGCCCTCCTCGCGAACGCGACCGAGCTCCCCGAGGAGCGCCCTGACGCCGACGATCGTGTTCGGCCCCCGGCGGCTGAGCTCCATCGCCTCGAGCCGGCGGTCGAGCTCTTCCGGTGGCAGGCCGGCCAGGAGCACCTTCCCCATCGAGGTGCAGTACGCCGGGAGTCGCGAGCCCACGTGGAGGTTGAGGTCGATCTCGCGCTGCCCGATGCTCGCGCTGCGGCAGCGCTCGATGTAGACGATGTCCATCTCGTCCAGGACGGCCATGTTCACGGTGTGGCCGGTGGCGTCGGAGAGCGACTGGAGATTCGGGAGGGCGATCTGACGGAGCTCCATCGAGTTGATCGCCGAGAAGCCGAGGTCGAGGACGCGGGGGCCGAGGCGGTACTTGCGCGTCGGCCGGTCCTGGTCGAGGTAGCCGAGGGCGGCGAGCGTCGCGATGTAGCGGTGCGCGCTCGAACGGCTCAAGCCCACCTCGCGGGCCAGCTCGCTGACGCCGATCAGCGGGCGCGTCGACGTGAACGCCGAGAGCATGGCGAGCCCGCGCTCGAGCGACCGGGAGTACGAGCCCTGGCGGGACGACCGCGTCACGCTCACCCGGGTGTTCTAACAGTCGGAACGACGATCCGGTTACTCGGACTAGTGTCTGGCGTGCCCATGAGCGCCCCGACCGTGCGTGACGTGTTCTTCGACCTCGTGCGCGAGCGCGGGCTGACGACGCTGTTCGCGAACCCCGGGTCGACGGAGATCCCACTCCTCACCGGGCTCCCCGGGGACCTCCGTTTCGTCCTCGCGCTCCACGAGTCGTCGGTGGTCGGCATGGCGACCGGGTTCGCCCTCGGCAGGGATGCGCCGGCGCTTGCGATCCTCCACACGACTGCGGGGCTGGGCAACGCGGTCAGCGCGCTGGCGACGGCACGGGTCAACCGCGCCCCACTCGTCGTGCTCGTCGGCCAGCAGGACAGGCGGCACATCCCGTTCGAGCCGTTCCTGACCGGCCGCCTGGCGGGTCTGGCCGGCGACTACCCGGTCTGGGTCGAGCAGCCCGCCCGGGCGCAGAACGTCCCGGACGCGATCCTGCGCGCAGAGCACGAAGCGGTCACCCATCGCGGCCCGGCGCTCGTGATCGTCCCGATGGACGACTGGCAGGCTCCTGCGGACACCGGGCGGGAGCTCGCGGCACCCACCCGGGTCGTTCGCGCGGGTGCCGCGGACCCCGACGCGGTCTCGGAGCTTGCCGGCCTCCTCGCGGAGGCCGAACGGCCGGCGCTGGTCGTCGGCGCCCTCGCAAGCGACGCCGACACATGGGCGGCGATCGCCGAGCTCGCCGAGAGGCTCTCGGCGCCCGTCTGGGAGGAGGCCTTCGGCGCGCGGTCCGGCTTTCCCCAGGATCACCGCCTGTTCGCAGGCCATCTCCCTGCCGAGCGGTCCCGGCTGCGGGAAGCGCTCGACCGTTACGACGTCGTCCTCTGCCTCGGCACGGCCGCATTCCGGCAGTACATCTACGGCGACGGGCGCCTCGCAGGCCCGAGCGTGCGCGTCGCCGTCGTCACCCCCGACGCCGCCGAGGCGCACCGCAGCGCGGCCGCGCTCGCGCTCATCGCTCCGGTCGCGGCCGTCTGCCGCGAGCTCGCCCGCCTGCTTCCGGCCCGCGAGGCTGCGCCGCCGGATGCCTGGCGTCCCGAGCCACTCGGCGCGCCCCCTCCGGGCGCCTCGCTCGCCGCAGGGCATGTCTTCGACGCGCTCGCGGCACGCCTGCCGCGCGACGCGGTCGTGTTCGAGGAGACGCCTTCGACCCGGCCAGAGATGATCCACAGGCTGCCCGCGGTCGACCCGTTCGGCTACATCGGGCCGGCGATGGGAGGACTCGGGTTTGCGCTGCCCGCTGCGACCGGCATCAAGCTCGCGCTCCCGGGCCGCCCGGTGGTCGCCGTCGTCGGCGACGGCTCGGCGATGTACTCGATCCAGGCGCTCTGGAGCGCGGTCGAGTACGGCTCGGGCCCGCTCTTCGTGATCCTCTCGAACGGGGGGTACGAGATCATGAACATCCTTGCCCGGCACGAGGGCGGCGAGCCGCCCTGGCCCTCGATCCGCCACCTCGACATTCAGTCACTCGCCGCCGGCTTCGGCTGTGAGTCCCTTCGCGTCGACGATCACGCGGCGCTCGAGCGGGCACTCGACGAGATCGTGCCGACGCTCGCCGGCCGGACAACGCCGCTCCTGCTCGAGGCTGTGGTCTCGCCCGTGCCCGACTTTGCCCCGTGAGGGCAGCGATGTTCGAGTGATCGGAACGGTGTCTTGACAGGTAGACAGCGGGCGCTTTAGTGTCGAGGGTCACCCGTCTCGCCGATACGAGGAGCCTCGAGCCACCGCGGAGAGAGCCGAACGGATCGGGCGCGGGCCGGCGGGAGCAGGGCAATGGCCGGCAAGCCCTCGTTCCCATAGTCGAGCGAGAGAGGAACCACATGGCCACAGCAGCCTCAGTACTCGAGTTGAAGCAGTTCATCGGCGGCGAATGGGAACCCGCGGCAAGCGGCGCGACCTACGAGGACCGCGATCCGTACACCGGCGAGGTCGTCGCGACCGCGCCGGCCGGCAGCCCCGACGACGCCGCGAAGGCCGTGGAGACCGCCGCGGCGTCGGCCGCGGCCTGGGCTGCCGCGCCGCCGGTCGAGCGGCAGCGGATCTTCCTCAAGGCCGCCGATCTGCTCGAGGAGCGCCGCGACGAGGTCGTCTCGATGCTCGCGCGAGAGACCGGCGCGACGTTCGGGTTCGGGATGTTTCAGTCGTTCTTCGTCCCGAACCTGTTCCGCCAGGCCGCCGGGCTCGCCTACGCGCCCATGGGGCAGGTCATCCCCTCCGACACGGGGGCCTTCGCCATGGGGCTGCGCAAGCCCGCCGGCGTCGTCGGGGCGTTCGCCCCGTGGAACGCCGCGCTCATCCTCTCCGCGCGCTCCATCGCCGCGCCGCTCGCGCTCGGCAATACCGTCGTCCTGAAGCCGTCCGAGTGGTCGCCGTGGAGCGGCGGGCTCCTCTGGGGAGAGATCTTCGAGGAGGCCGGGCTGCCCGAAGGCGCGCTGAACATCGTTACCCACGCCCCCGGCGACGCCGGGCCGGTCGGCGCCGTCATCATCGAGCACCCCGCCGTCCGCCGCCTCAACTTCACGGGGTCGAGCGCGGTCGGGCGGCTGATCGCCGAGGCCGCCGGGAGGCAGCTCAAGCGGGTCGTTCTCGAGCTCGGCGGCTCCAACCCGCTGATCGTGCTCGGCGACGCGGACCTCGACTACGCGGTCAACGCGACCGCGTTCGGCTCCTTCCTGCACCAGGGGCAGATCTGCATGTCCACGCGCCGGATCGTGGTCGAGCGTTCGATCGCGGACGAGTTCGTCGAGCGGCTCGTCGAGAAGACCAGGGGCCTGAAGACCGGCGACCCGAAGGAGCACGACACCGTCATCGGGCCGCTCATCAACGAGGCCGCGCTCGAGATGGTCAAGGGCCGCGTCGACCGTGCCGTCGCCGACGGGGCGAGGGTGCTCACGGGCGGGGACGCCGTCGGGCCCTGCTACCAGGCGACGCTGCTCACCGACGTCCCGGCGGGGTCGGAGTTCGCGAAGCATGAGACGTTCGGCCCGGTCGCCTCGATCGAGGTGGTCGACGACGCCGACGAGGCCGTGCAACGCGCGAACGCCACCACGTACGGGCTGAGCGCCGGGATCATCACGAGCAACCGCGAACGGGGCTTCGCCCTCGCGCAGCGCATCGACTCGGGCATCGTGCACGTCAACGACCAGACGGTCGCGGACGAGCCTCAGATGCCGTTCGGCGGGGTCAAGGACAGCGGCTTCGGGCGATTCGGTGGGCAGGCGGTCGTCGACGAGTTCACCGAGCTCCGCTGGGTGACGATGCGCGGCGAGGGGCATCCGTTCCCCTTCTAGGGGCGCCGTGCCGATCGTCCCGCTCAGCGAAGCAGTTGCCCTCCACGTGCACGACGGCGACACCGTCGCGCTCGAGGGCTTCACGCACCTGATCCCGCACGCAGCCGGCCACGAGCTGGTCCGGCAAGGGCTGCGGGAGCTCACGCTCGTCCGGATGACCCCGGACGTGATCTACGACCAGCTGATCGGGATGGGCTGCGCGCGGAAGCTCGTCTTCTCCTGGGGCGGCAACCCCGGCGTGGGCTCGCTGCACCGCCTCCGGGACGCGGTCGAGCACGGTTGGCCGGGCCCGCTCGAGCTCGAGGAGCACTCCCACGCCGGGATGGCCGCGGCCTACGCCGCCGGCGCGGCGAACCTGCCGTTCGGCGTCCTGCGCGGCTATCGCGGCGGCGACCTCCCGCCACGCACGCGGGTCGCGACCGTCACCTGCCCCTTCACCGGCGAGGAGCTCGCTGCGGTGCCCGCCCACCGTCCCGACGTCGGGATCGTCCACGCCCAGCGGGCCGACCGGAACGGCAACGTGCAGCTCTGGGGGATCCTCGGCGTGCAGAAGGAGACCGTGCTGGCGTCGCGGTGCGCGATCGTCACCGTCGAGGAGATCGTCGACGAGCTGACCCCCGTTCCAGGCGCGGTGGTCCTCCCCTCGTGGGTCGTGACCGCCGTCTGCGCCGCGCCCGGAGGGGCGCATCCGTCATACGCACATGGCTACTACGACCGGGACAACGTCTTCTACCGCGGCTGGGACACGATCAGCCGCGACCGCGACACGTTCCTCGCGTGGATGAAGCGGCGCGTCCTCGAGACGGCAGACGTCGCCGGGTACCACGAGAGCCTCCGCGACCCCGTCGCCGTCTGAGCGGCGGGCGGATGAGTACCTACACCGCCGATGAGATGATGGCCGTCGAGGCCGCTCGCCGTCTCGACGACGGAACGGTCTGCTTCGTCGGGATCGGCCTGCCGAGCCTTGCCGCCAACCTCGCGCGCCGCACCCACGCGCCCCGCTGCGTGCTCATCTACGAGAGCGGCACGATCGGCGCGAAGCCGGCGGAGCTGCCGCTCTCGATCGGCGACGGCGAGCTCGCAGAGACGGCCGACGCCGTCGTCCCGGTGCCCGAGATGTTCGCGTACTGGCTCCAGGGCGGGCGCATCGACGTCGGGTTCCTCGGGGCGGCGCAGATCGACAGGCACGGGAACCTCAACAGCACCGTGATCGGCGACTACGAGCACCCGGCGGTGAGGTTGCCCGGCGGCGGTGGCGCCCCGGAGATCGCGCTCGACGTCGAGGACGTCTTCGTGATGATGCGGCAGACGACGCGCTCGTTCGTGGACGAGCTCGACTTCACGACGAGCCTCGGCGACCGTGTCCGCGTCGTCGTCACCGACCTCGGCGTCCTCGAGCCGCGGGACGGAGAGCTGTCGCTGACGCGCGTCCACCCTGGTGTCGACCCGGAGAAGGTCACCGAGGCGACGGGGTGGGGCCTCCGCATCGCCGACGACCTCGGCGAGACCGAGGCCCCCTCGGACCGTGAGCTCGACGCGCTACGGTCACTCCGCACGAAAGGAGATGTCTGAGCACCGATCCGTATGAGGGCCCGGTCGTCCTCCCCGATGACCCGTCTCTCGGCGCCGAGGTCCAGGTGGACTACCCGGGGTACCGCTCGACGCGGTGGCGTGCTCCAGGACGCCCTCTGGTTCCGCTGCCGGAGGAGTTCCACGACCTCGCCGGGCCGGTGTTCGCCGAACAGGCGCTCGAGCCTGGGGACGCCGATCTGACGCGACAGTACGACGGCGAGCCCCTCGGCGAGCGGATCGTCGTGCACGGCCGTGTCGCCGACGAGGACGGCCGGGCGATCAGCGGCGCGCTGCTCGAGCTGTGGCAGGCGAACGCCGCGGGGCGGTACCGGCACCAGGTGGACGACCATCCGGCGCCGCTCGACCCGAACTTCAGCGGCGGCGGGCGCGTCCTCACAGACGGCGAGGGGCGCTACCGCTTCGTGACGATCAAGCCGGGCGCCTACCCATGGGGGAACCACCCGAATGCGTGGCGTCCTGCGCACATCCACTTCTCGATCTTCGGTCGCGCGTTCACCGAGCGGCTCGTGACGCAGATGTACTTCCCCGGCGACCCGCTCTTCCCGTACGACCCGATCTTCAACTCCGTTCGCGACCCGCAGTCTCGCGCGCTCCTCGTCTCGAGATTCGACCTCGCCGAGAGCCGGCCTGACTGGGCGCTGGCCTTCGAGTGGGACATCGTGCTCGGCCGCGGCGGACGGCGCACGACGCCGATCGGAGGAGAGGGATGAGCACGCCGTCGCAGACCGTCGGCCCGTACTACGTCATCGGCCTCGTTCGCCGCGACGACAGCCGGCTCGCGAGCCGCGCGGGTGCCGGAGCCATGCAGCTGCTCGGCGCCTTGTTCGATGGGCAGGGGACGGGGATCGGCGACGGCATGATCGAGATCTGGGACGGCGAGCGCTGGGCGAGAAGCGGCACCGACTCCGAGGGGCGTTTCGCGTTCACGGTCACCAAGCCGGCGGCGCGGCCGGGAGAGAGTCCTCGCTTCGACGTCTACGTCTTCGCGCGCGGCCTGCTCCGCCACCAGTTGACGCGCATCTACTTCCCGGACGAGCGGAACGAGGCCGACCCCGTGTTCGCCTCGCTGTCCGAGGAGGAGCGCGAGACGCTCGTCGGGGTGGCCGAGGACGGTGCGCTTCGGTTCGACATCCGGATGCAGGGCGCCCGGGCCACCGTCTTCTTCGAGCATTGATGACGTTCGAGCGGCTGTTCGTGCCGGTGGCGCTCGAGGCGGCGGTGTCGGACACCGCCTGGCTCGAGGCGATGCTTCGGGTCGAGCAGGCTCTGGGGCGCGCGCGGGACGTGGAGCTCGAGGAGGACGCGTTCGATCCGGCGCGCTACGACATCGAGCGGCTCGCCGAGGAGGGTCGTGCCGACGGGAACCCGGTTGTCCCCCTCGTCCGGGCGCTTCGCGAGCGGGCGGGCCCGGAGGCGCACCGGGGAGCGACGAGCCAGGATGTACTCGACACGGCTGCGATGCTGGTCGCCCGGGACGCGATCTCGCTCGTCTCCGGGGAGCTCGCCGGCGCTGCGGCGGAGTGCGCCCGGCTGGCCCGGGCGCGCCGCTCGACTCCGGCCGCGGCGCGGACCCTCCTGCAGCAGGCGGTGCCGACCACGTTCGGCTACAGGGCGGCCCTCTGGCTCGCCGGGCTCCTCGACGCCCGGGACCGCCTGGCGACCCTGCGGTACCCGGCTCAGCTCGGCGGCGCTGCCGGGACACTCGCCGCTTTCGGCACGGAAGGGCTCGAGGTGGCGGCGCGCCTCGCGAACGAGCTCGGCCTCGACGAGCCGCTCGCTCCGTGGCACACGAACCGGGCGCCCGTCTCCGAGCTCGCGGGCGCGCTCGCAGCGACCGCGGCCGCATGCGCCAAGATCGGGCTCGACGTCGTCCTGCTCGCCCAGGCGGAAGTGGGAGAGGTGGCGGAGGGCAGCGGGGGCGGCTCCTCGACGATGCCGCACAAGCGGAACCCTGCCCGAGCCGTGGTTGCCCGCTCGTGCGCACGGCTCGTGCACGCGAACGTCTCGGTGCTCACGTCCGGCGACTACGAGCTCGAGCGTGCCGCCGGGGCCTGGCAGGCGGAGTGGCCCGCGCTCTCGGCGTCGCTGGCCTACGCCGGCGGCGCGGCTGCAGCCGCCCGGGAGTGCCTCGCGGGCCTCGAGGTCGACCCGGCCCGGATGCGCGCGAACATGTCGGACGACCTCTATTCCGAGGCGCGCGGGCTCGGGCTCGAAGGGGAGTATCTCGGCGCCGCCGAGGAGCTCACCGACCGGATTCTCGCCCGGTACGAAGGGAGGAGTGAATGAGCGACGACCACGAGCGCGGGATGCAGGTCCGCCGCGAGGTGCTCGGCGACGACCATGTGGACAGGGCGGTGGCCGAGACCACGGAGCGCACCGCCGCCTTCCAGGACCTGATCACACGGTATGCGTGGGGTGAGATCTGGGCACGACCCGGGCTCGACCGCAAGACGCGCAGCGCGGTGACGCTGACGGCGCTCGTGGCGCACGGCCACTTCGAAGAGCTCGCGATGCACGTCCGCGCCGCACGACGGAACGGCATGACGCCTGAGGAGATCGAGGAGGTCTTGCTCCAGTGCGCGATCTACTGCGGCGTGCCGGCGGCCAACCAGGCGTTCAAGGTGCTGCGTAGCGTGCTCGCGGAAAGCGAGTGAAGACCGAGGTCGGCATCGTCGGCGCCGGCCCGGCCGGGCTGACCCTGGCGCGGATCCTCGAGACCGAGGGGGTCGAGTCGGTCGTCGTCGAGGCGCGCAGCCGCGAGTACTGCGAGCAGCGGATCCGCGCCGGTGTGATCGAGCAGCGGAACGCCGACCTGCTCCGCGAGATCGGTGTCGGCGTCCGGCTCGAACGCGAGGGGATCGTGCACGACGGGGTCAACCTCCAGTTCGAGGGCGAGCGTCACCGCTTGGCGCTCCGCGAGCTGACGGGACGCTCGATCGTGATTTACGGCCAGACGGAGATCGTCAAGGATCTGATCGGTGCGCGCGTCGCGAGCCGGCTGCCACTCTTCTTTGAGGCCGGCGACGTCGGGTGCACGACCTGGCGACCGATCGGCCGCGTGTCAGCTTCGTCCACGATGGGGGGGCGCGGGAGCTCGAGTGCGACGTCCTCGCCGGATGCGACGGCTTCCACGGCATCTGCCGCCGGTCGATCCCCCCGGGAGTGCTCCGAAGCTTCGAGCGCGACTACCCCTTCGGTTGGCTCGGGATCCTCGCCGAGGTCGAGCCCTCGATGGACGAGGTCGTCTATGCCCACTCGGACCGCGGCTTCGCCCTCCTCTCTCTTCGTTCGCCGCGGCTCTCGCGCTACTACATCCAGGTCGACCACGACGAGGATGTCGCTCGTTGGGCCGACGACCGCATCTGGGAGGAGCTCCAGCTCCGGACCGGGCTCGACGGCTGGACGTTGCGCGAAGGCCCGGTGCTCGAAAAGGGGGTCACCGGCATGAGGAGCTTCGTCGTCGAGCCGATGCAGCACGGGCGACTCTACCTCGCCGGCGACGCCGCGCACATCGTGCCCCCGACCGGGGCCAAGGGCCTGAACCTGGCCATGGCGGACGTGCAGGTGCTCGCCGAGGCGATCGTCCACCGCGTCCGCACCGGCAGCGACGCCCTGCTCGAGGGGTACTCGCGCGAGTGCCTGCGCCGGGTATGGCGCGCCGAGCACTTCTCGTGGTGGATGACCTCGATGCTGCACCGTCCGCCCGGCGATGACCCGTTCGACCTCCGGCTCCGGCTCTCGCAGCTTCGGTACGTCACCACCTCGGAGGCCGCCGCGCGGAGCCTCGCCGAGAACTACGTCGGCCTCGAGACGGTCTAGGACTCGCCCCAGACCTCGCCGGCGACCTCGACGACGAGGCGGAGCTTCGCCCACTGCTGCTCCTCGGCGAGCTCGTTGCCCTCTGCGGTCGAGGCGAAGCCGCACTGGGGGGAGAGGCAGAGCTGGTCGAGCTCGACGTAGCGGGAGGCCTCCTCGATCCGGTGCACGAGCCCGTCCCTCGCCTCGAGCTCGCCGCGCTTGGTGGTCACGAGGCCGAGGACGACCTGCTTCCCCTTCGGCACGAAGCGGAGCGGCTCGAAGCCCCCCGACCGCTCGTCGTCCCATTCCATGAAGAAGCCGTCGACCTCGAGCTCGTTGAACAGCGCCTCGGCGACGAAGTCGTAGCCGCCTGCCGCCGACCACGACGAGCGGAAATTGCCGCGGCACATGTGCGTCGTGACGGTCATGCCGGCGGGCCGGTGGGCCAGCGCCTCGTTGATGTGACGGATGTACTCGAGGTGCTGGCGGTCGGGGTCGCCGCCGATCGAGGCGACGTACTCGCGCTGGCGCGGGTCGTTGAGGTACGCCAGGCTCGTGTCGTCGAGCTGGAGGTAGGTGCAACCGAGCGCTCCGAGTCGCCGGACCTCCTCGGCGTAGGCCGAGGCGAGATCGGCCCAGAACTCCTCGAGCGTCGGATAGACGGAGGGATCGACGGCGGCCTTGCCGCCGCGGTAGTGGACCATGCTCGGCGAGGGGATCGTCAGCTTCGGTACCGCGGTCGTGACCGTGTCTCGGAGAAACGCGAAGTCGTCGCCGAAGATCGTCTCGGCGACTCCGAGCTTGCCGTCGACGTGCAGAGCGGCCGGCGTGAACTCGATCTCCCCGTCCTCGTTGAAGAACTTGACCGAGATGTGCCCGGCCTCCTTGCTGATGCCGTCGAGGCGGTAGATGAAGTCCATGTGCCACGAGGCACGGCGGAGCTCGCCGTCGGTGGCCGCCCGCAACCCGACCTCCTCCTGGCGGCGCACCGCCGTGCGGATGGCCTCGTCCTCGACCGCTCGGAGAGCGGACGCGTCGAGCCGCCCGGCTGCGTGGTCGGCGCGCGCCGCGGCGAGGCGCGCCGGCCGTAGGAGGCTGCCGACGTGGTCGGCCCGGAAGGGAGGGGAGGTGCGGGTCGTCACGGCGCCGCGGCGAGCCCGAGCAGCCTCGCCGCATTCTCCTTGAGGATCAGGGGCCGGACCTCCTCGCGGAAGGCGGCCTGCTCGAAGTCCGACAGCCAGCGGTCCGGGGTGAGGAGCGGGAAGTCGGAGCCGAAGAGGACCTTCTCCCGCAGCAGGGTGTTCGCGTACTGGACGAGCTGCGGCGGGAAGTACTTCGGCGACCAGCCCGAGAGGTCGATCCAGACGTTCGTCTTGTGCAAGCACACCGAGATCGCCTCGTCCTGCCACGGGAAGGACGGGTGCGCGAGAACGACCTGGAGGTCGGGGAAGTCGGCGGCCACGTCGTCGAGGCACATCGGGTTCGAGTACTTGAGCCGCAGCCCGCCGCCGCCCGGGAGGCCCGTGCCGATGCCGCTGTGTCCCGAGTGGAAGAGCGCCGGCAGCCCGGCCTCGGCGATCACCTCGTACAGAGGATAGGCAGCGCGGTCGTCCGGGAAGAACTCCTGGAGGTTGGGATGGAACTTGAAGCCCCTGACGCCGTGGTCGTCGATCAGGCGGCGCGCTCGCTCGACCGCGTCGCGCCGGCCGGGGTCGACGCTCGCGAACGGGATCAGCACGTCGGCGTTCGCCGCGGCGCCGTCGGCGATCTCCTCGTTCGGGATCGGCGGGATGCCGCTCCGGGCTTCCCAGTCGACCGTGAACACGACTGCGGCGATCCGCCGCTCACGATAGTAGGCGGCGACATCGTCCACGGTCGGCAGCTCTCCGGCGCTCCCGAAGTATCGCGCCGACGCCGCGCGTAGCTCCGGGGGCATCGGGTCGTGCCCCGAGCGCGTGCGCTCGGTGTGCACGTGTACGTCGATGGCGGTGAGGGCGGCGACGTCGATCACGGCGCCACCGTACCGAGCCGCACGCTGCCCGAGCGGGATGTTCCGGTTATGCGACGAATGTTCCAGATATTGCGACACCTGGTTGACTCCCGGTGGACCGGCGCCTTAGCATGCGCGCACCGTGTTGGAGGCGGCCCCCCTGCGAGCGATCCAGCCGCAACACACACGGCCCAGACCTGTGTCCTTGGGGGCTACAGAAGGAGGAAGTGAATGAGATCCAGGAAGGTGACCGCCGGGGTTGCCGTCGCGGCCGTCGGCGCGATCGCCCTGCTCGCCGCCGTCGCGGCGATGAGCGCGGGTGCGAGGACGTCGGCCGCGCCGGTGGGATCCGGCAAGGCCAGCGCGACGAAGGCCGTCTGCGGTATGGGCACCGGCAAGAAGGCAACAGGCGCCCCGATCAAGATCGGCGCGCTGAACATGCTGATCCCGGGCGTCGACTTCACCACGGTTGCGAAGCTCGCTGCCGCGTACTTCCAGTGCGTGAACGACAACGGCGGAATCAACGGCCGCCCGATCCAGTACATCCAGTACACCGAGGACCTGAACCCGACCCACGAGGCCGCGCTCGCCCGCAAGCTGGTCGAGAGCGACAAGGTCGTCGGCATCGTCGGCAACACGAGCTTCGGCGAGTGCGGGACGAACTGGAAGTACTACAAGTCCAAGGGCTTCATCGTCCTCGGCGCCGGCGTGCAGGCGGAGTGCTATTCGACCCCGTCCTACGCCGAGGTGAACATGGGGCCGCGCTACAGCAACATGAACGCCGCCCAGTACCTGATCGCGCACGGGGCGAAGTCGATCGTCATCGCCTCGCCGAGCACCCTCTCGCCCTACGCCGACGGGTTCCTGCCGAAGATGGCGAAGCAGGCGGGGATCTCGTACAAGATCTACCCCACCGTGCTTCCGGTCACCGACGCCAACTCCCAGCTGACGTCGATGATCCAGGCGGCCGGTGACAACGGCGCGATCATCCTCGACTTCACGCCGGACACCGCGCCAGCGTTCCTGCAGGCGGCAATCTCGCAGGGCGTCGTCGACAAGGTCATGTGGGGCTCGTCCACTCCGATCGCCAACACGGCCATGGCCGGGCAGTTCGGCGCGTTCGACAACAAGATCTTCATCAACCAGGAGTTGGCGAACCTCGACTCGACCGGTCCGGACGAGACGCTCTACCTGCAGGTCAACGCGAAGTACACGCCCAAGATCGCGATCCAGGCGTTCGGGCAGTTCGGCTACCTCGACGCGAAGGAGGCCGTCGCCGCGCTCCTCAGCATCAAGGGCGCGATCACCCCGGCGTCGTACAACGCCGCCGTGAAGGGGCTGGTCGACCAGAAGACCGACATGCTCTGCAAGCCGTTCTACGTCGGCAACATCCCCTACCACATCCCGAACAACGCCGACATCACCGTGACCTACAACGGCGGGAAGGTGACGCAGGTCCAGGGGTGCAAGGCTCTGCCGACGAACGTCGACCCGCAGATCGCCCAGACGCTCGCCTGGGAGAAGAAGTACAAGCTGGTCGGCTAGGAGAGTCCGAGAGCCGGCTGGTAACGACAGTAGATACGAGATCGGGGCGTCCGTGGTAGCGATGCACAGCATCGTCGGGTTCGCGCTGTTCGGCGTCGAGTGGCAGTCGCTCAAGCCGTACGTCGTGTTCGGCCTTGCGCTCGGCGGGGCATATGCCCTCTCCGGGGTCGGCATCGTCGTCCTGTACCAGACGACCGGCGTGCTGAACGTCGCCTTCGGCGCCGTTGGTGCCGCGGGCGCCCTGATCGCCTACTGGATGATCCACCACACGAGCGTCAACCAGTGGATCGCCTACCTGACGTGCGTGCTCTTCGGCGGCGTCGTCAACCTCGCCTACGGGGCCTTCTTCGGCCCCGCGTTCGCGAAGCGGGATCCGCTCGTGAAGATGATGGGGACGCTCGCCCTGGCACTGATCCTGCTCGGGATCATGGGCTGGCGGGCTCCGGCGGGCGGGGCGTTCGTCCGCTTCATGACCCTCCCCACGTCGACCCACCGTTGGACGATCTGGGGCGCGAGCGTCAGCCTCACGCAGATCCTGGCGCTCGTGTTCGCGATCGTGCTCACGGCCGCCACGACGGTCTTCCTGCGGCGCACGAGCCTCGGGACCGCGTACCGGGCGGTCGCGAACGACCGTGAGATCACCGCCACGCTCGGCGTTCCCGTCCGCCGGGTGGAGGCGACGGCGTGGTTCGGCTCCGGGCTCGTCTGCGGGATGGCGGGCCTGCTGCTCGCCGACCTCTACACCTCGCTCGACTACGTGGCGCTCACGTTCCTCGTGATCTCGTCGCTCGCGGCGGCGCTCATCGGCCGGCTCCAGTCGCTCTGGGCGACGCTCGCCGGAGGGCTCACGGTCGGGCTCGTCCAGGGGCTCCTGACGCCCTTCGGAAGGGTGACCGAGTACCGGGCGGCGACGCCGTTCGTGCTGTCGATCATCGCTCTGCTCTGGCTCTCGCGCACGCGTGTCGTCACCATGTCGCGGGCGGCGCAGTAGCACCGGTGAGCACCACCTCGGCAACGACAGAGGACGGGTTCGGGCGCGAACGGTGGACGTTCAACGTCGGTCGCGGCGCCGGCGGGCGCGCGGTCGCGATCGCCGTGTTCCTCGTCGTGGTGATGTTCGTCCTGCCCGCGGTGACGGGATCGGACTGGGTCAAGACCTACACGAGCGTCGCCATCTACTCGGTCGTCGCCGCCGGTCTCGGGGTCCTGTACGGGCGCGTCGGCATGATCTCGCTCGGCCAGATCGGCCTCCTTGCGATCGGAACCTGGACGGCGACACGCCTCAACTACGCATTCCACCTCCCGTTCCCGGTCCTGCTTCTCGTCACCGGAGCGATCACCTGCGGGATTGGGGTGCTCGTCGGGCTACCGGCGCTCCGGCTCTCCGGCCTCTACCTGGCCCTGATCACGCTGATGTTCGCCGGTGCCGTGAACATCTTCCTGACGGCGATCAACTTCCCGAACGGCGGGGGCGGCTTCACCGGTCACACCTCGAGCATCAGCATCACGGGCCTGGCGCCTGTCCGCCGGCCGGCCGGCGCCTCGGGCGACACGGCGTACTACCGGTACGTGGTCGTCGTCTGTGCCCTCATGTTCCTGCTCGCTCTCGTGCATCTCGCGAGCAAGGCTGGACGTGCCTGGGCATCGATCCGGGAGAGCGAGCCGGCCGCGCTCGCGGCCGGCGTGAACATCACGCTGTACAAGCTCTGGGCGTTCGCGCTCGCGTCGTTCATGACCGGTGTCGCCGGTGGCCTGCTGGCTTCGCAGCTCGGCCAGCCCACGATCTACGGCTTCCCGATCCAGGACTCGCTGATCCTGCTCGCAGTCGTGCTGATCGGCGGCATCTTCAGCCTCTGGGGAGCCGTAGTGGCCGGGACCTTCATGCAGCTCGTGCCCTTCATCTTCCAGGCCGAGTGGAGCGTCAACACGAACTTCCTCCTGATCATCTTCGGCGCCGGGCTCCTGCAGGTGCTCCTGACGGCTCCCGGCGGCCTCGCCGACCAGGTGCCGAAGGACCTGGCGAGGCTCTGGCATCTGCTGTCTACGCCGCTGCGGAAGCGGGAGGCGACGTGATCGAGGTCGAAGGGCTCACCGTGCGCTTCGCGGGCGTCGTGCCGATCGACGACATGAGCGTGACGTTCCCGGACGGCGCCTGCGGCCTGATCGGGCCGAACGGAGCGGGCAAGACCACATTCTTCAACGTGCTCTCAGGGTTCGTCAAGCCGGCCTCCGGCTCGATCCGCGCCTTCGGCGAGGACCTCCTGAAGATGGTCGACTACAGGCGGGCGCGGTGGGGGCTTCGCCGCACCTTCCAGACGGAGCAGGCGATCGAGAGGCTCTCGGTGTTCGACAACGTCGCGATGATCCACGAGCACTCTCGCGATGGCCGCTCCACGCGGCGCTCGGCCGTGCTGAGCGCCATCGAGTTCGCCGGGCTCGACGTCTCGCCTGCGGCCAAGGCGGGCACGCTCGGCGCGCGCGAGCGACGGCTACTCGAGGTGGCCCGTGCCGTCGTCGGCCGGCCCAGAGTGGTGCTGCTCGACGAGCCCGCCGCGGGGCTCCCGGAACAGGAGACCCGTCACCTCTCGGAGCTGATCCAGCGGATCCCGCACGAGTTCGGCGCGCTCGTGATCCTCGTCGACCACGACATGACCCTCGTCTCGTCTTGTTGCGAGACCACCGCCGTCCTCGACTTCGGCAAGCTCATTGCCTCGGGCCCGACCGCCGAGGTGCTGCGCGACGAGCACGTGATCAAGGCGTACCTCGGCACAGAGGAGGAGCTGTGAGCGCGAACGGTGCGAAGGCCGCGCTTCGGCTCGAGGGCCTGAGCGTGCCGCGCGGCGGCCATCCGGTCGTGCAGGACGTCTCCCTAGAGATCCCGCCCGGAGAGGTGACCACGCTGCTCGGCGCCAACGGCGCGGGCAAGTCCACGCTCGTGCTCGCCGTCGCCGGAGTCCTGCGTCCGAGCGGCGGCCGTGTTCTGCTGGGGGACCTCGACCTGACCCGCCGCTCGCCCGAGCGGATCCGCGCGGCCGGAGTCGCGGTCGTGCCCGAGGGGAGGCGCATGCTGCCGCGCCTCACGGTCGAGGACAACCTACGCGTGGCCACCTTCGCGCTTCCACGCAACCAGAAGAAGGCCGGGATTGCACGCGCGCTCGAGCTCTTCCCCGAGCTCGAGAAGCGCCTCCAGTCGCAGGCGAGCCTCATGTCGGGCGGAGAGCAGCAGATGCTCGTGCTCGCCCAGGCGCTCGTCTCCCGCCCGAAGGTCCTCCTGATCGACGAGCTCTCACTGGGCCTCGCGCCGGTGGTCGTGAAGCGCCTCGTGCCCACAATCCAGTCGGTCGCCGACTCGGGCACGGGCGTGCTCCTGATCGAGCAGTTCGCCTACCTGGCGCTCTCGCTCGCCAGATCGGCCTACGTGCTCGAGGACGGGCGAATCCGCTACCAGGGAACCGCAGAGGAGCTCCGTCACAACCCCGACGTCCTCCATTCCGCCTACCTGACCCCCGGCAAGGCTGCCGCGGAGCAGGCCGCCGGCGACTGAGGGCCGGCCTATGAGCGCTCTCAGGACGCTCGATGCAGAGCGGGCGGCAGCGGTCGAGCAGCTGTGCGAGCTGATCGTGCCCGGCTCCGGCCGCGTCGGTCCCGTCGTGTACGTCGACGCGCTCCTGGCCGGGATGCCGCCCGCCGTGCGCGAGCATGCGCTCGCGGCGATCGACGCGCTGGCCCCAGCCGCCGCGAATGGCGCGGAGGCGCTCGGGAGCCACGCGCACACGGCCGAGTTCGCCTTCGTGCGCTCGCTCGCCGTCGAGGCGTATTACAGCGACTTCGTCGCGCCGGGGGCACCGGGCCCCGGCGCCTGGGCGGAGATCGACTTCGCGAGCCCGCTGGCGACGCGTCTCGCCAAGGACTGGTCCTACCTGGGAATCGCATGAAGGAGGAGTTCGAGGTCGTCGTCGTCGGATCGGGCGCGGGTGGGGGCGTAGTCGCGGGCGAGCTCGCCCAGCGCGGCCGCGACGTCCTCCTGCTGGAGACCGGGCCCCACCTGACGGCGGCCGACTTCACCCGCTGGGAGGCGAAGGCGACGCACGACCTGTTCTGGCCGCTGCGGCTCGCCCACCTCGGGAACGGAGAGATGCTCGCGTTCCTCGCCGGGCGCTGCGTCGGCGGCACGACGACCATCAACACGAAGGTCGCGCTCCGCGCGCACGAGCGGGACGTCGCGAAGTGGCACCCCGCAACGGGGCTTACGAACGAGCGGGGCGAGCCGTTCGGCACCGGCGACCTCGCTCCGTACTACGACCGGGTCGAGCAGGTGCTCGGGGTTCGCGAACGGAGCGACTGGCGGCGGAGCGTGTACACGGTCGAGAAGGGATTCCACGCGCTCGGGGCCGAGCTCGAGCCCGTGCAGTCCTACACCGACGGCAACTGCATGAGCTGCGGCTCCTGCCTCCAGGGCTGCCCGACGAACGCCGGCAAGTCGACCGCGAACACCTACATCGCCGACGCGTGGGCCCGCGAACTGCTCGAGCTGCGGGCGAATGCGACGGTGGAGCAGGTCAAGGTCGAGGGCGGGGAGGCGACAGGCGTCTCCTATACGGACGCGGACGGGACGCACAACGTGTGCGCGGGGGTCGTTGTGGTCGCCGGCGGCGCGCTCAACACGCCTCAGCTCCTGATCCGCTCGGGCCTGACGGGCCCGGCGATCGGGCGGCACCTCGGCGTGCACCCCGTGCGGCTCGTGTACGGGCTCTTCGACGAGCCGCAGGACGCACACATGGTCTACCCGATCAGCGCCCACTGCATGGACCACCAGCACGACGAGGACGGCGGCTTCGTCGTCGAGGCGACGACGATCCAGGACCCGATCTCCTTCGCGACCACGCTGGGCGACGAGAACGGGCCGCTCTGGGGCCCGCGTCTCGTCGACGCGGTCGGGAAGTTCCGCCACTGGGCTGGGATCCTCGCGATGGTGAACGACGAGAACAACGGCGCCGTCGCAGTCGGCGACGACGGCGGCGAGCGGTTCGAAATCGACTTCCAGCCCGTGGAGCGCGCCCGGATCGACGCCGCACTCGACTTCTCACGCCGCGTCCTCGAAGCGGCAGGCGCACGTGAGGTCCTCTGGACCGGCCTCGCCTCGACCCACGTCCAGGGCAGTGCCCGCATGGGGGACGACCCGGCCCGCTCGGCTGTCGACCGGAACGGCGAGTCCCACGAGGTGAAGCGGCTCTTCGTCGGCGACGGCTCGCTGGTCCCACGCACGCTCTCGGTGAACCCGTCCCTCACGATCATGGCGCTCGCGACTCGGCTCGCCGACCATCTCCACGCCGACCCGGGTGGTTACCTGGCGTGAAAGCCGCGCTGCTCGCCGAATACCACCGGCCGCTCGACCTCGTCGACCGGCCGGTTCCCGAGCCTGGGGGCCCCAGGGACGTCGTCGTGCGAGTCGGCGGCGCCGGCGTGTGCGCGACCGACCTGCACGCGATCGACGGGCTGATGGAACCTGCCGGCCTGCGCCCGCCGGTCGTGCTCGGCCACGAGAACGCGGGCTGGGTGCATGCGGTCGGCGACGGCGTGACGGCCGCGGCCGTGGGCGACGCAGTGCTCGTCTACCCGGCCTACACCTGCGGGGTCTGCGTGCCATGCCGCCGCGGCCGCGACATGCACTGCATACGCCACGGGTTCACGGGGCTGACGCGCGACGGTGGCTTCGCCGAGTTCGTCCTCGTCGACGAGCGGTCCCTCGTCCCGCTCCCCGCCGGGGTCGAGCCGGTCGACGTCGCACCCCATGCGGACGCCGGCGTGACGGCGATGCACGCCGTCAAGAAGCTACTGCCGAGGCTCGGGCCGGGCAGCACGGTCGCGTTGATCGGGGTGGGCGGCGTCGGGCACATCGCGCTGCAGCTCGTGAAGTCCCTCGGATCGTCGACGGTCGTCGCGATCGACACCGACGAGCGGCGGCGGCGGCTTGCGGCCGAGCTCGGCGCCGACGAGGTGATCGGGGAGCGAGAGGGGGTCGCGGGCGAGGTGCGCGAGCTCTCCGGGGGCGCCGGCGTCGACGCCGTCGTCGACTTCGTCGGTACCGACGAGACGCACGCCGCCGGCGTCGAGATGCTGGCCAAGGGCGGCCTGTACTCGGCGGTCGGCTACGGAGGCACCGTGAGCGTCCCGTCGGTCGCCCTCGTCGCGCAGGATCTCGGCATCGAGGGCAACCTCGTGGGGAACTGGATCGACCTGTGGGAGCTCATGCAGCTGCACGGCCGGGGCCAGATCGTGCTGCGGACGGAGACCCACCGCCTCGACGACGTGAACGACGTGCTCGACCGGCTGCGCGGCGGGGAGGTCACCGGCCGCGCCGTGCTCGTGCCATGACGGCTCAGGGGGAAGTCCTGTGGACGCCGCCGCCGGAGCTCGCGCAGCAGTCGGAGCTCGGGCGGTACCTCCGCTGGCTCCGGAGCGAGCGAGGCCTCGAGTTCGCCGGCTACGAAGCGCTGTGGCGATGGTCGGTCGAGGACCTCGAAGGCTTCTGGGCGTCGCTCTGGGACTTCTTCGAGATCAAGGCGCACACCCCGTATGAGCGGGTGCTCGGCTCGCGAGAGATGCCGGGGGCGAAGTGGTTCCCGGGCGCCCGCCTCAACTACGCAGAGCACATGCTCGGGCGCGACGAGGATGCCGGCTCCGTCGCGGTCGTCGCCCGCTCGCAGTCGCGAGGACCGAGCGAGGTCACGTTCGGAGAGCTCCGCGAGCAGGTCGCCCGAGCCCGCGCCGGCCTGCGACGGCTCGGGATCGGACCGGGCGATCGCGTCGTCGCCTACCTCCCGAACATTCCGGAGACGCTCGTCGCCTTCCTCGCCACCGCCAGCCTCGGCGCCGTCTGGGCGACCTGTCCGCCGGAGTTCGGCGCTCGCAGCGTCCTCCACCGCCTCGGCCAGCTCGAGCCGAAGGTGCTGCTCGCCGTTGCGGGCTATCGCTGGGGCGACCGGTACGTGGACCGTCGTGAGCAGGTGGCCGCCGTCCGCGAGGAGCTTCCGAGCCTCGAGGCCGTGGTGCATGTGGCGTATGGGGGCGGCCCGGGCGATTCCCTCCCAGGGACGCTCGGCTGGGACGAGCTCCTGGCCGAGCTCTCGCCGCTCGAGTTCGAGCCGGTCCCGTTCGACCATCCGCTCTACGTCCTCTTCTCCTCCGGGCACCACCGGCCTCCCCAAGGCGATCGTCCACGGGCACGGCGGGATCCTGCTCGAGCACTCCAAGAACCATGCGCTCTCATGGGACATCCGCCCGGGCGACCGGCTCCAGTGGTTCACGACGACGGCGTGGATGATGTGGAACGCGCTCGCCTCGACGCTGCTTCTCCGGGCGTCGATCGTGATGATCGATGGCAATCCCGCGTGGCCGGACCTCGGCTTCCAGTGGCGGCTCGCCGAGGAGACGAAGCCGACGATGCTCGGGCTCAGCCCGGCGTTCGTGCTCGCGTGCCGCAAGGACGGGATCCGGCCCTCGGCTCTCGATCTCACGTCGATCCGCTCGATCGGCGCCGCCGGGTCGCCGCTGCCGGTCGAGGGGTACGAGTGGCTGTACCGCGAGCTGGGGAAGGACGTGTTCGTCAACCTCGGGAGCGGCGGCACCGACGTGTGCACGGGCATCGTGCAGGGCTGCCCGCTGCTTCCGGTCTACGCGGGCGAGATGTCCGGCCGGTGCCTCGGGGTCGACTCGGCCGCCTACTCCGTCGACGGGGAGCCGGTCGTCGGCGAGCTGGGCGAGCTCGTCATCCGGCAGCCGATGCCGTCGATGCCGGTGCGCTTCTGGAACGACCCCGGCGACGTGCGCTACCGCGCCGCCTACTTCGACCACTTCCCCGGCGTGCTGCGCTTCGGCGACTGGATCGTGTTCACCGACCACGGCAGCTCGGTCATCACGGGCCGCTCCGACGCAACGCTCAACCGGGGCGGGGTTCGCCTCGGGACGAGCGAGCTCTACTCGGTGATCGAGGAGCTCGACGTCGTGCTCGACAGCCTGGTCGTGCACCTCGAGGAGTCGGACGAGCTACTCCTGTTCGTCGTGCTGCGCCCCGGGGTCGAGCTCGACGGCGAGCTCGAGAGGCGGATCAAGGGAGAGCTACGAGCCGCTCTCTCCCCGAGGCACGCGCCGGACGCGATCGTCGCCGTCCCCGCCATCCCGCGTACGTTCACGGGCAAGAAGCTCGAGCTGCCCGTGAAGCGCATCCTGACGGGGACGCCCGTCGCCGAGGTGGTCAGCCGCGACATGCTCGTCGACCCCGCCTCGATCGAGCCGTTCGCCGCCTACGCGCGCTCCCGGGCGCGCTCCGAAGACACGGAGAAGGAGCATGTCTGACACACGGCCCGTGGTCGTCTACGGAGCGAGCGGCTTCTCGGGGCGGCTCGTCGTCGAGTTCCTGCGGGAGTACAACGTCCCGTTCGTCGCCGCCGGCCGAGCCGGCGCGCGCATCCAGGAGGTGCTCGACCACGTGCCGGGGATCTCGACCGCCGACTACGAGGTGGTCGAGGTCGAGCACACGGTCGAGGCGCTGACGGAGCTCCTGCGCGGTCGGAAGGTCGTCTGCAACACGGTCGGGCCGTGCATCTTCCACGGTGACGCCGTCGTCGAGGCGGCGCTCGTCGCCGGCTGCCACTACATCGACATCGGCGGCGAGGCGCCCTGGGTCCGGCACGTCCACGAGACGTGGAACGAGCGCTTCCGCGACGCCGGCCTCCTCGTCGCGCCTGCGACCGCGTACATGTCGGCGACCGCCGAGACCGCGATCCGGGTCGCACAGGAGCACCAGCCGGGCATCGACACCCTCGAGGTGCTCTCGATGTTCCGCGGGTTCCCGACGTACGGCTCGACGCAGACGATCTTCGGCCAGCTCCAGTGGGAGTCGTGGTACCTCGAGGGGAACGAGTACGTCGAGTGGCCGCCCGTGACGACGATCGAGGCGCTCATCCCCGGCACGTTCCAGACCCAGCTCGCGCTTCCATGGGGCGGCTTCCCGCACCCCACCTGGTTCAAGGACGACTCGCGGATCGCGAACGTCCAGGCCTTCGGCGGCATCCTCAACCGCTCGATCATGGAGAACGTGGTCGCAGGGCAGCGCTCCTACCAGGAGGAGATCAGGCCGCTGCCGCCCGACGAACAGAGGAAGATCCTGGCCGGGATTGCCGACTCGGTGCAATCCGGCATGCCCCCGCGCGAGAACCGCCGGGCGCAGCGCACGATCGACGTGGTGTCGGCGCGCGGCAACCTCGAGTCGATCCAGATCGTCGTGCACGGCGTCGGCGCCTACCTCCAGACGGGCCTGATCCAGGCGTTCGCCGCCCACCACCTGGTCTTCCAGCCGCCGAGGGCCGTCGGCTTCGCCTCGCCCTGCACGGCGTTCGGCCACCGGGAGCTACTGGCCGCGCTCGAGGCCTACGGGATGGTGCGGATGAAGATCGTCGGCTGAGATCCGGGTCCCGGCGGGCAGGCCGCCGGGACCCGGCCAAACCACTCAGAAGGGATAGATCGTCGGCTTCTCCTGAGCGGTGAGCCACTGCCACTCGGTCCACAGCTCGAGGTTCGCGACGCCGCCGAAGTGGCCGCCGTTGCTCGAGCAGCCGAGCCCGCCGAACGGCGCCGGCGGCTCCTCGTTGATCGTGTGGCCGTTCACGTGCACCATCCCGGCGTGCAGCAGGTTCGCCACGGCGGCGCCGCGCTCGGGTGAGCCCGACTGCACCGCGGCTGCGAGCCCGTACTCCGTCGCGTTCGCCAGCGCGACCGCCTCGTCGTCGTCGCGGAAGGTGGTCACGGGTGCGACAGGGCCGAAGATCTCCTCGGCGAATGCCGGCATCTCCGGCGTGACGCCGCCGAGAACTGTCGGGCTGAAGAACAGGCCGTCGTTCGTGCCGCCCGCGACGAGCTTCGCCCCCTGGGCGACGCTCTCGTCGACGATCCGTCGCACGCGGGCGAGCTGCCGCTCGTTGATCAGCGGCCCGAGCGCGACCTCCTCGGTGGCCGGGTTCCCGACCGGCAGGCGCTTGGCGCGCTCGGCGAGCGCCGCCGTGTACTCCTCGGCGATGCTCTCGTGCACCAGGTGGCGGCTGACCGAGATGCAGATCTGCCCCTGGAACAGGAACGAGCCCCAGGCGCCGTTCGACGAGGCCGCCTCGACGTCGGCGTCCTCGAGCACGACGAGCGGGCTGTTCCCGCCCATCTCGAGGATCGACCGCTTGAGCGTGCGTCCCGCCGTCTCGCCGACCTGGCGGCCGACGGCCGTCGAGCCCGTGAACGAGATCATCCGGACGTTCGGGTCGGCTACGAGCGCCTGCCCGGCGTCGGCGCCGCCCGGCAGCACGTGCAGCACCCCAGCGGGCAGCCCGGCCTCCTCGAACAGGCGGGCGATCGCCACACCGCCCGCCACAGGCGTGTTCGCATCCGGCTTGAGCACGACGGCGTTGCCGAGCGCGAGGGCCGGCCCGACCGAGCGCATCGCGAGGACGTACGGGAAGTTCCAGGGGGTGATCACGCCGACGACGCCGAGCGGGACCCGGCGCGCCGTGCTCGTGCGGTCGGGCGTGAGCGAGGGCAGCTCGAGGCTGAGCGGGATGGACGCGAGCTCGGCCGCCTGGTCGAGCTGGCCGATCGAGGCGGTGATCTCGTGCGCGACCTTGCCGGGGATCGAGCCGGTCTCCCGGATGAGCCAGCCGGACAGCTCCTCGCGGTTGGCCTCCATGATCTCGCCCGCACGCTTGACGATCGCGATGCGGTCGGCGAGCGGGGTATCGGCCCAGCCTGCCTGCGCGGCCGCAGCCGACTTCGCCGCACGCGCGATCGTCTGAGGGTCGCCTCCGCCCGCGGTACCGAGGATCCTGCCGGTGGCCGGCTCGACGGTGTCGATCGTGACCGGCGCGTCGACCCAGCCGTCGCTGAAGATCTTCCCGGTCCAGCGGCTCTCGTCGAGCAGGCTGCCGACCTCCGTCCCTGCGGCCGGCTCTGTCGTGATGCTCATGGTGCTCCTTTCATGGTGGGACGGCAGCTCAACCGGCTGCCTCGGCGCTCGCAGGCGATGCTGTGCGGGATCTGATCAGCTCCGCGCCCTTCTCGGCGATCATGATCGTCGGCGCGTGGGTGTTCGAGCGCGTGATCGTCGGCATCACCGACGCGTCGACGACCCGCAGCCCTTCGACGCCGTAGACGCGCAGCTCGGGGTCGACCACGGAGCCCATCGCGCACGTCGACGTCGGGTGATAGACGGACTGGCCCTCGCGGCGGACCCAGGCGAGGATGTCCTCGTCGGATTCCGAGGCCGGGACGCTGAACGGTGAGCGCTCGACCGCCTTCAGGGCGGGCTGCCTCGCCATCTCCAGGGCGATTCTCACGCCCTCGATGACCGCTGCCCGGTCGTCCTCGGTGGTGAGGAAGTTGCAGCAGACCTTCGGCTTGGAGTCGGCCATCGGCGTCCGGAGCGTCACCGTTCCACGCGACGACGGCTTCACGACGACGGGGCCGTAGGCGTAGCCGTCGGCGTGCGGGGCGGTGAGGCCCTGGTCGTAGAAGAGAGACGGCGAGAAGTGAAACTCGATGTCCGGCGCCTCCAGGTCGGGGCGGGTGCGGAAGAAGCCGCCCGCCTCCGGGTAGTTCGAGGTGAGCGGGCCGCGCGACTCCCTTTCGAGCAGCTCGAAGTTCTCCGGGGTGAAGATGCCGGACATCCCCGGTACCGAGCTCTCGAAGTTCAGGTTCACCATGAGGTGGTCCTGCATGTTGCGCCCGACCGGCAGGTCCTCCCGCACCGGGATCCCGAAGAGCGCGAGCTCCTCCGCGGGGCCGATGCCCGAGAGCATCAGCAGCACCGGCGACTGGTAGGCGCCGGCGGCGAGGATCACCTCGCGCTCGGCCACGGCGCGTTCCCGGACGCCGCTGCGGACGTACTCGACGCCGGCGGCACGGTCACCGTCGAAGACGACGCGTTCGACGAAGGCGCAGTCCCGCACGTCGAGGTTCGGGCGGGTCATCGCCGGATGCAGGAACGCGTCGGCCGTGCTCCAGCGCCGGCCGTCGCGCTGGGTCAGCTGGAAGCGGCCGACGCCCTCGGGCCGGTCGACGTTCAGGTCGAGGAGGAGAGCGTGCCCCGCCTGGACGGCGGCCTCGAGCTGCGCGTCGACGAGCGGGTGCATCGAGCGGCCGTCGGAGACCCGGAGCGGGCCGCCGACCCCGTGGAACTCGTCCTCGCCGCGCTCGTTGTCCTCGGAGCGCTTGAAGTACGGGAGCACCTCGTCGTAGCTCCAGCCTTCGCAGCCGTCCGCGGCCCAGCCGTCGTAGTCGGCCCGGTGGCCGCGGACGTAGATCATCGCGTTGATCGAGCTCGACCCGCCGAGCATCCGGCCCCGTGGCAGGTAGAGCCGCCGGTCGCCGAGCCCGGGCTCCTTCTCGCCAAGGAGGTCCCAGTCGAGGCTCGACTTGAGCATGATCGGCCAGGCCCCGGGGATGCGTACCTCGGGCGCCGTGTCGGGCCCCCCAGCTTCCAGGAGGAGCACTTCGACGTCGGGGTCCTCGCTCAGCCGCCCGGCGAGGACGCAGCCGGCAGAACCGGCACCGACGATGACGTAATCGGCCACGATCGAGACCTCCGGTTTGGTGTCGGCGGCAAGCTTACTGCGGCACTTGGCAAGCCGCTCCCACGCGCGTATGGTTGCGCTCGCAATGCCCTCCGGCGAGGACCTGCTCGGGCTCTACTGGACCGTCTCGGGCCCGGTCGAGGTGCACGCCGGGCGCGAGTGGAGCCTCTTCTCCTTCCGGGAGCGCTGCGAGCAGGCGCGGCGTGTCGGGTTCGCAGGCATCGGCCTCTGGCACGTCGATCTCGAGCACGTCCTCGAGACGAGCACGCTGACCGAGATGAAGTCGATCATGGACGACACGGGGCTCCGGTACCTCGAGCTCGAGTTCCTGTGGGAGTGGTTCCTGGACCGCTCCGACGAGCGTCGCCGCGACTCCGACCGGACGAGGAAGCTGCTCTGGGACGCCGCCGCGGCACTCGACGCGCACCACGTGAAGGTCGGGAACATCCCCGGCACGCCGTTTCCGCTCGACGAGCTGGCAGAGCAGTATGGGGAGCTCTGCGCCGATGCGGCGGAGCATCACGGCGCGAGGGTCGTCTACGAGTTCATGCCGTTCGACGCGAACGTCCGCGACCTCCCCTCGGCGCTCGCCGTCGTCGAGGGCGCCGACGCGCCGAACGGCGGGCTTGCGATCGACACCTGGCACATGGCCAAGCTCGGGATCGGGCCCGCGGACCTGCAGCGGATCGCGCCCCGGCACCTCGGCTGGGTCGAGCTCTCCGACGGCTTCTACGAGAGCAGGCCCGACCTGATCGACGAGACCGTCAACCACCGGAAGCTGCCGGGCGAGGGGGAGTTCCCGATCCGTGACTACGTCGCCGCCTGCCGCGAGGCCGGCTACAGCGGGCCGTGGGGGATCGAGGTGCTCTCGGAGGAGCTCCGCAACCTTCCGATCGAGGAGATCTTCGACCGGGCCTACGCGACCGCGAGCGCGCAGCTCGTCGCCGACCACGAAAGGAGCACGAGTGTCTGAGCAAGGGCTCGACCGCGACCGGCTCGTCTGGATGTTCACGCAGATGCTGCGCATCCGCGAGTTCGAGGAGCGGGTCAAGCGGACGTTCGAGGACCACCCGGGCGTGATCCGCGGCCACACCCATCTCGCAGACGGCGCGGAGGCGTCGATCGTCGGGTCTCTTGCGGCGATCGGCCCCGGCGACCAGGTGCTCGCGACCTACCGCTGCCACGGCTATCCGCTCGTGCTCGGCACCGACTCGAAGGCCATGATGGCTGAGATCTACGGCCGGGAGACGGGACTCTGCGGCGGCTACGGAGGCTCGATGCACCTGACCGACGTGGCACGCGGCTTCCTCGGCACGTCGGGCATCGTCGCCCAGGGGATCCCGCACGCGACCGGCGCCGCGTACGCTGCGCAGATCCGGGGCGAGGGGCAGGTCGTGCTCGCCTTCTTCGGCGACGGCGCCTCGAAGCAGGGTGCGTTCCACGAGTCGCTCAACATCGCCTCGCTGTGGAAGCTTCCCATCGTCTACGTGATGGAGAACAACTCCTACAACGTGGTCACGCGGGTCGAGCAGGAGGACGCGAACGCTGCCTCCGGCGAGCCGCTGGCGGTGAAGGCGAAGGCCTACAGCATGCCGGGCGTCACCGTCGACGGCGGCGACCCCCTCGCCGTCTCGGAGGCGGTATCGGCGGCCGTTGCGCGCGCCCGGTCGGGAGAGGGCCCGACGCTCGTGGAGTCCCGCGTCTACCGCCTGAGCGCGCACGGGAACATCATCGCGCCGCCCGGGATCCCGCTCCACTTCCCCGAGCACGAGGCGATCACCGTCTTCGGGAATGCCGAGGAGTACGAGGCTGCCAAGCGCGGCGACCCCGTCCCGCGCTTCCGCGCGCGACTCGTCACCGACGGCGCGCTCACCGCCGAGGAGGCGGATGCGATCGCCGAAGAGGCGCGCGCCGAGATGGAGGAGGCCGTCGCCTTCGGGCTCGCAAGCCCGTTCCCGGCGGCGGAGAACGCCGTCAACTACGTCTACGCCTAGGAGGGCCCCATGGCACGCGAGCTTCCCTACATTGCAGCCATCGGCGAGGCCATCAGCGAGGAGATGGCGCGAGACGAGACGGTCCTCTACTTCGGCCAGAACATCGCCACCTCCGAGCAGGACCCGTACCTCCAGGCGTTCGGCCCGGACCGGGTGCGCGTGACGCCGATCTCCGAGACCGCCGAGATCGGGATGGCGGTCGGGGCCGCCTTCGCCGGCTACCGGCCCGTCGTGGAGCTGTACATGGCGGAGTTCATGCTCGTCGCGATGGACCAGGTGGTGAACGAGGCGCCACGGTTCCACTACATGAGCGGCGGACAGGTCAAGGTGCCGATCGTGCTCAAGGCCGGCTACGGCTTCACCTGCGGCTGGGCCGGCCAGCACACCGGCTCGATCTACGGGATGTTCATGGGCGTCCCGGGCTTGAAGGTCGCCCTTCCCGCGACGGCGGCCGACGCGAAGGGGCTGATGACCTCGTCGATCCGCGACGACAACCCGGTCGTCTTCTTCCACCACTACCTGCTGACGCTCGAGCACGGAGAGGTGCCGGAGGGCGAGCACGTCGTACCGCTCGGGCAGGCCGCGGTGCGACGCGAGGGCGAGGACGTCACGATCGTGGCCCTCGGCTGGCTCCTCGGCAAGGCGCTCGCCGCCGCCGAGCAGCTCGCGGCGGAGGGGATCGAGGCGGAGGTGATCGACCCGCGCACGCTCGCGCCGCTCGACCTCGGGACGATCCTCGAGTCGGTCGAGAAGACGGGCCGGCTCGTCATCGTCGACCAGTCGACGCGGCACGGGTCGGCGGCGGCGGTGATCGCAGCCGAGGTTGCCTCCGAGGGTTTCGCGTCGCTGAAGGCCGGGATCAAGCTCGTGACCGCGCTCGACGCGACCATCCCGTACAGCGAGCCGATGGAGGCGTACCTCCTGCCGGACGAGGCGAAGATCGTCGAGGCGGTGCAGCAGGTGCTCGGCTCCGCGCCGGTGGGCGTCTGATCGACGGCGGCGACGCCCTCGACGCTCTCCGCGCGATGTGGCGGATCCGTGCCTTCGAGGAGCGGGTCGGCGAGCTGACGCGCGCGGACGAGGTGCACGGCCTCGTGCACCTGAGCGTCGGCCAGGAGGCGGTCGCCGCCGGCGTCTGCGGGCAGCTGCGCGACGACGACGCCGTCTACTCGGGCCACCGCGCGCATGGGCACGCGATCGCGAAAGGCGCGCCGCTGCCGCGGGTGATGGCCGAGTTGATGGGGCGGTCGGGCGGCCTGTGCCGCGGGCTCGGCGGCTCGATGCACCTCGTCGACACGGCCCGCGGGTTCATGGGGGCGACGGGCGTCGTCGGCGGCAACGTGCCGCTCGCGCTCGGGAGCGCACTCGCCGCGCGCATGGAGGGTCGCGACGCGGTCGCGGTCGTGCTCTTCGGCGACGGTGCCGTGCAGGGCGGGATCTTCGTCGAGTCGGTGAACCTCGCAGCCCTGTGGGGCTTGCCCGTGATTCTCGTCTGCGAGAACAACGGGTTCGCGGAGTTCACGCCCCGCTCGGCGCACACCCCGGTCGAGCGGGTCAGCGACGTCGTGGCCCCGTGGGGGATCGCGCGCGAGACGGTGGACGGCAACGACCTCCACGAAGTGCACGGCGCCTTCGGGCGCTTCCTCGCCTCGGCGCGCCGGGGAGAGGGGCCGATGCTCCTCGAGTGCCTGACCCACCGCCTTCGCGGCCACTACGAGGGCGACCCGGAGAGGTACCGCGAGGCGCTCGCCGCCGAGGAGTGGCGAGGGCTCGACCCGATCCTGCGCCTGCAGCACCGGGGCGCCGAGGAGGGCTGGCTCGACGACGGCGCCCCCGCCCGTCTCGAGCGCGAGGCGAGGGCGGAGGTCGAGGAGGCGGTTCGCATCGCCCGCGACAGCCCGTTCCCGCCGGCGTCCCTGACCTCGGAGCTCGTGTACGCCCCCTCGTGATGCACGTCACGTATCTCGATGCGATCAGAGAGACCCTCGCCGCCGAGATGCGCGCCGACGCGCGTGTCTTCGTGCTCGGCGAGGACGTCGCCGAAGGAGGGCCGTGGGGGGCGACCGCGGGCCTCGCCGAGGAGTTCGGAGCCGAGCGCATCCGCAACACGCCGATCAGCGAAGCGGCCGTCTGCGGCGTCGCGATCGGCGCCGCTCAGTCGGGCCTCCGGCCGGTGGTCGAGATCATGTTCGTGGATTTCCTGACGCTGGCGCTGGACCAGCTCGTGAACACCGCGGCGAAGGCGCATTTCATGTCGGGCGGGCAGCTGCAGGTGCCGCTCGTCCTGCGGACGCAGGGGGGCGCGGGCCAGCGCGGCGGCGCGCAGCACTCGCAGAGCCTCGAAGCGTGGCTCTGCCACGTCCCCGGCCTCAAGGTCGTGATGCCGAGCAACGCCGCCGACGCCGCAGGCCTGCTCGCCTCCGCGATCGCCGACCCGAACCCGGTCGTGTTCGTCGAGTCCAAGACGCTGTACTTCCGCCGTGAGGAGCGGCGCCTCGAGCCCGTGCCGCTCGGTAGCGCGCGGATCGTGCGGGGCGGGAGCGACGTCACCATTGTGGCGCTCTCGAGCCTGGTCGCCGAGGCGCTCGCAGCGGCCGACGAGCTGGCCGCGGAGGGCATCGAGGCCGAGGTGATCGATCCACGCTCGCTCGTGCCGCTCGACCTCGACACCATCGCCGGGTCGGTCGCGCGCACCCATCGGCTCGTGGTCGCGCACGAGGCGGTGGCGGCCGGAGGTTTCGGGGCGGAGCTCGCAGCGCAGGTGCAGGCCGTCTCCTTCGACGAGCTCGACGCCCCGATCGAGCGCGTCGGCGCCCCGTTCGCGCCGGTGCCGTTCAGCCCGCCGCTCGAGGACGCCTACCTTCCGGGCCGAGCCGAGGTCGCGGACGCGGTCCGCCGCGCGCTGCGGGCCGTCTGACGCCGCCATGCATGCCGTATGCATGCAAATGAACCCTGTTTCGAAGAATGTCTGACCCAGGAGGGGCCTATTGCATACATCGCCGCTCTGGTTGTATCCTCCCGGGATGTCACGCGAAGGCCAGGCGAGCTCGCAGGCCACTCGGCGTTCGCAGACGATGAAGGCGACGCTGGGGGTGCGAGAGCTCGTCCTCGAGGGCGAGCTCGCCCCCGGCGATCGCGTCCCCGAGGTCGCGCTCGCGGAGCGCCTCGGCGTGTCCCGCACGCCGCTTCGGATCGCGCTCACGACCCTCGCCCACGAGGGGCTGCTCGAGGCGCTGCGCGGAGGCGGCTTCGTCGTCCGGTCGTTCACCCGGGCCGACATCGCAGACGCGATCGAGCTCCGAAGCGTGCTCGAAGGGCTGGCCGCCCGGCTCGCTGCGGAGCGGCCCGCCGCCGGTGGAGATGTCGCGCGGCTCGCGCAGCTGACCTCGGAGCTCGACGAGGTCGTCGACGACTTGTCAAAGGAGTCGCTCACCCGCTACGTCGAGCTCAACGATCTCTACCACCAGACGCTCGTCGCTCTCTCGGGGAGTGCGGTGCTCGCGCGCGCCGTCGCCAACGTCGTCGTGCAGCCGTTCGCCTCGCCGGGCGCCCTCGTCCCCTCGCAGGCCGTCCTGCCGCGGACCCGCGAGATCCTCACCGTGGCGCAGCACCAACACCGTGTGCTCGTCGAAGCCATCCGCGGAGGTCAGGGTGCGCGGGCCGAGGAGGTCGCCCGTGAGCACGCCCGCCTCGCCCTCCTCAACCTCGACCTCGTCCTCGAGGATCGTGCCGCCCTCGAGTGGCTGCAGGGCGCGCCGCTTCTCCGCAAGGTCGTCTGATCGTCCCGTCGTTCGAAGGAGGCTCGTCCAGCATGACACCCAGAAGCGTGGAGGACGCGCTGCAGGCGGCCGGAAGCGCCGTCGAGCTCGCGCGCAACTCGCAGATCGGCCCGTACGTCTATCCGGCTGTCCCGGCCGAGTTCTCGAACTGGCGCGACGAGCAGGTGTCGTGGCGCCAGACGTGCGCGCTGTTCGACCAGTCGCATCACATGACCGACCTCTACGTCGAGGGGCCCGACACGATCCGCCTGCTGTCCGACCTGGGCGTCAACTCGTTCGCGGGCTTCGCCGTGAACAAGGCCAAGCAGTTCGTGCCGTGCTCGCCCGACGGCTACGTGATCGGCGACGGGATCCTCTTCTTCCTGGACGAGAACCGGGTCTCCCTCGTGGGGCGGCCCTCGGCGCACAACTGGGTCGCCTACCACGCCGAGACGGGGGGTTACGACGTGTCGCTCGAGTGGGACGAGCGCACCGCGGTCAACCCGACCGGCGGACGCAAGCTCTACCGCTACCAGGTGCAGGGGCCGGCGGCGCTCGAGGTGATGGAGCGCGCGACAGGCGGCCCGCTGCCGGAGATCAAGTTCTTCAACATGGGGGAGCTCACCGTCGCCGGGCGGCAGGTGCGCGCGCTTCATCACGGGATGTCGGGCGCTCCGGGCCTCGAGCTGTTCGGGCGCTGGGAGGAGCGCGACGAGGTGAAGGGCGCGATCGTCGAGGCCGGCGCCGACTTCGGCCTGCGGCAGGTCGGCTCGCGCGTCTATGCGACGAACACCCTGGAATCCGGGTGGATCCCGTGCCCGCTGCCCGCGGTCTTCACCGGCGAGGCGCTCAGGCCCTATCGCGAGTGGCTGCCGGCACGCGGCTACGAGGGGACGGGATCCCTCGGCGGCAGCTTCTACTCCGACGACATCGAGGACTACTACCTCACCCCGTGGGACCTCGGCTACGGTGGCTTCGTCAAGTTCGACCACGACTTCATCGGGCGCGAGGCGCTCGAGCGCATGGCGGAGGCGGCGCAGCCCCGGCGCAAGGTCACGCTCGCGTGGAACGGCGAGGACGTCGCCCGCGCGATCGGCAGCCTGTTCGAGAAGGGCGACGCGGCGAAGTACATCGACTTCCCGCTCTCGAACTACTCGACGTGGCCGAACGACCGGGTGATGCACGGCGACCGCATGGTCGGCGTCTCGACCTTCTCCGGCTACAGCTACAACGAGCGCTCGTTCCTCTCCCTGGCCGTCGTCGACTCCGACGTCACGATCGGGAGCGAGGTCGTCCTCGTCTGGGGCGAGGAGGGGGAGGGTCGAGGAAGCCGGTCGTGGAGCGGCACTCGCAGTGCGAGATCCGGGCGGTCGTGAGCCCGTGCCCGTACTCGGAGGTGCCGCGCACGACGTATGCCGAGGGCTGGCGCACCGTGGCCACGGTCTGACCCCGCCGTGACCTTCCGCGAGCACCTCGCGAGCCCTGGCGCATTCGTCGTCGCGGCGGAGCTCGTGACGAGCCGCGGCCTGATCACGGCCGGCCGCGGCCGCGAGGTGGTCGAGCGGGCCCAGGCGCTGGCCGCCGACCCGCACGTCGACGTGCTCTCGATCACCGACAACCCGGGCGGCAACGCGATGCTCGCGCCCGACACGCTCGGCACGGACCTCGTCGCCGCCGGTCAGGAGGTGATCATCCACCTGTCCTGCAAGGACTGGAACCGGAACGCGCTCGAGAGCCGCGGTTGGCAGCTCGGGTCCGAGGGCTTCGAGAACGTCCTGGCGCTGTCGGGCGACTACCCGGTTGCAGGCCATGCAGGTGCGGCCGCGCCGGTGTTCGACCTCGACTCGGTCGGCCTGCTGAGCCTCCTCGCCGAGATGAACGAGGGGCTGAGCGATGCGCGCAGGCCCGAGGAGAGGCTCGATCGCACCGACTTCTTCCTCGGCTGCGTCGTGACGAACCACAAGCGCCACGAACGCGAGGTGATGCCGCAGTACCTGAAGCTGAAGAAGAAGGTGCAGGCGGGCGCACGGTTCGTGATCAACCAGATCGGCTGGAACGCGCGCAAGGACGACGAGCTGCTCCGCTTCGTCCGCCGTGAGCAGCTCCCGGTCGGCATGCTCGCGAACGTCTACATCCTCTCACGGCCGGCGGCGCGCGCGTTCCATGCCGGGAAGATCCCCGGGGTCGTCGTGAGCGAGGAGCTGCTCGAGCTCGTCGAGCGCTACGCCGCCGGTGCCGACAACGGCCGTGAGTTCTTCGTCGACCTGGCCGCCAGGCACGTCGCCGTCGCACGCGGGCTCGGCTTCCAGGGCGTCTACCTCGGCGGGCACTGGCCGGCAGCCACGTTCGGCGAGATCCTCGACCGCGCCGCGGCGTACGACGGCGAGGCCTGGAAGGAGCTCGGCAGGGAGATCCGCTTCGGCTTCGCGGGCGAGTTCCATCTCTTCGAGGAGGACCCCGAGACCGGCCTCGCCTCCGACAGCGTCAGCGCGTCCTACCTCGAGTCGAGGGCGCGGCGGCGGACCGCGCTCCGCGTGCCCGTGAGCTACCGGGTCAGTCGCCGCGTGCACGACGCGAGTCTTCGCGCCCGAGGGGCCGCCTCTTCCCCGCCGGGCGCGCGCTCTACGAGGCGGTCGAGCACGGGCCGAAGCCGGTCGCGCGCGCGCTCCACGCCCTCGAGCAGGCGGTCAAGGTGCCGCTCTTCCACTGCCGCGACTGTGGGGACTGCTCGCTGCCGGAGATCGCGTACGTCTGCCCCGAGTCCCAGTGCGCGAAGAACCAGCGCAACGGCCCGTGCGGCGGCACCCGCGACGGCCTCTGCGAGGTCTACGACACGGAGTGCATCTGGTCCCAGGCCTACGAGCGGCTCAAGGCCTATGGTGAGGAGGAGACGATGCTGGAGGGGCCGGTGGTGGTGAAGGACAACGCCCTCGCACGAACGAGCGCGTGGGCGAACGCCTTCCTCGGCCGCGACCACAGCGCGAGGACGCCGAGGCGGTGAGGAGCGGCCACGACGTCGCGCGGCTGATCGTCTCCTGTCCCGACCGCCACGGGATCGTCGCTGCGCTGTCGGCCTGCCTCGCCCGCGCCGGGGCGAACATCGTCAACTCGGACCAGCACTCGAGCGATCCGGAAGGCGGCAGCTTCTTCCTGCGGATGGAGTTCCACCTCGAGGGGCTCGAGCAAGGCCGGGGAGCGCTCGAGTCGGAGATCGCATCGATCGCCGACGAGTTCGGGATGGAGTGGAGCCTGCGGCCGGCCGCGACGCACAAGCGCGTCGCGATCTTCGCGTCACGCTACGACCACTGCCTGCTCGACCTGCTCTGGCGCTGGCGGCGCGGCGAGCTCCCGATGGAGGTCGTCTCCGTCGTGTCGAACCATCCGGACCTGGAGACCGACGTGCGGGGCTTCGGCGTTCCCTACCACCACCTGCCGGTCACCCCGGAGACCAGGGCGGACGCGGAGGAGACGGCGCTCGAGTTGCTGGCCGGCGAGGTCGACCTCGTCGTGCTGGCGCGGTACATGCAGGTCCTCTCGGTGGGATTCCTCCGCCGCATCGGCGCCCCGGTGATCAACATCCACCACTCGTTCCTGCCCGCATTCGTCGGCGCGGACCCGTACGCGCGGGCCCACGAGCGCGGCGTGAAGCTGATCGGCGCGACGGCGCACTACGCGACGGAGGAGCTCGACGCAGGCCCGATCATCGAGCAGGGCGTCGCCCGCGTCTCGCACCGCCAGGACCCGGACGAGCTCGCGCTGATCGGCCGCGACATCGAGCGAGTCGTCCTCGCCCGTGCGCTCAGCTGGCATCTCGACGACCGGGTCATCGTCGACGGGAACCGGACGGTCGTGTTCGCCTGACGGCGCGACGCTCGTTGTCAGTCGGTCAGCGCGAAGCTCTGCAGTGCCTCGAGGATCGTCCCCAGCCGCTGCCCGCGGGCGGTGAGCTGATACTCGACCCGCGGCGGCCGCGCGTCGACGACGACGCGCTCGAGGATCCCGGCCCGCTCGAGGCCCGCGAGCCTGCTCGCGAGCGTGGCCGGCGGCACCGGCCCGAGCATCTGGATGAACTCGTTGAAGCGGAGGGCGCCCTCGTGCGAGGCGACGAGGATCGAGACCGTCCAGCGCCGCTCGAGGAGGTCCGCAACGCGGCGGACCTCCTCGGGCAGAGGAGAGCAGCTACGACACCGCATGGAGCCTCGGTGCGGGCTCGAGCGCCAGCTCGAGCACCTCGTCGAGGGTCATCACCGGGTGGAAGCGGAGCTCGTTGCGGACATCCTCGGGGATGTCGTCGATGTCGCCCCGGTTGCGTTCGGGGATGATCACGTCGGTCAGCCCGGCGGCGTGTGCTGCGAGGGCCTTCTGCTTCAGTCCGCCGATCGGCAGCACGCGGCCCTGGAGGGTGACCTCGCCGGTCATCCCGACCGTGTGCTTGACGGGGCGGCCGGTCAGCAGCGACGTGAGCGCGGTCGTCATGGTGATGCCGGCGCTCGGGCCGTCCTTCGGGATCGCCCCCGCCGGAACGTGGACGTGGAAGCTCGAGCCCTGGAAGGCGCTCTCGTCGACCCCGAGCTCGTCGGCGTGCGAGTGGATGTAGGAGAGCGCGATCCGCGCCGACTCCTTCATCACGTCGCCCAGCTGGCCGGTGAGCACGAGGGCCTCGCCGCCCGGCATACGCGTGGCCTCGACGAACAGCACGTCGCCTCCGGTGCCGGTGACGGCAAGCCCGGTCGCCACGCCGGCCACGGCCGTGCGCTCGGCCGACTCCTGGTAGAAGCGCTGCTTGCCGAGCGCGTCGCGGAGCGCGGGCTCGTCGATCTCGACCGGCGCGGTGAGCTTGCCCGTCGCCAGCTTGGTCGCCGTCTTGCGCAGCAGCTTGCCGAGCTCGCGCTCGAGCTGCCGGACGCCGGCCTCGCGGGTGTACTGGGTGACGATCAGGTCGAGCTGCGCGTCCGAGATCGAGACCTCGTCCTCGAGCAGGCCGGCGCGGTCGCGCTGGCGCGGCCAGAGGTAGCCACGGGCGATCGCGACCTTCTCGTCGGTCGTGTAGCCGTCGAAGCGGATGACCTCCATCCGGTCGAGCAGCGGGCCGGGGATCGTGTCGGCGACGTTCGCGGTTGCGATGAACACCACCTCGGACAGGTCGAGCTCCACATCGAGGTAGTGGTCGCGGAACGAGTGGTTCTGCGCCGGGTCGAGCACCTCGAGCAGGGCATCCGACGGGTCGCCACGCCAGTCGGCGCCGACCTTGTCGACCTCGTCGAGGAGGATCACCGGGTTCATCGTCCCGGCGTCGCGCAGGGCACGGACGAGCCGGCCGGGCAGCGCGCCGATGTAGGTGCGGCGGTGGCCGCGGATCTCGGCCTCGTCACGCACGCCGCCGAGCGACATGCGGACGAACTCGCGGTTCAGGGCGCGGGCGATCGACTCGCCGACCGAGGTCTTGCCGGTGCCGGGAGGCCCGATCAACGTGAGGATGGCTCCGGAGCGCTTGTCCTCGGCGATCCCCCGCTCCTCGCGGAGCTTGCGGACGGCCAGGTACTCGACGATGCGGTCCTTGACGTCCTCGAGCCCGGCGTGGTCGGAATCGAGTACCTCGCGTGCATACACAGGGTCGAGCCTCTCGTCGGAGCGAGTCCCCCACGGCACCGAGAGCAGCCAGTCGAGGTACGTGCGGATCATCGAGGACTCGGCGGAGTTGTCGCCCATCCGCTCGAGGCGGCCGGCCTCACGCTCGGCCTGCTCGCGGACTGCATCCGGCATGCCGGACTCGGCGATCTTCGTCCGGTAGTCCTCGGAGACGGACGCGTCGTCCTCGCCGAGCTCCTTGCGGATCGACTCCATCTGCTTGCGCAGCACGTACTCGCGCTGCTGCTTCGCCGCGCCCTCCTCGACGTCCTCGCGGATGCGGCGCCGAACCTGCAGCTCGGCGAGCCGCTCGCGCTGGAAGGCGAGGGCGAGCTTCAGCCGCTCGACGACGTCGACCGTCTCGAGCAGCTCGATCTTCTGGTCGAAGGTGAGGTCGGGCGCGTAGGCGCTCGTGTCTGCGAGCTCGCCCATGTTGCGGATCGCGCGGACGAACGACGACACGCGGCCGTCGTCGCCGCGCAGCTCGAGGATCTCCTCGACCGTCGCGCGGTACTCGGTCTCGAGCTCGCGGGTCTGGACCCTCGGCGGCTCCTCGTCGGGCCGCTCGGTCACCTCGACCCGAAGGTTCCCCTGTGGGTCGGTGTGGGCGGCGCCGAGCTCGGCGCGATACAGGCCCTGGAGGGTCACGGCCCGGCCGCCGCCGGGCATGCGGACGCGCTCGCCGACCTCGGCGATCGTGCCCACCTTGGCGTACTCGCCCTCGTGCCGCGGGACGAGCAGCACGCGCTCCTCGTCGGCGACATCGGCGGCGATGGTCACATTCATGTTCGGGAAGACGACCAGGTCGTCCAATGGAACGAGGAGCAATGAGCTCACGATGCAATCACCCTTCCGTTGTCAACTACGTACCTAATAGTAGCTTCAACTGTTGAAGTGACGTCGGCATTCCCTGCGACCACCTCGGGATGCGAGACTCCTACTCCGTCCACACGGTCGACCCTCGGAGGAGGAGCGCATGACCCCGACGAACCTGCAGGAGATCCTCGACTCGACCGATCCGGTCGAGCTTCTGCGCAACTCGCAGATCGGTGCGTACATCTACCCGGTCGTCGCGGCCGAGTTCACGAACTGGCGCCGCGAGCAGCGCGCCTGGCGGGAGACCGCGGTGCTCTACGACCAGTCGCACCACATGGTGAACCTCTTTCTCCGCGGTCCCGACGCAGCGAAGCTCATCTCGGACACCGCCGTCAACAGCGTCGCCGAGTTCCCGGTGGACATGGCGAAGCAGTACGTCCCGACGACGCCGGCCGGCCACGTGATCGGCGACGGGATCCTCTTCCGCCTCGAGGACGCCGAGCTCGTCTTCGTCGGCCGTGCCCCGGCGGCGAACTGGCTGCGGTTCCAGGCCGAGACCGGGGGATACGACGTCGAGACAGAGCTCGACGACCGCTCTCCGATGCGCCCTCAGGGAAAGCTCGTGACCCGCAAGCTCTGGCGCTTCCAGGTCCAGGGGCCCAACGCGTGGCAGGTGCTCGAGAAGGTGAACGGCGCCCCGATCGAGCAGGTGAAGTTCTTCCGGATGGGACACATGAACGTGGCCGGGCAGCAGGTGCGCACGCTGCGCCACGGCATGGCCGGCGCTCCGGGGCTCGAGCTCTGGGGCCCGTACGAGGGTTACGACGAGGCGCGCGAGACGATCCTCGAGGCCGGAAAGGAGTTCGGCCTCGAGCCCGTCGGCTCGCGCGCGTACTCCTCGAACACGCTGGAGTCGGGCTGGATCCCCTCGCCGCTGCCCGCGATCTACACCGGCGAGGAGCTGCGCGCCTATCGCGAGTGGCTCCCGGCGCAGAGCTACGAAGCCGTCAACGCGCTCGCCGGAAGCTTCGTCTCGGACGACATCGAGGACTACTACCTGAACCCGTGGGAGCTCGGCTACGGCCACCTCGTGAAGTTCGACCACGACTTCGTCGGCCGCGACGCCCTCGAGCAGATCGATCCCGAGACACAGCGGAAGAAGGTCACGCTCGAGTGGAGCCCCGACGACGTCACCGAGCTCATGGCGTCGGTCTTCGCGCCCGAGGGCGAGGGCTACCAGTTCTTCGACGTACCCAACGCGAACTACGGCTCGTCGAGCTTCGACTCGGTCCTCGACGAGGACGGCCGGCCGGCCGGGTTGTCCATGTTCACCGGCTATAGCGCGAACGAGAAGCGGGCGCTCTCGCTCGCGACCGTCGACCCCGGGCTCGAGCTCGGCACGGAGGTGACGGTCGTCTGGGGCGAGCCCGGCGGCGGAACGCGCAAGGTGACGGTCCAGCCGCACCGGCAGAAGCACGTCCGCGCCATCGTCAGCCCGGTCCCATACGCGAAGGTCGCGCGCCTCGAGTACGCCAGCGGGTGGCGGACCTCGGGCGGCTAGGCGGGTACGGCGGGGTCCGATCCGGTCGCCGCGGCTCACGCCACGCCGAGCAGCGCGTGTGCCCTGGCCCGGTCGCCGCGGAAGTCCTGTGTCGTCCCCCGATACACGAGCTCGCCCTTCGACATGATCGCAACGCGGTCTGCGAGTGCGACGGCGACGTGCAGGTTCTGCTCGACGACGATCGCCGAGAGGCCGCGCTCGCGCAGGCCGGCGATCGTGCCCGTGATCAGGTCGACGACGATCGGCGCGAGCCCCTCGGACGGCTCGTCGAACAGAAGGACGCGGGGATTGGCGATCAGCGCGCGGCCGATCGCGACCATCTGCTGCTCCCCGCCCGAGAGCTGATTGCCGTGGTGCCGGCGCCGCTCCCGCAGGCGTGGGAGCAGCTCGTAGACGTCGTCGAGCCCCCATGCGACCGGCCGGCCGCCCGTCGCCTTGCGCGCGAGCTTCAGGTTCTCCTCGACCGTCAGCCTGGCGAAGATGCGCCGCCCCTGGGGCACGATCGCGATCCCCGCCCGGGCGATCTCGTACGCGCTCCTGCCGGCGAGCTCGGTCCCGTCGAGCGCGATCGACCCGGCGCTCGGCCGCAGGAGGCCCACGATCGTGTTCATCAGCGTCGTCTTCCCGACGCCGTTGCGGCCGAGCAGGGCGACCACCTCACTCTGGTGCAGGTCGAGGTCGACCCCCTGGACGACGTCCCCCGTGTCGTAGCCCGCGCGCACGCCGCGGATCTCGAGCAGCGCGGTCATCCGGTGAAGAGCTCCTCCATGCGGTCGCCTGGGCCGAGGTACGCCTCCTGGACGGCGGCCGACGAGCGGATCTCCTCCGGTGGGCCGGTCGCGATCAGGGCTCCGGCGTCGAGCACCGAGATCACGGTGGCGAGATCGAAGACGACGTCCATGTCGTGCTCGACGATCATGAGCGTGAGCTCGCCCGGCAAAGAGCCGATCAGGCTCCTGAACCGCTGCGTCTCGTCCCGCGACATTCCCGCGGTCGGCTCGTCCAGCAGGAGCAGCCGTGGCTCGCTTGCCAGCGCCAGCGTGATCTCGAGCGCCCTCCGGTGGCCGTACGAGAGGGAACCCGCGTCGACGTGGCCGAGCTCGGCCAGGCCGACCAGCGCGAGCAGCTCGTCGGAGCGTGCCTCGACGTCGGGGAAGCGAGTGGTCGGGAGCACGGCGTTGGGCGCGTGACCGAGCTTGCGCTGCACCGCCATCGCGACGTTCTCGTGCGCGGTGAGCTCGTCGAAGAGGCTCGAGTGCTGGAAGGTGCGGCCCATGCCGAGCTGCGTCCGCCGGTGCGGGCTGCGCCTGGTGATGTCGGCCCCGAGGAAGCGGATGCGACCGGAGCTCGCACGAACCGTCCCCGAGATCAGGTGGAAGAGCGTCGACTTCCCGGCGCCGTTCGGGCCGATCAGCGCGTGCCGTGAGCCTGCCTCGACCGAGAGCGTCACGGAATCGACCGCGCGCAGCTCGCCGTAGCGGCGGCCGACGTCCGTGAGCTCGAGCACGGCTGTCACGTCGCCAGCCTCCGCCGGAGCCGCCGGCCGCCGGCCATGAGCCCGCCCGGCAGCAGGTAGACGATCAGCACGAAGACCACGCCGAGCGCGAGCTGCCAGTGTGACGAGAGCACGCCCGAGAGCTGGTCGCGCACGATGTAGTAGAAGGCCGTGCCGAGGACGGCTCCGACGAGCGTCCGCTCGCCGCCGATCACGATGACGACGACGGCGACGGCCGAGACGCTGAACGACATCTCATCCGGCGAGAAGTACCTCGTCTGCTGGCACGCCAGAGCGCCGGCGAAGCCCGCGACCGCGCCGGCGAAGGTGAAGACGGCCAGCTTGTAGAGCGGGACGTCGTACCCGAGCGAGCTCATCCGCGCGTCGTTGCCGCGAATCCCGGCGAGCGCACGGCCGAACGGCGAGCGCACCACGACCTCGAGCGCGGCGTAGCCGGCGAGGAACGCCCCGACCGCGTACCAGTAGAAGTGGTCGCCCGACGCGAGCCAATTCGAGCCGCCTGCGAGCGTCGGGGCGGGGATCCCGTAGATCCCGTTCGAGCCGCCGGTCAGGGACGTCCAGTTGAGCGCGAGCACCCAGAGCAGCTGTCCGAACGCCAGCGTCAGCATCAGGAAGTAGACCCCGCGGGACCGGACGGCGAACACGCCCGTCACGATCGCGACGCCGGCTGCGGCGAGCGCCGCGACGCCCAGCTGCGCGAACGCGTTCGACGTCACGTGCTGCGCGAACAGCCCCGCTGCATACCCGCCGACGCCGAAGTAGGCGGCGTGGCCGAGCGACGGCAGCCCGCTGTACCCGAGCAGGAGGTCCAGGCTGGCGGCGAAGAGACCGAAGATGAGGATCTCCGTGAGCAGGAAGGTGCGGTAGTGGTCGAGCACCGCCGGCGCTGCGACGAGGATCACGACCACGGCGAGCCTGAGTGCGAGCCCGGACCGGTTCATCTGCCGAACAGCCCCTTCGGGCGCACGATCAGGATCAGCGCCATCGTGCCGAACAGGACGAAGGGCGCGGCCTGCGGGAAGCCGTGCTGCTGTCCCAGCGCCACGCCGAGCGACTCGGCCTGGCCGATGAGCAGCGACGCGACGAACGCGCCGACGATCGAGCCCAGCCCGCCCACGACGACGACGATCAGAGCGAGCAGCAGCACGTCGTCGCCCACGCCGGGCGTGACCTGCTCGATCGGCCCGCCGACGATGCCGGCGAACGTCGCGAGCGCCGAGCCCGTGAGCAGGACGGACAGCGTCACGAGGTTGACGTTGTGGCCGAGCGCGGCCACCATCGACCGGTCCTCGACCGCGGCGCGCAGGATCGCCCCGAGCTGGGTCCGCTCGAAGACGAGGTACGTCGCGAGGGCGATCACGAGGCCGACGACGATGACGGCGAGGCGGTAGGCCGGGTAGTAGTGGCCGAAGATCACCTTGCTCGGGATCAGGAAGCCCGGCGGCGTGATCGTGTGGAAGTCGCGGCCCCAGATGATCGTGACCAGGTCCGCGACGATGAAGAAGAGCCCGAGCGTGAGCAGCACCTGGTCGAGATGGCCGCGGTCGCGAACAGGGATCAGGGCCAGGGCGAGCACGAAGCCGAGGGCGACGCCGAAGACGATCGTGATCAGCGCAGCCGGGATGAACGGCACGCCGTGGTGCTCCACGAGCGTGTAGCCGAGGTAGGTGCCGAGCAGGTAGAGGCTTCCGTGCGCGAGGTTGAGCACGTCGAGCAGCCCGAAGATCAGCGAGAGGCCGATCGCGAGGATGAAGATCAGCATCCCCAGCGCGACGCCGTTCAGGATGCTCGAGAAGTTCTGGTCGAAGAAGTTCGCCGCGAGGAGGGCCTGCACGTCGGCGCAATCTATAACGATCGAATCGGCCGCGACGAGATTGGCGACAATCTTGACGCCAAGCGCGGCACGTTATACAGTCGCGGCCTTCAGAGACGGTCCGAGGGGGGCTGCGACGGAAGGAGAGACGTGAACGACGACAGCTCGACTGGTTCGATCGACCGCGGGAAGTTCCTCAAGGGAGCGGGTGCCGCCGGCGTTGTACTTGCCACCATGCCGCTGGCAAAGGGCGCGTGGGCCGGTATCGCCAAGAAGTCCGCCATGAAGCCGCTGAGGATCGGCAACCTGCTGACGCTCAGCGGGCCGAACGCGGCGCCGGCGATCGACGTCAGGCGCGGCTTCGTCTCGTACGTCTACTCGCACGACCATCGGATCGGCGGGCGCAAGATCCAGTTCTTCGACGCGGACGACGCGAACAGCGCCGCGACGGGGATCCAGCAGGTTCAGAAGCTCGTGCAGGAAGACCAGGTGGACTTCATCGAGGGGATCTTCTACTCGGGCGTCCTCCTCGGCGTCCGCGACACGATCAACCAGCTGCAGGTGCCGACGGTGGTCGCGAATGCGGCCGCGAACGCGCTCTCGCGGGACCAGGTGTCGCCGTACATCTACCGGACCTCGTACTCGAACTACCAGCTCGGCGTCCCGCTCGGCAAGTGGGCGACGACGACGTTCGGTGCGAAGGGCGTCGTGGCGGCGATCGCGGCGAACTACGCCGCCGGACAGGAGTCCTCCGCCGCGTTCAAGTCCGCGTACGAGGCCGCGGGCGGGACCCTCCTCGGCACGATCCTCACTCCGTTCCCGACGACCCCCGACTACCAGCCGTACTTCCAGCAGGCGGCCGACATGGGCGCCAAGGCCGTGTGGGCGTTCACCGCCGGCGGCGGCGAGGCGATCAAGTTCGTCAAGACGTGGAGGCAGTTCGGCTTCGACAAGCAGTTCCAGCTCTTCGGCAGCAACAACATGACCGACCCGCAGAGCGTGCTCGATTCCGAGGGCGACGGGGCGCTCGGCATCCGGACGACGGCCAACTGGGCACCCACGCTGAAGAACAAGGAGAACGTCGTGTTCGTGAAGCAGTACAACGACCTTGGTCTCGGCCTCCCGTCGGCGTTCGCGGAGCTGGGCTATATCGCTGCGCAGTACCTCGACCTCGCCGTGCGGAAGGTGCACGGCGACACGAGCAACAAGCAGCGCGTCCTCGCCGCGATGGGGAGCGTCGGCACCTGGCAGTCGCCCGGCGGCAAGCTGACGATGGACCCCAAGACGCACAACGTGATCGAGCCGGTCTACCTCCGCACCGTCGTGAAGACGAGCTCGGGATATACCCAGCCGCTGATCTCGACACTCGGCGTCTACAAGGAGCCGGGCGTCTAGGCGCCCGGCTCCACGGGCCTCATGCAGGGAACGACCGAGAGCCCGGTGGCAGGCGGCGCGGTCCGGAAGCGGGACGCGGCCGGGCGAGCGTACGAGCGGCTGCGGCGGGAGATCGTCTCCGGCGGGCTCCAGCCCAACGAGCGTCTCGTCGAGGCCGACCTGATCCAGCTTCTCGATGCCGGCAGGTCGGCCGTGCGGACCGCGCTCGTGCGTCTCGAGCACGAGGGCCTCGTCGAGCGCGAGCCGAACCGTGGCGCCAAGGTCAGGCTCGTCGACGAGCAGGAAGCCGCGGAGATCCTGGAGTCGCGCATGGTCCTCGAAGGGCTCGCTGCGAGGCACGCTGCGAGGAACGTGACCCCCGCACAGATCGACGAGCTGCGAGCGATCCTGGCCCGGATGCGGTCGCTGCTCGACGCCGGAGACCTCCTCGGCGCGTCCGAGCTGAACGCCGGGTTCCACGGACGCCTGCTCGAGATCGCCGGCCACCGGACCGTCGCTCGGCTCGTCGCGACGCTCAGCTCCCAGCTCGTCCGCTTCCAGTACAGGACGATCCTCCTGCCCGGGCGCGCCGAGCAGTCTCATGCGGAGCACCGGTCGATCGTCGACGCCGTCGCCTCGCACGACTCCGATGCCGCCGAGCAGGCCGTGCGGGATCACGTGGCTCACATCGTCGAGGCGCTTCGCGACGGGCGCCTGGCACCCAAGCGAGCCGTCTAGGCTCCAGGACGATGTCAGCTGCGACGAACGCAGACACGTTCGCATCCGTCTCCCCACGTGCCCGCGCCCTGCTCCACGGCGCCTACGACATGCATGTGCACGTCGCGCCGGACGTCGTCGGTCGCCGCATCGACGACCTCACGCTCGCACGCCGCTTCTCCGAGCTCGGGCTCGCCGGCTTCCAGCTCAAGTCGCATTACACCTCGACGGCGGAGCGCGCTGCGGTCGTGCGCGCCGCCGTGCCCGGCGTCGACGTCTTGGGAGCGATCAGCCTCAACCGCGCCGTCGGCGGGATGAACGCGGTCGCGGTGGAGATCGCCGCCCGCGAAGGCGCGCGAACCGTCTGGCTCCCAACCGTCGACTCGGTGAACGAGAGCGGCGAGGAGACGCAGTTCCCTCCCGGCGCAGCGATCCCGGTCTGGATGGAGCTGCAGCGCGAGCTCAGAGCCGCGGGCGTCGCGATCGAGCCGGTGGCCGTGGTGGACGCCGACGGCGCCGTGCTCCCGGAGACACGGATCGTCCTCGCTGCGGTCGCACGGCACGGGCTCGTGCTCGCGACCGGCCACCTCTCGCGCGACGAGATCTTCACCGTCGTCGACGCGGCACGGGAGGAGGGCGTGCAGGAGATCGTGATCACCCACCCGGACTTCCCGTCGCAGGACCTCTCGATCGACGACCAGGCCTCGCTCGCGGCGCGAGGCGCTCTCCTCGAGCGCTGCTTCACCACGCCTCACACCGGCAAGGTCACCTGGGAGCGCCTCTTCGACGCGATTCGCGCCACCGGTCCCGAACACTCGGTGCTCTCCACCGATCTCGGGCAGCGGGCGAACCCCGACGTCGAGGACGGGCTCGGGCTGATGGCCGACCGGCTGCTGGCGGCCGGGTTCGACGAGCCCGAGGTGCAGACGATGGCGGTGGTGAATACGCGCCGGCTGGCGGGGGCCGACCGATGACGCGGCTCCTGGTGATCGGCGCGCACTCTGCGGATTTCGTCTGGCGCGCCGGCGGCGCCGTTGCGGTAACGACTGCGGCGGGCGGCGCGGCGCGAGTGATCGCGCTTTCCTACGGAGAGCGAGGGGAGTCGGGCGAGCTCTGGAAGGAGCCCGGCCAGACCGTCGAGCGCGTCAAGGAGCTCCGTCACGGCGAGGCCGAGCGAGCAGCAGCGTTGCTCGGCGCCGACTTCCGCTGCCTCGACCTCGGCGACTACCCGCTCGAGATCGACACGACGGCGCTGCAGCGGATCGCCGACGAGATCCGCGAGTCCGCACCGGACGTGCTCCTGACCCACACGACGGTCGACCCGTTCAATCCCGACCACGGGATCGCAGGAGCAGCGGTCGACCGTGCGCGCTCCCTCGCCGCGGGGGCGGGCGTTCCGAGCGCCTTCGCGACGGTGACCCCGCCGGCCCTGCTCCAGTTCGAGCCGCACCAGCCCGAGCTGTCCGACTTCGTCCCGACGACGTTCCTCGACATCACCAGCGTGTTCGAGCAGAAGGTCGCCGCGATGAAGGAGATGAAGGCGCAGCAGTACCTCCAGACCTACTACACCGAACGTGCCGCCCACCGCGGGAATCACGCTCGGCGGGCGTCGGGCCGCAACGAGGTCCGCTACGCGGAGGCGTTCAAGCGCGTGATCCCGGAGGTCGTGACGGGGCTGTGAGCACCTGGGACGAGCTCGCGAGTCTCGGGTCGGCGACCGTCTACGAGGCAGCGGGGCGCCGGGGTCTCGTCGACGCCTCCTTCGTGCAGGTGGTTCCCGGTTCTCGTGTCGCCGGCCCGGCGCGAACGGTTCGCTGCGGTCAGGACGACAACCTGATGGTGCACGCGGCGATGGAGCGCATCGAGCCCGGCGACGTCCTCGTGCTGACGATGCCGGAGCCCACGGCGGTCGCGCTGGTCGGGGAGCTGCTCGCGACCCAGGCGGCCCACCGCGGCGCCGCTGCGCTGCTCGTCGACGCCGCTGTGAGAGACGTCGAGGACCTGGCGAGCATCGGGCTCCCGGTCTGGGCCCGTTGGATCCGGATCCGCGGCGCCACGAAGACCCGGCCCGGCACGATCGACGAGCCCGTCGACGTCGCGCGGGAGCACGATCGAGCCCGGCGACGGGGTCGTCCTCGACTCCGACGGCGTGGCCGTCGTCCCGCGCGTGCGCATCGACGAGGTGCTCGCGGCCTCGCGTACACGGGCCGAAAAGGAGCGCGAGAAGCGGGCAGCCCTGGAGTCGGGCGCGTTGTCGTACGACCTCGACGGCCTCAGGGCGCTGGTCGAGCGCTGATGGCGACTCCGCCCGATCTCGCGCACATCCACCACGCCGAGCTTCTCTCGACGACGCCGGAGGAGAGCCTCCGGTTCTTCGTCGACATCCTCGGCATGGAGATCGAGGCGCAGGACGGGCCTTCGGCGTACCTGCGCGGATGGGGAGACTACGGGCGCTACAGCCTCAAGCTGACCGAGTCGGCTCGGACCGGCATCGGCCACCTGGCGTTCAGGGCCTGGAACCAGGAGGCGCTCGACCGGGTGGCCCGGGCTGTCGAGTCGGCTGGTCGGGGGCAGGGGTGGAGCGACGGCGACCACGGCCACGGGCCGGCGTACCGGTTCACCGACCCCGACGGGCACGTGTTCGAGATCCTGTACGAGGCGGATCGCTACGACGCCCCGCCCGAGCTCGCGCCGTCGCTGAAGAACCAGCCCCAGCGCTACACGGGGCGCGGCGTCGCCGTGAAACGGCTCGACCACGTCAACCTCCTCGCCGCGGACGTGCGCGGGGCGCGGGAGTTCGCAACGGACGTCCTCGGGTACCGTCTCTACGAGCGCGTCGAGCTCGACGATGGGACCGAGGCGGGAGCCTGGATGAGTCTCTCGATCATGGCGCACGAGCTCATCTACACCCGCGACCACTACGGCGCGGCGGCCGGCTGCACCATCTCGCGTTCTGGGTCGACACGCGCGAGGAATGCCTGCGCGCGGCCGACCTGTTCCTCGACGACGACGTCTACATCGAGGCGGCGCCCTCGAAGCACACGATCGCGCAGGGATTCTTCCTCTACGCCTACGAGCCCTCCGGGAACCGGATCGAAGTCACCACGGGCGGCCGGCTCGTCTACGACCCGGACGAGCCCACCGTCGTTTGGACGCAGGCCGAGCGCGCGAAGGGTCAGGCGTGGGGGGTCAAGACGATCGAGGCGTTCCACACCTACGGGACGCCGCCCGTCGAGCGCTAGGAGCCGCTGCCGGAGTCCAGGTCGGCGAGGAGCCTGGCGCTCGCGTCGACGATCCGCGGCTCGACGCCCAGCTCGAGCAGGAGTGCCTTCGCGGCCTCCATCTCGTCGACCCGGCGCGCGGCGTGCCGGTTGCTGCCTTCGAGCAGCCGTTCGAGGAGAGGACGGCCGATCACGGCCGCGACCTGCTCGTCGAGCCACTCGGCGTGCCCGGCCGCGGCGGCGGCGGTGTGGCTCTCGACGGCCGCGGCGGCGAGCCCCTTCATGAAGACGGAGCGGAGGAGCTTGAGCTCCGCGGCGTCCCCGGCGGTGGCTGACACCACGTCGACCGGCATGCCGAGGGCTCCGAAGGCCCGGGCGAACGTATCGGCGCTCCCGCCGGACGCGAGCGCGGGTGTCCGCAGGCCGCGAGCGGGGACGGGCCCGAGTAGTGCGACATCCGCGAACCGCCCGGGCCCGACGAGCGCCGCCAGGCGACGTTTGAGCGGTGGGCCGGCCGTGTTGAGGTCGGCGTAGACCGCGTCCGGCCCGAGCGCCGGCAGTGCCGCTGCGGCCACGTCGGCCGCCACCGCACCCGAATTGACGCTGAGGACGACCTCGCTGCCTGTGACGGCGCTCTCGACACCTGCGGTAGTACCCGCTGCCGCGCGAGACGGGTCAGGGTCGTATCCCGCGACGTCGACGCCGGCCGCGCGAAGGTCGGCTGCCAGCCGGCTCCCGGCCTCGCCCAGGCCCAGCACGGCGACTCTCATGGGCTCACTCGACATCCGACTCGCGCACGCGGCCATGTCTACCGGGTGTGCGACCCGGTGACAACCCGCGCGTTACGAGCCGGCGCGGGCGAGCCTGCGCTCGAAGCGCTCGATCCGGCTTCCGCCGGTGGAGCGGGCCGCACGACCCGTGTAGACCGGGTGGCACTGCGAGCATGTGTCCACCGTCAGGTCGCCTGCGCTCCAGCGCGTCTCCATCTTGGTGCCACACGTCACGCACGTGACGACCGCAGCCTCTCTGGTGGGGTGGATCCCCGTCCTCATGCCATCTCCTTCTTTAGTAGCTACTGATGAAAACGAGGAGATCTCTGCTGGTATTCCGGGTGTGATCTGTCAGGTGAACGCAATAAGTGCCGATTAGTTCTTCGTAGAACATTGCGGACATCCGTAGCTTCGTCTATGCTCCGCCACGACAAGGAGACGAACCATGTCCAGAGACTCGCAGACACATACCAATCGCTTCGAAGCCGCCATGACGGTCATCTCCGACCTGCCGTGCCGGCAGACGTTGCTTGCAGGTGGCGCGTGGACCGTGTCGCCGGCCTTCGTAAGGAGCCGCATTTAGCTCGTTGTAACAGCAAAATGTGACTTCATGCGAGGGCGACCCAACGAGGTCGCCTTCGTCGTTTCAAGACCAGTTTCCTGAGATTCCAGAGAGGTGATGCTCGGCGTGAGAAAACCAAGACGGGCCTGAGGCCCCGCCTGAGAGAGAAAGGCCCCTCAGTGGAGGAGCGCAGAAAAAGATGTCGGTGAATACCGGCCGCTTTTGCCTGCGATTTCACTCCCGCGAAAGAGGCGCCCGGCTCCAAAGCCCCTCCACGTAGGACGACGAACTCGCAGTTGCGCGACTGCAGGCCGGCGATCCAGGGTCGAAGGGTTGGCGAGAGGCATGGACAACATCGCCCGCGTTGCGGGCGTGACATAGCTCAATCTGGAGAGAGCACCTGTCCTGTTGCCGGTTCGAGTCCAGCTCTGCCCACTATCGTCTCGAGTCATGAAGATTCGTGCCGCCGTGCTCGAGGACTTCGGCGATCCGCTCGTCGTCCAGGACGTCGAGCTCGCCGAGCCGAATCGGGGCGAGGCCCTCGTTCGCCTCGTCGCGTGTGGTGTCTGCCACACCGACCTCTACACGGCGTCAGGTGCAGATCCGACCGGCTACGCGCCGAGCGTCCTCGGGCACGAGGGAGCCGGCGTCGTCGAGCGCGTGGGGGAGGGCGTCACGCTGGTGGCCCCCGGCGACCACGTGATCACGCTCTTCGCGCCCGAGTGCGGCGCCTGCGTCCACTGCCTCAGCCCACGGACGAACCGGTGCATCGCGATCCGCGATCAGCAGAACGCGGGCTACATGCCCGACGGGACGACGCGTCTCAGCCGCGACGGCGAGCCGCTCCGGCACTTCATGGGCACCTCCACGTTCGCGGAGTACGCAGTGATCCCGGAGATTGCGCTCGCGAAGGTGAGTCCCGATGCGCCGCTCGACGGTTGTGCGCCGTTCGCGTGCGGCCTCTCCACGGGGATCGGCGCCGCGCTCTACACCGCGCAGGTCGAGCCGGGCTCGACGGTCGCGGTGTTCGGGGCAGGGCTGGTCGGGCTCGGCGCCGTGGTCGGCGCGAGGCTCGCCGGCGCGGAGCGGATCATCGCGATCGACCTCTCCGAAGAACGCCTTGCACACGCTCGCCATCACGGGGCCACGGACACACGTCTCGCCGACGATGAGGTCGTCGACTGGATCCGCACCGAGACCGGAGGCTATGGGGCCGATTACACCTTCGAGGCGACCGGCAGCGTCGCAGTCATGCGGCAGGCAGTGGAGGCAGCGCGTGAGGCGTGGGGGCTTGCGACCATGATCGGCGTCGCGGGTAAGGGCGAGGTGCTCGAGGTCGTCCCGCGTTTCCTGATCACCGGCCGCCGCGTGACCGGCTCGTCGTTCGGGGGCGTCAAGGGACGCACACAGGTGCCGCTCCTCGTCGACCGCTGGCTCGCGGGGGAGATCGACGTCGACTCGCTCATCTCGCATCGGCTGACCCTCGACCAGGTGAACGAGGGCTTCGAGCTCATGCATCACCAGGACGGGATCCGCAGCGTCCTGACGTTCGACTGATTTCGGCGGCGGTTTGGCTCTGTCGCTCAATCGGTAGGGCTACGGCTTCAGGAGCCCAGACGCCACGCCGCGGTCAGGGTTGTACGGCGTGTCGCGGCACGCGCCCCAGAGCCCGAGATGCGCTGTCCGGGCGTGGCGGGCGAGCCGGTCGAGCTGCCGGGCGTACTTGCCGCGGCGTCCGTCGTAGAAGTACGGAGCCGCCGCGCCGAGGCGCACGAGCTGGAGATTGACGTTCAGCCCATCCTTGACCCGGACCACGTAGCGGAGCAGCCGCCCGTACCGGTCGATCGAGTCGGTCGCAGGCTCGCCCGTCAGCCGCACGAGTGTGCCCGGCGGTAGGAGCCGCTTGGTGATCCTCGACGCCTCGGCTCCGTAGCACTCGGGCGTGAAGTAGACCTCGGGCGTGTCGATCTGGACCAGCCTGACCTTGGCCCCATTCGTCAGGTCGACCGTGTCGCCGTCGGCGACGTGATCGATCCGCGCGAGCTGCCCGGCGCCGCCGGGCTGCGCGCCCGCCGTCGCCGGCAGGATGAGTACGAACAGCACGAGCAGCCGCAGCGCCATCGCAGGGAGTCAAGGCTAGCTCGTCCCTTTCTTACGTGTCCCGAGGGGCCATGTCTGGGGACAGTCCCCAGACATGTGCCGCGCGGACACGTCCGAATTCGTGGTGGCTGTGGTGTAACGGCAGCATCCGAGGTCGTGAGCCTCGCGGTGCCGGTTCGAATCCGGTCGGCCGCCTCCTTGCGGGCGCTGAGCACCGGCGAGCTCCGCGGCCTCTAAAGCCGTTGCCTCGGGCTGTGGTGGTTCGACTCCACCCGTCCGCACTCACTTCCCACGGATGCAGCTCAAGGCGAGGTCGCGGGTTCGAGCCCCACCCCGTCCACTTCGCAGGCGGAGTAGCTCAGTCACAACCCCGTCTCCGCACTCATGACCGTGGCTTTGCCATCCAACGCAAGACCCCGAAAGGAGGTGTCACCGATGACCTATCTGCAGCGAATGAGCCGGCGCCAGGCAGTGAAGTGCCGCCGCCGTGAGGGCATGACGCATCGCGATCTGCTGCGTCTAGCCCGCCCGGCGGGCAGCGTCGGCCCCGGTAACCCGATCCTCCAGCTGACCCCACGTGACGCCTCGGCGGCGCTCGCCCTCGTGACGGCGGCGACCGAGACACGCTGGGAGACGGTCGGCTTCTTCGCCGGCCAGGGCGGCTTCCGCGGCCGCTCGAGCCGCTTCCAGGGCCGAGCGGACGGCATCACGCCGCTCGCGATCAGCCCGGGGCAGCGCCTGGACAACGCCGTCCGGACGGTGAACGACCTGCCGTTCGGCGGCACCGACTGCGCGCTGCCGACGCTGTACGCGCTCGCGTACGACCGTGAGGCGGACGCCTTCGTGATCGTGACCGACAACGAGACCTGGGCGGGCGATATCCACCCGGTTCACGCGCTCGTCGAGTACCGCCGCGCCTCGGGCATCGACGCGCGGCTGGTGACGGTCGGCATGGTCTCGAACGGCTTCACCATCGCGGACCCGAACGACCCGGGACAGCTCGACGTCGTCGGCTTCGACACCGCGACGCCGCAGCTGATCGCGGACTTCGCCCGCGGCGCCCTCTGACTCCGAGGGCGCCGCGAGGCGCCCTTCCAAGTCAGAGAGGAGAGAGCGATGCAGATCCACGGTCTGTATCTGGTCCGCTCCGTGTCCGCGTACCCGGACAAGCGCTCGGCGAAGGTGATCGAGCTGCGCGTTCGCCGTGAGGCACGGAAGGCCGCTCGGTCGCCGAAGCAGGCGCCCAAGCAGCCGCGCGGGGCATGACGACAAGCGAACCTGCAAGTGACGCAAGTTGCGAACACCGGCTTCGTGACTTGCGTCACTTGCTCGGGTTCGACCCCAGGATGTAAAGCCGGAAGACGCACCGGTCTCGGACAGCGGCGGAGCAATCGATGGGAGCTCGAATCCCTCCATCCGCACTCGAGCTCACTCGGCCGACTCCTGCCAGACCTCGTATCCGTCCGGACGGACATGGCTGGAGAGCAGTGCGCGGAACACCGGCGAGCTCTCGACCCCGTCGACCCAGTGCGTGCGTTGCGCCGAGGCGTCGCCGGCGGTGGTCTGCGATGCCCAGAGCGTCATATCTCCGACTCGGTAGCCACCGGTCCCTTGCGCCACGACCCTGCACGGGTGGGGGACGAGCGCATCGTTACCGGCGAAGAAACAGCTGAAGTCGCAGGCGGCGCCGCGTAGGCACGGCGTTGCCCTGAGGTTGCGCGTGATGGCGATGTAGGCGGCCACGGGAAAGTGCACGACGAGGTGAACCTGTTGGAGATCCCCGCTCGCCATGCCGTACTGGCGCGTGAACTCGACCTCGAAGGACGTCCCCCAGAAGTCGCTCTCGAAGACTCCGAACTCGAAGAGGAGGTCGTCGTTCGGCTCGTCGCCGCTCAGATCACGACCGTCGACTGGAATCCGAGCGAAGCGCTGAAACGCCCTCCACGCGGCGGGAAACGACGGGGCGGCGGGGGTCGTGCCGCGACCGACCGGCACCTGTGCCTGGGCGAGCAGCGCCCGGAGCCGGGTGGCGCTCGCTGCGACACGTATGGACGCCGGCTCGTTCGGGCTTCGACCCGACTCACCGCCGCATGCCGCGCCGAGGAGCGTGACCGCCGTTGCGACCGCGGCGAAGCCGATCTTGAGATCCGGCACATGCCGAGTATGGCCTGCCCTCGTAGCTCAGCGGACGTCATGAGCGGCCTTGGACGGCGGACTACGCTGGCGATGTGCGGATCGCGCTCGCTCAGGGCGACATCACGAGGTTCGAGGCGGACGCGATCGTCAACGCCGCGAACAGCTCGCTGCTCGGCGGCGGTGGGGTGGACGGCGCGATCCACCGGGCGGGCGGGCCCGAGATCCTGGCCGAGTGCCGCCTGCTCGGCGGCTGCGACACCGGCGAGGCGAAGGCCACGACGGCCGGGCGGCTACCCGCTCGCTACGTGATCCACACCGTCGGGCCGATCTGGCGTGGCGGAGGGAACCGGGAGGCCGAGCTTCTCGCCGCGTGCTACCGGCGGTCGATCGTGGTGGCCGACGAGCTCGGCTGCCGGACGGTGACGTTCCCGGCGATCTCGACGGGGGCTTTCGGCTACCCGCTCGACCTCGCTGCCGAGGTCGCAGTAGATGCGACTACCGAGGCGCTCGCTGAGCACGAGGACGTCGAGCAGGTCACCTTCGTGCTCTTCGAGGTTCGGGCGTACGACGCGTTTGCCGCCGCGCTCGCAGCACAGCAGTAGATCCGACACCGCGGCCGACGGGAGAGGCACGCGCCTGCAAAGCGCGTCGACGGCGGTTCCACCGCCGGTGTCTCGAGACTGATGGCCGCGCGAGGGCCTTCAGTCGTGGAAGCGCTCGAGCAGCCAGCCCTGGACCTCGCCGTAGCGCTTCACGAGGATCGTCAGGTGTCCGTCCTCAGGCGTGAGGCGGGCCTCGACACCCGGAATGTGCGCGGCAAGCCAGACGCCATGTGAAAACGGGACGAACTTGTCCTGTTCTCCGTGCCAGTACGAGACGGGCACTTCGATCGAAGCGAGGTCGAACCCCCACGGCTTCACGAGCACGAGGTCGTCGTCGAACCATCCGTCCGGGCTCGGCACGATCCCGGCTCGAGAGCTCTCCAGCATGTACACCGCTAGGTCCTGGTTCAGCACAGCCTTGTCGGCGGGGCCGAGGAGGCTGAGCAGCACCTCGACGAGCGTCTCGGGCGTCGCGCTCAGTAGACCTGCGAGGTCGCGCTCCAGTTGCGCCCGATGGGCGTCGTGCCCTGCGAGGATGGCCGCGAAGGACTCCACGTTCATCTCGCCCATGCCGGCCGCGAAGTCGAGGTCCCGCGCGTCGAACGGCGCGACGGAAGCGATCACAGCCGCGGACGCCACCCGGTCGGGCAGGAGTGCCGCCGTGGCGAGCGCGTGAGGGCCACCGCCCGAGACACCCCAGACGCAGAAGCGCCCGATCTCGAGCGCGTCGCACACGGCGGCGACGTCCGCGGCGCAGTCGGCGACGCTGCGCCCCTCCATCCGCGTCGAGCCGCCGTACCCGGGGCGGTCGTACGAGAAAAGCCTCACGCCGGCTTTCTGTGCCGCCTGCACGTGGGGCGGGTAGAGCAAGCTCGAGCCCGGTGTGCCGGCATGAACGAGCATGGGCACGCCGTCGGGGTCGCCGCCCTCGCGCACCGTCAACGTCCGGCCGTCGGAGGTCGTAACCGACAGGAGTTGGGGCTGCACGGCGCGAGTCTATGCTGCCGCGATGCGCGTCGGGTGGATCGGGACCGGGGTCATGGGCTCGTCGATGTGCGGGCATCTGCTCGCGGCGGGCCACGAGATGCGCGTCTTCAACCGGACGCGCGCCTCAGCCGACGCCCTCGTCGATGCGGGCGCGACCTGGTGCGCCTCGCCGGCCGAGGTCGCGGAAGCATCCGAGGTCATCTTCACCATCGTCGGCTACCCGGCCGACGTCCGCGCGGTCATCCTCGGGCCCGGCGGCGTGCTCGACGGCGCCGCGCCCGGCTCGATCGTCGTCGACATGACCACGAGCGAGCCGACCCTCGCCCGCGAGATCTTCGACACCGCCGCCGCCCGGGAAGTGGAGGCGCTCGACGCGCCCGTCTCCGGCGGGGACATCGGCGCGCGCAATGCCGCGCTCGTGATCATGGTCGGTGGCACCCAGGAGGCGTTCGACCGCGTGTTGCCGCTCTTCGAGACGCTCGGAAAGACGGTCGTCCTCGAGGGCGGCCCCGGCGCCGGCCAGCACACGAAGATGATGAACCAGATCGCGATCGCCTCCGGGATGATCGGCGTCTGCGAGGCGCTTCTCTACGCCTATGCCGCCGGTCTCGACCTCGAGCGGGCGCTGGACACGATCTCGGGGGGCGCGGCCGGGTCGTGGTCGCTCTCGAACTACGCCCCCCGGATCCTGCGCGGAGACCTCGAGCCGGGATTCAAGATCGACCACTTCCTCAAAGACCTCGGGATCGCGCTCGCCGAGGCCTCGGCGATGGGGCTCGACCTGCCGGGGACGACCCTCGCGGAGGAGCTCTACCAGGCCGCGCGCGAGCAGGGGTACGGCCAGAAGGGGACGCACGCCCTGATCGTGGCGCTCGCAGCCCGGAGCGGAGTCGACCCGAGCCTCGGACGCACGTAGCTGCGCCGGGCCGCTCGCCCTCCGCGTGCGGCTAACCAGAACGGACCACAAAGAACGCGATCGCCACGTACTGGCAGGCGATCGCGACGAGCGTCAGCGCGTGGAAGACCTCGTGGTAGCCGAACACCGTGGGAACGGGATCGGGCCGGCGACGGGCGTACACCAGTGCGCCCGCGGTATAGGCGAGGCCGCCCGCAAGGAGCAGCACGACTGCCGCGGTCCCGGCCGTCGATTCGAGCTGCGGCAGCGCGGCCAGGCCGACCCAGCCGAGCGAGATGCCGACGACCGCCGAGAGCCACTTCGGCGAGTGGACCCAGCAGAACTTCGCGAGCGTCGCGGCGAGGGCGCCGGCCCAGACGATCGAGAGGACCGTCCACTGCAGGATGCCGTGCAGGCTCAGGAGCCCGACCGCCGTATAGGTGCCCGCGATCAGCAGGTAGATGCCCGCATGGTCGACACGCCGCATCCAGAGCCGGGCACTGGGGCGCCAGCTCACCCGGTGGTAGAGCGTGCTCGCCGCGAGCATCGCCGCGACCGATCCCGCGAAGACCGACGCGCCGACCGAGGCTCGCCCACCGTCGGCGGTCACGATGAGGAGCGTCCCGACGACGAGCGCGACGCCGAGACCGATCTCGTGCAGGACTCCGCGAAGCATCGGCCGTGCTAGCGGCGGGTCGAGTGGGTGCGCAACCGTGTCCAGACTGTCGAGAGTAGCGCGCGGGCGTCGCTGAAGACGTGGGGAGGGGCCGGCCTCAGCGGGCCCCTCCCCTGTTGCCCCCTACGTCTTCAGGGCGGCGCGTACGTAGGCGGGGGTCATGGGGTAGCGGTAGAGGCGGACGCCTGTTGCGTCGTAGAAGGCGTTCGCGATCGCGGCGGGGACTGCCGCCGTCGTCGGCTCGCCCGAGCCGGAGGAGGGCAGGTCGAGGCGCTGGACGACGACGGTGGTCACTTTCGGCGAGTCCTTGAAACGCAACGTCGGGTAGGTGACCCAGTCGAGGCTCGTCGTGCGGATCTTCGTGAAGGAGACCTCTTCCATCAGGGCCCGGCTCGTGCCGTGCACGAGGCAGCCCTCCATCTGGTTCTCGACCGAGGCCGGATTGACGGCCCCGCCGCAATCCTGAGCCCCGTAGAGATGATCGACGGTGATCTTGCCCGTCTTCTTGTCGACGGTGATGTCGGCGATCACGCCGGGGTAGGAGTTGGCGAAGCCGCCGATCGCGACGCCGCGCCCCTTGACGGTGTTCCCGCTGCCGAGCTTGGACGCTGCGACCTTCGGCTTCCAGTTCGCCGCCTTCGCGACTGCATTCAGCACGGCGATCCAGCGGCCGACGCCGGTCGTCTGGGTCGCGTCGATGTTCTGGATCCGGAAGGCGATCGGGTCGATCCCGGCCGCGTGTGCGAGCGCGTCGATCGTCTGCTCGGATGCGAAGGTTGCTTGCGGCGCGCCGGGGGCGCGGAGCCAGATCCCTTTCAGGAACCCGGCGTACCCGTTCACGACCTTGTTGGTGACCCGCCGGTTGGCGAGCTTGTAGAACGAGCCCGACGCGACCGTGTCGACCTGGCCGGCGGGCGCGGCGGGGAGCTTGGTGCCGGCCAGCTCGGCGGCGGACTCGACGACCTGCGTCCAGCCGTGGTTGTAGGCGGTGTAGTCGTACGCGACGAGGTTGCCGTTCGCGTCGATCCCGGCGCTCACGTCGGTCGCCTGGGCCGGTCCGAACTGGTCCCAGCCGTGCTCGTCCCAGCGCATGAACTGCACCCGGACGGGCTTCCCGACGGCCTGGGACATGAGCGCCGCGGAGATGCTGACGTCGTCGTAGCTCGAGTGCCCGTACGTCCCCGATCCCGGGTACACCTCGATCCGGACGGCCGTGGCCGGCAGCCCGAGGGCGCTCGCGACGGCGCCGCGGGTCTGCAGGTAGGGGCCCTGCGAGGGGCAGAAGACCAGCGCGCCCGACGGGGTGACGTCGGCGACCGAGCAGTTCGGCCCGAGCGGGCCGTGCGACTGGTAGGCGGTGAAGTAGCTCGCGGTCACGGTCTTCGCCGCTCCCGCCATCGCGGTGTCGACGTTCCCGACGTTGACGGCGACGTTCGTCGCCTGCAGGTTCGCGGGATCGCGCAGAGCGGACGGGAGGTTGCCGCTGCCGGGCAGCTTCGGGGTGTTGTCCCACGTCACCCGCAGCTGCGCGGCGGCCTGGATCGCGTTCCACTCGAGCGGCGCCACGACCCCCACGAAGTTGCCGTTCTGCACGACGGTCACGTTGGGGATGTGCTCGACCGAGCTCTTGTCGAGCGAGAGGACGGTCGCGCCCTGGGTCAGCGCCGCCTGGCCGCGCGGACGGACGACCCGGCCGTGGAGCATCCCCGGCACCCGGATGTTCTGCGCGTAGGTCAGCTGCCCGGTGACGATGCTCGGGATGTCGATCCGCGGGACGCGCGTCCCGATCACCTTGTAGTTCGCCGGGCTCGTCAACGTGCCGCCGGCCGCCGCCAGCGTCGAGTTGAACGGCTTCCCGGCCGCGAGGTCGGAGTACTTCACGCTCTGGCCGCCGCCGCTGACGACGCCGTTTGCCACCGAGAGGCTCCCGACCGGGACGCCGAGCTTCGCGGACGCCATGTTCAGGAGCAGCGCCTTGGCCGCCGCCGCCGCGCCGCGCATGCTCGTCGCTCCCATCGCCGTGAAGGTCGACGAGCTTCCGACCGTGAAGGCCGAGAGCGACACGTTCGTGTCGACCTTCGCCGCCGTTACCTGGTCGACCGAGAGGCCGAGCTCCTCGGCCGCGATCATCCGCACAGACGTCGGCGTCCCCTGACCGAGCTCGACCCAGCCGTGGAACAGCGTCGCCGTGTTGTCGGGGTTGATCTGCAGCCAGGAGTCCACCTGGGTCGGATCGGGCGGCCCGCCGAGCGCGCCGGTGTGCGACGCGACCGTCGCGGTCGGGTTGTTCGCCGCGCTGGCGGCACCAACCGCGCTCCCGGCGATGCTGACGCCGATCACGAACGTTCCGCCCTTACGCAGGAACGACCTGCGCGAGAAGTGACGCTCTGAATTTGGCTTCTCGGGGATCAAGCCCGTCATCGTCAAGCACCGCCCTTCGCCATCACGGCCGCGGCCTTCTGGATCGCGGTCAGGATTCTCGGATACGTCCCGCAACGGCACAGATGCCCGTTCATCGCCGTGCGGATCTGGTCCTCGGACGGGTTCTTCGTCGTCGCGAGGAGGTCTGCGGCCTGGATCATCATCCCGTTCTGGCAGTAGCCGCAATGCGGCACCTGCACGTCGATCCACGCCTGCTGCAACGGATGCAACGCCGGGGCAGCCGCGGTCGTCCCGCGCTGCGCCGCATACAGGGCCGGAAGCCCTTCCAGCGTCGTGATGCTCTTCCCGCTCACCGCCGCCACCGGCGTGACACACGAGCGGATCTCCTTGCCGTCCAGAAGCACCGAGCAGGCGCCACACTGCGCAAGGCCGCAGCCGAAGCGCGGGCCATGCAGGTGGAGCTCGTTGTGCAGGACGTACAGGAGAGGAGTGTCAAGGCTTGCACTCACGCCGTGCGTGAGGCCGTTCACCTTGATCCTGAGGTTGTTCGCCATGTTGCCCCCCTTTGATTGCTCAAGTATCTCTAGGGGTACCAGAGCAAGGTGGATTGCCGTCGTTAACAGAACATTGCGCGCGAACGACCGGGATGGCGTCGGTGGGGTTGCCGAGGGACTGCGGCTTTTCGCCTAGAGGCGGACGCAGCGGAAACCAAGGTTCCCCCCGGAGCTGTCCGGGGTGTTGGAGCTGCGTGCGGCGACCCGATAGCGGTTGCAGTACGAGTCGTGGCAGAGGTACGACCCGCCGCGGATGACCCGTTGGTCGTTCCGGCGCGGGCGCTCCCACCAGTCGGCGCACCACTCCCAGACGTTGCCCGAGACCTCGAAGAGCCCGAAGCCGTTCGGCGGGTAGGTGCGAACCGGCGCCGTTCCTGCAAACCCGTCCTCCTCGGTGTTCGAGGTCGGGAAGGGGCCCTGCCAGATGTTGTTCCGCCAGGCTCCGTCTGGGCACAGCTCGTCGCCCCAGGGGTAGCGCTTGCGGTCGAGGCCGCCCCGGGCGGCGTACTCCCACTCCGGCTCGGCGGGAAGGCGTGCGCCGGCCCAGGCACAGTAGGCGGTCGCATCGTTCCAGGACACGTGCACCACAGGGTGCTCGTCGAGGCCGACGAGGTCGGAGCCGGGGCCGCGCGGCTGCGACCAGATTGCGCCGGCGATCCCGAGCCACCACGGTGCGCCGCCGGCATGGCCGCGGACGTCCTCGTGGCCCTCGGCCGTCACGAACGAGTGGAACACGAACGACCAGCCGAACGTCTCGGCCTCCGTCGTGTAGCCGGTGTCCTCGACGAACTCCGCGAACTCCCGGTTGGTCACGGTCGTCGGGGCGATCGCGAACGGCTCGACCCGGGTGGCGCGAGCCGGGCCCTCGCCGTCTCGCGGATTGCCCTCGCCCCGGTCGCAGCCCATCCAGAACTCGCCGCCCGGCAGTTCGACTACGACGGGCGCTCCCGCGCGACGCGACTCCGCGACCGGCACGGTCACGGCCGGCTCCGCGGGCGTCCCGCGACCCGGAGAGCAACACGAGTCGCCGGTCACCGTCTCAACGATACGCCTAAGGGGCGTGATCCTCGCCGGTCGATTCCGCCTCGTAGGCGCCGAAATGCGCATCGGTTTCGATCCTCGCGGCACGGTCGTCGACGCTCTCGCTCACGAACGTGCGCTCCTCCGGGCTCATGTGCTCGTATTCCTGGGCACGCTCCGCGCTCTGCTCGCGGTGGCGGCCGGTGATCCGCATCCAAAGCTCTGTCAGCACGGTGACCTCCGTTCCGGTTCGGCCAAGTGTGACAAGTCGGGACGAGGCTGGGAGTACACTCGACGGCAAGGTGGCAACGTCGAAGCACCGTTCTGCCTGCGTATGGGTCTCGCTGCTCGTCGCTCTGAGCGGCGCGTCCGTCGCCCACGCCGCGGGGTTCGACCCCGTCGTCAAGCCGACCCTGGCGGGGATGGCCGCCGCACATCGCGCGCTCGTGACCGGAGGCGAGCTCGGCTCCTCCTGGACGCAGGGCCTGCCGTTCACGCCGAGCGCGAGCGCGATCCCATGTCCGAGCCTGAAGCCCGATCAGTCCGATCTCGTCGAGACGGGAGTGGGTGGCACGAGCTTCGACCGCGGGCCCTGGCTGAACGTGACGGCGGCGACACGCGTGTTCGCGACCGACACGCAGGCAGAGGATTCATGGCGGCATACCAACGGCGCGGCGCTCGTCCAGTGCTACGAACGCTCGCTCGAGGGCGACGGGGAGAAGCTCCAGAGCGCCCGGCATTTCCCGTTTCCGTCGTCGGCGCAGCACTCGGCCGGCTTCCGCCTCGTCATGACGACGGCCCACAGGCCGACCCTGGGGAAGGGCCCGGCCCTGCTCGTGCGGGTGTACACCGACGTGTTCGCCCTCTCGAGTGGACGGACGCAGGAGCTCGTCGCGTTCAGCTCGCTTACGGGCCCGCTGAGCCACGGCTTCGAGGGGCGCATCGTTCGGCAGGTGGGCGAGCGGCTCACCAGCCGGCCGACCGCCTGACGGCTACTGGCAGGGCGACTGCGACGGCGCGGTGAGCGCGTAGCCGTAGATGACGCCCGAGGCGGTGTAGAACGACATCGTGCTCTGCCCGATCCGCACCGTGAGCGCGTCGTAGCCGATGCACTGCGCATCGCCGGTGTTTCCGAACAGGTTGTAGATGTTCGAGACCGGATCGAACATCATGGCGCCCTTCGTCCCCCAGCCCAGCGGAGAGCCGAGGGTGAACACGGCGACGACCTTCGCGGCCGGGTTGATCGTTGGAGTCGTGGCCGTCTTGCCTGTCGTGGCCGTCTTGCCTGTCGTGCTCGCCGCCGGGGCCTTACCCGGGGGAACGTTGAACTTGATCGCCGCGCCGAGAGGCTCCGCGCCCGCGTACTGGTAAAGCCAGACCAGGTTCTTGCCGCACTTCTGGCAGACGAAGAAGCCGTGTCCCCAGTGCTGCTCGACCTGCTGCTCGGTCATGCCGAGCGTGATCCCGCCGATCGACTGGCCTGGAACCACGATCCCGTGTGAGGGGAAGTTGGTCGTCCGAGCCCCCGCAGCCGCCGTCACGGCGAGTGCCGCCAGTGCTGCGGCTGCAAGCGCAAGTCGTGCCTTCCGGGTCAAGCCCATCACAACTCCCTTCGCGCCTGCCGCCAGGAGATCACCGTCTAAGAGGGCGTTGCCCCGCAGAAGAGTGTAGCCCTGGGCCGCTAGTCGTCGAGGGCGAAGCCGGGCGACCGCTTCTCGACGAACGCTGCGAGCCCTTCGCGCGCCTCGGCGCCGAGCAGGGCCTCGGCGAGGGCGGCCGACTCCGCGCGCAGGTTCTCGTCGTGGTCGCCGCCGAGAGCGCGGTTGAGGAGCGCCTTCGCCCTCGCGAGCGCCTCCGGCCCCTTCTTGGTGAGGAGCCGCGCCGTCTCGAAGGCCTTGTCGAGCACCGGGTCGTGGATGCCTGCGACGAGGCCATGACGGTATGCCTCGTCCGCGTCTACGAGGCGCCCGGTCAGGACGAGCTCCTTGGCAAAGCCGAGCGTCGTCGTCCGCGCGAGCCGCTGAGTCCCGCCCCATCCGGGGATGAGGCCGTAGTTGACCTCGGGTTGCCCGAGCTTCGCGTTCGCGCTCGTGTAGCGGATGTCGCAGGCCAGGGCGAGCTCGCACCCGCCGCCGAGGGCGTAGCCGTTGATCGCCGCGATCGTCGGCTTGGGCATCGTCTCGAGCAGGTCGCCCGCCTGGTGCCCGAGCTCCGCGAACTCGGCGGCCTGGCCGGCGTCTACGTCCGCCATGTACTTGATGTCCGCGCCGCCGATGAACGCGCGCTCGCCGGCTCCCGTGAGGATGACGCAGCGGACGCGCGGGTCGGCTGCAAGCCCCGCCAGCACGTCGCGTAGCTCCTGGACCGTCGTCACGTCCAGGGCGTTCATCGCCTCCTGACGGTCGATGGTGACCAGGGCGATCGCGTTTTCGGTGGTGAGCTGGACCGGCATCAGGGTCGAGAACTCGACTATATGCTCGACCGGTGGAGTCTCCGCCGGCGCCGGTGCTCGATCCCGAGGTGATCGAGTTCCTGCACGGCGGGGTCATGGCGGGAGTGGCCACCCGGGACGATGAGATGACGCCCGCGTTCGCGCGTGGCGCGCCTGCTCGTCCTGCGCAGCGCCTCGCCGGCTCGAGGGCAGCATGGCCATCGCCTTCGTGCACCAGTACCTGAACGCGAACAACTAGCTCGCTACGAGGCGCCGCACCGCCGCGACGATGTCCGCGACGCCGGGCAGCGTTGCCAGCTCGAGATCTCGCTGATACGGGATCGGATGGGACGGGGCGCCGACACGGGTGACGGGAGCGTCGAGGTCCCAGAAGCTGTGCTCGGCGACGTGAGCAGCGATCTCGGCGCCGAAACCGAGGAACTGCACGGCTTCATGGACAACCGCGACGCGGCCCGTCTTCGCGACCGAGTCGGCGATCGCGACCCTGTCGAGTGGCACGAGGGTTCGGGGATCGACGACCTCGACGCTCACGCCCTCCCGTTCCAGCTCACGTGCCGCTTTGAGGGCGAGCGGGACGGTTGCGCCGAGGGCGACGACGGTCGCGTCGGAGCCCTCGCGGGCGATCCGCGCGCGCCCGAGCTCGATCGCGTAGCGAGCCTCGGGGACCGGTGCCGGGTCGTCGAAGAAGAGCAGCTTCTGCTCGAGGAACATCACCGGGTTGTCATCCTGGATCGCAGCGGCGAGCAGCCCTTTCGCGTCGTACGGGTTCGACGGCATCACGACCACGAGGCCGGGGATGTGACCGAAGAGCGCCTCGAGGCTTTGCGAGTGCTGCGCGCCGAGCCGCACGCCGCCCCCGGAGACCATTCGCAGCACGAGAGGAAGTGTCGGGACGCCGCCCATCATGAAGCGCAGCTTCGCGGCCTGGTTCATGATCTGATCGAAGGCGACGCCGACGAAATCCGAGAACTGGATCTCGACAACGGGTCGGAGGCCGGTGAGCGCGGCGCCGACCCCGCAGCCGACGAAACCGCTCTCGGTCAGCGGCGTGTCCCGGACTCGCTCGCCGCCGTAGGTCTCGTAGAGGCCCTCGGTCGCGCGGAAGATCCCGCCCACCCGGCCGATGTCCTCGCCCATCAGGATCACGTCGACGTCGGCGGCGAGCTCCTGGTCGAGCGCCTCCCGGATCGCGGCGACGAAGCCGAGCGTGCGGTCGCCCGGCGGCGGGGGCGCCGGGCGAGGCCGATGGGGCGCGAAGACGGCCGGCAGCAGATCGTCGGGGCTCGCGGGCTCGTCGGCCAGCGCGGCCGCGATCGCCGTCTCGACCTCGGCCTCGACCTGGCCGCGGATCTCCGAGGCCCGTTGGTCGTCGAGCTCATCCAGGTCCCGCAGGATCTGCTCGAACCGAGGCAGCGGGTCCTTCGGCTCCCACTCGGCGAGCACGGCGGGATCACGCACGTCGGGAAGGTTCGCCCGCATCGAGTGCTGCATCCGGCGGAAGGTCTTCATCTCGAGGAACGTCGGCCCGTCACCCGCCCGGGCGAGGTCGAGCGCCCCGGCGACTGCCTCTTCGACGGCGAGCAGATCGTTGCCGTCGACGACATCCCCGGGCATTCCGTAGCCGGCCGCGCGGTCGGCGAGATCCGCGACCGCGCGAAGCGTCTGCCAGTCGGCGGAGAGCGCGAACTGGTTGTTCTCGCAGATGAAGACGACCGGGAGCTTCCAGGTCGCGGCCAGGTTCATCGCCTCGTGCGTCGCTCCCTGGCCGGCCGCGCCGTCTCCGAAGAACGCGAGAGTCGCCTGGCCCGTGGACCGGAGCCTCGCGGTGAGCCCGGCCCCGCAGGCGTGGGGGAGGCCTGCCCCGACGATCCCGTTGCAACCGAGGATGTTCAGCGACATGTCGGCGATGTGCATCGAGCCGCCGAGGCCTTTGCAGTAGCCGGTCCGCCGACCGAACATCTCCGCCATCATCCGGCGGATGTCGGCCCCGGCGGCGATCAGATGGCCGTGTGAGCGATGGTGGCCGACGAGGTAGTCGCCCTCCCGCATGACCCCCGCCGCCCCGACGGCGATCGCTTCCTGGCCGACGCAGCTGTGGGCTGTCCCGACGATGACGCCTTGCTGGAAGAGCTCGGCCGCGCGCTCCTCGAACACGCGGATGAGCCACATCAGGCGGTACTGCTCGAGGAGCGGGCGCCGGCCGGCCGGTCGGAGGATCGGCGAGGCCGTCAAGCCGGCTCGCTGCGCGGTGGCGGCTGGTGGAGCTCGACGATGTAGCCGTCGGGGTCGAGCGAGTAGAGGCTCCTGCCGCCACGGTTCGCGCCGCCGGTCATCTCGACGGGCCCTGCGGGCGAGCGGAATGCGACTCCCCGGCTGAGCAGATCGGCGTACAGGTCGTCGATTCCGTCGACGAAGAGGCAGAAATGGCCGGTTCCGAAGTCGGCCGGGCTGGTTGCGCCCGAGCGGCGCTCGCATCCCTGGTAGGCGAGCAACTCGATCTGTAGCTCGCTGCCGGGGATGCGAAGCATCGCGATGTCGAACGACGTCGCCTCGGGAACTCCGACGATCTCACGGATCTCGGGCTCCTCGTACAGACGTCGCCAGATCAGCTCGAGCCCGAGCCGGCCACAGTAGAACTCGAGCGAGCGTGAGAGGTCGGAGACGGTGATGCCTGCGTGGCGGGCGCCGACGACACGCCAGGTCGGGGGCGGCGTGTCCTGGTCGCGCGGCGACAGCGTCGACATGGTTGGATGCATAGCACGGTGCTGGGAGAGCGAGTTGCGGTCATCACGGGAGCAAGCGGCGGCATCGGGCACGAGATCGCCGTCCTGTTCGCGGCGCAGGGCGCGCGGGTCGCGGCCTTCGACAGGGACAGCGACGCCGGAGAGCGGCTCGTCGAGGAGCTCCGAGCCGACGGCGCCGATCAGCCGTTCTTCATCGCCGGAGACGTGCGCAGCGCGGGCGAGGTGGAGAAGGCCGCAGAGCGAGTGGTGCGCGAGGCCGGGCGGATCGACGTGCTGGTGAACTGCGCAGGCGTGCGCGAGATAGCCGACGTGTACGAGCTTCGCCCGGAGGAATGGGAGAACGTCATCGCCGTGAACCTGAGCGGCGTGTTCTACTGGTGCCAGTCGGCCGCCCGGCAGATGCGGCTGACCGGCGGGGGCGCGATCGTGAACATCGCCTCGGTCGGCGGTCTGATCGGCCTCTCCCACCGGCCCGCGTACACCGCGTCGAAGCATGCTGTGGTCGGGTTGACCAAGAGCCTGGCCCATGACCTCGCGGCCGACAAGATCCGTGTGAACGCGATCTGCCCCGGCCTCATCCGTACGGCGCTGACCGAGCAGTACTTCGGCGACGAGCGTTTCGTGGAGGAGCTCGCACTCGTGATTCCAGAAGGTCGAGCCGGCACCCCGGCCGATGTCGCGCAGACCGCCCTCTACCTCGTGAGTGACATGTCGTCCTACGTGAGCGGCATCGCCCTGGCGGTCGACGGCGGCTGGCTCGCCGAGAAGAGCTTCGCCTCGACGGGCAGAGGGTCATCCGCGTTCTATTCCGAGCACGAGACGGATGATCAGTTGAGATTGACCACGTAGACGATCCGTCCGCCCGGAGTACGGATCTCGTACAGGGGCGGCTGCTCGACCGCTGACGAGTCGTGGGCCTCGAGCTCCAAAGGCTCCGGAACCTCGGGGAGGGGTTGTCCGCAGTGCTCGCAGAGGTCGGTCGAGGCATCGCTCTTGTGCTCCATTCGATGTGTCCTTTCCGTTGTGGTTAGCAGGGCGAGGGCGTCGCGGGAACGGCCGTCGCTGTGCCATCTTCGCCTACGCGTTAATTATCGCCGGGCCTCGACTTCGGACCGCGCTCTTCGTCGCTTCACTCGTTTCGGCGGGTTTCGGCGTGCGTCGACGGGGCATCACGTCGGTCTGATCACGATTTGGACCGAACCAGAATGAAATTGCCGACACGGAAGCTCGTCGAACAGCTGGACGGGGTGCAGCGGAGGAGGGCCGTGCTCGGGTTCCCGCTCGCGGTCAGCCGGAAGTACGCCGACGACCAGGGGGGCTACCTCGCCGCGACGATCACCTACTACTGCTTCTTCTCGATCTTCCCGCTCCTCCTCGTCTTCACGACGCTCCTCGGGTTCGCCTTGCACGGCAATCCGCATCTCCAGGCTCGAATCGTGAACTCGGCTCTTGCACAGTTCCCCGTGATCGGACATCAGCTCGGTACGCACTCCCTGCAGGGGAGCGGTCTGGCGCTCGGGCTTGGGCTGGCAGCCGCGCTGTGGGCCGGGATGGGAGCCGTCCTCGCCGCGGAGAATGCGATGGACCAGCTCTGGGGTGTCCCTTTCACGCGGCGCCCCGGCTTCCTCAGGGCTCGAGTCCAGGCGCTGGCGCTTCTCCTGGCTCTCGCCGTGTGGGCGATCGGCGGAACCGTGCTGGCAGGAGCTGCGACCGTGGGGACCGGTTACGGGATCGGGTGGAAGATCCTGCTGGTGCTCGGATCGACGCTGCTCGACTTCGGTCTCTTCTGGTTCGCGTTCCGAGCGCTGACGAGCCAGGACGTCTCGTGGAGGATGTTGCGCGGCGGGGCCGCGGCGGCTGCCGTCGGGTACGAGGCGCTCCAGCTCGTCGGCGGCTACTACGTGGGCCACGCGGTCGCGAGCGCCGGCAACACGTACGGGACCTTTGCGCTCGTGATCGGGCTTCTGTCGTTCATCTACCTCGCGGTGCACATCACTCTGCTCGCGGCCGAAAGCAATGTTGTTGCCACCAGAAAGCTCTGGCCCCGGAGCATCTCGATCGGCCGCGACCAACCTGCCACGGCGGCCGATGAGGCGGCCCTCGCCCAGCGGAGCAAGGTCGAGAAGCGGCGCCAGGACCAGCAGATCAACGTGCGCGTTCCCGTCAGACGCCCGGACTGAGTCCCGCCCCGCGGCGGTCGGTACACAATGAGCGCCCCCGTCTCGATCACCATCACGCCAGTCCGCGTTGCCGACCTGCTCGCCGAGGGCGAGCGGATGCCGGTCTACGTGCACGTCATCGACCATCCCGATGCGCGTGTGCTGGTCGACACCGGCATGACGGAGCTGCACCCGGCGGTGGCCGACCTCGATCCCCGCCTCCGGCCACTGAGCGAGCAGGACTTCGACCTCGCCGGCATCGACATCGTCGTCAACACACACTTGCACTTCGACCACTGCGGCGGCAACCACCTCTTCGCCGGCAGGCCGATCTACGTCCAGCGTCGCGAGCTCGACGACGCGCGCAGCGAGGACGACTACACCATTCGCGAGTGGGTCGACGCGCCCGGCGTGCGGTACGTGCCGGTCGACGGCGAGCTCGAGCTGCTTCCCGGGCTGCGGCTCATCCCGGCGCCGGGCCACACACGCGGCATGCAGGTGGTCGTCGTCGAGACTGGCGGGCGTCCGGTCGTCGTCGGCGGCGACGTGGCGGTTTGGTTCGGCGAGCTCGACGAGCCCCACACCGAAGGCCAGCTCCGGGTGCGTGCGCTCGACCCCGAGCTGGTCTGGCTCGCGCACGAGCACGAGCCGTGGCGACCCAGCACCGTCTGAGGCATCACGCGGGCGCGCTCACGAGTCGTCGAGTCGCATGTAACGAGGAGTCTTGTCGAGCAAGACGAGAATGCTGGGCGCGGAACCCGGGAGGCCCAACGAGCTGTCCCCGATCACAAGGATCGATACAGCCCGCGTAGGAGATAGGCGGTCACACCCCGACCGAGCCCGTGAGGCGTGTTCGTCAGGTCGATTGGAAGGCTGATGAGCTTGCACTCGCGCGGATGCGCGAGGACCTCCACTGCGCCCACTCCGCCGGGGTCCCCGCCGCGAACACCTCGGACGCCCAGCTGCGCCGTTTTCAGCACATGCGGAAGGCTGCGATTCCCCAGTGATCCCCAGCGCTACTCACCAATGGAGGAGCAGCCTCGGCGTGCTTCACCGCCGTCACTGCCGTCGGCCGCGCTTCAGCTCGCAGCCCCGCCAGCTCGGCAGGATCGGGACTTCACGGCGACGGCGACCGAATTCAGGTCTTCGGCTGAAGGACGCTGCACCTGCAGCAGGGGTGGACGTAAGGCGCAGTGGGCGCCAGGCGCTCCAACCGGCCACGTCGCGTCGCGTCCGCGACGTATTCCTATGGAGCGGGTGGCTGAGGAGCAGCGACTGGCGTCTCTGCACCGTCGCCCGCTTCGGAAGCCACGGCACCGGCGCCGTCAGACTCTTGAATGCCCGGCTGCGCGAGATCCTTTGCCGTAGCGATCGTGTCCTGCGCCTCGGCGACCCCCGGGATTGCTGCGCGTGCGATGTTCGTCGGCGTGACGGCGGAGCGGATCTCGTTCGCCCCGCGGAGCGCGTCCGACATGCCGATTCCGTCGATTGACCCCTTGAACTCGCGGATCCCGTTCCCGAGTGAGCGGCCGATCTCCGGCAGTCGCTTCGGGCCGAAGAGCAGCAGCGCGAGCAACGCGAGAAAGATCAAATGCGTCGGTGTGAGTAGGTCGACTCCCATGGCGTCCATCGTACGCCAGACGACGCAGTGTCGGGGCGTCGCAAGTCCATGAGTCTCGGCTGGGCCACCAATGCTTTTTGGCTTAAGGGCGAAATCTCTGAGCGGATACGCCGTTGAGCTCGAGGTTAAGAGGCAGGTGTGCCGCTCTTCACGCCGTCGCCTCATGCGTCTTTCTGCTCGACTCACCAATTCACTCACCAAGCAGCCGGGCCCGGTTCGACGTGAAGCGCGATCACGGCGTCGGTCTCAGCGCCTCGATCGCCTCGCAGCCCGACCTGATTCCAACCCCCAAACCAACGGTAGTAGAGGAGGAGACTTGATGGAGACTTCGACAGGAAGCCCAAGCGCAGAGGCTGCGCACTTCATCGACGAGCGAGAAAGGCCTCGTTTCGGCGGATCAAGAGACCCCTGCTCATGCCGGCTCGAGCCCCGGCACGGTCTCGGGCAGCACCTCGGGCGGCACCGGGCCGGCGAGACCGACGGGCGCCTCTTCGAGAAATAGCTGGTCGAGGTTGTCGATGATCCGGCGTGGGACCAACGCCGTGACGACGATTCCACCGACGATCCAGCCGAGCGCGATCCAGGCTCCGTAGCGGAGCGGGTATGCCGGCAGTGGGATGTACTGGTAGTAGAGCGGCGGAATGAACACGGCGGCACCGAGAATCGGGACGAGCCAGTGCAGCCACGGTGTGCGCTCCGGGCGGCGCGCGAAGTACACGATCGTCGACATACAAACGACGATGTAGACCGCGATCACGACGATCGTGATCGCGGTCGCGATGATGGTGAACGCGGTGATGAGGTCGCCGTACTTCCAGCCGAGCAACAGCGATACCGCCAGGCCGAGGATCGTCTGCGCGATGATCGCGACGTGCGGCGTCCTGTGGACGGGATGTGTCCTCGCGAACGCGCGGGGGAGGACGCCGTTGCGACCGAGCGCGTACGTCACGCGTGATGCCGCGTTCACGCCGGCGTTCGAGTTCGCGAGTGCCGAGTTGATGATCGCCGCAAAGATCAGCACCCAGCCGCCGCTCCAGAACACGATTCCGAGGTCGCGCCAGGGGTTTGCCGACGCTGTCGCCTCCGTTGCGAAGTGGTCGAAGCCGGTCCCGATCACCCACGCGTACGAGCAGAAGACGTAGAACAATCCGATTCCGATCGCCGACCCCACGACCGCGCGCGGGATCGTCCACCGCGGGTTGCGCGCTTCCTCGCCGAGCGGCGCAGATGATTCGAAGCCGATGAACGCAAGGACGGCGAACACCATGCCCTTGAAGATCCCGTTGTAGGTGCCCGTCGCCGCATGGTTAGGGTTGAACGTCTGCAGCGTCAAGCGCCCGGTGTTCGACAGGATCATCCACAGCGAGAGTGCGACGAAGACGGTGATCTCGAAGATGCCGAGAATCACGCCGGCCTCGGTCGAGAGACGGACGTCACGATAGGTGAGGAAGAAGACGATCCCGGCCGAGAGCACAACCCAAAGCCACCACTGGCCGGTGTACGTCCAGTGCAAACCGTGGTGTTTGCCGGAAACCATGTCCTTCGTTGTCCACGCAAAGATCAGGAACAGGAGGGGCGCGACAAGTGACTCGAAGAGCAGGGACGCCCAGGCGACCATGAAGCCGGCCTGCGGCCCGAGCGAGCGAGCGACATACGTGTAGAGGCCGCCGGCCGACGGCATCTCCTTGGCGAGCTGTCCGATCGACGCGGCAACACAGACGCAGCCGATCAGCGCCAGAAGGACCGAGAGCGGCAACGCTGGTCCCGCGAATCGGATCGAAACGAAGATCGAGAACGCGATCCCGACGCCCGGCGCCATGTGCGTTATCGACTGGAACAGCGCCTGTGGCAGGCCGATCGCGTCTCGACGCAACTTCCCATGGCCACCACTTGCCTCCATCTCCGCGCCTCTCGTCGTGGGTGGCGCGATCCTATTCCACCGTAAGCGCGGACACCGCTGACGGGTGGGTCGCCGTTTGCCCTATGCCGGGACTGGAGCGCCCTCCGTCAGCGCGGCGGGAAGCTTGTCACGCGAATCGAGCTGCAGTTTGCGGAACACGCTCGTGAGATGGCCTTCAACCGTGCGTGCGGTGACGAACAGCGTCTGTGCGATCTCGCGGTTGCTCATGCCCCCTCCCGCGAGTTCCGCGATTCGGCGCTCGCTGGCAGTCAGCGACTCAAGGCCGGTGAGAACAACACGACGGGGGCGCGCGCCGGTCGCGCGGAGCTCGGTTTCCGCGTGTTCTGCCAGCCGTTTGGCGCCCGCGCGGTGAGCGGCGTCGAGTGCCTCCCGCAGCAACTCGCGCGCCTCGCTGCGTCGATTGCGCCGACGAAGCATGGCGCCGAGGTCGGCGAGCGCGCGCGCTCGTTCCAATCTGGCGTCACCCTGGCCGAATGCCTCGACTGCCTCCCGAAGCAGAAGCTCTCCACGCTCGCCGCCGATGACGAGGCCAGCAGCACGTTTCGCGACGCCGAGTGCGCGTGGGGCGCCGAACGCGCGGGCGAGCTCGAGCTCCTCTTCTGCGAGGCGTCGTGCCGACTCGGGATCGCCGAGCGCGAGATGGGCAAGCGCGGCTTCCGATCGCCAGGGTAGAAAGCTCGGGCAGGTGATCATCGTTCGCGTCAGGAGGACGCCGACGCCCAGGAAATCCGCGAGACCTTCGGCGACGCGCGCCTGTTCGACCCGCAGCCGGCCTCGGGCGAGACGAAGGACAGCGTTCGGGACGAACTCGCTCTCGGCTTCGGATTCGAGTGGCGCGAGCACCTCGTCTGCCGCTCGGAGCTCGCCCTGATCGACGAGCGTCTTTACGAGCAAACCGCAGTTGAGGACGCGGTAGATCGGTGGTGCCGGGAGCTCGGTCGCGGCGAGTGCGGTACGTGTATCTGCCTCGGCGCCGCTCAGATCGCCGCGTCGAAGCGCAAGCCAGCCGCGGCTCGCCAGGCCAAGGGCAAGCCGGCCGCCGTCGCCGGTCGCCCGCGCCTCGGCGATGAAGGAGTCGAGCAGCGGCCGCAATTGAACGTACCGTTCAGCCCAAAGCAGCGAGAACGCCCAGACAAAGGTCGCGGACGTGAACCACGGCAGTTCCTCCGACCGTGTCGGTGCGCTTTCCCCGGCCAGAAGCGCCCGAAGCGCAAGGTCGGTGCCGACCTCGACGGGCTCGTTGGTCAGGACGGACACGAACGAGCCGACGGCCAACAGCTCAGGTGGCGACGCGAGATCGGCTCCTGCCCGTTCGCGCAGCCCGTCACGTCGAAAGGCCATCGAGGGTGCGGTCGCCGGGTCGATCATCCCGGCGAGGACAGCCTCAGCCTCGAGCTGGAGCGCGAGCTCCGCGTGGCGGGGATCGAGCGGCGACGAGGCACGATCGAGAACCTCGACCGCCTCCGCGAGGCGCTGATTGCGGAGAAGCGCGAGCGCCAGCACCCTGGCCGCGCCGGCGGCTGCCGCCGCGTTCGGCGCGACGTCCACCGCCCGCTGCAAGTGCTCGGACCAGCCGGGGAGGTCCCCGAGGGCCTCCGCCATTCCCAGCTCCAGCAGTAATCCGGGCTGATCAGCTCCCGGCGGCGGCTCCTCGAGCGCTCGGCGCAGGAAGACGGCTGCCGACTCGGGAGCGCCCTTCCGCTCCGCCGCGCGCGCGGCTTCGACGAGTCGATCGACGACCCAACCGTCGGCGACCGGCTCGCTCTTCAGCAGGTGCTCGGCGACGCGCTCGTTCGCTCCAGGTTGCTCAGCCAGCAGTTGGGCGGCTTGTCGGTGGCCCTGCGCGCGCTCAGCGCTGGAGAGCTCCGAATAGACACCGCTGCGGACGATCGGGTGGATGAACGTCAGCGGCCGGCCGGACTCGAGGATCCCCGCCGCCGCCAGCAGGTCGGCCGCGTCGGCCGTGTCGGCCTCGTCGAGACACGCGAGTCGCGCCGCCTGAAGAAGGTCGCTTTGCTCGAGCACCGCCAGCGCACGAGCGAGCCGCCCGGCATGCTCCGGGAGCCGCCGGAGCCGGAGTCGAATCGACCGACCGACCGTTCGCCCACCGATCCGCTCGACCTGGCGCGCGGCTTCCGCGGTCGGAGCGATTCCCTCTTCGCTCAGGGCGTCCACGAGCTCACGGACCAAGAACGGCGTTCCTCGTGTTGCGCGCAGGCAGGCATCGACGAAGTCTGCGTCCGGAGCCCCGGCGAGCCTCGACTCCACGAGCTGAGCGACCGCGGTCCTCGTCAGCGGAGGGAGCCGGATCACATCCGCGGAAGGATCGGTGGTGACCGTCGCCAGCAAGTCAGCATCAGTGCCTGGCTCGCGGGGGCGGCTCGCCACCAGAAGCGCGACCTTCAGCTCTTGGAGGCGCGTGAGCAGAAAGGCCAGGTAGCGCAGGGATGGAGCGTCCGCCCAGTGGGCATCGTCGACGACCACGCATAGTGGCCTTGCCGCAGCCAGATTCGCGCACAACCAGTACAGCCCATGCAGGATCGCGAAGGAAGGATCGACGCCCGAAGCAGGCGGACCGAGGATGGGGGGTGCGCCTGGAAGTCCGAGGAAGCCGGCCGCCACCCCGGCGGCGGCCTGCAGCAGATCGACGCGCTCGAGCTCCGATGCCTCGGCGAGCGGCGGCTCGAACAGCTGACGCGCCACCCCGAAGGCAAAATCCCGCTCCAGCTCGGTCCCCCTCGACCGGAGCACTCGCATCCCGCCGTCTGTCGCCGCACTCCGCGCCGCCGCGAGCAGCTCCGTCTTACCAATCCCGGCCGGCCCCTCGACCACCACGAACGTGCCGGTGCCGTCGCGGGCCCCGGAAAGCGCCGACTCGATCCTCGCCAACTCTGCGCCGCGCTCGAGCAGCGGTCCGCCTGCCGCCACGCCCCTCATGCTCGGGGAGCCTACCGCCCAGATACGAGGGAGCCGGGACTCGCACTGGGGTGCGGTCCGCTCGCACGGATCTCCGTACGGCGGGCTCGACGACGTTGCGCCCCCAAAGTCCGGGGGGTCTCCACGGTGCGAGTCACCGACCGAGACCTCGAGGATTGCTCCATCCCATGCCGAGCTCGGTCACAGAAGCTCACTTTCAGGAGGCGACTGACATGAAGAGCGCTAAACGAACCTGCTCCCGGCAATCCGGGCCTCTCGAGGTCGCAGGCTCCGCGATCGGCGCAGTCGGGACGCGCTTCACATGAGCTCGCACGAAATAGTCGACAGGGCATCGCAAGCAAACCAGTTGGCTTCGCCCGCTGAATCGCGCCCGAAAGTCTTGGGTCTCCGCCGGGGCGAGCGCGCGCTCAGACTGCACTCTCGGGACTCGGTCGAGCTCTCGGGTGACGGCGAGCTGATACGGAGGACTGGCGAGGGTGACCGCGAGGCGTTCGAGGAGCTCTACCGGCGCTTCGCGCGACCGGTGCTTGGACTGGCAGTCCGGCGGCTTCGCGATCGCACCCGCGCCGAGGACGCGACCCAAGAGACCTTCACCGCAATCTGGCGCTCCGCGGCGACCTACCGGCCCGAGCGCGGACCCGGCGCGCCCTGGCTCTACACCGTCGCGCGCAACGCGATCATCAACCAGACGCGTATCCGTGTCGAGCCGACCGCCGAGGTGCCCGACTCTCCTTCTGACCGGCCCGGCCCGCTCGAGCATGCCGAGTCCGACTGGGTGAGCTGGCGCGTCCACCGCGCGCTGGAGGACCTTCCCGAGCACGAACGCACATTGATCGAGCTCGCCTATTGGAGCGAGCTGTCCCAGTCAGAGATCGCGGCCAGCGTGAGCATTCCACTCGGAACGGTCAAGACGCGAACCCGCAGCGCGCTCGCCCGCCTCGCCAAGCTACTCGAGCACGAAGGACTGGACGGCTGAGAGCTCGAGGGCGAGATCGCTGACCATCCCCCGGCCGCTGCGGCGGCGCGAGCGAGTTTTTGCGACCACCGAATCCGCGACGGCGAGCGGCTCGCGCGGAAAGGAGTGCTCCGTGCATGACCCTGTTCGGAAGTTCGAGAGCCACGAGTTCCACCTCGACGTTCGCTCCAACCGAACTCGCGACGACCGGCTACCTGGCGAGACGCGGCAGCCGGCCCCGGGGCGGGGACCATGGCTCGTGGTCGGGGTGCTCGTACCGATCGTTGTCGTCGTCATCGTCTACGCGGTCGCCGTCGGCTGACGAGAACCGGGGCGAGGAGACGATGTATGCGCAGGCCCTCGAACTCGGCGGGGGCACGTCGGAGAGTCTGACGCAGATCATCTGCCGCGAACTGCTCCCCGCACTCCGGATCGAGCGCGGATTCTCCGGCGCCCTCAGCCTCGTTGATCGCGAGACGGAGAACATGCTCTTGCTCGTCTTCTGGGAGACCGAGGAGGAGGCTGCCCGCCGGCTACCTCCAACCTTCGCCGCTCTCCTCGCCAAGCTCGGCCTCCCCGATCCGGCCGCGTACATGCCGAGGGTCTGGGAGGTCAGCGCGCGAGCGTAGGGCCTCCTCAGCGCCCCGCGAGCAACTCCAGACGCTTGCGACGGGGCGGTACCTGCCTACCGCGAAGGCAGGGAAAAGACAGGGGGGTCACCACGGTGCGAATCCGCGTACGCCACTTCCACCATGGCCGTCACATCCAAAACCCATGAGTCGCGCCAGGCTCACCTGAGAGGAGACGTATTCATATGAACAAGCTTTCGCGAGCTAGGAAGTCGAGGGTCATGCGGCCGGCGGGAGTGACCGCTGCCGCCGTGGCCGCGGCGGCAGCACTTGGAGCCGGCCAGGCTACCGCCGCGCCTCTCCAGCGCGGCGACAAAGGCCTCAGCGACGCACCGGACGAGCCGGTCCGGTGACGCGACGCTGCAGAATGGCTTACTGACGGTCGACGGCACCAACGCCGACGACAAGATCACGCTTCGCCTGCAGGCCGCCACCGTCCAGGTCGACTTCGGGGACGACGGCACGCCCGACTTCAGCTTTTCAGCCGCAGATGTCAATGCGATCGACGTCAACGCAGGAAACGGCGACGACACGGTACGCGTCGACGAGACCAACGGGGCCTTCGCCATCCCGACGACGATCGACGGCGGAAACGGGAACGACAACCTGACCGGAGGCTCAGGCGACGACACCCTGGTCGGCGGCAACGGAGACGACATCCTGAACGGAGGCGCTGGAACCGACACGCTCCAGGGCGGCAACGGCAACGATACGATCGACGGAAACAGGGGCAACGATCCCGAGTTCGGCGGGAACGGAGACGACACCTTCATCTGGAATCCGGGCGAAGGCAGCGACACCATCGAAGGCCAGAACGGCAACGATACGCTGCTCTTCAACGGCGCCAGCGTTGCCGAGAACGTCGACCTGTCGGCAAACGGAAACCGACTCAAGTTCTTCCGCAACGTGGCGAACATCACCATGGACACCGCCGGCGTCGAGCAGGTCATTTTCAACGCCCTCGGGGGCGTCGATAACGTCACTGTCAACGACCTAACCGGAACAGACGTCGAGAATGTGAGCATCGACCTCGGCGTCGGCGGCGTCGCCGACAACCAACTCGACACCGTCAACGTCAACGGCACCGGCGGCAACGACAAGATCGCGGTCGCCGGCAGCGCCGCCAGCGTGAGCGTGACCGGCCTTGCCGCGGCGATTGACGTCCTTCACCCGGATGCGACCGACCAGCTCAACATCGATACCGGCGCGGGTAAGGACACGGTGGACCCAGGCGGCTTGGCCGACGGCGTGATCCAGCTCTCCGTGACCCCGTAGGGCGAAACCCCGCCGGCCAGAGATCGCGGGGCCCACATGCCGGTGGGCCCCGCTATCGGTCCTAATACTACTCCGGCCAGGCGACATGCTCGGCGCGACACAGGGTCACGTTGCCAGCACCGCGTACGGCGTGATCGCCTGGCGCTTTTCGCGGCTTCCCGTAGCGGCTGCCCAGTGACAGTCCCCGAGACACTCAAGAGCGTCGAGAGGGGCTGCCGCAGCGCGGCGGCGGCGGCGCTCTCTCGTTGACGGTCGTGCCGCCGGGCGCCATCCCGTCCGCCCCGAGTGCGGTGAGGCGGCTCACGTCCGTGTCGGGCCCTGACGTTGACCCAGATGCGGGATACGGCGAGGGTCGTTGCTGCGCGACCATGATTCTGGATGCGTCCCCTGCGCGTGGAAGAGGCGAGGGGCTAGTCGCCGTATCACCCCTCGCGCGGCACTGAGCGGCGCGGCGAACGTACAAAAGGAGAAAGTATGCGGAAGCGCACTATCGTGGCGGCGATTGCCGTCGGCGCGCTTACCGTCGCCGGTGTCGCCGGTGCCGGCAAGAGCAACCTCCCGTCGAAGCAGCACTTCGCTAACTTCGGGCCTTTCTGCATCTCGACGTCGAACGGCATCATGCGCGCCGTCGCGACGGGTCAGGAGTGCCACACCGGTGAGCGCCGTATCGCTCACAAGCGGATCCCGATCGGCCCCGGCTCTCAGGGCCTAAGGGGTGCAGCTGGTCAGACCGGCGCAACTGGTCGGACTGGTGCGGTTGGTCGTGCTGGAGCCACCGGCTCGCGCGGAGCGAACGGTGCGGCGGGCGTCGCTGGTAAGGACGGTGTCGCCGGAGTGAAGGGCGACACTGGCGCCGTCGGTCCCGTCGGCCCGAAGGGCGACACTGGTGCCGGTGGCGCCGGGGCCCGAAGGGCGATGCCGGTGCTAGCGGCTCAATCGGACTTGCAGGGCTTACCGGCCTCGCTGGTCCGCAGGGCTTGGTCGGACTCACCGGCGATCAGGGCATCCCGGGACTCATCGGGCCTCCTGGTCCTTCCGGCTCCGTCGGCGAGACTGGTGCCACTGGTCCGCAACGGTGCTCCTGGTGCTCCCGGTGACAAGGGTGCCACCGGCCCGACCGGCGCCACTGGTGCCGTCGGCCCGATCGGTCCTCAGGGTGCGAAGGGTGAAACTGGCGCAACTGGCGCTCAGGGTTCTCCCGGCCCCCGTCGGTCCGATTGGCCCCAAGGGTGACGCTGGTGCCACCGGCCTGGCCGGTCCCGCCGGTCCTGCCGGCGCAACTGGTGCCCCTGGTACCCCTGGTACCCCTGGTACCCCTGGTGCCAAGGGTGACGCTGGTGCCACCGGCCCCGCAGGCGCTCTCAGGGTCCCGCCGGTCCGACTGGGCTTCAAGGGCCCGGCGGGTGATATCGGCTCGATCCAGACCGTGACGGGTGGTACGTCGACGGGTGACAAGCAGTTCACCGTCAGCTGTCCTGCCAGCAAGCACGCCGTTTCGGGCGGGTTCGACATCCAGGGCTCGGTCACTGCTTCTTTCCGAAGCGACGCGGCCGGCAACCCCACGGGTACGACCGCATGGACGATCAAGCAGTCGTCCGGAGCTTCACTGTCCGGAACGGTGTACGTCTACTGCGCCTAGCACCACGCTCCACCGTTACGCGAGAGGCCCCGGAAACGGGGCCTCTCTTCTGGTCCTCCGTCCAAAGGACGAGGGCGACTGTGTCCTTCAAGGACAAAGAAATACGGCCCGCGCCAGGCATCAACTGACCCAAACGACGACGCGCCGCGGCCCAGTGACGCGCCACTTGGCCGGGCGCGGCCTGCTGACGTCCCCCGGTGGGTCGCGTGCGGAGGGTGGCCCCGCTGCGGTGCGTCGGTCGCCTTTCTCTCAGCCTTCCAAGGGTGCGCCACACAGGTTGGGTACGTTCCGAAGCCGTCTGGCCCCAGGGAGGAGCAGGAATGCCGCACTTCGCTCTGGTGACCACCGACGGCGACGCCCTCGGAGCAGTCGAGCTCGGCCGGCCCGACCGGCCCGACGGGGCGATCATCTACGGTGGCGACGGGCCCAACCCGCGGGTGGTCGGCCGGGTCGCGGCGGAAGCAGCGGGATGGGTACGACGTACTCGTCGTCGAACAGACCTGACCGCATCGGACAGCGGCCGGATAGGTCGTCCCGGCCGCGCGCCGAGCAGGGACGAGCCTTGCTCGGGCGCCCCGGCGTCGTCGAGTCGTTGAACCGCAACTCGTCGGGACTCGTATCAGCGAATCCGTAGAGTCCCGCGGCCCCCGAATCTGATCTCTGAAGACCACTCCAATCCCTGCGGTCTCCATAGCTGACCAAGACCACGGCAAGAGGTTCACGAGAGCCAACAACCACAAAAGCTTCTGCGATTGGGCGTCGGCCGACGACAACTTCGTCATTCAGTTGGACGTGCACCCCTCTCGGCTACACCGAATACGGCGCCTACCCGATCGGGAAGCTTCCAGGCGGCGATGTCAACAGCCTGATCAGCGTCCCGGGAGCATGACGTTTCCGTGGGTTGTTTCAGTGCGGTAGTGGTGGACAGAGGTCGGCGAGGGTGAGCTTCGCGAGGGCGATCAGGGCTTCGGCGGAGTGGAAGCCGAACGCGCGGCGGGTGATCAGCCTGATCTGGGTGTTGATGGCCTCGACGCGGGCGTTGGAGAGGTTGTGTTCGATCGCGGCGGTGATGCCGGGGCGTTGCTCGGTGATCGTGCGGGCGAGCTTGATGAACGGTTGCAGCCGGCATCGCCGGGCCCATTTGATCCAGCCGTCGAGGAGATGGATCGCGGCTTTGGCAGGGAGCCGGTAGATCTGGCGGAGCTGTTCCTTCAAGAGGTAGGCGCGGAAGAGCGGCCGGTTGGTCTGTTCGATGTCTGAGAGCTTTGCCTGCTGTCGCTGGGTCAGCCGCTCTGGGTTCTTCCAGAGCGCGAATCGTGCGCCTTTGAGGTCGCGGGCGAGCTCGGTCTGGCCGGCGCGGCGGGCCTGGTTCCAGACCTCGCGGCGAACCAGGTCGAGCGCGTCGGTGGCCAACTTGATTACGTGGAACGGGTCGACGCAGCGGATCGCGTTCGGGCAGCGCTCCGCGATCGGCCCGGCGATCCAGCCGGCCATGTCGCAGGAGACCAATTCGACCTGTTCGCAGCGTTCTTCGCCAAGCTGGTCGAGGAACGCCTCGACCGTCTTGCGATCACGACCGGCCGCGGCCCAGACCAGCCGCCCACGGTCGTGGTCGACGACGACGGTCAGGTAGCGCTGACCGACGCGATGCGAGATCTCATCGATCCCGATCCGCCTCAGCCCGGCAAGCAGGTCTAGCTTGCGCTCGGCCTCCGCGGCAACCCGCTCGCAGATCCCGCCGACGGTCCGCCACGAGATCCGCATCAACTCCGCGACCGCGCTCTTCGAGCAGTTCACCGCCAACCACGCCACCTGATCCTCGAATGTCCGAGTGAACCGCGCCCGGTGCCGCGCCCACGGCACCGCGCACACCACGACCCCGTGGCGGCGGCAGCGCACCCGCGGCGACTCCGACTCCAGATAGGCGAGCGTGGTTCCGAGGTCGAGCGTCCGCCACCGCCGCCGGCCCTGACCGAGATCGAACCCCGGGCTGCGTCGCCGACAGATCCCGCAGCGGTCCCGCTCCCGCCAGACCGGCCGCACAGCGATCACGAGCTCCCCCTCATCGCCGAACTCGACGTCTTCGACCACAGTCCCCTGCAACCCAAGCAGCCGCTCCCATACCCTAGTCCCGCGCACGTCGCATCCGCTCCTTCCGATTCCAGCCTTCGAGAAGCCGGAACCCTAGAAGCAGAGCGGCGTGCGCCTCACTACCAGTCGCCTACACCACCCACGGAAACAACCCAAAGCGATCCTCGTGACGCACTCGCATGCGCTAACCGGCCGCTACGCGAAAGACGTTCTCGCCGTCTTCCCGCAGGGCGTCGTCTCGGTCGCTTTGGTCCACGGCACGCCGCTCCCGACCAGCACCGCGATCGCGGTCACCCGACTCGTCGCCCACACATAAGCCACCCTGCAAGCCGCGGCGCAAGCCGCCCGCGGCCTGCGCCGAGCGTGGCCAAGGGTGTCGATCGACGCGCGGCCGCGACGAGTTGAGACTTCCCGGCCCGGTCGCCGTTTGCTTCTGGATCACGTACGGCTCGGAGAAACGTGCGTCGTCCCAGGTGCCGGTCGGCCCCGTTGAGAGCACCTCCGAGTTGACCTGCGTGTAGGGCCGCGGATGCCGGTCGTGGACTTCGCGAGTCCGATCGGTGCCGTCGCGGCGCGCGCGTGTCGCCGGCGCGGACCTCCCGCCCGCCGAGCACGATCCTTCTGCGACCCAGCTAGCGTCGCGTGGCCGCTTTGAATCCTCACGACGTGGTGAGGTCAGGCGCCGGTGTGCTTCCAGAAGACGTACTCCGCCGTGTACGGGGACTCGACCACGGTGTCTGCCGTTGCCGCGTTGCAGTCCGCGGCGGGGGGCTGGAGGCCGCCGACGGTGTCGAGCCGCTGGATGAAGGTCGTGTCCACGAGCCGGTCACCGTCGGGCCCCGGAGTCGTCTTCGCGGACAGGAGCACCCAGGGAATGGCGGTAGGGTCGGGCGTGACCTTGTTCACGACCGTGCCGACGGCCTTGCTGCCGTCCTTGGCCTGCCAGCTCGGGCCGGCGAAGTGGGTGATGATCAGCTTGCCGTTGTCGCCGTACAGATTCGCCCGCGGCACGGCGGAACTCCACACAGAGCCGTTGCAGGTGTAGATCTGGACGCCGACCCCGTGACCGACCAGGAACACCTTGTTGCCGTCGCCGGGCGTGATCTGGCCCGGGACCCCCGTGGGGCTCGGCGGTCCGGCCAGCGCGACCTGCGCCACCAGCGAGAGCGCCGCCATCGCGGCCAAGAGGCCCGCGAGCAGCAAGCGGTTGGACCGGGCAAACCATCTGTGTCCGCGCGTCGCCGCGCGGGGTTCTGCATTCGTGTTCATGTCGTCCCCCTTCGGTCTGCGGGCCCTCGATGGGCCCGTCGTACCGCTGAAGACCCCGCGCCGAAGCCGCTTATTCCCGAGCCGACCGTCAGCCGCTGCACTCGTCCGTGCTCGCAATGCTCGCAACGGGTGCTCGTTCGGGTGCGGTCGTAGCGAACGTCGAGACGAAAACCGGGAAGTCGCAGGGACCGATGACCGGCGACTACATCTCGACCTCGGTCTCGGGCGGATCCGCGGTGACGATGTTCGCGATCGGGGTCCCCGCCACGTCCGCGTCCTTCGACGAGGCGATGTACGCGCCGACGTCGCCGCTCCCCGGTCGCGAGCCCCTCGGCCGCGACGAACCCGTCGACGACCACGAGCGGCTTCCCACTCGACGGGCGTTGGGACGGGCGAAACGCACCACGACCTCGAGAACTGACCGTCCAGCACACGGCGCCCGCCAACACCGCGGGCGTCAGGGGCCGACGCCGGAACGGGCAGCCGGCCCTGACGGTGCCGGCTTATGGGTTGTTCACGGCTGTGACGAGGTCGGCGACAAGTCCAGCCCACTGAGGCGACCCGGCGGAGGTGCCGCCGACGACGTACCAGCCGGTGCTGCAGGGAGCGCTGCCGGCCGGGCCGCATGGGACACGCTGCCACCGTCTGGCGGCAGCGAGACGTAGACGAGGACGCTCGGTCCGCGAGCTGGTAGGCGACGTCTGGGACGCCGCGGGCGCTGGCGGGAATCGCCGTGCTCCCGGGCGGGAGCGTGTTTTGGTAGTCCGGTCGCGAGAAGATGTGGCTGTAGCCGCCGCCGGAGTCGATCCAGCCGATCTCGAGGACTCCGGGGTTGGCCTGGCACCTGCTCGGTGGATCGGTGCTGTCGACGGTGCGGGTGGTCGTCGCCGTCGGATCGGTGCAGAGGTAGGTGCCGCCGACGCCGGTCACGAGCGGGTCGGAGGCCGGCCAGCCGACGGTCGGGAACGGGCATCGTGTCCGCGTTCTGCTGCCCGACCAGGCTTTGCTTTGTCGGGTTGGCGGTCCCGAAGTCGCCCGAGGAGGCGAGCACCGTGACCTGGTTGGCGGCGGCGTCCTCGAACGCGTCGCGCAGGTTCAGGAGCGACTGCGGGCTCCCGAACGCTTCCTCGGCCGCCCCCAGGCTCTGCGAGATCACCGTGGCGAGATGGTGAGTAACGACGTAGTCCTCGGCCTTCATGATCTGCGGGAAGCCCTGCACGCCGAGCGTCTCGGCCACAGGGGTGTGAACGAGCAGGATGTTCGCGCCGGCGCGATCGCATGTGCCCACTCGACATCGAGCGACACCTCGAGCGCCCATCCCGACTTGTCCTGGAGTCCGTGCCCCTTCCCCGGGTGCGCTTTGGTCTCGGCGGATGACCCCTGCAGGCTCAGCTCGCCGAACGTCGGCATCCCGCTCGCGCAGGTCACGCCCTCCTCGCCACACATCGGCTGGACGCCGAATGCCTGATCGAACACGTGCAGATCATGCGCCACCGTGTCGCTCCCGAGCGCGTCGATGACCGCGATCGTCTGCGCCGACCCGTCATCGCCGTTCGCGTTCAGCGCGTCGACGTTGTATGCAGCCCGCATCGACTGCGGCGTGAAACACCGTCGCCCGCCCGAATCCGAGTTGGCGGTGAAACACTGAGCCTCGGTCGGCGGCGTGGTCGAGCTCGTGAGCTGCTCGTAGTCGCCAATCGTCGGCAGCGGCAGCGGCAACCGACCAGACCCGCTCGCCGACAGGCGGCCTCCGAACGCCGCCGCCAGCGCAGCAACCGACCCAACGAACAGAAGTCCTGCGAATACACGGAGCTGCTTCATCCGTTCCCTCCTCCTCTCGATACCGGAGCTGTCATAGCCCTCCGGCCCTCGACAGAAACCCTGCCGCTCCAAGCGACGCCGCCCGGGGCCATATCTCGGGAATGTCACTCGGGTCGTGTAGGCCCGTGCTAGAGCAGGCGCACCGGCGCGGGCGTCGCCTTCACCGAAGCGTCTGGCCGCCGGGTTCAAGGATGGGACACCGCGACTCGGGCCACGGATTTCTCGACCAGTACCCGAGCTCTTCGCCGACCATGTCAAGGCGTTCCTCAACGGAGGCTAGGGCTCGAAGAGGCGCGACAGCTGCTCCGGCGCGGTAACCGGGAGGGGTGGTCGGGCACGAGGGGATCGTCGAGAGCGATGAAGGTGAGACCTTCGTACCGACGGGGAGCGCGGCCTCGGTCACTGTGCGGGCGCCGGAAACGCCCTGGCCGGGCGGTACAGACAGCCCGGCTCGAGCCCCCGCCGAGGCGGCCGCGAGGCGGCCTCGGCGGGGGCATTTCGAGCCGGAACCTAGCCGGTCGTGATCGTTCCGAAGAGCCCGTTCGACTCGTCGTTGGGCCCGGCCGTGAAGAAGAGCGTGTTCGGATCGCCGTTCGAGCCGGCGTTACCGAACTCGAGCGCCCACAGCCGGTCGATCACGAGCTTGCCGCCGTCGGAGGAGCGCAGCGTGCCGTCGTGGTGCCAGCCGCCGTTGCCGTTCGCGTAGGCGTTGATCTGGCCGTCGCCGAAGTTGCCGACGAGCAGGTCGCCCGCGTAGCGCCCGAACGACGCCGGCGCCATCGCCAGGCCCCACGGCCCGTTCAGCTGCCCGCGCTGCGCCACCCGCGCGACCAGGTTCCCCTGCAGGTCGTACTCGTCGACGAAGCCGAGGCTCTGGCCGTCGACCTCGTCGTGGGCGTCGGCGTCCTGCTTCCCGTAGGTGACGAAGATGTCGGAACCGATCGTCTGGATCCCGAACGGGGCGTAGCCGCCCGGCAGGCTCGGGTCGACGAACGCGCCCGGCGGCGTGACGTTCTGCCAGGCGCCGTTGAAGACGTCGACCTGCGCGTTGTGGAAGTCCGCCGCGTACAGCAGCGGGCTGCCCGCGGGCGGCTGGGCGATCGCCAGGCCCTTGAAGACCGCCCCGGCGGCGATACCTGTCGTCGGAGCGACGAGCGCGGTCGAGCCGCCCCGCCACGCCCTGATCTCGCCCGCCTCGGTCGCGAAGACGAAGGACGCCGGCCCCAGGGTGGGGTCGGTCGCCGTTGCGATCGGGAAGCTGCCCATAACCCCCGCGAAGACCGCGCCGGTCGGGCCGCCCGGAACGCTGACCGTGAGCGCGACCTTCGCGCCGGCGCCGGTGTAGAGCGTCGACTTGCTCGAGCTCGGGTCGGGGCCGTTGTCGGCGACCCACCACGGGCTCGTCGCGCTGCGGGCGAGGCCCCAGCCGTTGACGAGATCCGGGTCGGTCAGCGGCGCCGCACCCGGAATGTCCGAGACCAGCGGAGTCACGGTGTACTCGCCGCCGGGCGGGCCGGCCGCCGCCTGCAACACCGCGACGAGCGCGAGCGAGACGACCGCAACCACGAGCGTGGAGCGCCTAAGGAGTCCGTACATGGGTTCTCCTTCCTCAATGGGTGTACCCGATGCTCTACGCGGCGCCGCGACCGCCGGATTGCGCCAAGCAGATCGGGCGGGGGTGCAGGCCCCACGCCACGGCCGCCCCGCCGGCCCACGTGAATCGAGGCACAGTCAGCACGGTCTGTCCCGCGACGGTAGCGAGTCTGGTCCTCACCTCGGCCTCGTCCGGGCGTGGCCCAGGAGGGGGATCTAGGGGTCTGGAAACGACTTAAGGAACCGTTCAGAGGCGTGTAAGCGTCGTGTCAGGGGTCGCTGGCAGCGTGGCCGGCGTTCGGGGAATCGTCCCTGTTCGATCTCGAGGGGGTTGGGAATGAGGAAGTTTCGGTTCGCAGTCATGGTCGCGCTCGCAGGCGCGTGCGCGGTCTTTTGGGTCGGTGGTGCGACAGCGTCGCACGGCGGTCCGAAGGCGTCCGTGCTCGGGCAGGTCTACATCAACGACAACACCGCGCCTGTGAACACGGTCGCGGGCTTCGACCGCATGTCCGACGGGACGCTGGCCCCGATCCCGGGCTCGCCCTTTGTGGTCGGCGGCGCCGGCGGGGGTGGCCCGAACGCCTCGCAGGGCTCGCTGGAGCTGAGCGCGGACGGGCGCTACCTGCTCGCCGTCGACGCGGGCAGCAATCAGATCTCGGTGCTCCGGATCAAGCCCGACGGGTCACTCCAGATCGCGCAGGGATCGCCGGTCTCCTCGGGCGGCGTCGACCCGGTCAGCATCGCCGTCTCCGGCGGGCTCGTCTACGTCGCGAACCAGGGCCCCGGCAGCAACCTGGGCGACACGAACTACACCGGCTTCACGCTCAACCCGGGAGGCCATCTCAACCCGATTCCCGGCTCGACCTACGCGCTTCCGAACGGCTCCAAGCCGGGCGACGTCCTCTTCAGCGGCGACGGCACGAGGCTCGTCGGCACCCGCATCGCGAGCTCGGAGATCGACAGCTTCACCGTCGGCAACGACGGGCTCCTGACCCAAGCGTCCGGCTCGCCGTACTCCGCCCAGGGCTTCTCGCCGGCCCAGGGGTGGGGTCAGCTCGGGAGCGAGTTCAGCCCGACCAATCCTGACCAGCTCTACATCTCCGACGCGCACGTCTCGCCCGCGGACGGGAGCGGCGGTGCCACCCCGGGCCTCGTCTCCAGCTTCACGGACGCGGCCAACGGCGACCTCAGCCTGATCAGCCCCTCACCGGTCTCCAACCCCGGGACGGCGTCCTGCTGGATCGAGATCAGCCACGACGGGCTGTGGCTCTTCGTCGTCAACACGGGCTCGGCGACCATCGCGAGCTACTCGATCGGGGCCGGCGGGGCACTGACCTACGTCACGAGCACACCCTCCGGGGCCGCCGCGGAGATCGGCGCCGGCGCCGAGGACGCCCGGCTCTCTCCCGACGGCTCGACGCTCTGGGTCGTCGAGTCGGCAAGCAACGCCGTGACCGGCTTCACGGTCAGCGGCGGGACGCTCACCCCGCTCACCTCGGCGGCCGGTCCGAGCGGCGCCACGCCGTCGGGCATCGTCGTCACCTAGCGACCCCTACGCGGGGGAGGCGGAGGCCACGGGCGCCGCCTCCCCCCGCTCGTAGCGCGTCCTCGACTCTCGCTCAGTCCGGCAGGTTGTTCCCGTCGGTGGCGACGTGGGCAGGTTCCTCCAGGCCCAGACCTGCGCAGACCCTCGCGGTCCTCCCGGAGCGTCGCGTCGGCTCGACTGCGGGTGGCGAATCTCCGAGTCGGGAACGATCAGTCGTCGGGCGCGAGCGGTGGGCCGACGTTGACCTGTCCGTGGGCGCGGAAGAGATCGTCGAGCTCCTCGGGCGACGGTCGCGGCGTCTGGCCCGGCGGCAACGTGGGCTTCGTCGCCGGCACCGCCCCGTCTCGCACCATTCGCTCCAGCCCGGCCGGGGTGCTGAGCACGAGTACTCGCGCTTCGTCGCTGTCGACGCGGAAGGTGTGCGCAACCCCCATCGGAACCACGGCCGCCCCTCCCGGCATCAGTTCGAACCGCTGCCGACCGGCCTGAACCGTCAGCTTTCCTTCGAGCACGATGTAGCTCTCATCTTGCGGGTGGGTGTGAAGCGGTGGCGATGCATGGCGCGGAAAGAGAAACTCGATCAGCGAAAACCTCCCCTCGCTCGCTTCGCCCGACAGCCTGATCGTGGCCAACGTGCCCAAGAACCAGAGCTGCTCACCCTTACCGGAATGCGACCAGGTCGCCGTCGTGCTCACTCCGCCAGCGTATCTCTGCGCTATTTCAGCGTGCATTCGCGGACTGGCGCTCCAAACCTCCTGAGTGGGACGCACCGGAGCGACCGCGGAGATCCACGCCTCCGACATCGAGGGGCCGGCGATCCCGTCAGCGGGATCGAGTCGTGGCTGTATCCGATCGCGCCCGAGTCCTGAAACTCGAGAACCGAGGCCCCTTACGCGAGAGAGGGCGCGCAGGCCCTCTCTCGCGGGGTGGTGCGTGCCGGTGGTCCTACGAGCTGTGGCCGGCCGTGGTCGGCTGCAGGAGCTTCTGCAGGACGTAGCCCGCGACCTGGTTGCCGAGCTGCTGGCCTGCTACCTCGTCGGTGCGGAAGTGCTGACCGGCGTAGATGCGGCTGAGCGAGGCCTCGTTCTCCGCGGCGCTGAAGCTCGAGAACGAGCGTGTGACGCCGGGCAGGGCGGTCGATTGGGCCGAGAACGCGAACTTGTCGCCGCCGAAGAAGGTGGCGAGGACGTTCGCCGCGGCCGCGCTGATCACGGCGTGGGCGCCGGGGTAGGAGGGATCCTGCGCGGTCGGTGCGAGCGGTGTCCAGTTGGGGTCGCCGATCGTCGCCGCGTTGGCGTCGCTGTCGCCGGCCCGGATCGCGGTGACCGGACGCCAGAAGTTGTAGGTGTACTTGGCGTCGTAGAAGGCGATCGTCGAGTCGGCGAAGCTGATGTTGAGCAGCGCAAACAGCCGCGCGTTCTGGAGCAGCGTGTCGTGGTGGGCGAGCGCCGCGGTCTCGGCGATGTTGTTCCAGGCGATCCAGATCGGCGGATTCCAGAACTGCGCGATCTGGGTCTCGTCGGCGGTGCGGGTCGTGCTATTGATCGCCCCGAGGCTCTGGGTCTCCTGGTAGGCGGCGGTGTAGGCCTTGCTCGTCAGGGCCGGCGGCGGTGCGGGCCGGAACTGGCTCGCGCTGCGCAACGCGAACGGACGCACGGTCGGCCACTGGGTGAAGACCGGCTGCGCGAACGCAGGCGGGGTCAGCTGGTAATCGCCGGGCTGCGTGCCGGGAACGAACACGGGCTGTGGGTTGCTCGCGCCGTCGTCGGCGCGGAGGGCGAGGAGCGCCTGCGCCGTCGCCTCGCCGATCCGGACGCCTTCGTACTTGTGGTACCCGTTCGGGACCTGGGCGAGCAAGGAGGCGAACTGCGCGGCAACGGTCTCCTGCTGGCCCGGATAGAGATTGGACAGCACGGTATAGCCGGCAGCGGTTGCGGCCGCCACCGGGTCTGCGCGACGCGGTGACTTGATCGAGACGATGTACGGGGCCGACTTCCGCTCTATCGAGTCGACGGCGTCGTAGATCGCGGCGTGCAGGATCGCGAGGTTCCGGGTGGCGTGGATCGTCGCCGGCTGAGCGCCGGGCGTGTTCAGGATTCCGAGCAAGACACGGTTCCACTGGATAACGGGATCGAGCGACGTCGCGTCGGTCGGAGCCGCGACAACGGGAGCGGCGGGCGTTGCGGCGCGCGCCGCCGACCCGGTGACCACGAGCGTGATCATGGCAAGGATTGCAAAGGAGGCGAGGCCGATCCGCCGGCCTCTGACTGATGCTTGGGACATTGTGTTTCGTCTCCCTTCGGTTCGGTGATTGAGCCCGCACCGCGACCGAAGTCGACGAACCCTCGACTGGCGGCGCCTCTCCCGGTCGCATGAGCCGAGCGGCTCCGCGGGGATGAGGCGTCCTTGACCTCTTGCGACATCGTCGAGAACGTCGCCGTTCCAGGCTAGCACCTCCGCGCGTCCGCCGCTTCTGAGTTCTCGCCCGAGGCAGGCGGATGGAGTGCTGCCTTCGAGGTGCGACGTCCTCGACGATGTCGCCCGGCCACCCTGAACTCGACTGGCCGATCTACCCGATCCTCCGCTTCAAGGACGCCCCGGGCGCGACCACGGTCGTCATCCAGCGGACCGATCAGCCCTCGACGGGTCGGGCGAGCCGACGCTGGCAGCTGTCCCGTGACACGTCCGCGCGCCGGGCCCTACCTGGGTGCGGTCAGCGGTTGCTCGTCGGCCGCGTGCGTGTGCAGCCACATGAAGCAGGAAGCCGCTGCCACGAAGGGTCCGGCAGGAGTGCGGTCGACGTCGTACGGAGTCGAGATTCCGATCCCGGCGGTGACCCGGCGCGCCTTGCCGCGGCACGTATGCCGGTGCGCGCCGCCGCACCGAGCCCTACGCCGCCGAGCCGGGCCTGGCACATTCGGCGGAGGAGATCGGAGAGTGCCGCGCCAGGCCGGCGGAACAGGGAAGTCGCGTCTCAGCCCGGAACACGTCCGGATCGGCCCCCGATCGAGCGGACGACCTGCGGCGCCACGACCACGACGAAGAAGCCGAGGAACGCGGTCGACAGGACGTCGAACACAAGCGTCAGCACGATCGCGAGCCGGTAGCCGGACTCCATGAATCCGAAGAGGGGTGTGTACTCGCTGATCAGAAGGCTGACGAACGTTCCGACCGCGATCCCGATCCCGCCGAGCGCCGCTAGCGTGAGGATCAGGTCCCCGGCACGCCGGCCGAGCAGCCTGACCGGCGCGAAGAGGGTGACGCCGACGATGCCTGCCCCGATGAAGCTGAGCAGGAAGAGCGTCCCGATCGTGGGCACGACGTAGAAGTACGCGTAGTAGTACTGCTGCGCGTGGATCGCCCCGACCACGAGAATCGAGACGGCGCCGAGATAGCGGGCGACCTCGGCCGCGAACTCAACGCGCCTGTGCCGCGCGGGCAGGGCTCTCCTTGGGGCGAGGCTGAGCTGCGGCCTGTGTGTGGCGTGACCGGTCGCGCTAGACATGATGGATCTCCTTACCGGAAGCCGAGATGATCCACCACGGGCCGCCGAACTGGTTGACGCCCTGACCGGTCGTCTGGCCGGGCTTCCGGTCGGAGACGAAGTAGTAGAGCGGGTGACCGCCGTAGGTGACCTCGAGCTTGCCGTCACTGCGCTTCGTCGTGCCGAGAAGCGAGGCGCGGACTCCTGGCCCGGCGATCGGCTTTCCGTGCGTGGTCAGCGGCGGCCAGAGAGCGGCACACGCGCCGTAGCAGACGCTCATCGTTCCCTTGTCGGGCGGGAAGTCGTAGAGCGTGATCCCCTTGCCGTCGACGAGGATCCGTCCCAGCGGCGAGTTGGCGATCTTGACCATGGTTCCGGTCGTGGGCGCGGTGCCGCCGGCGAGCGCCAGCGCAGCCACGGTCGCCGCGACGAGAGCCGATGCGGCGAGCGCGGCGAGCAGCTTGATCGAAGTAGTCATCTGAACCTCCAAGGTGTCGGTCGGGTCGCGCACGTGCGCGAGCCGCATGTGGTGTCCGCGACAGCCCGTCGCGTCGCGCAAGCGCGGCGCGCGCCTTCCGGCTGTCTCCCGAAACGCCCGCCGCGAGGCGGGACAACTTTCGGTGCTTAAACGATTCGAGGCCATAGCCCTTGCCCTTCCGGTCGAAGTAACTCGGAAGAGGCGAGCCTTGGCCTCGTGCGACACCGTCTCGGGTGTCTCAGCAGCAACCTACCAGGCCGGTCGGGTCGCCGGGCGTCGTCGAGTGCGTTCTTACAACGTTCTTAGAGAGGAGGCGCCTGTGTGCCGGTCGGCTCGAGCAGAGTCCGCTGCTCGACGATCCGCGAGGCCACGTCTGCGAGGCGCAAGTTGCGCTCTCGCGCGGTCAGCTGGAGCCGTCGGAACGCGTCCGGCTCGGAGAGACCGAGCGCCGACATCAACAAGCCCTTCGCCCGCTCGACGACCTTGCGATCCGCGAGCGCCTGCTGGGCCCGGTCCACCTCGGTCTCGAGCTCCTGAAACTCGGCATGCCGCGCGGCGGTCAGCTCGATCGCCGCCTGCAGCTCCCGGGTGTCGACCGGCTTCGTGAGGTAGGCGCCGACCCCGCTTCCGATCGCGCGCTCGATCAACCCGGGGTCTTCGACACCGGTGACGACGACGACCGGCCGGCGTAGGCCCTCGTCTGCGAGCTGCGTCGCGGCCTGAAGGCCGTCGAGCGACGGCATCTCGACGTCGAACAGGTAGAGGTCGGGAAGGCTCTCTCGTGCGAGCTCGACCGCCTGGGCCCCGTCCGCGGCAGGCCCGATCGGCTCGTGCCCGAGCGAGCGCAGACGCTCGCACAGACCGAGCGCGATCAGCGGGTCGTCCTCGGCGACGAGCACCCTCATCGGGCTACGGTCGGAAAGACGACCTCAGCCCGAGTGCCGCCGCTGCTCAGCGCGCGCAACTCGAACTGTCCACGCAGACCCTGCTCGACCATCCGCCTCACGAGCTCGAGGCCGAAGCCGCCCGCGCCATCGATCCCGCCACCGTGGTCGTCGACGGAAAGCCGGGTCTGCAGGCCGCTCTCGAGTCGCAGGGCGATCGGCGGCACTCCGTGCTGGAAGGCGTTCGTGACGAGCTCGTTGGCGACGATGCCGAGCTTCTGAGCGGTCGCGGCGTCGAAGTCGGCCGGCTCGGCCTCGACCGTTATCGGTACCGGCACGCCTGCAGTGATGCCGCGCAGGAGAGCCCCGCCGTCGACACGATCGTCGGTCTCGGTCAGCAGGCGGTGCACGGTCGCGATCGAGCGGATCCGTGCGGCTGTCTCGTCGAAGGCCGCCCCGTCGCTGCCGTCCGGGCGGCCGAGGAGCAGGAGATCGGCGGCCGTCTGAAGGTCGTTCTTGATGCGGTGGTTCGCCTCCTGCGCGAGCGTCCGCTCGAGATCGGCGCGCGCCGCCGCACGCTCGTGCGCCACAGCCTCACGGCGGATCGCACGCGCGAGACCGAGCGCGACGGCGACCGTCGCCGCAACCAGGCCAAGTCGCATCGCCGTCCCACTTACCGAGAGCGGAATCGAGGCGGCGACGAACCCGCACGTGGCGGCGGCAACCGCGAGCCAGAAGCCGCGACGCCAGCCGACCTGCACGACGGCGATGAACGGCGCCGTCAGGAACAGCAGCAGCGAGAAGTTGGAGCCCCCGTAGACGACGAGGAGCGCCACGAACGCGATCAAGCCGCCACACCAGAGATCGAGCAAGAGCCGACCGCGGCGGCTCGCCAACCAGTCGCGCCACGGGATGACCATCGCGATTGTGTTGCCGGCCGCAGCAGCGAGAGTGGCACCGACGAGCAATCGGCGATGCGGCATGCCGACATCGAGCGCGAGCCCGCCGAGCACGACGACGATCGACACCCAACCGAGCCAGTACCCCAGCCGGACAGCGGCGAACCTGAAGCCGAGCTCGACGCTCGCCTCATCCGTGCCGCTCGTGGCGGCGAGGGAGCCGAGCGGGCGGTGAGGTGCGTCGAGGGCCAGCGTGCGCGCTGCTGTCCGCGTGAGGAGCCAGGAAGCAGCTGGGTTTTCGGTTCTCAGCGTCGACACGGATGCCTCGAGGAGCGAACGACGGAGGGTGCCTTCGACAGTCACCGACGACGTCGTCCCTCTCCCTTCTACGCTAGCTGAGAGGCAATCGGTTTCGGGGTTATTTCGGGCCGCTCGGTAAGTCGGGAGCATCGGCGGCGCGTCGCAAGAACGGCAGGAATCCTGGTGCCTCGGGAAGCCTGTGCTCCATAGAGACACGAGACGCGAGCCCTCTGGAGACTGGCGAGCGGCAAGGCAAATTCGGGAGGCGGCGGGAGTACGCGCGTCAGGGCCGGCCTCACACTCGGCCAGCGGGCGGTCGCGTCGCGGAGGATCAGAGTCGGTGCGTCGCCCGAGCGGACGTTCGCGCCGATCCAGCGGATCGGCGGCGAGACCGGCTGGTACTACGCAACCAGCTTCTGGCGGTTGCGTGGTCTCATGAACAAGTTCGTCGGCGGCGTCGGTCTACGGCGGCGGGCGCCGAGATCCGGTCCGGCTTGCGGTGGGCGACACGCTCGACTTCTGGCGGGTCGAAGCCTCGTGCCGTAACAGCCGCCCAAGAGAGCACAAAAGGCGGCTTGTCGCGGCTGCTTCGACATTAGGTCTTCTTCTTGTTCGAATGAGTCGCCTCATAGATGAATTGCGCGACCGTTGCGATCTGTGTGGATGTCATGGTGTGTGCAAAGGCTGGCATCACTCCGCCGCCGTGTTTGATTTGGGCTATCACGATCGATTTCGGGAGTTTGAGTTTGTCGAGGTTCGGCCCCACGACTCCTGTCGCCCCAGCGGCCTTGAGTACTGTGACAGCTGGAGCAGTTATTCACGAAGATGGTCTTCCCGGTCTGTTTGCCATTAGATGCGGAGGTTGTAGCACTCCCTGACGGCACGGTTGAAAGTAGGTAGGTAGACAGGATTGCAGCAAGGAGAACGAAGCACTGCAGCGTGATAGGCAACCTCACTCCGATAACCCCTTCCGAAGTTGGGACCATAGATTTCTTGTGTGGAAGCTGGGCTTTGGGCTCTGGTGGGAAACCCGTGAAACCAAAGCCCAGCTTCGCGTGATCGGCCGACTAGGCGGCGAGCGTGCTGAAGTTCTTCGATATGTAGTCGGCGCCGTACCAGGCGACCGCTTCGATCGTCTCTGTCGGGTTGTAGCCGGTGCTGTTCGGGAATGTGGATCCGCCCATCACCGCCAGGTTGGGTGCTTCGTGTGAGATGCTGTATTGGTTGACCACGGAGTTCGAAGAGTCGATGCCCATGCGCGTACCGCCGTAGGCATGCGAATGGACCGCGACCACGGTCAGGTTGCCGCCCCAGGTCTGCTTCGCTCCGGCCGCCTTCAGCACCTCCGTCAGCTTCGGAACGAGGTACGCGGCCATCTTGCGCTCGTTCTCGTAGTAGTCGAACGTTAGTCGGACTACCGGTACGCCGAGGTCGTCCTTCTTCACGGGGTCGAGGTCGATGTAGTTCGCCTCGTACGGCAGGGTCTCCATCTGTGCGGTGAGCCCACCGACCGAGTTCACGTTATCCGACAGCCACTTCTTGTAGGCACTGCCCCAAAGCGGCACGTTCGGTGCGACCCCGGAAGAGTTGGCGATCGGCATCGAGTTGGTCCCGGCCTGGATGCTCGCACCCCTGATGAAGCCGAGTCCGTGATGATCGAAGTTGTCCCCGTTGAAGTCGTCCATGATCACCGTCTGGCCTGACGTTCCGCCCCACAGGTTCAAGCGTTTCTCGGGGAAAAGGCCGCTGACGCTGACATTCGCCTGCCCGAAGTAATACTTTCCCACTTGCCCGTGGTTGTTGGAGAGTCCCTTCGGGTAGGCCTTCGACTTGGAGAGGAGCAGGAGGCGGTTGTTCTCGTAGATGTAGGACGAGAGGATTACGAAGCTCGCGGGCTGATCGTGCATCGCGCCTTGGGCGTCCCGATAGCGGACGCCGGTCACTCGGCCGCCCGGTTCCGTGAGGATCGACATGACTCGTGAGTTCGTCCGGATAGCCAGTTTCCCGGTCCTCTCGGCCTCGGCGATCGCGCTCACGAGAGTGCTCGACTTCGAGTCGTTGTAGCAGCCGAAGCCGTCGCCGCAGAACCCGCAGAACGTGCACGCTGAGCGACCGTTGAACGGGACACTGGCGATGGCGGCGGGTTGGGGGAACGGGTGATGCCGAGCTTCTTCATCCCGCCGGCGATCAGGGTCGGGTAGCCAGAGCTTCTCAGAGCCGGCATCGGGTAGGGGTGGCTCCTCGACGCTTCGAACGGGTTGGCCCCGGCCTTTCCAGACACACCGATCAGGTACTCGACGTTGTTGTAGTAAGGCTCGAGCTCGTTGTACGTCAGCGGCCAGTCAGCTATCGCGGAACCTTTGGGGACCGCGCTCGCCCCATACCGGTCGACCGTCGAGGACCCGGATCGAGAAGTCTGACTCGAGGAACCGCCAACTCTGCGCGCCGTAGTGGATACTCGAGCCTCCGACACCGTTGGCCATCCCGTACACGATCGGTGGCTGCGGCGACGACTTTGAGTTGCAGTCGCCACGTCGGGATCTCGCGGTTGAATTCGGGCCCGCCCAACTCGTTGCGGAGAAACAACGATCCGCCGAGTTCATCAAGCATCTTCACGAAATTCTTCTTCGTCCATTTGGGGCCGGCCTCGATCCCGACCACGTTCAGACCCGCCTTGGTCAGGACATACGATGCGATCCCGCCAGCCGCACCCATGCCGATGATTACGACATCCGTCTTAGGATGCTGGGCCATTGTACGGCTCACCTCCCAACGCTCTTGCGGTCTCGTTCGTTGGCGTTACCTTCGTTCCGATCGCCTGGTCCTGCCCGGACCAGACGAGCTTGATCCCCGGATAGCTGATCAGCTTCCAGCCGGCCAGGTTCTTGTTTCCGCCGTACATGGGATCGCCGAACATCCCCTCGCGCATATGCTCAAGAAGCAGCTGGAAGCTGCCGGACGCAGAGCTCGCTTCTTCCGCGTTCAACCCTGGCGCCTTGCCGGTTTCCAGCTTCTCGAGCAAATCGACCTGCTTGGAGGACGGAAGGGCCGAAAACGACGTTGCCCCCATCGTCGATGCCGACTTCTCGAACAGAGGCAGTAGGCCTTGATACACAGGCAGAGAATCCTTGTACGAACCTGCAAGCGACTTGTCGATGTACACGTGCACGCCCGACTCAACCGCGCCGGGCCCAAGCTCATCCGTCGGAAGAAGCTGTTTCAGAACCGAGGTGAGCGTGGTCATCTCCGATGCCGTCAGTGCGGCAGGAGAATAGGCCACCTCCGAACCCGCGGCAGCGGCTCGAAGCAAGCGCGAGGCCTGCGCGGCAGCAGGAGTGCCAAGGAGCGCAACCCCGCCGACTAGGGCCGCACCCCGACCCACGAACCTCTTCCGAGAGAGCAAGGCAGTCTCCTCACCCTCATGAGCAGAAGGACTTACCTCATTGTCCACGACCATCTCCCTTTCAGGAAGCGCACGGACGGGCTTGAATCCCGCCCTGCTGATAGAGAACAAACATATCTCCGGTATGGATACAAGTCAAGTACCGTACCGATATGGGTGCGGTGCCCATCATGTTAAGAATTGTGATGAGTGCGTTGGCGGCCTCGTGGTCGAGTCGAGAGCTCTTCCCGTGAGATTGTCGGCGTGCGACCTCGCGCCTCGGCCGCTAGAGTGGCTTGCGTCGGACCGAGCGCATCCCGTGTGGTGCCGTCAGGGTCGCTGAGCGGGATGGCCGGACTCCGTGAGATCAAGAAGCGGCGCACGCACGCCGCCATCGTTGCTGCTGCGTACAGACTCTTTAGCGAGCAGGGCTACCGGGAGACGACAGTCCTCCAAATCGCCGAGTCAGCCGAAGTAGCGCTGAGTACCCTCCAACGCTACTTCCCATCAAAGGTCGACATCGTCTTCGCCTACTCCGACATGCACGCGGAAAGCGCAACCGAACGCATCCTGCAACGACCCCAGGGAGAACAAACGGTCGACGCGATCATCGCCTGGATCGAAGAAACACTTCCCACTATCGACCCGCCCTACACCGGCGCCTTCCGCGAAGGCCCTTCGATTCTCGCCGCCAACCCGGAACTGCACAGCCACCAACGCCTACGTCTCGCCCGCATCGAAGACATCTTCGCCGAAGGATTCGCACGCGACTTAGACCAGTCCCTCAACGCCGTCCAACCAAGGGCGCTCGCGACCATAACGTTGAGAAGCATCGCCGAAATCTGGGCGACATGGTATTCCCGACATCTCTATGACGCCGACGACTCCGCCTTCGACCCAAGCAGAGCCCTCGGACAAAGCACAACCTACCTCAGACAACTGCTCGAGACCGCGAACGACCTTCTCCGCTCGCTCCCTCAGCTAGAACCGTAATTGTGAGCCCTCCCGCGTTCCTCGGAGACTGCGCAGTACCCGCGGTCCGGGCTTCCCATCGAGGGTAGTAGCCCCGACGTTCGGGCACGCTCGCTGAACACCCAGGCCGTGAATTGCCCAGGCTCAACCGGTCGTCGCAACACCGGTTTGTTGCCTTGATTGTAAATACCAGTTCAGCGCTTCCGCCGGTGTCTTCCAGCCGAGCGTCTTGCGCGGTCGGCTGTTGAGCGCCGCAGCCCGCCGTAGTCGGCCTCGCGCGGCAGATGGACCCCGAACCCGGCCATCCGGGGTTCGTAGGCCAGTTCGTCAGCCGGCTGAAAGTGATGCCTCGGGCAGGATGGGTTCGAACAACTCGACCGGATTGCCGGATGGATCGTCGAGGAGGATCTGCTTCCCGCCAACCCCGGTGACGATGTCGTTGCGGAAGTGAACGTCCGCCTGTCGCAACCGGTCGACGGTGGCGCCGAGGTCGCTGACCTCGAGGGTGAAGCGGTTCCAGCCGCCGGGCTCGGGTTTCGTGCCGTCAGGCATCGATTGTCCGCCGCCGCCGGCGCCGCTCGGCGCGCTCAGCGCGAGGCGTAGGTCGCCGTGTGAGAGCATCGCGAAGGTCGGGGCCGGGTGCATCACCTCCTTGAAGCCGAGGTGTCGAGTGTAGAAGGCAATCGCTGCATCGACGTCGTCGACGATGTAACGAACGCTGACTGTGGTCATCTCGTCCTCCTCCTGTTCGGTTCGCAGATTGCCGGCCTTCAGGTGTAGAGCTCGCGGTCTTGCTCATCGATCTGGACGACCGTTCCGTCCGGCGCCCGGACGAAGAGCGAGCGCCCCCACTCCTGGTCGACGATCGTTCCGTCGGGCGGAAAGCCGGCATCGCGCAGCCGCCGCTCGACCGCCTCGAGCGGCTCGTCGGCGACGAAGTTGAGCGCGAACCCCTCGCGCCCGGCGCCGTCGGCCGCGCTCGCCGCGTCGTGAAGGTCGAGTTCGCCGCCTGCTGCTGTCAGCTCGACCCAGGTCCCGGTACGCGAACGGACATCCACTTCGAGACCGACCGCCTCATAGAAGCGCTCGGCTCGCCCAGATCGGGCACGAAATGAATCATCCTCAGCCTCATCGCCTGCGGTCCGCTTCGAGACGATCGAGATACACGGTCAGCGCAGCCTCGACGAGCCGAGACAACGACATGCCCTCGTCGATTGCGGTGTGCTTTACACGGCGGATCAGCGGAAGCGGCAGATACACGTTGAACTGTTGCTTGTCCTTGCCCGACTCGACCTGCACCCTAACATGCTAGCAACCTAGTATCGAGGTGACCCGGATGCGTGCCGTACGCGTGCGGCCGAGGCGTCGGCCCGGGCGGAGGCGGTGCTTGGCGCCTGGGCGCGCGAGCGTTTCGGCTCGCCGACGCGCAACACGTGATCGCCGTCGAGCACGGCTACCGCACGTGGCCTGCGCCCAAGCGCGCGGCGGAGACGGCCGCGCCTGAGCGCCCGGTGGCTCGGATCCGGCTCCAGCCCGTGTCGTTCTACGAGGAGCGGGCGGAGGAGCTCGCTGCCGGCATCGCGGCCGGCGACGACGAGTCGTTCGCACGGGCGCGGGCGTAGTTCGGCGGCCGACTGGTTGCTTGCGCGATGGCGTCGCTGATCCAGACCCGCAGTGAGTGTCCCTTTGGCCCCTCGGGCGAGCGCTCTCATGTCGATTCTCTGGTTCCTTCTCGTCCCGAGCTCATGATGAACCGCTCGACCGCGATGCTGATGGCATTCGAGCGGATCGACTCGTAGAGATCGAAGTCGTGGTGGCCACCCGGTAGCTCGACGTACTCGGCTGGGACACTCGAGCTAGCGCGCATTCGCTCGACGAATTCTCGGGCGTCTGACGGCCTGACCAGAAGGTCGTTCTCCCCGTGGATCACCAGAATCGGTGGCCGCGGCCGCTCCGACGTGAGGTCGCCGTAGTAGCCGTACCGGCCGACGATGCCGGCGATCCCATCCGCGCCGGCGTTGACCGCATCGATCGACAGGTAGGCGCCGGCCGAGCTGCCGACCAGAAAGATCTGATCCGGGTCGCCGCCGTATTCGCGTGCGTGCGACCGCACCCACTCGATCGCGGCTAAGCAGTCGGCGATCTGTTCGTCGTAGCCGACGTGCGGGCGCAGCCGGTAATTGGCGCTCGCGCAGACCATGCCCTGACTGACGAGATGCCCGATCAGCGGTCGGGCCTCACGGCGCTTGTTGCCCGAATGAAAGCCGCCGCCGTGGAAGTGCAGCACCACCGGTACGCCGGCCGGACGGTCACGACGGTGGTACACGTCGAGGTTGCGGCGCGGCCCTTCGCCGTACGAAAGGTTCCCGACCCGAACCACGTCACGCCGGAACGCCGGCAGCGGCGCCATCAGAATCCGACGCCAAGGCCGCCGCGGCGGCGTCGGATTGTGGAGCGCGGCGTCAGCGCGAAGCGCCCGCCGGACGATCACCACAAGCCCGAGAAGCTCGACGAGCACCACCACGCCGACGACCACGCCGCCCACGGAATCCAGATCGCCTTGTGCCAGTGCAAGGACAGTCGATGCGATCAGCAGGTATCCGGCGAGGAACGGCAGCTCGTTGAGCACCAACGCCGGGACTCGCGCGACCCCGCCGAGCCCTCGCCAAGAGGTGAGAGCGCAGGCGATTGCCCAGCCCACCAAGACGACCGGAACAACTAGACCGATCGGCATCAGGCCGTGCCTCGAACTCCCAACCGTTGAACCACGTCCAACAGCCTTCCCTCGGCATCGAAACCCCCAACCGTCTGATGTAGACAACGAGTCATGAACGAGTAGTCCAACCTTGTCAGGCGTCTTCATTCATTCCCGAACTCGCTCGCCGAGTCGTGGCCGAGTTTGCCATTCTCAAATCGTGCGCCCGCTCGGAGCAACCGCGACGAGGTGCCGTGCGTTCGCAGCTCGTCACCGTGGGTACTCGTTCCGAGACCCAGCTCTCCTCTACCGCGGCCCTTGCTTAGTTCACGTCGCGGCGCGCGGTGAGCGCGGCGCCGGCGAGGGCGAGTGCGCTCGCCCAGGCGAGCAGGACGACGCCGCCGGCGGCAGCCGGGAGGAGGTGTTTGGTCGTGAGTCCGGTGAGCGCGTCTTGTGCGTGGACTGGGCCGAACCGTCCGACCGAAGACACGAAAGAGAAGAGGAGGTTCTCGACGACGAAGCCCCAGGCGAGGAGGCTGATGATCGCGCCGACCTGGTTTCGGACGATCGCGCCGAGCCCGACGCCGATCGCGCCCCAGATCGCGCCGCCGGCGATCGTTCCCAGCGCGAGCAGCGCAACGTCGCCACCGCTGAGCGCGAAGTCAACGCCACGTCCGGAGAGAGCTGCGTACCCGATTCCGAACCCGAGCAGCCCACCGACCACGCCGAAGCCGAAGCCCGCGAGGAGGCCGGCGGCAAGCTTCGCCGCCATCACACGCGAGCGGCGGGGGCTGAACAGGAATGTCGGCCGGATCGTGCCGTACCGGTACTCGCTGGTCACGAGCATGATGCCCGCCAACGCCGAGAACACGCCGGCGAAGCTGCCGACGCCCAGCAAGCCGAGTTGGTCCTCCTTCGTCGTGAGGTTGTGCGTCTTGGTCAAGAGCCCGCTCAGCAACGCGAACAGGACCACGATTGCGAGCATCCCGAGAACGAGGCCGATCGTGGTTCGCGTCGAGCGGATCTTGAGCAGCTCGGCCCTCGTCTGGGCGATCACGGCTGCGGCTCCGAGGTTAGATCGAGGAAGACCTCTTCCAGCGAGGAACCTTCCGCGACAAGCTCGTGCACCGGCACTCCCGCGGCGAACGCGATATCCCCGACACGTTCGCTCGTGGCTCCGTGTACGAGCAGAGCGTGGTCGTTGCTCGCGGTCGAGTCGATCCCCTCTCGCTTCAACGCGTCCAGCAGGCGCGGCTGATCGGGGGTACGGATGCGGACTGCGCCGCCGACGCGCGCGGTCAGCTGCTCGAGCGACGACTCGACAACAAGCTTGCCTCGATTGATGATCAAGACCTGGTCGACGACCTGTGCGACCTCTGCGAGCACGTGGCTTGAGATGAGCACCGTCCGCTTCTCGGCCGCGAACGCGCGCAGGAAGTCGCGCAACCAGCGCACGCCTTCCGGGTCAAGCCCGTTTGCCGGTTCGTCCAGGATCAGCAGCTCCGGATCACCAAGAAGCGCGGAAGCGAGCCCGAGCCGCTGCCGCATCCCAAGCGAGTAGCCCTTGACGCGGCGCGACGCGGCCGCGTCGAGCTCGACCAGCCGCAGCACCTCCTCAACCCGTACGTCCGTGAGATCCACCGCACGGGCCAGCGTGCGAAGGTGGTCTCGGCCCGAGCGGCCCGGGTGGAAGTCGGTCGCCTCGAGCACCGCCCCGACCCGGAGCGCGGGCCGCTCGAGCGCCGCGTACGGCTCACCGAAGACCAACGCCCGCCCGCTCGTCGGAGCCGCCAGCCCAAGCAGCATCCGCAGCGTGGTGGTCTTCCCAGCCCCGTTCGGACCCAAGAAGCCCGTGATCGTCCCCGGCTCAAGCGCGAACGACAGACCGTCGACAGCCGTCAGCTTCCCAAACCGCTTCGTCAACGACTCGCTGAGGACAGCCGACGCCACCCGCTCACCCTCCCCGCGTCAAAATCGACGAACCAGCCGGCCGCAGCTTCCCCCACGCGTGTCCAGGCTCAGCCAATGCGCCGCCATCTCCTCGTAGGTCACCCGCCCCGTGATGTGCGTGCCGGCGTGTCCGCGCGGACCAGCGACGAACCCGTCGATCGAAGTGCTCATCATCAGAACCACTCTTCGCATGTCGGATCCTCCCGATCGAGCTGTTGCTGCTCTATACGACACTGTCTGATTGCTCTGACCGCCGCGTGAGACGGAAGTCATCGCAGGCCGGGAACGTGGCCGACACTGCCCGTCCGATCCGGGCCCCGATTCGACCGCTCTGCTGGTCGATCAGAGTGGGTGCTCGGGCAAACTGGGGGATGCTTAGGCTCGTTGCACGGCGCCGAGTTGCTGGAAGAGCGTTGCGGCGTGCGAGCAGATCCATTCCTGTGCGATCAGGCCGTCGGGGAGGCGATAGAACTCGTGGCTCGCGTGCCTGACCGGGCGGCCTGTTGGGACAAAGCCGAGGTACTCGCCGGTGTGGGCGCCGTGGAGGGTCAGCCGCACAGCAATGCGATCTTCGGCGGCGATGAGGACGATCACGAGGCTGCGTTCCTCGTCTCTCTTAGCGGCTGCGGCGTGCGATGTCTGCGACGCGCGCTTGGATGAGCTTCGCCTAGGGGCCGTTGCTCGCTGGGGCCTGAGGTGCGAATGCGGCCCTGGAGCACGAGGTACAGCTCTTCCTGGTCGTCCTCCTCGGAGTGCTCGTTGATAATCCGGTCGCCGGTCTTGCGACCGGTGAAGCTGTTGACGCCGAAGGACGCGATCCCGAAGTGGTGCCTCACCGGCCGGTACGGCGCGCCGCCGTCGTCGATCTTGTCGATCGCATCGAAGCGGGTGACGGAGTGGGCGGCAACCGGAACAAAAGAAAGGACCGGCGTGCCGAGCTGACGTGCGCGAACGGCATCTCGTCAGGCATAGCGTTTTGGCGTCATTCCTGAACGTTGGGGCAGGCGGGTGCCCCTATCCTTCGATCGCTACGTTGCTTGCTGCCGCCGTACCCAGCGCAGCCTCGCGGCGGCGCCGAAAGGGCGGCATTCGACGAGCTCGAAGCTGCGGAGCGGTAGGGCTGGAGCGTCGAATAGCGCGGAGCCTCGGCCGAGTGCCGTTGGCGCAATGGTCGCGATGACTTCGGTGAGCCGGTCTAGCTCGAGTACTTGAGCTGCGACGGCGCCGCCGCCTGCCAGCCAAATGCGTCGGTGTGCGTTCTGCTCCATCTCCTCGAGTGCGGGCGTGAGATCGCCCTCGACGCGACGGAACGCGGCCCGCGTGGGCTTGACCGAGTTGGCAAGGTCGGCGTCGTGGCTTGCGAGCCATGTGGGAAGGTCGTCGTGCGGCCAGCCGTGTCCGTGGGAGATCAGCCAGCGAAGAGTCGAGGCACCGACGAGCACGCCGTCAACTCCGGCGATGAACTCGCCGAAGTCGTTGCCGGAACCGTCAGAGAGCGAGGCGTCGAGGAAGTCAAGGCTCCCGTCGGCGGAAGCGATCCGGCCGTCCATCGACATCGCCGTGTACCAAACGATCTCCATCGACACTTCAACGTACAGCCCAGCTCAAGAGCCGCCGCAACGTCTCGGTCTCACACCGGGCCCTCTTGGCGGTGTGCGGCCCCGCCGTCAGGCCTATTGTCTGCACACTCGCGAGTGCGTTCGCGCATGGTTTCATTCCGCTACGCGTACATAGCGATCAAAGGATCACTGGCATGCCGGATGCGACGGAGCTGCTCTACAGCAATCTGCACGAGGTCTTTTCCGAGCGGGACACCAGGAAGCGCTGGGCGGCAATCGAGCGAACGTATCTCGAAGACGTGAGGTTCATCGATCCAGAGGGCGAGGTCGTGGGGCGGCAAGCGCTGAACGATCGCGCTCAGAAGATTCTTGACGACGCTCCCGCGGACTTCGTGCTGGAGGAGGACGGCCTGGGTTACGTCAGTCCTGACACCGCCGCCATGCCCTGGCGCTTCGGCCCGCCGGGCAGTCCCGTGGTCCGTGGCATCGACATACTCACGTTGCGTGATGGTCGGGTAAGCGTCGTGCGTACGCTTATCGGGTTCCGAGCGCAAGCTTCCTAGTGGGCGATCCACCATCCACTTCCCACGCCTTCCTCTTCGGGCTCTCGATGGACTACGAAGTCTTCGTCCTCTCCCGCATGCGCGAGGAATACGACAAAACGCACTCGACCAACCAGTCTCGATCGCCTACCGCCAGGCGCGCCGCGGGCTCGCGCTGGCCCTGCTGCACGGGTTTCTCTTCGGCTCGCGTGCGGGGTAGCGAACCTGGACGCGTTCTCGGCCGAGTTCAACGTCATCGCCTGGACTGCGCCGGGCGCGGGTCAGTCGAGCGATCCGCCGGACAGGCTAGTGCTCGGCGATTTCGCGGACTGCCTGCGCGTCGTGGTCGAAAAGGAGATCATGAGCGTTCTTCGTGAAGGGGGTTGCGCGTGCGGGTCGGTTCGTTACCGGCTTGGGTCTGATCCGCTCTTTATCCATTGCTGTCACTGCCTGAACTGCCAGCGGCAGACCGGAAGCGCGTTTGTGATCAACCTGATGATCGAGACCGACCGGGTGGGGCTGCTCGCTGGTGCTCCGCAGCCGGTCGAGGTCCCGCGCGACGACGGCAGCACGCAGCGGATCTTCCGCTGTCCGGACTGCCAGGTGGCGGTGTTCAGCGAGTACGGACGACCCGAAGTCCGGTACGTGCGGGCGGGGACGCTCGATCAGCCGTCAGGGGTTACGCCGGACGTTCATATTTTCACGAGGTCGAAGGTGAGCTGGATCACGATTCCGGAGTCAGTGCCGGCGTTCGAGGTCTACTACGACCGGAAAGCGCTCTGGCCGGCCGAAAGCCTCGAGCGGCTCGACGCGATCCTTGCGCCGCCGGATTCCGCGACCTGATCCACGTCACGCAACAGCCCTCGCCGACCCGGCGCCCCGTGCTGCCCCACGGAAGCCTCTGCCAAGAACTCGACAAACGCGACGACGAACTCCATGCCGAAGCCGGCCAGCTGCTCGCGCTACCGCTTGCGTGGGCGGAGGAGCAGTTCCGCCTCAGTGGCGGACGGGACGCTCGCGACCTCGCCGTCGCGCTCATCTCCGCCTACCAAGGCGTCTCCCTCCTCACCGGTGGAGGGGACGAAGAGGGCTGGCTAGTCGCGGAGCGTTCGTGGCAGACCGAAGTACGGCAGCAGGGTGTTTTCGAAGCGGGTGACGGCGCTGATCCTGTCGCCCGTGATCTCGAGGACGAGGACGCCCATCGACCGGTAGACGCTGTCGCCTGGATCGATCGCGTAGGCGCCGAGGGCGGGCTGGCCGTTCGCCCTCGTCGGCACCGTCCGGTACAGCCGGCCGTGACGGGCGCCGAATGCGCTCGCCAGGAACCGTGCGGCTAGATCGCGGCCCTCGTACTCGAGCGGCAACGGCGGCATCGCGATCTGGACGTCGTCGCTGAGTAGTGCGACGAGCGCGTCGACGTCGCCGGCGACGAAGGCGGACGTGAACGCCTCGACGAGCTCGCGCTCGGCGGCCGAGTCGGGAGGGGGAGGCGGGTCGCGATCGGCCTCGCTGTCGAGCCGCCGGTCGAGGGTCGCGCGGGCGCGCTTCAGCGCGCTCGTCACCGACTCCTCCGACGAGTCGAGCATCACGGCGACCTCGGCTGCGTGGAAGCCGAGGACGTCGCGGAGGATCAGCACCGCCCTTTGACGGGCCGGCAGGAGTTGGACCGCGCGGACGAACGCCAGCGAGATGGACTCGCGCGACTCGTAGCGGGCTTGCGGGTCGGGGGTGTCGGCTGGTAGCTGGTCGAGCAGCACGTCGGGGTACGGCTCGAGCCAGAGCACCTCTCCCTGGCCGCTCGGCTCGGGGAGGATGTCTACGTCAACTCCGATCGCGGTGGCTTGCGGCTGCCGCCTCGCCGACCGCAGCATGTTCAAGCAGCGGCTGGTGGCGACGCGGTAAAGCCACGTGCGCAGCGACGAGCGGCCCTCGAAGCCCGCGAGCCCCCGCCACGCGGCCATGAGGGTCTCCTGAAGCGCGTCCTCGGCGTCCTGGGTCGAGCCGAGGATCCGGTAGCAGTAGACGTGCAGCTCCCGCCGGTGCGGGTCGACGAGCCTCCGAAACGCAACCTCGTCGCCGGCCCGCGCCCGCTCGACCAGATCCGCTGTCACAGCTCCATCCTCGCATCACGCTCCTTCCGTACCGACACCGGGCGCCGCCGAAACTGGGCAGTCCCCAGCCGCCCAGTTTCCCGCTCCCTCGGTGTCGGCTTGTCGAGAACCCGACCGCCGCCCGAAGGAGGCCCATTCATGTCACAGACCGCCCCGAAATCCGATCGGCTTGGCTGGATCCTCGGCCTGACATCGACCGCGTACTTCATGGTCGCCCTCGACGCATTGGTCGTGATCACGGCGCTGCCGCGGATGGGCGCCGACCTGCACGTCGGGCTGTCGTCGCTGCAGTGGACGGTGAACGCGTACGGGATCGCGTTCGCCGCCGGCATCATCACCGCGGCCGCGCTCGGCGACCGCTACGGACGGCGGCTCGTGTTCACCTGCGGGCTCCTACTGTTCACGCTCGCGTCGATCGCGTGCGCGCTCGCGCCCGACGCGTCGACGCTGATCGCCGCGCGCACCGTTCAGGGCCTGGGCGGGGCCGTCGTGCTGCCGCTCAGCCTCACGATCCTCACTCACGCGTTCCCGCCGCAGCGCCGCGGGATGATCGTCGGGGTCTACGGTGGGCTCGCGGGCCTCGCGGTCGCGATCGGCCCGCTGCTCGGAGCGGCCGTCACCGAGGGGATCGACTGGCACTGGATCTTCTGGATCAACGTCCCGATCGGCCTCGTCGCGGCTCTGCTCTCAACCAGGCTGCTGCCCGAGAGTCACGGCCCTGACGGCGAGTTCGACCTCCCGGGGGTAGTGCTTGTCACGGGCGGCGTCGTTTCCCTGGTGTGGGCGCTGACGCGCGCGAACCAGGTCGGCTGGGGGAGCGCCGAGACGGTTGCGACACTCGCCGCCGGCGCGGCTGCTGCTGGTCTGCTTCGTCCTCCGGGAGCGCCGTGCGCCGGCGCCGATGCTGCCGCTCCGCATGCTCTCCGTCTCCGCATTCACCGCCGGGAACGTGACCGCGTTCCTGATGTCCGGGGCGATCTTCGCCGCCGCGTTCCTGACCTTCCAGTACTTCCAGCTCGTACGTGGCTACTCGCCGCTCGCCACCAGCGTCTACCTGCTCCCCTGGCTCGCGACGCCGATGATCGTCTCGCCGATCGCCGGCGCCGTCTCCGACCGGATCGGCCGCCGCCCACTGATTGCGGTCGGGCTGCTGCTGCAGACGCTCGGCTTCGCCTGGATCGCGACGAACGTCACCCACGCCAGCACCGCCGCCGTCGTTGTCGCCCTCCTGATCGCGGGCGTCGGCATCTCGATGGCGCTGCCAACCGTCCCCACCGCCGTCCTCGAATCGGTCACGCCGGTCGAGATCGGCAAGGCGTCAGGTATCAACTACATGATGCAGCGCTTCGGCGCCGTCTTCGCGATCGCGATCGCGGGCGCGATCTTCACCGCCCACGGCCACCTCGGCTCACCCGCAGCATTCACCAACGGCTACAAGCCCGCACTCGCCGCCTGCGCGACCCTGTCGCTCCTCGCGACCCTGGCCGCGCTCGCCATCGCTCCCGGCCGGCGCGCCGAATCTCGAGAGCTCGAGCCCGCGGAGATCCCGGCAGCAGTCTGAGCATGCGCATGCAACTCAAGGCCACGGCGGGTTCCGGGCGCGTGGCGGTGTGTGTCACGCGCCGCTTCGGCCGATCTCGGCCCCGACAGGAGAAGCAGGCGGCGGTGCGGCTGCGCTGGTCGCGGTGTCGGCCGCCGCCTGTTCCCGGCGGCTGAGGTAGAGGCGTAGCCGGCGGCAGATCGCACCTCCTGCAGACGCGACGCAGCTTCGTTGCCTGTGTGGCCCGACGACGGTCTTGGGCGACGTTGTCCGACCAGCCGAGGCGATCGAAGAAGTGCAGCCCGTAGCGGAGATCCTCACCGGCTGCGAGGCCCGGCCGCTCAGGCGACCTCGCGGCCGACATCCTTGTTCTCGGGCACGAACGCCGTCGCGGAGAACGTGGCCCCTTGCGGGTCGCGGAGCACCGTCAGGCGGGAGTACGGTGCGTCGAGCGGAGCGACGAGCACCGTGCCGCCGAGGTCGGCCGCCTTCGCTGCGGTCGCATCGGCGTCGTCGGTCGAGAACGTCACGCCCCAGTGGACGGGCGTATGTGCGTCGTCGTTCGCGATCGTGGTGATCGCCGCAACCACGTCCTCGAACCCCGCCGCGCCCAGCTCCGCGGTCCGTTCGCGAACACCTGGGGTAAGTTCCTCGAGGTACTCGCCGTAGGCGCGCAGCGTCCAGAACTCGCCGCTGCCGAGGTCGAGCGTCGCCCAGCCAAAGACGGCGCCGTAGAAGCGTTTCGCCGCCTCCGGGTCGCGGGTGTTTAGGACGTTGAAGTTCAGCGCGCCTGGCTCGTTGACGACCTGGGCGCCCCTGTGCTCCCTCGCCTGCCAAACGGAGAACGCGGCGCCTTCCCGGTCGGCGAGCAGCGCCATCCGACCGGCGTCCATCACGTCGAACGGCTCGTTCAGAACGCTGCCGCCCGCCTCGCGCGCCTTCGCCGCCGCCTCGTCCGCATCGTCGACCCAGATGTAGGTGTTCCAGACCGCGTGCGCAGGCGCCTCCTCAGGCTGCGACGACACCGCCGCCACGTCGCCCCCGCGGAGGCGGGCGATCAGGTACCTGCCCGGCGACCCCGCCGGCATCGAGTCCTCGAACTCCCATCCGAATAGGCCCCCGTAGAACTCCGCAGCCGCGTCTGGTTCGGGCTGCGAGGTGTCGACCCAGCACGGCACGCCGGCGATATACCCGTCACGCTCGGGCAAGACAGCTCCTTCCGCTCGCTCTCGGTCGCCCTTAGCCTAGGTAATGATCCTGCCGTGCAAAGCGTGTACGA
>CAWDGP010000009.1:0-85348 GCA_963801905.1 uncultured Actinomycetota bacterium | reverse complement strand
GCCGCCTTAGAGCCGTCCAGTGGCCGGTAGGGCACACTTCCGTTCCCGGGCGGTTAGCTCAGCTGGGAGAGCACCTGCCTTACAAGCAGGGGGTCGGCGGTTCGAGCCCGTCACCGCCCATCACGAAATGCCTGCACCTGGGCAAGTTCTCCGGCGGCGTGGGCGCGGCTCGGGAGCGATGAGTGGGTCTTGGTGCACTTCTTGGAGCACTGACTACGGAACATCGACCGAGCAAGCCCGACATGTAGGAAGCGAAGTGGGTCACGGTAGGTCGGCAGCGGCTGCAGACCAGGCGGCTTGACTACGCCAGTCTTTTCCGGATCTCGTTGATGATTTCTAGATGGTCTCCGGGCGCGACCTCGCCCCAGCCTGAGAGGTATTCCGCGCGAGACTGGACCCCCCGCGGCGCATCATGGAGGCTCCGTACGGCACGCCACGAGCCGGGGATTGTCTCGAAGACTGGGAGGAGTTCCTTGGCGATCACCGTGTTGTCGTCGCGCCGACCCGAATCGGCCTCCAACGACGGGACCGTTCGAGCAAACCAAGTCATGAACGACTCGCCCGGCGGTACGCAATGGCGCGGATCGACAATTCGCTCGGAGGCGTAATCGGCGAGGTTGGTGGCGTAGTCCGTCCAGTTCGGATACGGCGGATCCTCCCTCCACGTCGTTGCCATCTTCCGGAGCGCAAAGAGCGACGCTGTCTCGCAGATGACCTCTTCGATCCACGTAAAGCGATCCCAGGCGATCGTCTTGGTGTCGGCGAGCACGTGGCAGATCTCGTGCGACGACTGATAGGCGAAGCGCGCCCACAGGTTCCCGCGCACTGGCAAACGAACAACGAACTCGCCCGCCGGACCGGGCTCCATGAGCGCAATCGGGCTGTCGTCCTCGCTGGCCGTCGGCTCGATGAGAATCGAGAGGTCTTCATCGTCGCTGAGCACATCGAGGCTCTCTGCCGCCGACCGCGCGACTGCGTTGATGTCCTCGGGGAGCGCCCCTCCCCAGTCGCCCGGGCTGACTCGAATCGACAGCGCCACGACACCGAGCGTACGGGCTGTGCCAGGAAGCCGCCTGGGGCCGCCCGAGCTTCGGCCGAGCGACCTGCGCTTCCGGTCAACGGCTACGGTCCTTGTGCGGCGGCGTGTCGATCCTCTGGCTCTGGCCCACGTAAGCCCGGATATGCCGCCGGGTTCGGCAGGCGGCGCAGCTGGCCAGCCTGCGGGCCTTGTGCCCACGTGTCGGCACACAACGGCGCACGGGCGGGAATCCGTGGCGGCGACCCTCGTATTGCAATACGAATCCGTCCTCACCGTCGCCCCGGCCGTGAGGAACATGCACAGCCAGGTTCTCTCTCGCGGTCAGAGCCGCGACCCCGTCGGCGGTTGAGCCGCTCCTAGAGAACGTCTTCGAGCATTCGCGTGCATCCAGTGCGCGAGGCATAGGGAGTTCAGGGGGTTGCGGGGGCCGCCTCGATCTCGTGTGAGCGCGGTTGACGCGCGTTGGCGAGTGCGATGAGAACGCGTTCGAGCAGATCGGGGTGCCCGTGGAGCTCGTCGGTGAGTATCTGCGCGACCAGGGGCCAGATGTCCCCGATCGAGTTCTGTTCGGTCGCCCTTGGTTCATGCCATTCGTCGTCGGGGTCGTGCGTGTTGACGAGACGGAGCCGGCGTCGGTAGGTCTCCTGGGCGCGGGTCACAACGCCGGCGGCGAGCGCTCGGAGCTCCGGTCTGATCTCGTCTGGGAGTGTGACCCGCATCTTGGCGACGTTGATCTGGAACAGTTCCTCGAGCGCGGGTGGGATGTCGACGGCGATGCGAGCGAGTTTGCTGTGTTCGTCCATGGTTCGCAGTCGGTTCCACCCTCCGCTCTGGATCATGCGATCGCCGCGGTAGATGTAGAGGCCCTGCTGGCGGTTCCATTTCCGGGGGCCGGCCGCGGCGGCGTGGGCGTCGGGGGTAGAAAACTGCACCTGGCTGACCCGTCAGACATCTGCCCTGGCGTCTCCACCTTCCCCGAATGGTGGGTGAGCAATGGTCGGCTCGTCGACGTACGCCCGCCTGGATCGAAAGGCGCCCTGCCGTGCCCACGGACCTCTGGCGAACCCTCTAACTACCCGATTCGGCCGATCCCTCCGGTGAGAGCATGCCGGAGGATCGGAGTCGGAGCGGCCCTTGTTCCGACGGTTGCGCTCGACCACGGCCGGTTCCTCACCCTTCCCCCGAAGGGCGAGGCGACGATCATCAGCGCCAGCACCGGCCGCATCACCCGGCTTCCGATCCCGACGGGCACGGTGCGACAAGCCGAGCTCGACGGCAGCAACCTCCTGATCCTCCGGAGAGAATCTCCGCGGATCTTCGTGCTCGACGTCCGCGACGCCTCAACCGGCGCGCTCCGCCAGACCTGGCCTCTCTCCGGCATGCCGGTCAACGCGAGGAGCGTCCACCTCGAGGACGCCCACTCCGGGATCGTCGTCTACCGCATCGGTACGGCCATCCACGTCCTTCGGGTCACTGACGGGAAGTCGCACACGATCGTGATCCCGGCCAACCAGGGCCCGGTGCACGCCCGTCTCGAAGACCCCGGCCTCATCTACTCCTTCACCCTCCCAGGAAGACCACCGCGCGGCCGAATCGAATTCGTGCCGCTCGCCCATCTCGTCTCCCAGCTCCGCTAGGACCTCTCGGCGTCGATCGGTGGCTGCAACGCAGGTCACATGGTTGGCAAAACAGCTGCCCCTGGTCGTGGCGGCAATCGCAGCCCTCGTGCTGTCAACTGGTGCTTCCGGCGTCCGCGGCGAGGCATGTCGCCCGGTTCGTGAGCTCATCGCGACGCCACGGAAACCAGCCATGTTTCTGTGGGGGATCACCGTCGCGCCCGACGGAACGGTCTGGGCGGTCGGAGCCGTCGACAGCCTGGAGGCGCCCGGGGTGGTCCTCCGTCTACAGGGCGGGCGGTTTGTCCAGCTGCCCGTGCCGCGCGGGACGGAGGAACTGCGCGGGATCGCGGCCCCTGCGGCGCACGAAGCGTGGGCGGTCGCGATGAACGGCATCCTCCGCTGGGACGGCCATCGCTGGAAGCGAAGCTCCGCGCCCATTGGCTCCCACTCGTCGATTTCCGCGGACGCCCCGGATGACGTGTGGGCGGTCGGCACTACCGCATCCGGGCTGCTGGTCGTGCATTGGGACGGCAAGACATGGACGCGCGTGCCCTTCGGCGGCACCCCCAGCGCCGCACACCGATCCTCCGGCGGAGGCGTCTTCGTGTCCTTCTCGAATCTCGACGGCGTCCTTGCACGAGCACCGGAGGACGTCTGGGTCGGAGGCACTGTCACGCCAGAGCGACGCCCTATGCGTTGAGGAGGCGGTCGAACCTTTGTTCTCCCGACCGGCGCGCTGCCACGGAGAAGAGTACTCGGAGTGCGGCGAGCGGCTTGTCCACGGTCGAGGGTTCCTGTAGGGATTCGCGGATGGAGTCCGGGCCGGAGCAGCCGACCGGAACGGTGACGCTCGTGTTCACGGACATCGAGGGCTCGACCGTGCTCCTGCGGGACTTGGGAGCGGAGGCGTATCGAGAGGTGCTCGGCGACCATCGGCGGGTTGTTCGTGCCGCGTTTGCTGACCATGGCGGGTACGAGGTCGATGAGGAGGGCGACGCGTTCTTCTTCGCGTTCGCGTCTGCTCGGGCGGCGGTCGCGGCGGTGCGCGAGGCGACCGCGCGGCTTGCGGACGGGCCTGTGCGGGTCCGTGTTGGGGTGCATACGGGAGAGCCGCTTGTGGACCCGCCGAACTACGTCGGCGAGGACGTGCATCTGGCGGCGAGGATCATGAGCGCGGGGCATGGCGGCCAGGTGCTGCTCTCGCGGACGACGCGCGCGCTCGTCGAGGGCGAGCTTCGTGAGCTTGGGGAGCACCGTCTCAAGGATTTTCCTGAGGCGGTTGCCCTGTTTCAGCTCGGCGACGGCAGGTTCCCGCCGCTGCGAACGATCTCGAACACGAATCTGCCGCGGCCCGTGTCGTCGTTCGTTGGCCGGGAGCGGGAGGTGGCGGAGGTTGTCTCCCTTGTCCGCGATCGCGGTGCGCGTCTTGTGACGCTCTCGGGCCCGGGTGGGACGGGTAAGACGCGGCTTGCGATCGAGGCCGCAGCGGAGCTTGTCGGGGATTTCGCCGCGGGTGTCTATTGGGTGGAGCTGGCCGCCGTCCGGGATCCGACGCTGGTCGTCGGGGAGATCGCCCGGACGCTGGGTGCGAACCGGGGTGTTGCCGAGCAGATCGGCGAGCGGGAGTTGCTGCTTGTTCTCGACAATCTCGAGCAGGTCGTCGAGGCGGCGCCGGACCTGACACCGCTTCTCCGGGCCTGTCCGAGGCTCCGGATGCTCGTGACGAGCCGCGAGCTCCTGCGCGTCGAGGGCGAGATCGCCTACGCGGTGCCGGCGCTTGATGGGGAGGAGGCGGTCGAACTCTTCTGCGCGCGCGCGAGGATCCGGGCGAGCGAGACGGTGGCCGAGCTCTGCCGCAGACTCGACAACCTTCCCCTTGCGGTCGAGCTCGCCGCTGCCCGCATCGGGGTGCTCTTGCCCGAGCAGATCCTCGACCGGATCTCGCAGCGGCTCGACCTCTTCCGGGGCAGGCGCGACGCCGATGCCCGCCAGCAGACCCTGCGAGCGACGATCAGCTGGTCGTTCGATCTGCTCTCGCCCGTGGAGCGGAGCCTCTACGCGCGCCTCTCCGTCTTCGCCGGCGGGTTCGCGCTCGAGGCGGCCGGGGAGGTCTGTGACGCAACGCTCGACGCCATCGAGTCACTGGTCGACAAGAGCCTGCTGCGTCATACCGGCGAGCGGTTCTGGATGCTCGAGACGATCCGGGAGTTCGCGGCTGAGCGTCTCGACGAATCGGTCGAAGACGAAGAAACGCGACGACGTCACGCGTGGTACTTCCTCGGGCTCTTCGAGCGCCACGATGAGGCCCGGCGGGAGCGGCGCGAGACGTTCAAGGAGTACGCCGCCCTCGTGAGCGGTGAGGAGGAGAACGCCCGCCGTGCACTTGCCTGGTTCCGAGCCAGGGGCGACGCAGGCGAGTCGGCCAGGATCGTCGGCGCTCTCCACCCGCTCTGGGCGGGGAATCCGTCCGAGGGACGGGCAATCCTGGACGCGGTCCTGGCCGAGACGGAGATCCCGGACGATGTCCGCGGACGAGTGCTCTATAGCGCCGCGATCGTGGCGGCCAACCAGGAAGATCGCGCGGCGCAGAAGCGCTATCTCGAGGAGGCGCGCTCGTTGTACGAGCGCCTCGGCCACCGCCGCCGGCTCGCCGAGGTGCTGCTCGACCTCACGTCGTCCGCGATCTGGGAGCGGGACTTCGACGGCGTGCGAACACTGTTACGCGAGGGTCGAGAGATCGCAACCGAGATCGACGATCGCCTTCTCCTCGCGAGGGCCTCGCAGGCCGAGGCGCACATCCCCCTCTACCAGGGCGACTTCGCCTCCGCAGAGCGCTTGTTCGAGGAGGCGCTCAGGCTCGCTCGTGAGGCCGACGCCGACCGTTTAGTGAAGGTGGGGCTCTACAACATCGGGCTCGCCGTGCTCGAGCAGGGACAAGTCGACCGAGCAGCGTCGCTGTTTCGCGAGAGCCTCTCGGTCGGGAACGACCTCTCCCCCTTTGTTGCCTGGGCTGCGGTCGAGGGACTCGCGGCAGTTGCCGTTGCGCGCGGAGGCGCGGCGACCGCGGCGCGCCTGCTCGGCGCGGCCGAGGAATGGCGCAGAACGACGGGCTTCGGAACCGACCCGTTCGACTCCGCGCGCGCCGACCGGACCGCCGCAGCCGCCCTGGGTGCCCTCGGCGAAGACGCATATTCTGGCCTGGCAGCAGAAGGAGCGAGGCTCGAACTCGACGAGGCGGTCGAGCTCGCGCTCACGATCCAGGGCAAGTCCTGAATCACCAGCCGAACCGAACGGATCACCCGTGCCTCGGGCGGTTCGATAGGCGCGGCTACGGTTCGACGAGATCGGTCGGCACGCACGGAGACCGCCGCGACGGTCAGCCACATCTTGCTCCGGACATCACAGCGATCCCTCCCCCTCAGACGTGATCGGCTCGACGGGACCTGCTTCGAGGCCAGGCTTGCGGGTGTCTGAGAGTTATCCGGACACGGCAGTCGCCGACTGCCCGGCCACGGTCGCGAGCGCGTAGGTCGCTGCCTCGGATTCCGTCATCGCGTGACCGGCGGCGAGCGCCGCTGCGATCAGGGGCTCGTCTGCTCGCTCGACGACGGGCGCGAGAGCTTCCTCGAAGGCCGGCCGTTCATACGGGGCGGGGACCTTTTCACCGGTGCGTTCCTGAAGCGTCTCGGCCGCGCCAAGCATGCGGGCAGCCGACTCGAGATCTCCTCTCACCGACGTGGCGGCGGCTAGACCTCGGAGCGACAGCGCAGCGTTGACGCGCATGCCGTGCCTGCGGGCGCTCGCGAGGGCCTCGACGAAGAGCGGCACAGAGTCGTCGTAGCGATGCTCGTGGAGCGCCAGGATGCCGAGTTCGAGTAACGCCCACCCGACGTCCATGTCAAAGCCGAGCTCTTGCGCTCGCGTGAGGCTCTCTTCGAGCAGGGCACGCGCGCGCGCGTGGTCTCCATGTTCCAACGCCCACAAGCCCAGGTCGCGAGTCGCCGTGTTCAGGGCTCTCGGCTCGCCCAACTCGTCGAACATCGCCGCAGCTTGCTCGTAGAGAGCCTCCGAGCCGTTGAGGTTGGCGAGCATCAGCAGCGTCCATGCTTCGCCCTGGGGCTCCTCGGCCTCCCGGAAGGCAGCGAGTGCCAGACCTGCAAGCTCCCGCGCGCGCGGCAGGTCCTGCCGCCGCCAGAAGAACGTCGCGGCGCAATTCCAGGCCCGCGCCTGGAACGACGCCGGCAGGTCGGCGGCCAGCACGGCTGCTTCGTCCGACCAGCGTGCACCCTCACGGACGTGGCTCATTCCCGTCCAGAACGGCAGCAGGCCGTAGACGAGCCGGACGAACGGCTCCCGGGCGTCGCGTCCGAGCAGCTCTCTCAGGGCGGCTCGGAAGTTGTCGTGGTCGTGCTCGAGCAGAAGCAGGTCGACCTCGCCCCGGGGCCAGTCGGACTCGATCTGCTCGGCGACCGCGAGGAAATGCGCCGCATGCCGGCGCCTGATCTCCGCGGCTTCGCCGCTAGCCTCGAGGCGCTCGAGCGCGTAGGCGCGGATCGTCTCCAGCATCGTGAAGCGCGGCTCGCCGTCAGGCTGTTCCCCCTGGCGGAGCATGTTGTCGTCGATCAGCGTCGACAGGCCCGTCAGGAGATCGTCGGCGCCGCACACGGCCTCGGCTGCCGGAAGCGTGCAACCCCCGTGGAAGACGGCGAGGCGCGCGAAGAGCGTCTGCTCCTCGGGAGCAAGCAGCTGGTAGCTCCAGTCGATGGTCGCGCGAATGGTCTGCTGACGCGCGGGCATGTCGTGTGGGCCGGTGAAGAGGTCGAAGCTCCGCTCGAGGCGGCCAAGCAGCGCCCGTGGCGAGAGCAGCTTGACGCGCGGGGCTGCGAGCTCGATCGCGAGCGGGAGGCCGTCGAGGCGGACGCAGAGCTCGGCAACCGCGGGCGCGTTCGCGTCGGTGACGGCGAAGTCGGCCTTGACGGCCCGGGCGCGCTCGACCAAGAGCGCGACCGCCTCGTACTGGGAGAGCGATGAGACGTCCGGCAGATGCGCAGGGTCGGGAAGCTCGAGCGGCGGAACCGGGTACTCGTGCTCGGCCGCGAGGCGAAGCGGGGTGCGGCTAGTGGCCAACACCTTCAGCCCGGGCGCGGAGGCCAGCAGCTCGCCGATCGACGTGGCGCCGTCGAGCAGATGCTCGAAGTTGTCGAGCACGAGCAGCAGCTGCCGGTCGCGCAGGTAGTTGCTGAGGCTCTCGACGAGCCGCACCGTGCCGTGCTCGTTCAGGCCGAGCGTCTGCGCGACCGTCGGCAGGACGAGGGCGGGGTCGGTGATCGGTGCGAGCGCGACGAGGAAGACGCCTTGGGGGAAGTCTTCGATCAGGTCGGCGGCGGCCTGGAGCGCGAGCCGTGTCTTGCCGGCACCGCCGGGCCCGGTCAGCGTGAGCAGGCGGATGTCGTCGCGGTGGAGGCGCTCGGCGACCGCTGCGAGCTCGGGGCCGCGTCCGATCAGCGAGGTGGGCTGGATGGGAAGGTTGGTGGGGCGGTTCTCAAGCGTCCGCAAGGCCGGGAACTCATTCGGCAGGGCCTCGACCACCAGCTGCGAGAGCCGCTGCGAGCGCTCCAGGTCCCTGAGCCGATGTTCGCCGAGGTCGCGCAGCGCGACCCCGGCGGGGAGCCCGTCCTCGACCAGCTCGCGCGTCGACTGGGAGACGAGCACCTGCCCGCCATGGCCCGCTGCCGCGATCCGCGCCGCGCGATGCACCTCCATGCCGACGTAGCCCGTCTCACCCAGCGAGACCTCACCCGTGTGCACACCCATCCGCACTCGGACGCCCGCCGAAGCCAACGCCTCCTGCGCCGCGGCCGCGGCGGCAAGCGCGTCCGACGGCCGCGAAAACGCCACGAAGAACGCATCACCAGCCGTGTCGATCTCAACCCCTCCGTACACAGCCCACGCCTCCCGGCACACACGATGATGCTCCGCAAGAAGAGCGCCGTATGCCTCCACTCCGAGTTCGATCGAGAAGACGCGTCGACCCTTCGACGTCGGTGAACACGAAGGTGACCGTGCCGGTCGGGAGATCCTCTCGCACAGTACGATCATCCGCCGCGCAGGAACGCGCGTCCAGTCCAACACCGGCCCCAGGTACAGAATCGCCGGCTGGACGAGCGTCCGCACGCGACCTATCCCGGCCACGCCCTCCCCCTCGATGCGGTCAGCGACCGTGGGACCCCGCTCCCGGACTCGGCGCGAACCTAGGGGTTACGACTTCTCGCTGCCCAGTTGCTCCTCGAGATCTTTGAGGAGCGCGCGTGTCTGCTCGGCTTGGACGACGTTCTCTTTCCGCTCGAAGAGCGCCAGCGCCTCCTGGAGCGCCGCCTTCGACTCGGCAGCTACACCTGAGGCGCGAAGTACCTCGGCCAGCGCGAGCAGCGCGTTTCCGTGGAGGACGATGGCGTTGGTGCGAGCGGCGATCTCGACGGCCTCCCGCGCCAGGGGCTCGGCCTCCGCGAGTTCTCCTCGCCGCGCGAGGATTCGGGCGCGAACGGCGCGTGATCGCACCTGCGGGTCGAAGTCGTCCGGTTGCGCGATCTCGTCGGCGACGTCGAGCACCTGCTCGGCTTCGTCGTTGCGGTCGAGTTCGGCGAGGGCCTCTGCGAGTAGTGTCGCGCTTGTCGAGCGGAGGGCTTGTGCGCCGAGCTGGTCGAGACGGTCGCATCCGTCGCGGAGCGTGGCCTCCGCGGCGGCGGGATTCCGGTCTAGAAGCTCGATCATGCCGAGAATCTGTGTCATCGAAGCGGCCCAGACGGGATTCCCGACGTCGGCTACGAGCTGCTGGGCTTCGGCGTATTCGACGCGTGCCTGCGAGAAGTTCCCGGAATACGCCGCCATCAGTGAGGCGTGGATGCCGGGAACGTTCGACGAAGACAGGAGGGGCCTCAGCCCGTCGGGCATGTCGTTCAGGAACGCAACGGCCTTGCTCACCGGCGCCGAACCCCAGCCCATTGATCCAATCATTCCCTCGAGGCATTGTCGAGCGCGGTAGAGGTCGCCTGCTCGCTGCGCGTGCTCGAGGGAGCGCTTGAAGAGGTTCGCGGCCTCGTCCCCGCGACCGAGGTGCCCCCGCCGCGCCGCTGCGGCGTAGAGCACGTAGGCGAGCTGCGCATCGTCACCAATCCGCTCAAGGGCCACTGTGGCTCTGTCTGCAAGCTCCACCACGGACTCGAACGACGCAGACGGGTCGCCGGTGTCGCAAGCGACGACCGCTCGCAGTACCGTTGCGACCGCCTCGACGGCCCCCTCGCCGCGCACACGCGCGGTCTTGGCCGCCTCGTCGAGCAACTCCACCGCACGCGAGTACTCCCCAATAAGGAAGTACAACTCTGCGATCTGGGGTAGGAGCGCAAGCTGGCCAGACGGGCGTAGGTCGGCTGCACGACTCAAGAGTGCGACTCCACCGTGGTGGTCGCCCCGGTTGCGGGCCCGGCGGCCAGCCGCCGTCAGCTGCTCGGCTGCCCGCGCCGCGATCGTTTCCGCCGCGGCATCGGCGCGACCAAGCTCGATGCGGTAGCGGAAGGCCTGCTCGAGGTGGTAGCCGATGGTCTCGTCGCCCTCGACCAGGTCGGTGCCGTGCTGTTCGAGCCAGTCGGCGAACCGTTCGTGGAGGCTGGCTCTCGCGGCTTTGGGTAGCGAGTCGTACGCGGCGTCGCGGATCAGGAGGTGTCGGAAGCGGTAGGCCTCCTCGGCAGGCAGTGTCGGGCGGTCGGGACGGACGAGCTCCTTACGGACAAGCGACATGAGTTGTTCCAGTACTGGGTGTGGCAAGGCTGCGAGCGCCTCGACCGCGCCACGGTGGAAGAGCTCGCCTTCGACCGCGCCGCGTTCGAGCACACCGCGTTCCGAGGGGTCGAGCTGGTCAATCCGGGCGGCGAGCAGTGCCTTGATCGTTGGTGGCACGGTCACTTCCTCGCCCTCGGAGTCGCGCGCCATCGCGACCATCTCCTCGACAAAGAGCGGATTGCCGGCGGAAGCCGCGCGGATCCGCGACACGAGCTCGGGATCGAACTCGTCCGGGTTGATCAGGCGGTCGATCAGCTTCCCCGTCTCACTGGGGTCGAGCGGCTCGAGGAGCATCGTTGTCGCAGTGGGCCTGCTACCGCTCCAAGCATGGCGGTGCTCGAGCAGCTCGGGCCGCGCAAGACACACGATCAGGATCGGCGCGTCATGTGAGAGATCGGCGACGTGCTCGACCAGGTCGAGGAAGGTCGGCTCGCCCCAGTGAATATCGTCGAAGACGACCACGAGCGGCCGCTCGGCCGCCGCTTCCTCGAACAGGCGCCGCACCGCCCAAGCGATCTCGCCCGCAGTCGCCGCGGATCCCTCACCCATCAGCGCCGAGAACGCTGCTGCGACCTGTGCGCTCTGGGTCGTCAGCCGCTCGCCGACATCGCCGAGTTGCTTGACCACCTCGACCACCGGCCAGTACGTGATCCCCTCCCCGTAGGAGAGGCAACGTCCCGTGACCACTCTCGCGTCGATCCCGGAGAGGAACTCGGCCGTGAGCCGCGACTTCCCCACCCCCGCCGTCCCCACCACCGTGACCACCCTGCAGGCCTGCCGGGCGACCGCATCCCTGAACGCCTCTTCGAGCCGCTCCTTCTCGTCCCTCCGGCCGACCATCGGCACATCGAGACCCGCGGGGCTCCGCGGCCGGCCCGGTTCGACCGCGAGCAACCGGTAGGCCTGAACGGGGCGACCCTTCCCCTTCAGCTCGAGCGGTGCGAGCGCCTCGACCGTGACCGCCGCCCGAGCGAGCGCCAACGTCACAGGGCCGATCAGGATCTGGCCCGGCTCCGCCGCCTGCTCCAAACGCGCCGCCACATTCACCGCATCCCCCGTCGCGAGCAGCTGACCCGCCACCGCCGCAACCTCCCCGCTATTCACCCCGACCCGAAGCTCCAGCCTCGTCCCGAAGTCGCGCTCGAGCTCCTCGTTCAGACGAGGTAGCTCCGCCAATAACTCCTGGGCCGCCCGGCAGGCGCGCACGGCGTCGTCCTCATGCAGCAACGGCACCCCGAACACCGCCATCACGGCATCGCCGATGAACTTCTCCACCGTCCCGCCATGCTTCTCGATCACCGCAGCCGCCAACCCGAAATACCTCGACAACACCGACTGCAGCACCTCGGCATCAAGGAACTCCCCCAACGCAGTCGAACCGGCAACGTCGCAAAACAACGCCGTGACAACCTTCCGGGCCGCCACCGGCCCGCCGAGCGAGGGCGCAGAATCCACGGCCTGAAGCCTAAGACCCGGCCGCACTCCGTGCCAGCAGGGGAACGATCACTTGAGACCGACTGGCCGCGCGCCGCACTCGAGGGCGGGCCCGAGGACTGCGGTCGTCATCGTTGCCCATGGACTCTCCCTCCGCTGGTAAAACGTCCGCCCAGCGGGGCCTGTCACAGGGGGGCGCTTTGCCGCATCATGCGACCTGTGCGAGGTGATCTTCCCTCCGGAACAGTGACACTGCTTTTCACGGACATCGAGGGGTCGACTCGGCTGCTCGACGAACTCGGGACAGATGACTACGGGATGCTCCTCGGCGAGCACCGTCGCGTATGCCGGGCCGCGTGGGCTGCGCATGCTGGGGTTGAGATCGACACGGCGGGTGATGCCTTCTTCGTGGCGTTTGCGCAGCCATCCGATGCGCTCGCCGCAGCCAGCACCGCACAGAACGGGTTATTCCGGCTGAGTATTCCGGTTCGGATGGGCGTGCATACGGGCGAGGTCGTGGTCGGGGACACGGGCTATGTCGGAATGGAGGTGCACCGTGCGGCGCGAATCGCGGCGGCGGGTCACGGCGGGCAGGTGCTGATGTCGAAGCAAACGCGCGGGCTTGTCGAGGTTGACGCGACCGACCTCGGGGAGCACCGCCTGAAGGACTTCCCCGAGCCCGTCGGGATCTTCCAGCTCGGCTCGGACCGCTTCCCCCCGCTCAAGACGATCTCGAACACCAACCTGCCCCGCCCCGTCAGCGAGTTCGTCGGGCGCGAAAACGAGATCAGCGAGCTTCTCGCGCTGCTCACAGATCACGTCCGCCTGGTCACTCTGACCGGGCCTGGCGGCTCGGGGAAGACGCGCCTGGCGATCGAAGCCGCTGCGGGGCTGGTACCGGAGTTCAAGGCCGGGGTCTTCTGGGTCGGCCTTGCGCCGCTCAGCGACCCAGCGCTCGTGATCGACACGATCGCGCAGACGCTCGGGGTCAAGGAAGGACTCGCCGACCACATCGCAGAGCGCGAGCTGCTGCTTCTGCTCGACAACTTCGAGCAGGTGGTCGAGGCGGCACCCGAACTCTCGTCGCTGCTCGAAGCCTGCCCCAACCTCAGGATCCTGGTTACGAGCCGCGAGCTTCTACGCGTCAGGGGCGAAGTTCAGTACCCAGTGCTTCCGCTTGCCGACGCCGAGGCGGTCAGCCTTTTCTGCGCCCGTACTGGGGCCGCGCCCGATGAGTCAGTCCATGAGCTCTGCCAGGCACTCGATAACCTCCCGCTCGCACTCGAGCTCGCGGCCGCAAGAGGGAGCGTGCTCTCTCCGAGCCAGATCCTTGAGCGGCTCTCCGGGCGCCTTGATCTGCTCACGGGCGGAAGAGACGCCGAGCCGCGCCAGCGAACCCTGAGAGCCACGATCGCCTGGTCGTACGAGCTGCTCGGCCGGACTGAGCAAGTGTTGTTCGCGCGTCTTTCGGTCTTCGTCGGCGGCTCCACGTTCGAGGCGGCGTCGGAGGTGGCCGGGGCCGACCTTGATGCGTTGCAGTCGCTGGTCGAGAAGAGCCTTGTCCGTCGGACAGGCGAACGCTTTTGGATGCTCGAGACGATCCGCGAGTTCGCGCTCGAGCAGTTAGAGCAATCGAGCCTGGCTCGGCTGCGACAGCGGCACGCGGAGTACTTCGCAGCACTCGCCGAGTCGGCTGACCTCGGTGCGCGGCGTCCTGATCAGCCAGCCTGGCTGGACGTTCTGGACACGGAGCAAGGGAACTGGCGAGCGGCACTGGAGTTCGTGCGGAGTCACGAGCTGGGTGAGCTTGAGGTGCGCTTGGTAGCGGCGCTTGGCCCGCTGTGGCGGCTGCGTGGCTACCACCGCGAGGGAAGTGCCTGGGTCGATCACGCGCTCGCTACAGAGGCAGGCCGATCTCCAGCGCTGCGCGTCGAGCTGCTCAAGTGGGCAACCCAGTTTGCGCAACGAAGAGCGGATCTCGCAGACGCGAGGCTCTTTGCAAGCGAGTGGCTCGAACTCACCAACGATCTCGCCGATCCGTTGGAGCGTGTCGAGGCACTGATGCAGCTGGGCAACACCGCAACACTCATGCGCGACTACGAGACCGCACGCTCCCACCTCACTACAGCGGTTGAAGAAGCGCAGGCACTTGAACCGTGGGCCCTGTGCACCGCGCAACTCAACCTCGGCATCGCTGCCGCCTACGCGGGAGACGCCAATGCAGAGACGCTGTTCCAGCAGGCGCTAGAGAATGCTCGGCTCTCGGGCTCTGCGTCACTCATCGGCATATGCCTCACGGCCCTTGGCGAGAGACAGCGCCTAAGCGGCCGGTCTCAAGCCGCGCGGGCATTGCTCCGCGAAGCTCTTGAAATACTGAAGGAACCCCGGACGGCGGAGACGGTCGCCGAATGCCTGCACGAGGTAGCGGCGCTACAGGCCACAAGCATCCGGGCAGACGATGCGGCTCGCTTGTTCGGCGCGGCAAACGCGATCGTTCAACACCTCGGCTGGGTCGAACCTGCCGACTCACAGCAGCTCCGAGATGACACGGCCCGTGACCTCAGAAACCAATTGGGCCCCGATCGCTTCGACGCCGCCGTCAAGCGCGGAAGCGACCTGACCATCGACGAGGCGATAACGATCGCGATCGACCTGACCGCAGACGAAGCGCCTCGCAGAGTCGAAGAACTTGGAGCCGATTTGTCAACCAGCACCGGCAACTAACCGCGACTCGACCAGCACTCCGGGAGCGGGATTCGGCTTGAACCGCCCGAAACGCGACTAACCGAGACTCACCGCAACTAGCGGAGCCGAACTTACAAGCTGGCCAGGAGCGACCGCACATGCGTTGAGGAGGAGGTCGAACCTCTGTTCTCCCGACCGGTGCTGCCACGGAGAAGAGTACTTCGGGATTACGGGATCCGAGCGCGCACCGATCCCGGGTGTGGTCCGGCCTTGACATAGAAGCAACGCCTGCATAAGCAAGAGGCCGCGCCGCCGCTGGTTCTCGGGAATGGAGCGAGGGTCAGACGGCGTGGTGCATCCACACGTTCGGTTCCCAGTAGCTCCCGGAGTCCGCGTCCCGATCGATCTTGACTGTCGCAAGGCCGCCCGGGAACCAGTAGTCGCCACTCTGGGGGAACGCCATGTCTGTCCACTCCTCCCATTCCGCGACGGTGCCGGTTATTCGTAGCGACCTCGGCTCGGGTTTGAGGACGGTGGCGCCGGCCCGCTCGTGCACCCTCATCCAAGGGTCGAACAGGAACCCGTCGGAGCGCCTCCACGTGGCGTACTGCTCGATCGGCACGAGCGGGTAGCGCTCCTTCCAGTTCGGACGCACGGGAGCGATCAATGCTGTCAGGCCGTGCCGGTCGGCAAGCTCACGCATCGCCGCGACGGCGAGCGGACTGAGGGCGCGGCCCTGATGAGCCCGCGGGATGGCGATCAGCATCGCGCAGAGGACGTTCGCGCCGCCCTCATCGAAGCCTCGGGCGATCGCGCCGTCGATCCCGGCCGGCAGATCGGCGACGCTGCCGTCCCAAGACACCGGGAGCGAGTGACCTCGGGCGAGGACCTCGTCGTCGTCGAGGAGGTAGAACTGGAACTCCCGGCGCTCCTCGGTCAGGCGGCCCCAGTAGGCGTTGATGACGTCGCCGTGGTGGTTGTACTCCGGGATCGTGCCGATCGTCTCTTCCCACGCGCGCTCGAGCAGGTCGGGCCGCTCGGCGACGGTCACGGTCTGCATCTCCCCGGGATGATGACGAAGCGGTCGCCTCGAATGAGAGTGTGCGACGAACGGCCCGCTGGCTCAGGCGTCTGTGAGCCCGCAGTAGTCTCCCCCGCCCGAGCGTTTGCCGCCTCCCCTGACCCGGCCTGGGGCTCAGCAACGGTCGGCGGCGGCCTCTTCGACGCGGCGGCGGAGTTGCTTCTGTCCCGCCAGCGGTGGAGACTTGTCGTGGCGTGCCCACCACAACGAAGCGTCGGCGTCTGGCGACGGTGCTGTTTCTCGACATCGTTGGCTCGACCGCGATCGCGAACAGGCTGGGCGACGACCGCTGGCGGGCCGTCCTCGGCCGCTTTCGCCAGCTCGTTCGGCGCGAGCTGAAGCGCTACGACGGTCACGAGCAGGACACGACCGGCGACGGGTTTTTCGCCGCGTTCACCGAGCCTGCGCAGGCTCTGCGCTGCGCGGTCGCGATCACGACGGCCGTCCAGGAGCTCGGCCTCGACGTCCGGACGGGTGTCCACACCGGGGAGTGCGATGAGGTCGACGGCAAGGTGAGCGGCATCGCCGTCCACATCGCCGCTCGGATCATGGCGCTTGCCGGAGCCGCCGAGGTCTTCACGACGGGCACGACCAGTGACCTCGTGGTCGGGTCGAGCGCGACCTTCGACGACCTCGGGACGCGCGAGCTGAAGGGTGTCGACGGCCCGTGGCGCGTCTGCAAGCTGCGCTCGATCGAGGTGGAGCTGCCGCCGCCCCTCGATCCGGACACGGCCGCCGCGCGGCTCTCGACGATCGCCCGAGAAGCAGACCGGCGCCGCTGGCGGCCGCTGGCTGCCGTCGCGATCGGGGCGGCTCTCGCGGCAGTGGTTGCGCTGGAGATCGTCGGTCACGTGACCGGGGCGTCGCCGAAACCGCCGACACTCCTCCGGCTCGATCCGGCCAGCGGCCGCATCGTCTCGAGCGTCCACGACAAGCAGCTCGGGTGCGGACCATGCGGGCCGAATCTCTGGGTCTCCAACGGCACGCTCTGGGAACGTACCGGCGCGGACGGCTCGACGATCGCGATCCGCGATCTCACCAGCGGCAAAGTTGATACGGACGCTCGCCGTTCCGCCAGGCACGGCCCCGGCCGGGCTGACCGTCGCCTTCGGCGCCGCGTGGGTCGTGCAACCGGGCATCGTGACCTCGAGCGCCCCGGTGGGCACGGTCGAGCGGATCGACGGGCTCAGCGGCCGCGTTGTGGCGAGCGTGCCCGTCCACGGTGACCTCCGCAGTGGCGCGATCGCGGCCTCCAGTGACGCGATCTGGGTGCTCGATCAGGACGGAACGCTGACGCGGATCGACCCGGCAAGCAACCGCATCAGCGGCCGCTTCGCAACCGGTGCGCTCGAGACCTTCTGGCTCGCGACCGGGGCAGGCTACGAGTGGATCTGCGAGTGCACCAACAACCACGACCTGCTGCGCTACGACGCACGGACGCGCACGGCGAAGCGGTTTCGAACTGCTCGAGATACCCCAGAACTGGCGAACTCCTTCAATAACAACAACCCTCTCGTCCCGCGATCACTCGTCGCCGGCTTCGACGGCCACACGCGGCACGCTTTGGTTCCTCGGCGCCATCGGCTCCACCCTTGTGCCATGGAATCCGGACACAGGGCACACGACGGCGCCGTCGGTCGGCCTCAGCGGACAGCCGATCGAGGCGACACTGGCACCAGGAGCGATCTGGGTGGCAGCCACGAACGTCGTCCACCGCGTCTCGACCGCGACCGGCCAACACACGACGATCGCGGTCCCGAAAGGGATGAACGCCACCGGGATCGCAGTCGACCCCGTCACCAACACGGTCTGGGTCGCCGGCAGCACCTCCGTACCGCCATCAGGCCCGTCCACGCGGTCGTGATCAACTGCTGGGCGATCGAGTAGACCGTCGCCGTCTGCGCATTCACGGCGCCGCCGAGTGTGGCGACGTTGAACGCCTGCTGCACGCGAGTCGATTCAGGCGTGCATGTGCTTCGTACGGCGGGCGGGGATCACAACTACGCCGCGCCTCCAGGCCCTCCACTGGGTAGGCGGGGCATCAACGACCGAGGCGCCCACCTATCGGTTCCGTTTCTTTGCGTTACGCGCGCTCTCGAGAGTCGATGCGGGCGTGGATGTGCTTCGTGCGGCTCACGCGCACGAGTCTCGCCGTGGCGGCGGTCCAGGGCGGGCGATCCCTCAGAAGCTCTTCAGGCCCGTTGTCGACGCGCAGATGTCGGCGGCGCACACTATCGCCGACCTCGACTGGGCTGCGGACACGTTCACGGAGGCGCGAGGCCAGCCGCCCGCGCCTTCCGGTAGTAGTCGCGCCAGATCAGCTTGTAGAGCGGGATCCACTTCGGGATCGACCGTACGCCCGGGATGAACGGGATCAGCACGAACGCGAGCGAGAGGATCCCCATCAGTCCCCAGATCTGGGCGTCGGCGTTGTCGGAGGTGGAGAAGGGCGGGATCTGGTACCAGAACGTGTAGAGCCAGAGCCACGCCTGGCCGGGGAAGTTGCCGGTTTCGTTCATCATCCCCCACTGGCTCCCGAGCAGGTTCTGCTTCTGAGCCAGGGCCTCGAGGTAGGAGCCGTCGGCGAGGAAGAGCAGGGCCTTGGTGAAGTTCGACTGGTAGAAGCGCCCGGTCGAGGTGAGCGCCGCGTCCAGGCCGCCGCTCTGGGCCATCTGGAGGTAGGAGGCCATCAGCGTCGGCATCGGCCCGTAGTCGCCCGGTGTGAGGTTGTGCCCGATCCCCTGGCCCGCGGTCGACCGCCTTCGCGTACGCGTTCGCCCACGCCAGGCGCTGTGCCGCCGGCGCCCGCTCGTACGCGAGCAGCGCCTGCGCGAGGGTCGGGTCGGTGTGCGCCGGGATCGAGAGCGGCCCGAGCACGAAAGCGCTCGGCGGGTCGACCGGGATCTGGACGCCGATGAGCCGCTGGAGCGAGAGGTGGCCGATCAGGTTCTGTCCGGCGCCGGCAACGTGGGTGTAGGGCGGCCCGTAGGTGGCGACGCCCGACGTCCCGTTCAGCTCCGAGACCGCGGTGGCGAGGAGGTCCTTCGGGGTCGGCCGCCGCCCACGACGCGATCGTCACCGGTTTCTCGTCGGGGGAGGAGAACACCGCGGACAGGACGAGCACGAGCCCCGTGACCACGAGCAGCGCGAACACCGCCTCCTTGACCAGGTCGTAGCGACGGGTAGCCCCAGCCCAGTCGACCGACGGATCCGGCGCGAGCGGGTAGCCGGCGGCGCTCACTCGCCGTCACCCTTGACCGGCAACGGCGGCACGACCCCACGCCTGCGGACCTGGAGGATATGGACCCCGATCAGGAACGCGACTGCGAGCGGAAGCAAGACGACGTGCCACAGCAGCATCTGCCCGAAGTTGAGGACGTTGAAGAACGCCCCGATCCCAGCCGCGTTGAGCCCGTCCTTCGCCTGGCCGCCGATCCACTGCGAATCGAGGTTCTGCTGGCTCAGGTAGCCCGTGAACGCGGTCGCGATCGAGACGAGGAACGCGATCGCACCGGTGATCCAGGTGAGCGCCCGCCGGCCGCGCCAGGCGGCCATGAAGAACTTCCCCCACAGGTGAACGACCATGAAGAAGAAGAACAGCTCGGTGCTCCACAAGTGCGTGCTGTTCACGAAATGACCCAGCGAGGAGGTGTGCCACCACGCCGGCCCGGCCAGTGCGATCACGGCTCCCGAGACGAGGATGACCAGGAACGCCGAAAGCGAAAGGACGCCGAACACGTAGATCCAGGTGGCGACGTACACCGGCTGGCGGTCGGCCAGCAGCTTCTCGGGCGGGAGCGCCGCGACACCTGCCTCGCGAACGCGGGCTGTCCACGTCGGTTTCCCCACCCGGCTGCTCATTCGTCCTCCTCGGTTCCGTGCGGGAACGGGAGCCAGATCGCGAGCGCGAACACCGCGATCATCAGCAGGATCACCGCCAGGTTCGCGTACGAGATCAGGAACCAGCCCTGGTGGAGGTAGCGGGGCGAACCATTCAGGTCGATCACAGCGCCTGCCAAAGTCGGTGTGAACATGCGCTCTACCCTCCGCCGCTTGCGGTGTCCGGAACTCGGTAGGAACTCCGAACGCCTCTGCGGGTTTCCCCCACCATTCGGAGGCGGCCGCCCGATCCCTACCTGCAAGGCGCCCTTTACGGTGCCGTCGACAACGCTCGTGGCGCTGGACCGCCACGTGCATACTCGCGCCCTACGCGCACGCGCGGCGCCCGTCGATCACAACTACGCCGCACGGCGCAGGCCCTCCCCCCGGTAGGCAGCGCATCAACGACCCAGGCGCTACCGCGGCGCCGCCTTCTTCGTTACACGCGCGTCCGCGTGAGTCGACGCGGTCATCGATGCGCACGCAGCGGGCCGTCATATCTTGCTTCGAAGGTCGTAGTCGTCACACCCCTCCCCCGCAGTTAGGGTCGAGCGGAGTGGGGCCTGATCTCCGCCCTCAAGAACTAACAAACCCGCTCTCGAGTTCGCCGCAGGGTCGGTTGCTCGGAGCCCTGCAACGCAAGAAGTAGGCATTCGCGGTCAAGGCCGCGAGCACGGCGACCGCGTCGCCGCCGATTCCAGCGAGAGCTGGAGCCGATCGGGCTCTGGGGTGGTGTGGGGTCGGATTCGGTAGTAGGGTGGCGGTGTTCCGCTCGCAGCGCTGCGAGCGGAAAAGGGAGGCAGGCGGATGGGACGGCAGGCGAGAGTGTCGCTGGGCGCGCTTCCGGCTATCGGGGTCGTGCTCATCACGGCTGCGTCGTCGGCGGCCGTCGCGAAGACGAGCGGGAGCGAGCGGTTCGACGGTGGCCTGGTGGTCTCGAGCGCGTCGGGCAAACGGACGGTCGCCGGCAGTGTGGTTGCGATGAGGGGTGTGTTCAACGGCGTCGGCCGCATCGTCGAGCGCCCGAACCGGCCCGGCGATTCTGGGAAGGTCAGCCGCGACGATCTCGTGTTTGCGGCCGGCACGCTCCGCATCGTCAACGTCGACCGCGGCCCCGGGGCGCTCGCTGTGAATCGGCGGACCTGCACGGCTACGTTCAAGGTGCCGAAGACGACCACGGTCGACGGTGGCACCGGGCGGTTCGCCGGTGCGACCGGCACCTTCGTCGGGGACGTCAGCGGGTCGGCGGTCGCGCGCCGCAAGGCGGACGGCAGCTGCGACCAGCAGCACGCGCCGCTGATTGAGATCGACGCGGTCACCGGGACGGGCAGGCTGAGGTTCTGAAAGCGCGGTCAACTGAAGGAGGCTCGATGAGAACGAGGTCGGCGCTGGTCGCGTTGGCAGCCGTGATCGGCGTCCTGTCGCTCGCCGCCGCCGCGTCACGCTCGAACGCGAGCGCCGATCGCTCGCAGACGATCAGGTTCGCCTTGGCGTTTCACGACGTGGAGGTCGACCTCGGCGAGAAAGGCCCGAGTGTCGGCGACGAGCGCATCTTCGCCGACTCGCTGCTCGACGCGCAGCGAAGGAAGGTCGGCCACGACGCCGGCGTTTGCACGTTCACGACGCTGACACCGCCCGAGGCGGCCTGCCAGATCACGTTTTTCCTCCCGAACGGTGAGATCGCAACGCAGTTCCTCAACGCCCCGCCACCTCGCAAGGTCGCGGCGATCGTCGGCGGCACCGGCGCCTATCGAGGCGCGCGCGGAGAAGCCGTCATAGTCGAAGGCGCCAAGCAGACCGGCACGATTACCTTCCGACTGACACGCTGAAGACCGCCCGAGCAGGCAACCACCGACCCTAACGCGAGTCCGCTCGCATGGGCGACCCGTCCCTTACACCCGAAGGTGAGAGCGCCCTCCCCAGTGCCGGTGTAAAGGGCCGGATCGTTCCGTCAGGGTGTCTTCGCGAACTCTCGGGCACGTTGGAGTAGCCACATCTGATCCATCCGACGCGCGAGTAGGCTCCCGATCGTGCGCGGCGTTTACAGCTTGACGGAAGAGGTTGTGAGGGAGTCGTGATCACTGTTGATGAGTTGGCCGTGATTCCGCTCTTCTCGGGGCTCGCGCCGAATGAGCTTGAGTACGTTGCCGGCGCCGTCGAGGACATCCACCTCATCCCCGGGGAGTACGTGGCCCACGAGGGGGAGGGCCGGTTCCTGGCGGTTGTGGTCGAGGGGAAGACCGAGCTGACGAAGCTCGTGAACGGGGTCGAGCGGGTGATCGGCGTGCGGCTCCCGGGAGAGCTTGGTGGCGAGATCCCGATGACGCTCGGGACGCCGTTGCCCGCCAGCATGCGGGCGATCGAGGCGTCGCGCGTGTTGAAGGTGACCGTCGAGGTGTTCCACACGCTCGCCGCGATGGCCCCTCAGGTCTCCGCAACGGTTGGCGCCGCGGCGTTGGAGCGCCTGGACATGCTCAGAAACGCCACCGCGCAGCCGCTCGAGCCGGCGATGTTCGTGATCGGCCCGAGCCTCGACCCGGCGGTCCACGCGGCCGAGAGCTTCCTCCATCGCAACCAGATTCCCCACGATCACCTGGACCCCGACGATCCTGCCGCTCTTGCGCGAACCGGGGGTGGAGCCGTCGTGGCCGCCCCCTATCCTGTGGTGGAGCTCCGCGACGGCACTCGGCTGATCGCGCCAACGATCCGTGTGATTGCCACGGTCGCCGGGCTGACGGTCGCGCCAGGCCGGGCGCGGTACGACGTGGTGATCGTGGGCGGCGGGCCGGCGGGTCTGACCGCGGCGGTCAACGGCGCCTCCGAGGGCCTACAGACGGGGCTGGTCGAGTCGTTCGCCCCGGGCGGGCAGGCCGGCACCTCGACCCGGATCGAGAACTACACCGGGTTCCCGTTCGGCGTCTCCGGGGACGAGCTCGCGAGCCGGGCGCTGCAACAGGCGAAGCGGCTGGGCGCCGAGATCGTCGTGACCCGCCGGGTCGAGGGCATCGACCCTGCCGAGCTAACCGTCACCCTGGATGGAGGCGACGTTCTCCGAACGAGGTCGATCGTCCTCGCGACGGGTGTTGAGTGGCGGCGCCTCGAGCTCGATTCGGTCGATCGATTCGTCGGCTCCGGTGTCTACTACGGTGCGGCACGTAGCGACGCCGGTCTCGCGCAAGGGCACGACGTGTTTCTGATCGGGGCGGGCAATTCTGCCGGCCAGGCCGCCATCTTCTTCTCCAACCACGCCCGATCGGTGACACTCCTCGTGCGCGGCGAGTCGCTCGCGGCGAGCATGTCTCGATACCTGATCGAGCAGATAGCGACGAAAGCGAACATCCGGGTGGAGACGCGATCCGAGGTCGTCGCGGTGCACGGAGACGAACAACTCGACGCGATCGAGGTCATCGATCGACGAGCCGAGACGACATCTCGACGCGAGACGAGCGCGCTCTTCGTCCTCATCGGCGCCGAAGCAGCCACCGACTGGCTCCCCTCTGAGATCGCGCGTGACGAGCACGGCTTCGTCCTGACGGGAGCCGACGCGATGAAGGCGGGACCCTGGAAGGCCGAGCGGGAGCCGTTCGCTCTCGAGACGAGCGTCCCGGGGATCTTCGCCGTCGGCGATGTCCGCTCCGGATCAGTGAAACGCGTCGCAGCGGCCGTCGGCGAGGGCGGCATCGCGATCGCCTTCGTCCATCGCCACCTCCAGCCCTCCTCCTAGTACCCCTCCCCGTCCCGATCGAGGCCGAAGTGATCCGGACCGACGGCGACCGCGAGCACTCCTCCAGGGCCACCGTTTCGTGCGACCCTCGTTCGCGTAGGCAGTGCCGTCTCGAGGCGGAGGTGGTGTTGCTCTTCCCAGGCGACCGATTCTTGGAGCCGATTTGTCAACCAGCACCCGCAACCAACCGCAACTCGACCAGCACTCCGGGAGCGGGATTCGGCCTGAACCGGCCGAAACGCGAATAACCAGCACTCACCGCAACTAGCGGAGCCGAACTGTCACGCCAGAGTGACCTCCCATGCGCAAGGCCGGAGGTCGGCCCCGCTATCCCCACCGTTTCGCGTCAGACGGCCTTTGCCCAAGCCGCCGCATGACCGACATTTTATTCCGCCGTCAAACATCTTGTGCCGACACTCCTCTCGCACGGCCGCGGCCGAGCGCCCTGCTTGCAAGTGCGTCCGCTTCAACGTTCATTTCTCCCGGGCTTCGACGAAGACCGCGCGAATCGTGACGTCCTCACCCCGGGCGGTCGAGGCACTCCTCAACCGGCTCGCCAAGTGTGAGCCTCTCCCTGCAGCCGCCGGGCAAAGAGCCGGCCCCAACGTGTGCTGAAGCCCTTCTGCGCCTCGGTCGTGGTCAACCCGGCTACCTGACGTCTCGCCGACTCGACCCGATGGCGGTGGGCCGACAACGACTCACCGCCCACGGGGCCCCCGCGGGAACTACGATCGGTTTGTGGCTGCTTGGCTCGTCTGGGCTCTCGTAGCTGTGTTGCTCGCGATCGGCGAGATTCTGACGCCGGGGCTGTTCTTTCTCGGCCCGATTGCTCTGGCGGCCGCCGCGGCTGCGGCTGCCGCTGCTCTCGGTGCGGGCTGGGTGATCGCCCTCGCGGTCTTCGTCGTCGGCTCAGCTGCGTCGGTCGGCTTGTTGCGGCCGCTCGCGCGCCGCCACATCCGCATGCCGTTCTCGATGCGAACCGGGGCTGCGGCGCTCGTGGGCACGACCGCCGTCGTCCTCGAGCAGGTCGATCTGAACGGGGGCCGGGTCAAGATCGGCGGCGAGGTCTGGAGCGCCCGCGCGTTCGACGAGTCTCAGGTGCTCGAACCCGGGACGCGGGTGCAGGTCGCCGAAATCGAGGGCGCGACGGCGCTCGTCTACGGATAGGAGTCCACATGGTCGCGACCATCGTCATCATCGTCGTCCTCGTTCTCGTGCTCGTCACCCTCTGGCGGACGATCCGGATCGTCCCGCAGGCGCGCGCGCGCGTGATCGAGCGGTTCGGGCGCTACAACCGGACGCTCTCCCCGGGGCTCGCGCTTATTATCCCGTTCGTCGACCGGTTACGAGCGGTAGTCGACCTCCGCGAACAGGTCGTCTCCTTCGCGCCCCAGCCGGTGATCACCGAGGACAACCTCGTCGTCTCGATCGACACGGTCATCTACTACCAGGTCACCGATGCGAAGGCTGCTACCTACGAAATCGCGAACTACATCCAGGCGATCGAGCAGCTCACGGTGACGACTCTGCGGAACGTGATCGGCGGGATGGATCTCGAGACGACGTTCACCTCGCGTGACAACATCAACAACGAGCTGCGCGGGGTGCTCGACGAGGCGACCGGGAAGTGGGGCATCCGTGTCAACCGGGTCGAGCTGAAGTCGATCGACCCTCCCGCCTCGATCCAGGCTTCGATGGAGCAGCAAATGCGCGCCGATCGCGAGAAGCGGGCCGCGATCCTCACCGCCGAAGGCGTCAAGCAGTCGCAGATCCTCACCGCCGAGGGCGAGAAGCAGGCGGCGATCCTCAAAGCCGAGGGCCAGCGCCAGGCAGCGATCCTGCAGGCCGAAGGGCAGGCCAAGGCCATCGGCACGGTGTTCAAGGCGATCCACGAGGGAGGCATCGACCAGAAGCTCCTCGCCTACCAGTACCTCCAGGTGCTGCCGCAGATCGCCCAGGGAAGCGGGAACACGATCTGGATGCTTCCGAGCGAGCTCACCGACGCGCTCGGGCAGATCAAGGAGATCGTCCGACCAGCAGCGGAAAGCAGTAGCTCGGACGGGGGCGCCTAACTCAGGAGCCGGACAGTCAACGACCCTCGACGTAGCCATCCAGCCTGCGTTCGCACCTCAGCGGCGCGAGGTCTACGGTTCCACCGGCGAGAGCACCTGGCGGCGTGCGGCCTGGATCCGCTCGACCGGGGTAGGGTGGCTGAACAACACCAGGTAGATGGGGCGGGGCGGGTCGAGGTCGGACAGGTTCGCGGTTGCGAGCGTGCGGTGGGTGGCCTCGAACGCGGCGAGGTCGTGGGTCAACTCGAGCGAGAAGCGGTCGGCCTCGCGCTCCCAGCGCCGTGAGAGCGCCGACCCGAGCGGAGCCGCGGGAATCTCGAGGACTGCGGCAAGCAGCAGGACGAAGGGTACGACCCTTGGGTCGCTGACACCGCCGGGCGCCCCGATCGCGGTGCGCAGTTCGGGCCAGCGAAGAAGCGTCCAGAGGACGACGACGAAAACGGCGAGACCAACGATGCCGAGCAGCGCCCCCTTGATCAGGTGGTGGGCGCGACGGTGGCCGAGCTCGTGCGCGAGGACGAGGCCGATCTCGGCCGGGGCTGCTTGCGCCAGGAGCGTGTCGAAGAGGACAAGACGGCGCGTCGGTCCGAGCCCGGAGACGTAGGCATTTGCCTTGCGGGTACGCCGGCCCGCATCCGCCACCAGCACCTCCTTGATCGGGAGCTGCGCCCGGTCTGCGAGCGCCCGCAGTTCGGTCGCGAGTTCGCCACCGTCGAGGGGGGTGAACCGATTGAACATCGGCTCGATCACGAGCGGGGCAAGGAAGCCGAGCGCCAGCACGACCACCGCCCCAGCCGAGATGGCTGCCAGAGGCCAGACGTGAGGCAGGAGCCGCGCCGAGCCCACGAGACCCACAAGCGCCGCGCTGGACAGCACGAGGCCGAGAACGAACACCTTGGCACGATCGGCGGCGAAGCCCGCGAGCTCCTGGGTCGAGAAGCCCCAGCTCCGCTCGCGCACGAAGCCCGTCCAGAACGAGATCGGCAGGGTGAGCGCCGTCGTCAACAAGGCGATCAGCGCCGTGAACCCAACCACCTGCCCCCACCAGGCCCATCCCTCCAACGGCTCGGACAACCAACCACCGAGCGAGCCGAACACGATCAAGGCCAGGAGAACGAGGTCGAGAGCGAACCCGAACAATGCCGCTGCGTACAGCGGCCGGTGGTAGCACCGTGCCCGAGCCACCTGCTCCTCACCAAAGAGCCCAGCCGCATCCACCCGCCCATGATCGCCGGACAGCGCTAGGCGCCGTTTCCGTTGAAAGCTCGTAGGGAGCAGCCGTGATAGCTGGCGGCGGCCCAGGTCGCGGATGTAATCCCGCCTACGCGGCTTCGATCCGCCAACGTCCGGGCTAACGCCAACTCGCGCGGCCGAACTGACACGCCAGAGCGACGCCCTACGCGGTGAGGAGGCGGTCGAACCTCTGTTCTTCCGACCCGTGCTGCCACGGAGACGAGTACTCCGAGTGCGGCGAGCGAGATACTAGAGTCAGCCGCCGCCATCCGAGTCTGTGCCACCTACCGGACACCGCCACTCGCCAAGACTGACATTGAGTTGCGCAATGCACCCTGACGACCTCTTCCGCGGGGCGAAGGTCAGGCGTTAGCCGCGTCGTGAGCGAGGTGCTCGGGTAGCGGCAACTGCGCGATCAGCGTGGTTCCTCGGCCCGACGGGCTGTCGAGCGTCATTGTCCCGCCGAACGCCTCGATTCTGTCCTTCAGCCCTACGAGACCCGAGCCGCATGCTGGGTCTGCTCCGCCCACGCCGTCGTCTCGAACGCAGACCCAGAGGCTGTTGTCGCGTAGTTCGGCGGTCACCTCGATGCGAGATGCCTGGGCGTGCTTGGTGGTGTTCGTCAGCGTCTCCGCGACGAGGTAATAGGCGGCAACTTCGACCGATCCAGCGATACGACCTTCGAGTCGGACGTCGAGCATTACCGGGACAGGCGAACGTCGGGCGAGCGTCCTCAGCGCGGGAGCGAGGCCGCCGCGGGACAGGGCGGTAGGGTGCAGCCCGGAAGCGATTGTGCGCAGTTCCTCGAGCACCCCGTTGAGGTCGACCTCAAAGCTTCGAAGCTCGGCATCGAGACCGGCGGTCTGCGCAGCTCGCGACTGCGCAAGCATCCGGGCCTTGAGAGCGAGCACGACGACCCGCTGCTGTGCCCCATCGTGGAGGTCGCGCTGGACCCGCCGACGTGCCTCGTCGGCGGCGGTCACGATGCGCACGCGCGAGGCTTCCAGCTCCGACCATGCCTGCACGTTCGCGATCGCGCTTTCGACCAGCGCGGCGAAGTCTGCGAGACGCGCCTCGGTATCCGGGGGAAGCCGCTGGTGCATCGAGTAGACGCCAAGCAACCCCCACACCCGTTCTCGAACCTGGACTGGTGCACCCACCATCGAGTGGATGCCGGCTTCGCGGGCCTGGCGTACGTGCTCTCCGCCGGTGGCCTTCGTGTAGTCGTCGATGCGTGCCGGCCGCCCGGTGCGCCAAACCAACGCGGTGACGTTGTGCCCCTCGGTTGACAATCTGTCCCCCGGCTGGGCGACCCGTGCGTTTGCCTCGGCGGAAAGCGCCAGGAGAGTGGCAGTCTCGTCGGCTTCGTAGCGCGCAAGCGCCGCGGCGTCGACGCCCATGAGCGAACGTAGTTCGTCAACGACCGCGTCGAAGACTTCTGCGGCCGGGACGCTCCGGGCGAGGAGCGCGGCGATGCGCCGAAGCGCGGCCTGCTCAGCCTCGACCTCAACGAGATGCGCATCAGCAAGCCTGCGGTCAGACATGCGCCAGCATTCGCAACAACTCTAACGACCTATTCCGACCTGTCCGCGTCGCTCGCTTGCGCGAGTCCCTACGCCCGGTTCGCGACGAGCGCGGTGGTTGGAGCCGAATTGTCAACCAGCACCGGCGACTTACCGCAACTCGACCAGCACTCCAGAGGCGGGATTCGGCCTCAACCGGCCGAAATGCGACTAACCAGCACTCACCGCAACTAGCGGAGCCGAACTTACAAGCAGGAGGTCGGCGGTTCGAGCCCGTCACCGCCCACTAGAAAACCCGCTGGAAACGGCGGGTTTTCTTATGCCCCGTTACTTGCACTTCCTCCCGTACGCTCGCCTATGGAAACACTTGTGGAAACACTTGCGCCGTTGCTCCCCGCGGCCGCCTGCCGCCCCTCGATCTCCCGCCGCAGCCACTCGTGCAGCTCATCCGCGGTCAAGCCGGACCGCCAGGCGAGCCGCTCGAGCCTGCTCGGTTCCAGCCAGGCGGGCGGGACGCTCGGACCGGTCAAGAGGATGAATTCGGGCTGTCCGAAGGGTGGTTGGCGAACGTCCGATACAGCCGTAAGGTCGGGTATGATCAAGATCGCTCTCCTCGGGGCGGAGGGCAGCGCCACCCTCGAGTCCATCTGGCGCGAAATCAAGCGGGCGGTGGCGGCGGGCAGCGCCACCCTCGAGTCCATCTGGCACGAAATCAAGCGGGCGGTGGCGGCGGGCAACGCGAACCTCGAGTCCATCTGGCGCGAAATCAAGCGGGCGGTGGTCTCCCCGCAACGGGGCACCGAGATCCTTCTCGCCATCTTCCTCATCGTGATCGTGGCGTTCGTTCTTCGGGAGAGCGAATGAAGCCTCTTCTAGCGGCCGCCTGATGCGGCCGGTCGGCCCAGTGCCGACCGGCCGCGGCCCTCGAGTTCGGCGCCGGCATCGGTTAACCCCAGATGGATGGTGGCGACTACCCCAATGAACGATGCACCCCGGCTCGATGGTGTCCTACCTTGGCCGCACGCCCGCGGCGCGGAAGGCGGTCCTCGGGCACAGGGCCACCTTCCACAACATGCCCCGGTCTCGAAGGCCCGGTCGCGCCGACGCGCAACTTGCGCCGCTTCACGTTCAGCGAGACGGCGGCCTAGGTAAGGCTCGGGCGGCGGGCCCACCTACCCGCCGCCCTACGCCCCTTGTCTGCTCATCCCCTCGGGGAAGCTAGGAAGGATGAGCCCTCTTGGCGGCCACGGGTTCACGCGACAATGTGCTGCTCTCTAGGGGTGGATGATCTCGTGGACCGGGAACTCCTTGATGTCCGGTGGCCCCTGCATCTGCACCCCTGACGCAGCGATCCCCGGCTGGATGTTGGATTCGAGGTGTGCGTCGAAGTCTGCCCGCGACTCCCAGAAGTCGATCACTCCCCAGCCTCCATCGATCGGCCCGGACGAGTGAAACAGCATCCCCGGCCACGGCGAGCGATCCGGGTTTATGTGGTCGTGTACAGCGTCGAACTGTTCCTGTGTCACACCTGGAAGCTTGATCCGGATACCGACTGCCAAGACGACTCCTTTCCGCGGGTAACGGGCCAGCGCGAGATCCTATGGCGAGGAAGCAGCCGTTGCCCGAGTGACGCCACCGCCGCATGCGCCAGCGTTGAGTTCCGAACAGACGCCTGAGCGGCGGCTGCGCCAATGTTGCGCGATGCACCGTGACACGGCATAGATTTCCTTGGTGTCACCGGGCATGCAGTACGACAGCGAGGCAGCGTCGCGGCTCGATCGGGCATATGCGACGGCTGACGTCGCTGCCCAGCGCGCGGAATCGCGACGGTCGCTTCGAGCGCGGGAGGGCGAGTCGATCCTTGACCTGGGTTCGGGGCCCGGCTTCCTCGCATGTGAGTTGGCGCAGGAGGTCGGCCCAACCGGCCGAATCGTGGCCGTGGACATCAGCGGGGATATGAACTCGATCGCGTCGAGGCGGGTAGCGGCCGCCGGGCTGGCGGATCGGGTCGCGGTCATCGAGGGCGACGCGACCTCGCTTCCGTTTGCGGATGCAACCTTCGACGCCGCCGTCTCAACGCAAGTGCTCGAGTATCTCGCCGACCCGGACGCCGCGCTCCATCAACTTCTCCGCGTCCTGCGACCCGGAGGACGACTCGTGATCGTTGACACCGACTGGGACTCGCTCGTCTGGGCTGCCACGGATCGCGGTCGCGCTGCTCGGGTCGCGGCGGCCTGGAACGAGCACCTGCCCGACCCGTATCTTCCGCGCTCGCTGGCGCCCCGCCTCCGAGCAGCCGGATTCGAGGTCAGAGAAATCCGGATCGTCCCGATACTCAACACCGCCTACGACGCCACGACCTTCACCTACAACATCGCCCCGCTCATCGCCGCATTCGTGCCCGGGCGCAGAGGCGTCTCAGAAGACGAGGCAACCGAGTGGCTGAACGACCTCGCCGAACTTCAGAAGCAGGGGCGGTATTTCTTCAGCGTCAATCGATACCTCTTCGCTGCTTCACGTCCCCAGGGCGGCGACCCGCGCTCAGCGACTGGTCTCTGACGATCAGACTCCCTCGGCTGCCCGAGTGTTCGGGAATGATGCTTGAGCTTCTAGCGCCGGGCCGGGGGGCCAGTGCTGCGCTCATGAAGGCAGGACATCCGGAGCGATCCGAATCAGACGCTTGCCGAGATTCTCGCCGCGGTACAGCCCTGCGATCGAACCCGGTGCCTGCTCGATTCCGTCGAGGATGTCCTCTCGATAGCGGACCTGTCCGTTGCGTACCCAGCTCTCGAGTTCTCGCAGTGCCTCGGGGCTGCGTTGGACATGGTCAAAGATGAGGAAACCCTGCATTCGCGCGCGTTTGACGAGAAGATGACGCTCGACCCGTGGCCCCTGGGGTGGCGGATCCCAGCTTGCGATGGACGCCGTGCCGCAGATGACCACCCGTGCTCCGACATTAAGACGTCGCATGACGGAATCGCTGACAGGGCCTGCCGTGTTATCGAAGTAGACATCGACGCCCTCAGGGCAGGCAGCATCGAGTGCTGACTCAAAATCGGCAGCCCTGTAATCGACGGCGGAGTCGTAGCGGAACTCCTCGCGGCACACACGCACCTTGTCAGGCCCGCCAGCAATGCCGACGGTACGGCACCCCTTGATCTTGGCGATTTGACCGACGCATGACCCGACCGCTCCAGCCCCCGTGGACACGACCGCGGTCTCGCCCGCCTTGGGCTGGCCAATCTCCAGGAGGGCGAAATAGGCGGTCAGACCATTGAGGCCGAGGACGCCAAGCGATGTCGAGATGGGCAAGCCTGAGCCGCCGACCTTGCGCTCGATCGCCTCGGCGTCCACCACAGCGTAGTCCTGCCAGCCGAACATGCCAGTCAAGTACTCGCCCGGGTGGAAATCAGAACTTCGCGACTCTTCGACGCGCCCGACAGCGAGCGAGCGCATGACCGCACCAAGCGCTACAGGCTCGGAATAGTTGGCGACCGCGCTGACCCAACCCCGCATCGCAGGATCCACCGACAGGTAGATATTGCGCACCAGAACCTGACCATTCGACGGGCCCGGCACAGGCGCCTCGACGATCTCGAAGTGCCCCGCCTGGGGAACGCCGGACGGCCTGGACTTCAGTCTGACCTGCCGGTTCACTCGCTGATGCATAGCTAGTACCCGGGTGCACTCTAGTGCTCGCGTCTTGCCGCGCCATAACGGCGACCCCTTACGAAGGAGCGATACGCTGCGCTTGCCTCGGCGACGGCTGGCCTCGATGGGCAGTCCCTACGCCCGGTTCGCGACGAGCGCGGTGGTTGGAGCCAACTTGTCAACCAGCACTGGCAACTAGCCGCGACTCGACCAGCACTCCGGAGTGGAACTTCGGCTTGAACGCCCGGAAGCGTCACTAACGGAGACTCACAGCAACTAGCCGAGCCAAACTTACAAGCAGGGGTCGGCGGTTCGAGTCCGTCACCGCCCACTAGACGAAAGCCCTACTCGGGCGGAGACACCAAGAGCGTGCGTGGGAACAGAATGGGAACACCCGGCACTACGGCGCGGCCCGGCTGTTCGGCCCGATCCCAGTCGGCGGTAAGTCGGTGGACTGATTGGAGTCGCGCGGGCCTGTCTAGGCGTAGTTCTGGCGGAGGAACTCCGCCGACTTGGGCGGACCTTGCGTAAACCCGGCTTCCTGAAAGATCGCTGGGACCTCGGGGTCCGAGGTGAAGTTTTTCCAGCCCGCCTCGTCCCAGTCGAAGATCACCCAAACCCGGTCGCTCTCATTTGGATCCCGAAAGACGTTCGCCCCCTTGCAACCGTGCTGCTTTCGCTTCTCAGCGCCCTTGGTTGAGAAGATATTCCAGAAGCGGTCGAAATCCCCGATCTTCGCCGTTGCCAGGACCATTGTCTCCTCCTCTGTCGGAACGTGTTGTTGTGCCGTCCACCCTACGGCACTTCATCACGAGATGGAGCGCAGGAGCCATCCGGCGTCCGGCCGAGTGCGCACTCGTGCTCTGTTCCCTTGTTTGCGGAGGCGTTCGGCACGATGCCGCTGGGCCGGTAGCGGCCAGCCCTACCCGGCCGAACGAAGCTGGCGTACCCGCGACCAGAGCCGACCGGCGAGCAGACGGCGCTCGGGAGGTCGCCGTGGACAAGCTGCTCAGCGCAGGGTTCGGGGCGTAGACCATGCGGGACCACGACACCACAAAACGACCCCCAGGATCGACTCCGAGCTGTCGGTCGTACTCGGCCTGGTCGTAGTAGCCCCGAGACTCGGCGATGAGGCCGTCGGCACCGATCGTCCACTCCTCGAAGCCAGGGATGCGCACGGACTTGCCGGTCTCGGCGCTCGTGCCGCCTGAATGTCCAGTGGTAGTTGACGAGGTCGTCTGTCACGACGAGGTCATCCATGACGACCTCGATGTCAGGGAAGGCCGCGACGAACGACTCCGCGACGCTCGCTATTGGGGCCGGTTCCCCGCCGTTGATGGCGATCGTCCCACCCGTGGCGTAGTGGGCCGCAACGCGCCTCGGGTCGCGACTGCACCACGCCTCGGTGTAATCCCGTGCGAGTTGCTCAATCTGCTGCCGATCGTGGATCACCTCTGCGCGACTCTAAACCGCGCCCACAGGCGAGGCAACGCTTGCGTGCGCGAGTGTTCGCGCGGACCCCCTGAACTCAGTCGCGTTCCTGATGGATCCATCGATCGCCAGAATGGGATCGTGGAGGATGCACCGGAGCTGATGGTGCGCGATGCAGCACACTGGCGCGCTTGGTTGGCGAAGCACCATGATTCCTCGGCGGGGATATGGCTCGTGCTGGCCAAGAAGAAGACGGTCCAACCGACCAGTCTCAACCACGATCAAGCGCTTGAAGAGGCACTGTGCCACGGCTGGATCGACGGCCAACTCCGCGGCCGCGACGCCGACACCTACTACCAGCGCTTCAGTCGCCGCCGCAGGCGCAGCGCCTGGTCGAAGCGGAACATCGAGATCGCGGAGCGGTTGATCGCAGCAGGTCGCATGCATCCAGCCGGGATCGCCGAGCTGGAGAGTGCGAGAGCCGACGGTCGAAGCGAAGCCGCCTACGCGGGCTCTGCCAGCATCGAGGTGCCTGACGATCTCGGCGCTGCACTGGCCGCCGAGCCGAAAGCGCTCGCAATGTTCGAGAACCTGAGCCGCCAGAACCGCTACGCGATCCTCTATCGGATCAGTACCGCCAAACGAGCGGAAACGCGAGAACGCAGAATCATGCAGTTCGTCGAAATGCTGGCCCGCGGCGAGACGATCTACCCACAGAAACGCACCTGATCAACGATCAGGCGTCAGGTCTCATGCCTGGGCGAGCGTACTGTCGCCTGAGCCTAGTCGGGGTAATCGCCGCCCTGTGGGAACAGTGGGAACACCTGGCGTTCGTTCCCGTTCGGACGGGTTCGGTGTGCCGGGGCGCAACCCCTGTAACCAGGCGGGATAGCCGAACGGGTGTAAACGGGTCAGAACGCCACCGATGCCTTACAAGCAGGGGCTCGGCGGTTCGAGCCCGTCACCGCCCACTGGAAGAAAAGCCTGGAAGCAGAGCCGTCTTCGTTCTCAAGAGGGCAACAGACTCGGCCGTTCCCAGGTTCTTTCCCAGGTCGGACGGCTTGGTGTTTTCCCACCTGCCGCGGCCCAACGCGCTTGGCGCCCTTTGAGCACGGACGAGCACGTTGTTCTGGACTGCCGAGTCGCAGACACGGCGGAGCTTTACATGCGTGCATGCATGCGCGTGTGAGAACCACGGAGGACGACTGTCGCGCAAAGGGGTTTGCCATCATCACCGTCGATCCGTAGTGTTTCGGAGGGTCGGGTGAGGGGTTGACCCCGGATGGCGGACCCCCCGAATGTTACGCGCCTAGCCTGCCCGCAGTCGTTAACGACTCAACGGAGGAGGTTCTGCCGTGAAGCACGTACCTGAGCACCGCAGCCCACGTAATCGTCTGTTCATCCTCGCCGCAGCCGCGGCGGTCGGCCTTGTCTTCGTCGGCCTCACGTTCGGCGCCACCTCGAAATTGTCCGTGGCACCGACGAACTCCACGCAGCCCTCTCTCAGCGGCAAGTCCGTCGAGGGCGAGAAGTTGACCGCCAACCCGGGCACGTGGAACGGCTCGGCCCCGATCAGCTTCCAGTACCAGTGGCTCTCCTGCGACGCGACCGGCGCGAACTGCAAGAACATCGCTGGGGAGACCGACAAGACCTACACCATCCAGAGCAGCGATGTCGGCAATACCGTGCGTGTCAACGTGATCGCCGGGAACCGCGACGGCTCGAACACGGCCCAGAGCGACCAGACGGCGAAGATCGCCGCCGCGACCACGACAACTACAACCACCACGCCCGCACCGTCGAAGAACGGCTGCCCCTCCCAGACCAGCGGCGTTGTGCCCGTCACCGACCTCTCGGGTGCTGCCAGCCTGCTGATCTCTGAGTTCAAGAGCAACCCGAGCACCATTCTCGGGAGTACGAAGACGTTCACGCTGCGCGTCCGCATCGGCAGCACCTGCGGCCCCTTCGTCAGTGGCGCCATCGTCTACGCCACCGCAGTGCCCTACAACCAATTCACCGTCCCGGCTGAGGCGAACACCGATTCGAACGGATACGTCACCCTCACCTTCGACCGACTCAGCGGCTACCCCGCGACCTCGAAGCAGACATCGCTCGTCTTCTTCATCCGCGCCCGCAAGGACGGGGAGGACATCCTCGCTGGCATCTCGAACCGGCGACTCGTGTCGGTGCCCGTGCACTTGAATGGCTGAAAGAGGGAAGCGACAAGCGGCCGTCCAGCAGGCCCGTCAGGAGGTTGTCTAGGCGAGATAGGCGCTGCCTGGGCCGTGGGGTGGGTAGAAGTGCGCTGTCAGCTCGGAGGAGGCATCCTCCGTCGTACTTCACACGGACCGCGAGCGGCCCAGGCAACAAGCTGCTCTTTACGCGGTTTGTACCACGGACCGTCCTGACCCGGCGCTTCGCCAGTCCCGGTTTTTTCCAGGTCGGACCGAGCTTGCTATCTCTTAAGCGCTGATGCCGTGCGCCGCGGCGACGTGCGCGTTGGCCTTGTGCGGCGCCTTCTCGTCTTCGTGGCTGCCCGGCTTGAGATCGAAGATCACCTTTTCGACCGTTCCCGTGGAAGGAATAGGGAGCCTGAGAAGCGGAAGAAGACCGTCTTCTCGAGCCTCCCCTCGCCGGCTGATGGGCGCCGCCGCCCCGGTCAGGCAGCGGAAGCCGATGTGGCTCATGCCGGTGTCGACCCGCTGTGGCCGCCGGGCGGAAGGCCGCGGGCGGGGTTATCGACGTTCGAGGTCGACCGCGGTCGCGCCGCTCTTCGTGTGCAGCTCGAGCCTGGAGCCGTCGGTCGTGTAGGTGGCTGCGGATTGGAGCGCCGCGAGGTAGGCGGCTTCCTGCGTCATCACCCCTGCCGGCGTGCTGCACGACTTCCTCGTCGAGGCGATCGGCCCGAGCGAGATACCGGGTGGCGTCCCGTGGTAGGTGGCGTCGTAGCTGTTGCAGCCGGCGTTGCCGGAGACCGTCCCCCCGGCCGAGAACACTGCCGTGAGGTGCGTCCCGACGAGCACGCTCGTGACGGCCTGCTTGCCGTTGTTGTAGGCGACGGCGTTCCAGCTCGTTCCGGCGAGCTCCTGGGGGACGACCTCGAAGGTGGCAAGGGTCCGCCCGGCCGATCCGCGCAACGTCAGCGTGTCGTTCCTGATCTGATAGCGCTTCACCGACTCGAGCATCGAGAGGAACGCGTGCTCCTGGGACGAGACGGCGGGAGCGCACGCCTTGAGCGTGACCGCGACGGGCTTCTCGATGCTCAGCGAGCGAAGACCGGCCTTGTAGCCGCCGCTGTAGGAGTTGCAGCCGGTCGAGCCGGAGACCTTCCGGCCGGCGAACTGCATGGTGACGGCGGTACCGGGCACCGGCTTCGCCGTGCCCAGGGAGCCGAGCGCCCAGATCTTGCCGGTCAGATCCGAGCTACCAGCGGCCGAAGCGTCCACGCCGACAGACAGGACGAGCGAGGCGAGGACAAGGCCGAAGCTGGGCAACCATCTGCGGGAGAGGCTCGTCACGAGCTCACCATCGCACAGACGATGGAGCCGTCGCATCATGACTCTCGTTGGCGCGAGCAGCACCGGGTTCCGCGCAGCCGTTAGCGCGAACACAACGACCTTGCTCACTGCGACGGCCTTCCCATCAGTCGCTCCAGAGTCGCCTGACTAGTGGTGGAAGAACTGGGTCAGCACTCCTGCTGTGAACGGATCCGAGCTGACCACGAGGCTGCCTGAGAACGGGTAGCTGAGATCGACGAGCACGACGAGCGACAACGCGACGACGATGGCGATCGAGCATGCGCCGATCAGGTGGAACCAGAAGCTGCGCGACCCGACCAGCATCACGTAGCCGAGAATCACGAACGCGCCCACCAGGATGAGCGCGAGAACGAGCGAAGGGATCCCTCCCGAGGCCGTGCTGAGCCGATCTCGCCGTGCGATCAACGCTTCGTTGAGTTGCCTCACCGAGTCGTCATAGAACGCCGTCGCTTGCGGCGTGGTGGGTTTGGCAGCCTCCAGCGCAGCGTAGATGCGGTTCACGTCGTCCGAGGCCTGAAGACTTTGGTGGCCTTCGCGAAGCCTTGGCCACTCGTCGGCCACGACCGCACGGACGTAGGTCCCGATTGCGCCACGCACGAGAGTCCCTTGGGCTGAAGGGAGCGCGTCGCTGTCGCGGGTGATCGCCGCAAGCGAGTCAGCCTCTCGGCCGACGTTGTCCTGGGCGCTACCGAAGTTCTGGTACTCGATCACGATCACGAACGCCAGCAGCAGCCCGAAGAGCGACGCCACGACACCGAGCATCTGCGACGAGACCTCGGCGTCGAACCCTTCTCGTGTCACCGGCACGAGCCGCCGGATCAGCCAGACACCGAGCAGAACGAGACAGATCGTCACGACGATCGTCCCCGTCACGAGCACGCCGACCGGCACGTGGTTGATGACCGACCGGAGCACGACCGAACCCTTCGCCGCACGCCTCGGCGTCCCTCTCACCCGTCCGCAGCGCCCCGGCGGGATGCTCACGGATGCGAAGGCTGAGGTCGCCACAGCCATCACCGACGCACGTCGAGGCGACCGCAGCCCTGACGTCTTCGTGGGGTGTGCTACTCCCAAGCCGTCGCCTACAGCGCAGGCGACAATCGACAACAAGATCTCGGGGATCACCGGAGCGATCCGCGAAGGACACCCTCGAAGCGGATGACAGGCCCGAGGTCAACAGTGGCGCTGCTAGTCGTCCGTGACTGACCCTCCGCAGCGGCGGGAGCGCGGTGTCGGAGACTCGGGACGCCCGAACACCAGCCGAACACAGTTACGTAATCCGTGGGCTCCGGCCATGCTCAGCTTCTGTCGGTGGAGGGCTCTGGAGCCGAAGCAACGCCGTCCGATGGGGCACCTGGCACTCAGCAGGGGTAGAGCCTGACGAGCCGTCAGCTGGCCCGCCTGCTAGCCCTGACCATTCATGAAGCGATTCTCGTTCTCGTCCTGGCGATCTTCGTTGGGTTCTTCGTGGTGTGGGGGCTGCTCGTCCTGCTGTTCTGGGTGTTCGAAGGCAAGGAGGAGTGGGACTAGAGAAGTGGTGCCTTAATCGTAAGTACGCGAGCTGCCGTCTACTCTGATCGGGTTATGACGGCGATTTCGCGCGGAGGTGAGCCAGTGGAACCTGGCAGTGGTACGGGTCGAAGACTCGTGCGTTTGCGCGTGATGCCGTTCGAACGCTTGTAGCGCTCGCGACGACTGCGCGGGCAGGCGGCTGCCGGTATGGCGGCGATGAGGCGGTGGGCGCAGATACTCCCACGGCGGCGCGTTCGTGTACGGACGCGCCTGCGGTCGTATGGGCTCGGACGGGCTCTGTGGGTCCGTTGGCCGAGCTTGGCGATCCTCGCCGTGCTCGGTCCTGGACTCGTGAGCGGCTTCGCGGACAACGACGCGGGCGGGATCACGACGTACTCGGTCGTGGGCGCAGAGTTCGGCTATGCGCTCCTGTGGATCGTTCTCGCGAGCATGGTGGCGCTGTTCGTGACGCAGGAGGTCGGAGCGCGACTCGGCCTTGCCACGGGGCGTGGGTTGCTCGACCTGATCCGGGAGGGGTTCGGGATCCGGTGGGCGGCGCTCGCGATCGCGACGATGCTGTTCGCCAACCTGGGCACGACGCTCGCGGAGTTCGCCGGGATCGGCGCAGCGCTCTCGCTTTTTGGCGTGCCGGTTCCGGTTTCGGTCGTCGCGGCGGTGCTGCTCGTGGGTCTGTTGCTGGCACGTGCTGGCTTCCTGCGCGTCCAGTACGTCTTCCTGGCCGTCGGGGCGGGCGTGTCGGTCGCCTACGCCGTCTCGGCGATCCTTGCCAGGCCGGACTGGGGGCGGAGCGTCCGGAATCTCGTAGTCCCGAGCGGGCACGTAACGTCGGCGTACCTGCTGGCCGTGGTGGCAACGGTGGGTACGACGATCACGCCGTGGGGGCAGGCGTTCATCCAGTCGTATTGCGCCGACAAGCGCCTCGGCGCCGAGGATCTCCGCGCGTCCCGGCTCGACGTGGCCTTCGGGTCGTTCCTGACCAACACGATTGCCGCGTTCATCGTCATCGCCGCGGCGGCGACGCTCTGGGCGCACGGGGAAACGTCGATTCCCGATGCAGCCGCCGCCGCGAAGGCGCTCGGGCCCCTCGCCGGTCATGCCGCCGAAGAAGTCTTCGCGCTCGGCCTGCTCGGCGCCGCGTTCCTCGGACTCGGCGTCGTCCCGTTGACAAGCTCCTACGCCACCACCGAAGCTCTCGGGCTGGAGCGTGGCCTCGACCTCCGGCCCCGGCAGGCACCTGCGTTCTACGGGTTGCTTGCTTTCTTCCTCGGCGTGGCGGCGGTGATCGTTCTGATACCGGGCCTGCCGCTGATCCGCGTCATGTTCCTCGCGCAAGTGGTCAACGGCGTCCTGCTCCCGGTGATCCTCGTCTTCGTGATGTTGCTGAGCGACCGAAAGGCGCTCCTCGGCGAACTGGCGAGCAGCCGCATCGTGCTCGCCGCAGGCTGGCTCGTCACGATCCTCGTCAGCGGGATGTCGATCACCCTCGTCGTCACTTATCTTCTGCCGTGAGCGTCACACCGGCGATCCTGCACCTCTCGCTCGTCGTCGGCGGCGACCTCGTCGATCCCGACGATCGTCGCCTCGGCCGGGTAGACGACTTGCTCGTTCGCATCGGCCGCGACGAGTACCCGCCTGTCAGCGGCGCCGTCGCGCGGATCGCGGGGCGCGAGGTCTTCGTTCCGGCCGAGTGGATCGCCCAGATCGAGCACGGGTGTGTGTCAGTGAGCAGGACGCGGCTTGACTTGCAGCTGTTCGTGCGGCGCGAGGGGGAGCTGCTCCTAAAACAGGACTTGCTCGACCGGCAGCTGATCAACGTTGACGGCGCCCGCCTTGTGCGTGCGAACGAGATCGAGATCGCCCGAGTGGAGGGCTGGTGGCGCGTGGTCGGGATCGACGTAAGCGCCCAGTCCCTCCTCCGGCGGCTCCTCCCCCGGCAACTCGCGCCGCGTATCCGACCGTCCGGCTTCCTGGACTGGGCGAGCCTGGAGCCGTTCACCGGCCACATCCCGACCATCCGGCTACGAGTACCGCACCCCAAGCTCGCGCGGCTCCACCCGGCGGAACTGGCCGACCTGGTCGAGGCTGCGCCTCACGGACAAGGCGAGGAGATCATCGCCGCAGTTCAGAGCGACCCCGAACGGGAAGCCGACCTCTTCGAAGAACTCGCCGACGACCGGCAACTCGAGTTCGCTGAGGACCGCGACGACGGCGAGATCGCCGACCTGCTCACCCGGATGGAGACCGACGACGCAGCCGACCTTGTCGCCCAGTTCGACGAGGTCCGGCGCGCGCGGCTGCTCCGACTCCTCCCTACGGTCCAGCAGCGACGGCTCCGCACACTGCTCGGCTACGAACCGCTGACGGCTGGCGGGCTGATGAGCCCGGAGTTCGTCGCGGTCTACACGCAGGCGACACAGGCAGAGGCACTCGACCGGGTACGCCGCGCCGCCGCGCCGAGCGACGCGCTCGCCTGGGTCTTCGCGATCAACACCCATCGCAGATACCGAGGTGCTATCTCCCTCCCCGAACTCGTCCGCGCCGACCCCGACACAGCGGTCGTGGACCTCATCAGTCACAGCCGCAGCGTCACCTCCGAAGCAGGGTTGGAAGAGATCGCACGCGCAATGACCGACTACGACCTCACCGTCGTCCTGGTGATCGACAGCGCCGAACAACCGATCGGCGTCATCACCGTCGACGACATCCTCGAACTGATCAACCCGCCCCCGGGCCGCCGGCTCGGGCTCTTCGGGGGGACCTGACCACCCTCCGGCCTCTCGCGGGCAAGCCTCGCAGGACGATTGCTCTAGCCCGGTCATCGACAACGCAAGGGTCATCCAGGCGACGCTCGATTCGGCAGCCCGGGAGTTGACCGCCGCGATATCGAGAAGCTTGAACTCTTCCTTTGACCATCTGCGACGGCTCGGTCTGGCTCAACGCCGAGGGGTTTGCCACGCAAAGTACCGAATCATCGCTCGGGAGTGGGAGCAGGTCATGGTGGAGGCGACGTGCGAGCGGACAAGGGTGCTCCATAACGGGCAATATGGTGCTCTTGCCAGTCGGCGAGCGGTTGGGAGGGAATCGCCATGCACGCAGTGATCGGACGGGTGAAGCTCAAGCCAGGCCGCGAGGACGAGCAGCGAGAGATGATCGCCAAACATGGCATCCCGGCACTCCAGGGTATGGCAGGCTGGTCGAGCGGCTACTGGTCGCGGAGCGTCAATGACGGCGACGTGATTCAGCACTCGTTCTGGCTTTTCGACACCGAAGAGCATGCGCGAAGTGCAGCGGCGAACTTCGACATACTTCGGAACATGCCTGAGGCCGAGGCACCGGCAACATTCATCAGTGTGGATGTATGCGAAGTCGTCGGGCAGGGTTAGAGGGCTCTAGCACCTCTCGCCGCGCCACACTCTGCGCCGTTTTCGCGGCGGCGCGATCGCGCTACCGGCGTAGCGCGCGGCCGACGAAGAGCAGAATCGCGAATCCGCCGAACCCGCTGACGGCGATCACGTAGCCGAACTCGCGCTCGTTCCAGTGCGCCTCGATTCCCTCCGACGACGGCCCGCCGCAGTGCGTCCCGTCGTGGCCGCAATACCACTCTAGGAGTTCCGCCTTGTTGCTCCGCGACTGCTTGTTCCTATGATCCGCGATCGCCGCGAGGTCGCCGCGCCCAGAACGATCAGAACGTCGTCGTCTCCAGCGCCCCGGCCTGTGGAGCTTCGATGCGCGAACTCGCCTCTAACGGGGGGCTTGCCTCGAGCGCCGGTTCCCTCTCATAGACAGGATGATTCTCGCTCGGAAGAATCGCCCCACAGCACGAGCACCACCACAGACGCACCCGACGCCAGGGCAGCCACCACTGCCTCACACCGATGACCTTCTCTCCACTCGTCGCGCATAGAACCTGCATCGGCCTGCTCGTCACGACACGTACTTGGGGACGAAGTCGAGCTCGCCAACGATCGCCTAGCAGAGGCTGGTGTTCCATCCAGCGTCGGTCGTCCATCGCGTGGCCAAGAATGGTTCGCCGTCGTTGATGTTCAGCATGAATCTGGCTGCCGCCCACGTTCTCGTCCTTTCGTCTGATTGAGCGCCCGACTGCGATGCCGCGTAAGACGGGGGCCTACGGTCGCGACGTTGTCGGTCGTTCTAACTTCGTTCGGTACGACGGTATCCCCTCGCCCACGCGCCGTCTGTGACACGAGTGGGTCAACTGGATCGAGCCGCTCGGCGCCTGACCGCGTGCCTGGTCGATCACGGTCGGGCCGGGGGTCGCTCCCACGGTGGCGTACTCAGCCTCATTAGCGTGCGAGATTCGCGCGAGAGAGAGGCGGCCACAGACGACGAACGAGCCGACCAGGCGAGCTCAGTTTCCGCTCAGCCGTGCGATTTCGGACCCTGACGGCAACAGGTGGCGAACGTCGCAGCTAACTCAGAAGCGAAAGGTCGCGCTCCTGCACCCCGTTGACTCGGGCCGTTTCCATCCCGTTTCCAACCTCGCGGCACACAAGCAGTTACGCGGAGTTGAGAGGTGATCGCCCACTGCGGTAGTAGGAGGTCGCCTCGGCGGGGAGTCCCGGAGTGTGCATGCGCACCGTGCGCCCCTCACGCGCACACAAGGCTCTTCGTGTAGTCACACATCCGCCCAACATCAGGGGGCATGAACCAGCGAAGGATTTCGCCAGACCTCTGAAGGCATATTGGCGGCGTCTCTCGGTCGTGCCCAGGTGTTCGGCCGCAAGGGTCGGGGAGGGGCAACGCCGACTCGAGTCCACCAGATACTGCGTCTCAACCTTGCGGCCGACGGACGTGCGATGGCCGGCGCCGGTCACCGGACGGAAGCAACGTCGATTCCTGACGGCCGAGTCGTGACCGCCCCGAGTATCGTCGCGCCGGAGATGACTTCCATTCATAGCCGCGCCGGCATTGATCTGCTCGCGCGGTGGTGGCCGCCACTCGTGGCCTGGCTGACGGCTACGACCGTCATCGTCGTGACCTGCGTCGTCGAGGGCTGGCCGCCGTTCGATGCGCAGAAGACGTGGGTACGGTGGGACTCGGGCCTGTATCTGGACATCGCGGAGCACGGTTACAGCCTTTTCGTCTGCCCGCCGGGTGTATTGCCTGGATGGTGCGGGAACGCCGGTTGGTTTCCTGCCTACCCGTGGGTCTCGGGCGCTCTGGCTGTGTTCGGCGCCCCTACGGCGCAGGCCGCGCTCGCTGTCTCCTGGTCGGCGGGCCTGGCCACGCTCCTGCTCGTCTGGTGGGCGCTGCCCGCTCGCGAGACCCGGGCGGCGGCCGGCGTAGCGCTCGCGTACGCCGCATTTGCGCCCGGGATTGTGTACCGCTACGCGGTATTTCCGCTTGCGCTACTCACTCTTGCCACGGTCGCCTTTCTTGCGCTCTTGCAGCGTGATCGTTGGTTCGCGGGCGGGCTCGCGGCAGCGGTAGGCCTACTGGCCTACCCGATCGGCCTCGTGAGTGCACCAGCCGGCGCCGTGTGGCTGCTGGCGCACCGCTCGGTACCGCTGCACGAGCGCGTTCGACGCGTCGCATTGATGGCGTATCCGTCGCTGGTGGCTTTATGGGTCCTCGTGTTCGACCAGTGGCTCGAAACGGGACACTGGAACGCGTACCTCATGATCCAACGGAAGTACGACCACCACCTCCAGGATCCGTTCAGCGTGGTCGTCGGGGCCTGGCACGGCGTCCTCGGGCATGGCCCGTACTTCACGATGGCGAAGTCTCTTGCCCTCGAGACACTGCTGGTCAGCTTCGTCCTCTCATGCGTAGTGGTCGAGCTCGTGATGCGTCGTGGCCCCTTCGCGGGCGCCGATGCGCTTGTCGCGATCTGGGCGGTTATGGCGTGGGCGATGCCGATCTCGGAAACGAACGTCGCCACGTACCGGGGCGAGGCCGCGTTGCTGCCGCTCGCACTGCTTGTGCGGCGACTCCCGCGGCCACTCGGTGCCGCGATCACGCTTGCCGCGGCGGTGCTAGCAGTGTCGATGACGAAGCTCTACTTGCGCAACTACCTCGTCTGATGCCTCGAAACCGTTCGTACCGTATGCCCTGGACGGCCACTGGCCCGGGAGGGCACGTTCGCTTGTCGTGCAACTTCCCAGGCAGGATGCGCCTGTTTGGACAGTTCGTCGGCTCCTGACCCTCGAGTGGGACGGGTGCGACACCGACGGCAACCCGACCACCATGACCGGCGAGCTGCACTTCGGCTGGGTGCTCGGCGGTCGCGCGGTGCAGGACGCCTGGATCGGTCCCCGGCCGCGGTTTACCGGGCGAGGGTAAACCGCCGCTGGCTTTCCACGGTTCGACGATCCGCTTCTACGACGCGGCGATCGGCGCCTGGCGGTCGACGTGGATCGAACCAGTCAACGGCCGCGTGCGTCGCTTCATCGGCCGCCCCAGCGGCGACGAGATCGTCCTCGTCAGGGACGAGGACGATCCGCAGTTGCGGTAGCGCTTCACCGACATCGAACCGGCCTCGTTTCGCTGGCTGGGCGAGCTCTCTCGTGACGATGACGCCGCCTGGGAGCTCGACGAGGAGATGCACGCCACACGCCGCGCGGCTCGTCGGCGAGCCATTCTCACCGCCCCTCAGCGTCGGCGTCGAAGGCGAGCGCGAGCGGGCTCTCGTAGCTGAAGGACGGGTTCGTCCTCGTGAAGAGCCCGTGGGGGTTGGGAGCCCAGAGCCAGACCCGCATGGTCCGGAGCGTTGGGTGCCAGAGGCTGAAGGCGGCACCGGTGTGCGGTGCGGCCCCCGGGCAGGCCTTGCGGCTGCCGGCGGGGACGAACGAGCCGTCCGCGTAGCTGCAACCTGCGGCCAGGCTGCCGTAACGGGCACCGGGAAGCGGCGGACGGGCAGGCGTGCCCTGGAAGACCCACTCGACTGCGCCGAGCTGCCATCCGCTGCCTCGGGGCTCGTAGACGAGGATGGCCGGCTTGCGAACGTCGAACCCCTTCATAGAGGGGTGCATCAGGCGAACGCCCAGGTCGGCGACCGGACGCGTGATGATCCGGTAGCCGTCGTGCTCGGCGCGCGCCAGATTGGTCGCATATCTCGCGGTTGCCCTGAGAGCCTGTGTGAGCTGGGTGTCGAGGCTCTGCGGTGCGGCCCCACCGGCCCGGATCTGGGCCTCGGAGCGGTCGCCGCTCGCGGCGGCGGTCAAGCTCGTCGCTGCTGCCGCAACCAGCGCAGCAGCGAGGATTGCCGTGGTCGTTGTCCGTGAGATGTTCAAGGCACCGTCCCCCTCCGTCGTTGTCATTCGGTCTCTCGACGGTAGGGCGAGGCCGCTTTGGCGGCATCGGTAGGGCCACTCAGATTGGACGCTCGGCGTCACCCAAGTTGCCGGGGCCGGACACCTACCGTGGGCATCAAGGCTGGCCAGCATCGCCGCCGATGCGGTTGCCGCGAGTGGCGCCTTCATCGTCGGGCTACCGGCGAGGCGCCTGATGCCGACGAACGAGCGCGGCTCGAGCGCTCCCGGGCCGACGGGGCGGGCTACGGTGGCTGTGTGGCGACCCGAAAGCAGCCCGCAGACGGCGCCGACGCACGCCTCGACGATCGCGGCTACGACGCGCTCATCGTCGTTTCGTTCGGCGGTCCCGAGGGACCTGACGACGTGATCCCGTTCCTCGAGAACGTCACGCGCGGGCGCGGCATCCCACGAGAGCGCCTCGCCGAGGTCGGCCACCACTACGACCTCTTCGGCGGGATCAGCCCGATCAACAGGCAGAACCGCGAGCTGATCGCCGCGCTCGAGACCGAGCTCGGCGCCAACGGGATCGAGTTGCCCATCTACCTCGGGAACCGCAACTGGCACCCGTACCTCACCGAGACGATCCGGGACATGCGGGACGACGGCGTGCGCCGCGCACTCGCGTTCTTCACCTCGGCCTTCAGCTCCTACTCGGGCTGCCGCCAGTACCGGGAGGACATCTACCGCGCCCAGGTCGAGGTGGGGCCCGGCGCGCCCGAGGTGCTGAAGCTTCGCGCGTTCTACAACCACCCCGGCTTCGTCGAGGCGAACGCCGACCGCGTTCGCGACGTGCTTGCCGGCATCCCGGAGGGTCGCCGCGCCGCCGCGCACCTCGTCTTCACGGCCCACAGCATTCCCTCCGCGATGGCGGCGCAGTGCCGCTACGAGGACCAGCTCGCCGAGACCTCCCGGCTCGTCGCGGAGACCGTCGGCCCGCACGAGTACTCGGTCGTCTACCAGAGCCGGAGCGGGTCTCCGCATGTCCCGTGGCTCGAGCCAGACGTGTCCGACCGGCTGCGCGAGCTGCGGGACGCCGGCGTGACCGACGTGGTCGTCTCGCCCGTCGGCTTCGTCTCCGACCACATGGAGGTCCTCTTCGACCTCGACGTCGAGGCCGCGCAGACCGCGCGAGAGCTCGGACTGACGATGGTCCGAGCCGGCGCCGCAGGGACCCATCCCGCCTTCGTCGCGATGATCCGCGAGCTGATCTCCGAACGCCTCACCGGAGCCGACCGGCGCGCCGTCGGTCGCTTCGGGCCGAGCCACGAGGTCTGCCCCTCGAACTGCTGCCTACCCGGCACAGGGAGGCCCTCTCCCTGGGACGCGAAAGTCACCGCGCCCGTCTGACGTGGGTGTGGTGGACGACCTGCTGTCCTGACTCACACGTGCCCGGTTCGCCGTAGCCAGCGGAGCGAGAAGTACCCCCAGATCGGGGGCGTGTAGTAGGTGGCGAGGCGATGAGTGAGGGCGACGGCGAAGGCCGTCGACTCGGGCACGCCGAGCGCGACGAGGCCGCCGGCGATCGCAGCCTCGGCCGCGCCGATCCCGCCGGGAACCGGAACGAGGCCGGCAAGCGACGAAGCCACGACGTTCACGAGGATCAGCTGGGCGAGCGCGAGGTGGATCCCGTACGCACGCGAGGCCGCGCCGAGCGTGAGCGCGAAGAGCACTTCGGCCGCGAGCGAGCCGCCGAAGAGCTGCATGAGCTTATGGCCGCTGCGGGCGACCTCCCAGAGCGCATGGAACGCGGACCGGATCTGAGGGACGACGCGCCGGCGAAGCGCCGGGACCGTCAGCACCGCCACCACCGCGACCGCCAGAATCGCGAAGATCACTGCCACGAATGTGCCCGACGGCAGCGCGCCGCTCAGCTGCTTCGTATCGAAGTGGAGCCGGACGAACGGAAGCAGGCAGACGATCAGCAGGATCTGCACGATCGTGTCGGAGAGCCCGACGATCGCGCCCGAGGCGACCGCCTCCCCCGTCTCCGCTCCCTGCTTCTGCAGGAAGCGGATGCTCAACGCGATGCTTCCCGCCGATCCGGGCACCGTCAGGTTCAGGAACTTGACGGCGGACTGAACCGCAACACACGGCCCGAAGGGGAGCGGCGTCGGCACCGCTCCGCGCAGGGCAACTGCCTGCGGGATGTAGGTGAGGTTGGCGAGCACGAACGCCACCGCGACCCACGCAAGGTCGGAGGACCGGAGCTCGTGGTAGATCGTGCCGAAGCCGATCTTCGCGAGCTTCGTGATCAGCAGGTAAGCCGCCAGCGCGACGAGGGCGGTGTAGAGGAAGTCCCGTGCCCGCACGCGGCGGAGCGGGACGAGCTCGGGGACCTTCTCGTGCGTCGCAGCCGCGGCCTTCTCCCGCAGCGCCTTCAGCTCGACCTCGTGGTCGTGGGCCAGGTCGCGCACGTGCGGGGTGAGCGCGGCACGCTCCAGGAACGGGATCGCGCCCTTGACCGCGTCGGCGCCTGCACCGTGGAGCGCCGAGTCGAGCGCGCGGTCCGGTCCGACCAACACCGTCGTCGCGACCAACAACTCGGCCACGTCGATGTCGATGGCCGTCGGCGGCGCGCCGAGCGTCGCGACCGAGAAGTCGATGAGCACCGGCTTCCCGTCGACGACCGCGACGTTGCGCCCGTTGAGCCGTCCGTGGGACATGCCCGAGGCGTGGAGCTTGGCGACCTCCTTCCACAGCGCTCGGAGCAGCTCGTCGGTCACGGTGCCCGGCGCGGCGTCCTCGAGCGGGTCGATGTCGGGCCGACGGGTCACGACGAGCGCGTCCCCCTGCGAGCCGAGCGTGGCCGTGACCACCTCGGGCACGCGCACCCCGGCCTGCGCGGCCATCACCGTCGCCAGCGCCTCGTGCTCGACCTGCTCGAGCCGGCCCACGGGTGCGCTCCGCCGGGGGTCCCGGTACGCAAGAGAACGCCAACGGCGCGAGATCCGCTGTGTGTCCTGCGCATCCCGCCCGAGCACCCGGACGTTCACGGGGCGCCCCTCGCCGTCGTGACCGACGTACTCCGTGCAGCCGACGCGCTGGCGTTCCGCCGGAGCGAGGTCACGGGTCTCGATCCCGAGCATCGCGAGCTCGGTCGCGGATCGTCTCGGCCGGCGGGAAGCCGGCTGCCGTTCCGAATGCGAGGCGGACGATCGCCGCCGCGCCGATGCCGAGCGCGAGAGCGCCGAGCGCCGCCGACGGGAGCGCCGCGCCGAGCGCGACTGAGGCGAGCGCCGCGAGGAGCACCAGAACCACCGCCAGTCGGCGCATCGGCCTGACGATCTCGGGGGCCACGACGACGAGGACAGCCGTCACCGCCGCGATCCTCACCTCCGGGAACCCCCAGTTCGAGAGGAGATGATTCCCGAACGGCAGCCAGTCCGCGACCACCGCCCGCCCGAGCAGCACGGCGAGCACGAGTCCCAGCGCGAGCGCGACGACGATGTCGCGGAGGAGGTCCCAGCGGCGCCGGTAGAGCACCACCACGACGACGAGTGCCGCGAGCGCAAGCGCGGCGACGAACGCGGTCCGCCAGAGCGGCTCGGCCCACCCGAGCACCGCGATCACGTTCTTCGCGACTTGCTTGTCCTGGGCCGGTGCCGCGTAGGCAGCAGCGGCCGCGAGCCCGGTCGCGGCGGCCGCGACCGCGAGCAGGACGCCGTCGATCGTCCGCCGGTTCCGGCGTCCGCGCTCGTAAGGCGTGAGCAGGCGAACGGTCCTCACGGTCCGGACCGGCCGGACCGCCTGAGCCTCCGCTGCGCTCACCCGTGCACCCGCGGTGACGATATCGCGCTGACGGCTCGAATTCAGCCCGCGTGCGCGGCGACCGCGCGCCCGACACGCCGGACGGCGCGGTCGATCGCCGTCTCGTGCGTGTGGCCGTACCCGATCAGCAGTCCGCCCGTGGGGGCGGGAGCCAGGGCGAACTCCGAGAGCGGGAGGACCTCGACCCCGAGCTCACGGGCCGACCGTGCCACCGCCTCGTCGTCGACCCCCGGCGGGAAGCGGAGCACCACGTGCAGCCCGGCGCTGACTCCGCTCACCTCGAGGCCGGGAAGGTGGCGGGCGAGCGACTCGGTCAGCCGGTCGCGGCGGGCGCGGTAGATGCTCCGGACCCGGCGGATGTGGCGGTCCCAGTCGCCGCTCTCGATCATCCGGGCAAGCGCGAGCTGGTCGACACGCGGGGAGCACGAGTCGAGCAGCCGCTTCATCGACGCGACCTCGCCGGCCATCGAGTCCGGCACGACGATCCAGCCGAGCCGAAACGCGGGCGCGAACGTCTTTGCGATCGTGCCGACGTAGGCGACGCGCCCGGGGTCGAGGCCCTGCATCGCCCGCACCGGCTCGCGGTCGTAACGGAACTCGGCGTCGTAGTCGTCCTCGATCACGATCGAGTCAGCGCTCCGCGCCCACGCGAGCACCTCGCGGCGGCGTTCGCCGCTCATCACGACGCCGGTCGGGAACTGGTGTGCCGGGGTGACGATCAGCGCCGCCGCCTCGAGGTCGGCAGGAACGCTCACGCCGTTCTTGTCTACGGGGCAGCCGACCGGCTCGATGCCGAAGATCTCCATCTGGTCGCGCGGGACGGTCTGTGAGGGGTCCTCGGTCGCGATCCGCCGCACTCCGCGGCGGGCGAGCACGCGAATGAGGATGTCCGTGCCCTGCCTCGCACCCTGGACGATGACGATCAGCCCGGGGTCGGCGATGACGCCGCGTGTGCGGCCGAGGTGATCCGACAGCGTGGTGCGGAGCTCGGCCTCCCCCCGCGGGTCGCCGTAGTCGAGGGAGCGGGCCGGGAGGGTGCGTAGCGTCCGCGTCACCGCGTTCAGCCAGTCCCGGGCCGGGAAGAGCGTCGTGTCGGGGGACCAGGTGCTGAGGTCGATCTCGGGCGGCTTCGGCTCGGGCGCCCGCTCCCCCGTCGCCGCCTCCCCGCGGATGGCGACGTCGGCCACCAGCGGGGCGGTGCGGTCGCCCACGACGATGTAGCCCTGCGCCGAGAGCTGCGCGTAGACGTCGCTCGTCACGCCGCGGGAGACGCCGAGATGCTCAGCGAGTCGTCGTGACGAGGGCAGTCTCGCTCCGGGCCGGAGCGACCCCTCGCCGATCGCGTCACGCAGCGTCCGGCCGAGCGCAGCCCTCAGGGTCTCGCCTGGAGCCCGGTCGAGATGAACCCAACTGGCCTCATCAACGACTGCTTCTTTGGCCCTGGTCATGGAGCCATCACTCGGCGAGACTACCAGCCACACCGACCGAAGGAGACCCAGATGCATCCCACCATCAGCGATGCCTTCAGCCGCGCCAGGGTCGCCGAGCTGCACGCCCGGGCCGACGCGCACCGCCTCGCTTCCCGCGCCGAACGGCGCTTCTCGTTCCGCTATGCCGAGCCGCGCGACCGGCCGGCGCTGGAGCGCCTGGCCGTGCTCGACGGCGCCGAGCCGCTCGCCACGCCGTTGCTCGTCGCCGAGATCGACGACGCCGTGGTTGCGGCGATCGGGGCGGGCGGCGAGGTGATCGCCGACCCGTTCGTCCCGACCTCGAGGCTCGTGCGGACGCTACGCGGGCTCCACGGGGACCCCGCCGGCGAGGCCCCGCGTGGGCTCCGCGGACGGATCAGGGCGGCGTTCGCCTCGTGAGCGACCGCGTAGTCTGCGCTGATCGCCGCAGGGACGCAACCGCACGAGCGATCGGTGGTCACGATCGACCGGGCCGCGCTGCGGGCGAACCTCGCGCGCCTGCGCGACGCGCTCGGGCCGGCCGAGCTCTGGGCGGTCGTCAAGGCGGACGCCTACGGGCACGGTGCGCTCACGGTCGGAGCCACGGCCCTCGAGGAGGGCGCCGCGGCCTTGTGCGTCGCGACCGTCGGTGAGGGCGTCCACCTGCGGGCGGCGTTCCCCTCGGCGAGGATCGTGGTGCTCAGCCCCTCGTTCGAGCACCAGCACCGCGAGGCCCGCGAGGCACGGCTCGAGTTGACCGTGGCGGACGGGCCGCTCCCTGTTGGAATCCCGGTCCACGTGAAGGTCGACACGGGCATGGGGCGGTGGGGGCTCCGCGAGGCGGCGGTCACCAGCCCCGACGTCGTCGGGCTGATGAGCCACCTCGCCTCCGCGGATGCCGACCCGGCGTTCACCGAGCTCCAGATCGCGCGGTTCGCGGAGATCGCCGCAGACCACCCGGGGCTGACGCGGCATCTCGCAAACAGCGCGGGCATCCTGCGCTACCCGTCGGCTCGTTTCGATGCGGGGCGTCCTGGGATCGCTCTCTATGGGCTCTCACCGTTTGGTTCCGACCCGGCCGACGACGGGCTCACGCCGGTCCTCGCGTGGCGGAGCGCCGTCGCGCAGGTGAGGCACCTGCAGCCCGGTGAGAGCACCGGCTACCTGCGGAGATTTGTCGCGACCGAGCCGACCTGGATCGGAATCGTCCCGGTCGGGTATGCGGACGGATGGCGGCGCGGCCTCACCGGAACCGAGGTGCTCGTCGGCGGGGAGCGGCGGCCCGTCGTCGGGACCGTGTCGATGGACTCGTTCGCCGTCGAGCTCGGACGGCCTGTCGAGGTGGGAGCTCCCGTCACGCTGATCGGCGACGGGCTGCTCGCAGAGGAGCACGCCGCCTGCCTCGGCACGATCACCTACGAGCTCGCCTGCGGGATCGAATCCGGGCCCGAACGCGCCCGGCGCGTCGTCCTCTAGCGGATCGTGTAGGTGACGGTGACGTCCTCCTCGACCTGGACCGAGCCGGGCTCGACCGGGGTTCCGGACGGAACGGCGGCCTTCGCGGACGAGGCGAACTCGACCGGGGTGGTCGAGGTCTCGCTCACCGTCTGCACCGCCCCGAGCTCGACGTGTGCGGCCTGGGCGATGGCGAGGGCACGGCCGTGGGCGTCGGCGACGGCCGCCTTCAGCGCACGCCGCTGAAGGGCTCTCTGGTCGGAGGGGCCGAGCGATGGCCCGCTCACGAGGTTCGCGCCCGCTGCCACGGAGGCATCGACGATGGCACCCGCCTTCGCGATCTGCCTTGTCTTCACGGTGACGGAGTTGCTCGCAGTGAAGCTGAGCACCTTCGAGCCGTTCTCGTTCGTGTTCGGCGAGAGCGAGATCTCGGCGGTCTGGATATCGGCGGGTGCGATGCCGGCGTTCTTCACCGCTGCGATCAGGCGGTTCATCCGGGCCGCATTGCCGGTGAGCGCCGCCCTCGCCGTCGATGCCGTGGTCGAGACGCCGAAGGAGAACTGCGCCTCGTCGGGCACGGTCGTCACGATTCCCGTCCCCTGAACCGTGATCGTGCGCGACGGAGCGGCGCTCGCCGTTGAGGCGGCGGCAACCGCCGCCGTCGCGAGCGCGAGGATGGTGATGATCCATTTGGGTCTCATCGGTGTCACCTTCCCTACGCCGCCGCGGGCACCTGCGTCACACCCATGGTTTGGAACACGGCGAACCGGGAAGCACCGGCCGGGGTCGCCCTTAACATGGCCTTGACTCTGCTTGGTTACCTTGGCGGAGTCCAGTTTCCCACGTCCCGAGGAGGTTCGTGCTGTGCAGAGGAAGCTTCGTTTCGTCCTGCCCGCGATCGTCGTGCTGCTCGCCCTGCCCGCCGCGACCGCGAACGCTGTGGCGCGAATGCCGGTCGGCTTCTTCGACGACCCGAGCTATCGCTGGGCGAGCGAGACGAGCCCGAACCTCCTGTCCACGCAGCGTACGCACAGCTCGATCGTCCACATCCTTGCCAGCTGGGCGACGATCGCCCCCACCAAGCCGCGGAACGCGCTCACCGGCAACGATCCCGCCTACCACCTCTCGGACGTCGACGCGCTCGTCCGATCGGCGCAGCAGTACGGGTTCGAGGTGCTGCTCACGATCGCTCAGACCCCGAAGTGGGCCAACGGCGGCAAGACCCCGAACTACCCGCCGACGAACATGAACACGCTCACGCAGTTCGCCCAGATGCTCGCAAAGCGCTACAACGGCGCGAAGCCGGGCGTCGGGACGGTGCGGCGGTTCTCGGTGTGGAACGAGCCGAACCTCGGCCTCTTCCTCGCGCCGCAGTTCCGGAACGGCAAGATCGTGAGCCCGACGATCTACGCGAAGCTCTACGCGGCCGCGTACAAGGGGATCAAGGCCGGCAACCCGAACGCGATGGTCGCGGCCGGTGAGACGTCGAACCGCGGGAAGAACCGTCCGTCGTCGAGCCTCGGAACCGATTCGGTCGCGCCGGCCACGTTCGCCCACTTGCTCTCGCTGGTGAACCCGAAGCTGAAGTTCGACGCGTGGGCGACGCATCCGTACCCGACCAAGTACACGTTGGGTCCCGGCCAGAAAGTCGCGTACCCGAACGTCGCGTTCTCCACGATGTCGAGGTTCGGCGCCGACCTCGCGAAGTGGTTCCACCGGCCCGTGCCGATCTGGATCACCGAATACGGCGAGCAGACGACGCCGGAGTATCCCTCGTTCCTCGGAGGCGTCACCTACTCCCGGCAGGCAGCCGACATCAAGAAGGCGCTGCAGCTTGCGCAGGAGAACCCGTACGTCCAGATGTTCGTGTGGTTCATCTTCCGCGACTCGACCGCCCAGACGTGGTTCAGCGGCGTCCTGAAGAAGAACGGGACGAAGAAGCCTGGCTACAACGCCTTTGCGAGCGCCGCTTCGGGCGTCGTCGGCCACTCGCAGACGATCGATCCGGGGAAGACCTTCTCCGTCGTCCTGCCGGTGCCGGTGATGGCGTACTACAACCCCACCGGCACCAAAGTCGGCATGACCTGGGCCCTCCTGCAAGGGAAGAAGAAGCTTCTGATCTCCCAGCCGCTGCTGCCGATCCAGAAGGGCGGGACGATCACGATCCCGGTCAAGTACAAGCCGGCGAAGGGGCAGTCCTACACGATGACAGTGGCCGTGAACGACAAGCACGGGCACAAAGAGTCGAGCGTCATCGCGCTGCTGCCCTCTTCTTAGCCCAGTAACGGGCGAGGCCCTGCCACGACTGCCGGTACGGGGCGGCCGTGTCGTAGAGCGTTCCATCGGGGCCGTCGATGCGAACCTGGGCGACGAAGGCGTCGACGTCGGCGCCGTCGCCGACGATCGCCGCCCAGCGGTCGAGCTCCGAGCCGAGACGGTCGAGGTGCTCCGGGACGTCGGTCGCGACGCCGAAGTGCGTGAGGGCCAGGCGGTCGGGCTCGCGACGGCCGATCTCGGCGATCGTGGCGTGCCAGGCCTCGACGTCGATGTCGGGGGGCGGCGAGGCCGGCAGCACGTACGGGCCCGGCTGGATGCGGACGCCGCAGGCGTCGCCGGCGAAGAGGGTTCCGTCTCTGAGGTAGCAGACGTGGTGCGAGGCGTGACCCGGCGTCGGGAACACCTCCCAGCCGAGGGCGTCGCCCTGGGCGATCCTGATCCTGTCTGCCGGCACGGGCGCGAGCTCGCCCCAGAGCGGGTCGAACGTCTCGCCGTAGAGTCGGCGCGCCGAGGCCTCGAGGCGCGACGGGTCGGCGAGGTGGGGCGCGCCGACCTCGGAGACCCACACCGTGAGCTGCGGGTGCTCGCGGACGATCGTCCCCGCGGCGCCGGCATGGTCGAGATGGATGTGGGAGAGGAAGAGATGGCGGACGTCGGCCAGCTCGAGGCCGCGCTCGCGAAGGCCCTCTCGGAGCCGCGGGAGCGTGGTGGCCGGCCCGCAGTCGAGCAAAGCAGGGCCGTCGGCCGTCTCCGCTACGTACACGCCGATGGCGCGGCGGTAGCCGAGGAACTCGAGGTCGATCGGCTCGAGCACCGGACGCGTCAGGCACGCGCGCGGGCCGGAGTGGCGACGAGGGCCGCCTCGAGGTCGGCGACGAGGTCGGTCGCGGCCTCGATCCCGACCGAGAGGCGGAGCAGGTTGCGAGGCGCGGCGAAAGGAGCGTGCGCGGTCGACGCGTGCGTCATTCGCGCGGGATGCTCGATGAGGCTCTCGACTCCGCCGAGGGACTCGGCCAGCGCAAAGAGCCTCGTCCGGCCCGCGAGCGCGACGGCCTCCTCCTCGGACTCGACGAGGAACGAGACCATGCCGCCGTAGTCCCGCATCTGGCGGGTCGCGACCTCGTGGCCGGGATGTGAGCGGAGCCCGGGGTAGAACACGCGCTCGACGGCGTCGTGGGCGTCGAGGAACGCCGCGACGGCGCGAGCGTTATCGCAGTGCTGGCGCATCCTCAGGGCGAGCGTCTTGAGCCCGCGAAGGACGAGCCACGCGTCGAAGGGGCCGGGCACCGCGCCGAGGGACTTCTGCAGGAAACGGAGCTTCTCGGCGAGCGCCGGGTCGCTCGTCACCACCGCGCCGCCGATCACGTCGGAGTGGCCCCCGAGGTACTTCGTCGTCGAGTGGAGGACGACGTCCGCGCCGAGGTCGAGCGGCTGCTGGAGATAAGGCGAGGCGAAGGTGTTGTCGACGGCCACGAGCGCGCCGGCCGCATGGGCCGTCTCGGCGGCGCGGCGGATGTCGACGATGTTCAGCAGAGGGTTCGACGGCGTCTCGATCCAGACGAGGCGGGTGTCGTCGCCGAGGTGGGAGGCGAGGCCCTCGTCGAACTCCTCGGCAGGGACGTAGGTGAACTTGTAGCCCTTCGGCTCGTAGATCTGCGAGGTCATCCGGTAGACGCCGCCGTAGACGTCGGCGATCAGCACGACGCGCTCGCCCGGGTCGATCAGGTGCAGGAGCGTCGTCGTTGCGCCGAGGCCGGACGAGAACGCGATCCCGTGCTCGGCGCCCTCGAGGCTTGCGAGCGCCTCCTCGAGCGCGACGCGCGTCGGGTTCGAGGCGCGCGAGTAGTCGTAGCCCTTGTTGACGCCGACCGCCTCCTGGACGTAGGTGGTGGTCTGGTAGATCGGCGTGATGATCGCGCCGGTTGCCGGGTCCGGATCCTGCCCGGCATGGATTGCACGGGTTTCGAACTCCATCGGCTCAGCCTAGCGGCGTCAGAGCGTCGCGATCAGGCCGCGCAGGGAGCGGTTGAGGAAGCCGGGCCGCTCGAGCCACGGGAAGTGGCCGCAGCTCGGGATCCGCGCGACCCGGGCTCCGGGGATCAGCTTCGCGGTCGCGAGTGAGGCGCGGATCGGGAGCGGGTCCTGGATGCCGTGGGCGAACAGCGCGGGCATCGCGACCGTCCGGGAGGCCCTTCCTGAGCGTGCGTTTGTCGAAGTGCTCCATGATCGACGCGATCGTGTCGGCGTTGCACTCGACGCCGATGTGCTCGAAGGGGTGGGGCGGCGCGGTCTCCGGGTCGGCGAACTTCACCGGCCAGAGGATCCTCGACTGCTCGAGCGCCTCCTCCTCGGTCACCTCGCCCGCGTCCGAGCGCTCCTCGATCTCCTCGACGCGCGTGCGTTCCTCGGGGCCCAGTTTCGCGAGAAGCGCCTCCCGGTAGGCCGGGAGCACCTTCGCCGACGCGCCGAGCGGGTCGATGCAGACGATCCCGTAGAGCCGGTCCGGGTGGGCGACCGCGAGGTGGAGCGCGAGGTGGCCGCCCCACGAGTGCCCGACCGCCCAGGCTTTCTCCTGTCCGAAGAGGTCGAGGATCGCGAGCGCGTCGGCCATGTGCGTCTCGACCGTGTAGGGGGCGCCGACGGTCGACGGGAGCGTCCCGCGCTGCGTGTAGCGGATCGTGGTGAAGAGATTCCCGAGCTCCGCGGCGCAGCCCTCCATGTAGTCGGGGAGACCGGGGCCGCCGTGGAGGAGGAGCGCCGGGATGCCGGTGCCGCCGAAGTGGCCGTAAACCGTCCCGCCGCCGATCGCGATCTCGAAGGGTGTCTCGCTCATCGCCGGGAGAATCTATGCGCCGCGCTCGACCCCGGCGAGGCCGAGGGCGGTCGCGAGCCGGGCGGCGGCGCGGTCGAGCGGGTCGTCGAGCTTGCGCCGGACGTTGGGCTCGGGGGTGAAGCGGCGGATCTGGAGGACACCGGTCGCCCGGTCGGCCTTCAGGTCGGCGCGCCCCGCGAAGCGGTCGCCGATGAGGAGCGGGAGGACGTAGTACCCGTAGACCCGCTCGTGCTCGCGCTTGTAGACCTCGATCAGGTGGTCGAAGCCGAAGAGGCGGCGGAGGAACGGCCGGTCCCACATGAGGTTGTCGAACGGGCAGAGGAGGACGGGTGCGGCCGGTGCGCCGTCGAGGACGGCGCCCGCCTGGACGACAACCGGTGGGCCGTCGTCGTCGAGGGCGACCCGCTCGAGGAGTCCCTCGTCGACGAGCGCGTCGACGTGGGGGCGGACGGCCTTCGCGCCGCCGTCGAAGCGGCAGTGCTCTGCGATCCCTGCCTCGGTCAGCGCACCACGTCCCTGGACGGCCCGGAGGGCGTACCCGCGCTTGAACTCGTCCTCGGCCGGCGCCGGCGCTTCGAGGGCGGGCTTCGGGATCACGCGCTCGGGCAGGTCGTAGACGCGCTGGAATCCCTGCCGGCCGGCGATCGCGACCTCCCCGGCGGCGAACAGGTGCTCGAGCGCGCGCTTCGCCGGCTTCCAGCCCCACATGGGCCCGCTGCGGCCTTCGAACGCCCTGACCGGAAGCGCGCCTTCGGCTTCGAGGCGTGCGAGCACCTCGCGCTCGACGGCCCGGCTCTCGTCGGTCCGCTCCCGGCCCCACCAGTGGTGGTCTGCCAGGTTCCGCATCCGCCGCTTGAAGAGCGGATAGTCCTCGATCGGCAGGAGGCAGGCCTCGTGAGCCCAGTACTCGAAGATCCGGCCGCGCCCGAGGAGTCGCGAGACGACGCCCTCGTCGAACCCGCCGATGCGGGTGGCGAGCGTGATCCGGTGGGCCCGGTCGACCGTCGAGATCGAGTCGAGCTGCACCGCCCCGAGCCGCCCGATCCCGGCCGCGACCTCTCCCGCCCCCGCCCTCCGGGCACGCGACGCGTAACCCTGGTGCGCCACGACGTACCGACGCAGCTCGGCGACAGACACCCTCCTCACGGGCTCAGGGCCGGTGGGCGAGGTACTCGAGGAGGTCCGAGCGGGTGACCACGCCGGCGGGGCGGCCGCGGTCGGCGACCAGGACCGCGTTCGTGCCGGCGGTCAGCGCGGCGACGATCTCGTCGACCGTCGCGGAGGCCTCGACGGTTGCGAGCGGGGGCTGCATCGCATTTGCGACGTCCTCGTGGAGGGCGTCAGGATCCCGGAACACGCGTTCGAGGAGGTCGCGGTCCTGGATCGAGCCGATCACGTCCGCGAGGGAACCGAGGTCGCCGTCCCGGACGACCGGGAGCTGCGAGATCGAGTAGCGGTGCATCATGTCGATCGCCTCCCCAACCTTCTGGTGCGCGGAGATCGTCACGAGTGCCGGTGTCGCCTCGGCCTCCGCCCCCTTCGCCCTGAGCAGCTCCGAGACGGTCGGAGTCGGGGACCCGCGCTCGATGAACCCGTGCTCGAGCATCCACTTGTCGTCCAGGAACTTCGAGAGGTACGAGCGTCCCGAGTCGGGAAGCAGCGCAAGGACGCGGCCGTCCGGGCCGAGGCGGCGAACGATCTCGATCGCGCCCCAGACCGTGCTGCCGGACGACCCGCCCGCCAGGAGCCCCTCCTCTCGCGCGAGCCGCCGCGCGGTCAGGAACGAGTCCCGGTCGGAGACCTGAACCCACTCGTCGACCTGGGTCAGGTCGATCGTGTCCGGCCAGGTGTCCTTACCGATGCCCTCGACGAGGTAGGGGTGGAGCTCGCTCTGGTCTTTCGCGGTGTAGATAGACCCCTCTGGATCGACGCCGACGATCAGCGCCGGCGAGCCCTGCTCCTTGAAGTAGCGGCCCACGCCGCTGATCGTCCCACCGGTCCCGACCGAGATCACGACCGCGTCGATCTCCCCGCCGGTCTGTTCCCAGATCTCCGGCCCCGTCGTCCGATAGTGGGAGTCCGGGTTCGCGCGGTTCGAGTACTGGTCGGGCTTGAAGCCCCCGGGGATCTCCTCCGCGAGGCGCGACGAGACCGAGTAGTACGACTCCGGCGAGTCGTGGTCGACCGCGGTCGGCGTGATCACGACCTCGGCGCCGTAGCCGCGGAGCATCGCGATCTTCTCCTGGCTCATCTTGTCGGGCATCACGAAGATGCACCGGTACCCCTTGATCGCAGCCGCGATTGCGAGCCCGACACCGGTGTTGCCCGATGTCGGTTCGACGATCGTCCCGCCCGGGCGGAGCCGTCCGGCGCGCTCGGCGTCCTCGATCATCGAGAGGCCGATCCGATCCTTCACGGACCCGCCCGGATTCAGGAACTCGAGCTTCGCGAGGATCTCGCCGGGGACGTCCCGCGAGATCCGGTCGAGCCGGACGATCGGCGTCCCCCCGACCAGGTCGAGGACGCTCGGGAACTCGCGGGCCATCCCGTGACACTAACGGCTATGCCTCTGCTGGAACGGCCTCCCTCACGGGCGCGAGCTCGTCGCGCTTGATCAGCGTCACCGCAGCGAGGATGCAGGCGAGCGAGATCCCGAACATGACCCAGAACGCCCACTGGGCGCCGCTCGTGAAGGCCTGCGCGAACGGTATCCCCTCGCCGGTGAGGTGGTTGAAGTGGCTGATCGACACCGACGAGACGACCGCGACGCCGATCGCACCGCCGACCTGTTGCGAGGTGTTGAAGAGTCCGGACGCGAGGCCGGCCTCGTTGGCCTTCACCCCCGCCAGGGCTGCCACCGAGATCGGGATGAACGTGAACGGCAGCGCGAACCCGACCAGGATGTAACCGGGGAGGAGGTCTCCGACGAACGACCCGTTCGCCGAGACCTGGGTGTACAGGAAGATCCCGATCGCGAACACCACGAAGCCGACGACCATCACCGGCTTCGCACCGACCTTGGTGACGAGGAACTGCGACAGGCCGGCCCACAACACGGCGCTGACCGCCGTCACCGCGAACGTGATCCCCGTCTTCAGGGCCGAGTAGTGCAGGACCTGCTGCACGTACAGGGTCAGCACGAAGAAGTTCGAGAACGTCACCGCCCCGAGCATGAATGCGGTGACGTTCGCACCGGCGACCGTGCGGATCTTGAAGATCGAGAACGGCAGCAAGGGCTCCTTCGCCCGCGACTCGATCACGACGAACGCGACGGCGAGGGCAGCGGCGATCGCGAGCCGGGTGATGATCCAGCCCGACCCCCACCCGTGCAAGGGCGCGTTCGAGACCGCGTAGACGAGCAGCGCGATCGCGGCCGTCACCGTCACGGCGCCCGCGATGTCCGGAGCGGTCGACTTGTCATCGCGGCTCTCGCGCACGAACCGCGGCGCAAGCAGGAACGCGACCACGCCGACGGGCACGTTGATGAAGAAGATCCACTCCCACCCCGCGTACTTCGTCAGGACCCCGCCGAGGAGCACGCCGACTGCGGCGCCGGAGCCGCCCATCGCTCCCCAGACGCCGAGCGCCTTGTTCCGCTCCGCGCCCTCGGGGAACGTCGTGGTGATGATCGAGAGCGCGGCCGGGGAGATGATCGCTGCGCCGAAGCCCTGAACGGCACGCGCTGCGATGAGAACCCCCTCGGACCACGCGAGACCGCAGAAGAGCGAGGCCGTGGTGAACACGACGACGCCGACCAGGAAGACGCGGCGGCGCCCGAGAATGTCGGCGGCGCGCCCACCGAGCAGCAGGAATCCCCCGAACGTGATCGCATACGCGGTCACGACCCACTGCAGGTCGTCGCGCGAGAAGTTGAGGTCCTTCCCGATCGTCGGCAGCGCCACGTTGACGATCGCGACGTCCAGGATGGTCATGAAGTACGCCGCGGCAACCACCGCGAGCGCCTTCCATCGGCGCGGGTCCAGCTCGGCCATCTCTCCACTCCCTCCCGTTTTCGTTACCCGGCCCAAACGTACCCGCCGCGACTCATATTCCGTCAGTGGCGGAAGTGCCGGCGGCCGGTGAAGATCATCGTTGCGCCCGCCGCTTCGACCGCGGCTCGCACCTCGTCGTCGCGCCTCGACCCGCCCGGCTGGACGAGAACGGTGACACCCGCGTCGAGCGCGAGCTGCGGCCCGTCCGGGAACGGGAAGAACGCGTCGCTCGCGAGCACCGCTCCCGCAATCTCGTGACCGAGCTCCTGTGCCTTCTCGATCGCGATCCGCGCGGCGTCGACGCGGCTCATCTGGCCGGCGCCGATCCCGATCGTCTGTCCGTCCTTGGCGAGGACGATCGCATTCGAGCTGACGTGCTTACACACCCTCCACGCGAAGAGGACGTCGCCCCACCGGCTCTCCTCGAGCGAGCCGGTCACGATCGTCATACCCTCGGTGGTCTCAGGGATACTGTCGCGCTGCTGCACGAGCAGGCCGCCGACGACACGCTTGTAGTCGCGCTCGTTGGGCGTGTCGACCCGGCGTTCCCGGTCCCGGAGGATCCGCAGCGCCGGCTTGGTGCCGAGCACCTCGAGTGCCGCGTCGTCATACTCGGGCGCGAGTACCACCTCGACGAACTGCTCCGCGATCTGCCCGGCGAGGGCCGCGTCGACCGGGCGGTTCAGCATCAGCACACAGCCGAAGGCGGACACAGGGTCGGCGGCGAGAGCGCGCGCATACGCGTGCTCGATCTCGGAGGCGATCGCGACGCCCGAGGGGTTCGCGTGCTTCACGATCACCGCGGCCGGCTCCTCGAGCTCACGCATGATCCGGCGCGCCGCCTCGAGGTCGGCGAGGTTGTTGTACGAGAGCGCCTTGCCGCCGAGCTGGTTCACCCGCGAGAGCAGGTGCTTTCGCGACCCGACCTCCTCGTAGTACGCGGCGGTCTGGTGCGGGTTCTCGCCGTACGCGAGGTCGGCGACCTTGCGGAAGGTGAGCGTGAGCTGCTCGGGGAAGTACTGGTCTTCTGCGAACCAGCGCGCGATCGCGGCGTCGTAGGCGGCCGTGACCGCGAACGCCTCCGCGGCGAGCGCCCGGCGCGTCTCCGGCGAGAGCCCGCCGCCGGAGAGCTCGGCGAGCACCGGGTCGTACTGCTCGGGCCGGCACACGGGGGCGACATGCGCGAAGTTCTTGGCGGCGCCGCGGAGGAGCGACGGCCCACCGACGTCGATCATCTCGATGATGTCGGCCTCGTCGACGCCGAAGCGGCCGGTGAGCGAGGTGAACGGGTAGAGGTTGACGCAGACGAGGTCGAGCGGCGCGATTCCGTGCTCGGCGAGCGTGGCGCGATCCTCCTCGAGGTCGCGCCGGGCGAGGATCCCGGCGTGAATCGCCGGGTGGAGCGTCTTGACGCGGCCGCCGAGCATCTCGGGCGCTCCGGTCACGTCCTCGACGCGCGTCACCTTGAGCCCGTTCTCCACCAGGAACGTGGCCGTCCCGCCCGACGAGACGAGCTCGAAGCCCAGTTGGGCGAGCCCCGCCGCGAACGTCTCGATCCCGTGCTTGTCGTAGACCGAGATCAGAGCCCTCATGCCGCGATCAGTCCCGCCACGGTCTCTGGAAGCAGGCGGTGCTCGACCGCGTGCAGCCGCTCCGCGAGCGTCTCGCGCGGCTCGACCGGCACCGGCTCCTGAACCAGGATCGGTCCGGTGTCGACGCCCTCGTCGACCAGGTGCACGGTGACGCCGGTCGTGTCGACGCCCGCGGCGACCGCGTCCTCGATCGGGTGGGCGCCGGGGAAGGCCGGGAGCAGGGAGGGGTGGACGTTCACGATCCGGCCCGGGAAGCGGGCGAGGAAGGGCCTGGTGAGGAGGTGCATGTACCCGGCGAGGACGACGAGCTCGACGCCGTGCTCCTCGAGCCAGGTCGCCATGACGAGGTCGCGTTCCTCGCGGCTCTCGTGGCAGTCGAGCGAGAAGGTCGCGGTCGGGATCCCGGCTGCGCGTGCACGATCGAGAGCGTAAGCGTCCTTCCGGTTGGACCCAACCGCTGCGACCGGCAGGCCGGCGTCGATCAGGGCCTGCAGATTCGAACCGTACCCCGAGACGAGCACGCCGATCACATGATCCTCCCGATCACGAGCTCGCTCGGCGCGGGCTCCGCGACGATGGCGCACCAGCCGATCCCCAGGTTGAAGACGCGACGCAATTCCTTCTCGGCGACGTGCCGGGCGAGCCAGCCGAACACCGGCGGCCGCGCCCAGGCGTCCCAGTCGATCTCGGCCCGGAGCCCGTCGGGAACGACCCGGCCGAGATTGCCGGCAATGCCGCCGCCCGTCACGTGGGCGAAGGCCTTGGCGCGGCCTCGGAGCGCGCGAGCCTCCTCGAGATAGAGGCGGGTCGGGGCGAGCAGGTCGGGGCCGTCGTAGTCCTCGAGCTCGAGGACGCGGCGAACGAGCGTGAAGCCGTTGGCATGCACGCCGGCGGAGGCGACGCCGATCACCGCGTCACCCGCTGCGACGGTGCTCCCGTCGATGAGATCGTCGCGGTCGACGATGCCTACGCAGGTGCCGGCGAAGTCGAGCTCGTCGTCGCGGTAGATCCCGGGGAGCTCGGCCGTCTCGCCGCCGACCAGCGCGACTCCGGCCGCCCGGCACACCTCGGCGGCGCCCTCCACGAGCCCTGCGACCTGCTCGAGGTCGATCGCGTTCGCAGCCACGTAGTCGAGCAGGACGAGCGGGGTCGCACCCGTCGTCGCCACGTCGTTGATGCAGTGCGCGGCGAGGTCGCGCCCGCAGTCGGCGAGGCGCCCGCGCGCGCGGGCGAGGATGAGCTTCGTCCCGACCCCGTCGGTCGAGGCGGCCAGCAGGCGCCGGTCGTCGATGGGGTGGAGCCCCGCGAAGGCGCCGAAACCGGTAGCGCCGGTGGACTCGACCGCGCCCCGAAGCCGTCCGACGATGCCCTCGGCGACCGCCAGCGAGACTCCCGCGCCCGCGTAGCTGTGCCGTTCAGCCCCCACGACCTGAGTCTACGGCGCCACACTTCAGAGGTGCTCGCCTCGGCCGCCACCACCTGGAACCTGGAGCCGCTCCAGATCATTCCGACTCTGGTGGTCTCGGTCCTCTATCTGCGCCGCACTCGCACGCTCGCGCGCCGCGGTCTTCCGGTCCCGAAGAGCCGGCAGTTCTTCTTCTGGCTCGGGATCTTCCTCGTCGTGATCGCGCTCAACTCGCCGGTGGACGAGCTCGGCGAGAAGGACTTCTTCTTCATCCACATGGGCCAGCACGTGATCCTCGGCGACCTGGCGCCGCTCTGCTTCGTCGCCGGCCTGACGGGGCCCGTGCTCCGGCCCGTGCTCGCGCTCAAGCCCGTCGACCGGCTCCGGTTCCTCACCAACCCGCTCGTGGCGCTCCCGGTCTGGGCCGTCAACCTCTATCTCTGGCACCTGCCGGTGCTCTACCAGGCGGCGCTGCACTCGAGCGGCGTTCACGCGCTCGAGCATTTCCTGATGTTCAGCTGCGGGTGCCTGATGTGGTCGCCGGTGCTCGAGACGCTGCCGGCGCCCGAGTGGTTCGGTACCGGCTGGAAGATCGGCTACATCGTCGCCGTCCGCTTCATCGAGACCATCCTCGGCAATATCTTCATCTGGTCGACCACGGTCTTCTACCCCTGGTACGTACACGCGCATCCCTTGTGGGGGATCTCGGCCGTCCACGACCAGAACCTCGCGGGCGTCGTGATGATGGGGGAAGGCGGCGCCGTGACGCTCGGGGCGCTCGCGTGGCTGTTCCTGCGCCTCGCCGAGGAGGGGGAGCTGAAGCAGGAGCTGATCGAGCAGGGCTACGACCCGGCGCAGGTCGCGCGGGCGGTGCGGTACGGCCGCGCGAAGACGTTCGGCCAGGAGCCCGCGCGCGCCCGGTGACGCGGAACCGTCCTCCTCCGGGCGGTGTAGCTCGGAGGTGGAGGGCCGTCCACCGCCCGAGCGGGAGCTCGTGCGCCGTGCGCGCGCCGGTGACGGCCGCGCGTTCGAGGAGCTCGTCCGGCCCCACTGGGAGACCGCCGTCAGACTCGCCTATCTCATCACCGGGAGCCGCGCCGAGGCGGAGGACGCCGCGCAGGAGGGGCTGATCAAGGCCTGGCGCGCGCTCGGGCGGTTCCGCACGACTCGACCGTTCCGGCCATGGTTCCTGCGGATCGCGGCGAACGAGGCGCGCAACCGCCGCCGTTCGTCGGGCCGCCGTGCGCGTCTCGAGCTGAGAGCCGCGGGCGGTCACGTCTCGGGGGACGCGGCCCCGTCCCCCGAGACGCTCGCCGTCGCCGGGGACGAGAGCCGCCGCGTGCTCGCCGCGCTCGACGCGCTGCCCGAGCAGGCGCGGCTCGTCCTCGGGTGCCGGTATCTCCTCGATCTGTCAGAAGCGGAGACAGCAGCAGCGCTCGGCGTCCGCCGCGGTACGGTGAAGTCGCGCACGTCGCGTGCGCTCGACGCCCTGAGAGAGCGCCATGGGTGAGCTCGAGCGCGTACTGAGGTCGGCGGCTGCAGAGGTCGCCTGGCCGTCGGTGCCGGAGCCGTCGCTGCCTGCCGAGACGCGTCGTCCCCGCCGTTGGGGCTTGGTGCTCGTCCTCGCGGCCGTGCTCGTGGCCTTCGCCGTCGCGCTGGCAGTGCCGGGCGCTCGAAGCGCGATCCTGCGTGCGCTCCACCTCGAGGGGGTGTCGATCGAGCGGGTCCGAGTGCTCCCGCCGGCCCAGGAGCGCCCACTCGCGGCCGGGCTCGGCGCGCCGGTGAGCGCGGAGCAGGCCCGCCGGGCGCTGTCGGCGCCGGCCGCCCTGCCCCCGCTGCGCTCGCAGCCGCAGCTTTATCTCGACCACGGCGCGGTCTCGGCGCTCCTCGACGTCGGCGGGCCGGTGCTCCTTTCGGAGACGCGGATCGGCGTCGGCGGCTCGATCTTCTTCAAGAAGGTTGTCGGCCCTTCGACGGGGGTCTCAGGCGTCCGTGTCGGCGACTCACCGGGAATCTGGATCTCGGGCGAGGAGCACGTCTACGTTTCTCCGAGCGCGCCGCCGCGGCTCGCTGGACATGTCCTCCTCTGGGAGCGTGACGGGATCCTCTATCGCCTCGAGGGTCCCGCGCTCAACGAGAAGCAGGCGCTGCACCTCGCCGGCGAGCTCCGTGGAACCTGAGCAGTGCGGCAGGTGTATGAGTGGAGACAATGCCTGCTTCGGAAAGGAGCCACAAGATGCGTCTCGCCGGACTGATCGCGGTCTCGTTCGCCCTCCTCGTCACCGGGGCGGCCGCCGGCATCGGCCCCTCGCTGCCCGACGTGAACGGCGCCGTCAGCATCGCCGAGGTCAGCTACGTCACGACCGCCCAAGGAGCGGCCACCACGCTCTCGAAGCGCGTCGAGGGCAAGGTCGTGGCCCGCGCGACGCTCTCCGGCGATTGGGGCGTTCCCATGGTGACGATCAGGGGAGCGCACGGAGGGCTCAGCGTCGACGGGAGCACGCTCGTCCTCGGGAGTAACGTGCACCCGGACGGGCAGCTCCGTGTGCGCTCGGGCTTCGCCGTCATCTCGACACGCGACCTACGGCTCTCGCGCACGATCTCGCTGCGGGGCGACTACAGCTTCGATGCGCTCTCTCCGCAGGGCCGGTGGCTCTACCTGATCCACCACCTCCAGAGCCCCTCAGGCACGCGGTACCAGGTGAAGGCCTACGACCTCCGCGCCGGGAAGCTCCTGCCCGGTGCGATCGCGGACAAGCGCCAGGCCGGCTGGCTGATGCAGGGCTACCCCGTCGACCGCGCCACGTCCGGGAACGGACGCTGGGTCTACACGTTCTACGAGCAGTCGAACAACTACCCATTCGTCCACGCGCTCGACACTGTGAGCCGCACCGCGGTCTGCATCGGCATCCCGTGGCAGTGGGCAGGGCAGGGTCAGGGCATGGCAATCGGCTCGGCGAAGCTCACCCTCGACGGCCACAAGCTCCTGATCGCAGGCGGAAAGGAGGCCTTCACGCTCGACACGAGAACGTTCAGCGTGGTGAACGGGTAGGCCGTGTCCCCGCGAGCCGGGGTCCGACGCGGTCAACTTGCGAAGTCGCCCACTCGACTGCACCCTCTGAGCATGAGCACGCGGGGCCTGGGGACACTCCACCTCGCATGACATATCGTTATGCTATATGCATGGCACAGCTCGTTACGCGACTCGACGACGCACTGTTGGCCGAGGTGGACGCTCTCGTCGCCGACGGTGTCGCAGCCACACGGTCGGATGCAGTTCGCATCGCCCTCGAGCGTCTGGTCGATGCGCACCGGCGGCGGCAGATCGGCGCGGCAATCGTCGATGGTTACCGTCGCAAGCCACAGACCGAGGACGAGCTTGCGGGGCTCGAGGAGGCGACCCGGAGCCTCATCGGAGAGGAGCCGTGGTGAGCGCTCCTCGCCAGGGCGAGATCTGGTGGGCGGAGGCTGAGGACAAGCGGAGACCGGTGCTGGTGGTCACGCGGTCGGAGGCAGTGCCGGTGCTCGCCGGCGTTGTGGTCGCGCCGGTGACGCGCAGTGTGCGCGCGATCCCGACCGAGATCGCGCTCGGCGAGGCCGAGGGACTGGACGTCGAGTGTGCCGCCTCGTTCGACAACCTCCAACGCGTCCACCGGTCGGCGCTCACGACGCGGATCGGCGATCTCGGGTCGCGGCGGGCCCAGATCTGCGGGGCGCTCAGCGCCCTCGCCGACTGCTGAGAGCCCTCACCGAACCGCCTCGAACCGGAGCTTCTCGGTCGAGGCAGGGATACGCGTCGGGTACTCGCGGGTGAGGCAGGCGCGGCAGAGCGACGACGCCGGCCGCTCGGTCGCCCCTTGCAGCCCCTCCAACGACAGGTAGGCGAGCGTCGTGGCACCGATCGCCGCGCGGACGCCTTCCACCGTGTTCCCGGCCGCGATCATCTCGGCCGGGCTGGCGAGGTCGATGCCGTAATAACACGGTGAGACGACAGGTGGCGAGGAGATGCGGACGTGCACCTCCGCCGCGCCGGCGTCGAAGAGCATCTGCACGATCTGGCGAGTCGTCGAGCCGCGCACGATCGAGTCGTCGACGATCACCAGGCGCTTGCCTGCGACCTCGTCGAGGGGATTGAACTTCATCCGGATCCCCTGCTCGCGCATGCCCTGCTCCGGCTGGATGAACGTGCGGTGGACGTAGCGGTTCTTGATCAGCCCCTCGCTGAACGGGATCCCGCTCCCGCGCGAGAAGCCGATCGCGGCCGGCGTCCCGGAATCCGGGATCGGCAGGACGAGGTCGGCGTCGGCGGGCGCTTCTGCGGCCAGTCGTTCGCCCATCCGCACACGAGCGCCGTGCACCTCGACGCCGTCGAGGCGCGTGTCGGGGCGGGCGAGGTAGAAGAACTCGAAGATGCAGAGCGCGCCTCCGCCCGCGCGCGGCAGCACCTGGATCGACTCGACGCCGTCCTCCCCGGCGATGAGGAGCTCGCCGGGGCGCACCTCGCGCACGAACGTCGCGCCGACCAGGTCGAGCGCGCAGGTCTCGGAGGCGACGACGGGGTCGCCGTGCAGCTCTCCGAGCACGAGCGGCCGGAAGCCGAACGCGTCGCGGAAGGCGAACAGCTTCCCGTCTGCCAGCCCGACGACGGCGGCCGCTCCTTCGATTCGCTCGAGCGCCCCGGCCGCAGCCTCGTCGAGCGGGCGCTCGTCTGCCGCGATCATGGCGGCGATCACCTCGCTGTCGGACGTCGAGCCGAGGCGCGGCCCGAGCTCTTCGCGGAGCTCGTCGGCGTTCGTCAGGTTGCCGTTGTGGCCGAGGGCGACCGTTCGCGCCGCGCCGTGGTGGATCAGCGGCTGCGCGTTCGCCCAGGCGTTCGACCCAGTCGTCGAGTATCGGGCGTGGGCAATCGCGAGCTCGCCCCGGAGGCCCGACAGCTTCTGCTCGTCGAAGACCTGCGCCACGAGGCCGAGGTCGCGGAGGCCGGTCAGGCGGCCGCCCTCGGACACCGCGATCCCTGCCGACTCCTGGCCGCGGTGCTGCAGCGCGTAGAGGCCGAAGTACGAGAGGCGGGCGACGTCGCGGCCCGGTGCGCGGATGCCGAAGACGCCGCACATCAGACGGCGCCGAGCTCCACGGCGTCATGCCAGTCGAGCGGATTCGAGTCCGCGACGGCGACGAGAACCCCGGCTTCGTCGGGACAGGAAAGCCCGGTCTCGACGCCGCTCCAGGCGGCCGCCTCGCGAGCCGCGCCGTCGTGGGCGAGCGTGAACCGTCCCGCGTTCTGCCAGACGAAGCGCACGAGCTCCGGCCCCTCGCCGCGTAGGAAGACCGCGCGGTCACCGCGGCGCCACCTCGACGGGATCCGCGTCACGTCGGCGACGAGTCCGACGCAGCCCACCACAGGGGTGGGCGGGATCGGGCGTCCGCCGGTCTCGTTGTAGAGCGAGACGTTCCCCGACACGACCGGGATGCCGAGCTCGTTGGCCGCGTCGGCGATGCCGTCGATCGCGCGGGCGAGCTCCCAGGCGATCTCGGGCCGCTCGGGGTTGCCGAAGTTGAGGCAGTCGGTGAGCGCGATCGGCTCTCCGCCCGCGCACGCGACGTTCAGGGCCGCGCCGTACACGGCCTGCCGGCCGGCCTGGTACGGATCCCGCTCGCCGATCCGCGGCCCGTCGAGCGAGACGGCAAGCCCGCGCGTGCCCTCGAGCAGGAGGACAGCCGCATCGAGGCCGGGCCGGCGCACGGTGCGCGACCCGACGAGGTGGTCGTACTGCTCGAAGATCCACGTCTTCGGCTCGTCGTTCACCGCGGCACGCGGTGAAGCCGGCGCCTCGCGCGGCTCCATTGCGAGGTCGTAGCGCGGCGTCTCCTCGGTGAGGAGCCCGGCGGGGATCGCCCCGACGACCTCGTCCTCGAAGAGCGCACGGAGCTCGCCGTGGCCCGTCACCTCGCCGATCACGGTGCAGGGAAGCTCCCAGCGCCCGCATGCGGCACGGACTTCGTCGAGCCGTCCCGGCTCGACAACGGCGACCATCCGCTCCTGTGACTCTGAGATCATGATCTCCCAGGGCTCCAGATCGGGCTCGCGCAGCGGCACTCGGTCGAGGTGGACGTCGACCCCGGCGCTACCCGACGCCATCTCGGCTAGAGAGGACGCGAGCCCGGCGGCACCGCAATCCTGCAGCCCGACGACGAGCTCCCGCTCGACCAGGTCGAGGGAAACCTCGATCAGCCCCTTGCCGCGGAACGGGTCGCCGATCTGCACCGAGGGCCGCTTCTCGTCGGAGCCCTCGAGATCCTGGCTCGCGAGTACCGAGGCGCCGCCGATTCCGTCGCGCCCGGTGAGCGCGCCGTAGAGGACGATCAGGTTCCCCGGGCCCGTCGCCTTCGCCCGAAGCACGCGTTCCCTTGGCAGGAGGCCGACGCACATCGCGTTCACGAGCGGGTTCGCGGCGTAGGCATCGTCGAAGACCGTCGTCCCGCCCACGGTCGGCACCCCGACGGCAGTTCCCGTACTGCCCGATCCCGCCGACCGCGCGACGGAAGTGCCAGTCGGGAGCGCCGAACCAGAGCCCGTCGAGCAGAGCGATCGGCCGCGCTCCCATGGCGACGACATCGCGGAGGATGCCGCCGACGCCGGTCGCCGCACCCTGGAACGGCTCCACTGCGCTCGGATGGTTGTGCGACTCGACCTTGAACGCGACCGCGAGGCCTCCGCCGATGTCGACCACCCCCGCGTTCTCGCCCGGCCCCTGCAACACGCGCTCGCCGCTCGACGGCAGCCGCCGCAGCAGAGGCGCCGAATGCTTGTAGCCGCAGTGCTCCGACCAGAGCACCGAGAAGACCGCGAGCTCGAAGTCGTTCGGCGCGCGCCCGAGCAACTCCCGGATCCGCCCGAACTCCCAGTCGGTGAGACCGAGCGCGCGGTGGAGTGGCTGCTCTGCGACGGCGCTCAGGAGGCCAGTCTAGCCGGGGCTGCCGGACGGCTCTTGGTCGTCTCACGCGGGTGCCTCCCGACCGTTAGAACACCAGAGTGACCCGCCGAGACATCGTCCTCCTCGCCGCCCTCACCTTGGTCTGGGGTGCGTCCTTCTTGTTCATCCGCGTCGCGGACCGGGAGATCGACCCCTGGGCGCTCGTCTTCTTCCGGGTGCTCCTCGGAGCGGCGGTGCTCGTGCCACTCGCCCTCATCACCGGTCGGCGTCGAGTCCTGAGCCAGGCACGCACCGTCTGGTGGGCGCTCGTCGTGATCGGGACCGTGAACACCGCGATCCCGTTCCTTCTCTTCGCGTGGGCCGAGACCAGGATCGACTCCAGCCTGGCCGGGATCCTTCAGGGCGCCGCCCCCATCTTCACCGTCCTCATCGCCGTCGGTCTCGGGCTCGAGCGCGTCGGGGGCCGGCGGCTGGCTGGGTTCCTGGTCGGCTTCGCCGGCGTCGCGCTGCTCCTCGGCTCGCCCGGCGGCGGCGGGATCGTCGCGGCGCTTGCGGTCGTGCTCGCCGCGTTCTGCTACGCGTGCGGTGCGACGTTCGCGTCGAGGAAGCTCGCCGGGGTCGATCCTCTCCTGATCGGCGCGGGCTCGTGCGTCGTCGCAACCGTCCTCACGGCACCTGTCGCGCTGACGCGGCTCCCGTCCACCATGCCCGGCTGGAAGGAGACCGGCTCTGTGCTGGCCCTCGGCCTGGCCGGCACCGGGATCGCGTACGTGATGCTGTTCGCTCTCCTCGCGAGCGCCGGCCCGTCGCGGACGATCCTCGTCACCTACACGATCCCGGCCGTCGCGCTGGCCTACGGCGTGGTGCTTCTCGGGGAGCCGCTACGCTGGGAGTCCCTCGCCGGGCTCGCGCTCATCCTGGGTGGCGTTGCCTTCGCCGCCGGTGGACGGCGCGATGCGGCACCGAGCAAACGATCCGGCGCGCTTGATCCAGCGAATACCGCTTGGGAGAATTCATGAAGCTCCCGAGCCAAAATCAGCGATCGGAAGGGAATCCCTAGATGCGCAAGCGAATGACAGTGCTTTTCTTTGGCGTCGTCGCCGTGGTCGGCGTCGTCGCGGCAGTCGCCGTGGCGAGGCCGTCGATGTCGTCGATGAGCTTCAAGGCCAACCTCGACACCCGGCAGGAGGTTCCGAAGGAGTCGGGTGCCTCGATCAGGGCCGGCGGGAGCTTCAGCGCCACCGTGACCGGAACGAAGATGACCTGGAAGCTGACCTTCAAGCACCTGACCGGGGCGGCCACCGCCGCGCACGTCCACTCGGGCGCGAAGGGCAAGGCGGGCCCGGTGATCATCCCTCTCTGCGGTCCCTGCACCTCGCCTGCAAGCGGCACCGCTCATATCAGCGCCGCCATCGCGAAGGCGCTCCAGAGCGGTAACACGTACGCGAACGTCCACACCGCGAAGAACCCGACGGAGAGATCCGCGGTCAGGTCAAGGGCAGCATGTAGGCGGCTTTCGGGCTGCGGGGCCGGGCCGGTCCCGCAGCCCCTCAGCTGCCGAGCCGTCCCTTACTATCCGTCGGTGAATGGCTGGGACGAGGAAGTTCAGGCAGTCCGGCGGGGAGGAGGTCGAGGCCGAGGTCGTCGGCTTTCGCGCCACCGGCGAGCACTGGAACGAGTATCTCCTCGACGACGGAACCGTCTTCAAGATCAAGCTCGTCGTGACCGAGATCGCTCGCGTCAAGGATCGCTACGACGCCAAGGGAGATCCGATCTACGCCGCGACCCACACGCAGGTGACGGCGGTGGACGCGCCGGACAGCCTGCGCCGATCGCTCGACTGAGCCGACCGGCGTCTCTCAGGCTCCGGCGGCGGTCAGCACGAGCTTGCTGGCGACGACGGCTCTTCCAAGACGGTGCCCGCCCCGCCACGGCCAGACGTACCACGTGTACGTGCCCGGCGACAGGGCCCGGTGTCCGACGGCGCCGGCCGGCGAGCGAGCGATGCCGATCTCGATCGATGCCCGCCGTGTCCGCTCGCTGAAGACCCGTGTGGCACCCCTGTAGAGAGCGACCTCGTAGGAGTCGGCTGCCTGAACCGGCGCCCACTCGAGCTGTTGGTGAACCACCGTCGGCCTGGCCGGCGCCGGTCGTTTCGGCTTCGTCGGCGCCGGGCGTTTCGCCTTGGGCGGTGCGGGGCGTACAGCGCGTCGGGGTCGAGTGGATACCGCGTGCGACGGGGCGGGAACGCTTGCCTTGCCGCCCGAGGACGCGCTGACGGAAGCGGCCGGCTCGAGTATCGGCGATGATCGACCCGGGTCGGGGAGCGCGCCGAGAGCGTTGGCGACCAGCATCGCGATCACCGCGCCGGAGGCCGCAGCCGCGACCTCCCACGTTCGCCATCTCGAGCGCGGCCGGGCCTCGGGAGCCGGCGCGATCGGCGGCCACGGGGCGGTCTGTGCCAGGGGCGGTTCGCCGACTCTGAACCAGAGTGCACGGGGGTCGCCCGCCAGGAGCAAGCGGCGAAGCTCCGGGTCGACCAACGCGAGCTCGGGGCTCACGGGTTCATAGCCCGGCGGTTCGATGCAGGTGCTAACGGTCGGTAGAGGGTCGAGCTTCACGGTCGCAGTCGCCCTCCGGCCTGCTGAGATGTGGCCGCGTGCAGATCCGGATGGCGTAGGGAGTATCCCTCGCCGGCCGGATCCCTCGCGCGGGAGCTACGAGACCGTCACGGGCGTCCCGACCGGCATCAGCTTGGCGAGCGCGAGGATCTTCTCGTTCGGGACCCGGATGCAGCCGTGCGAGATGCGGCCCGGGATGAGCTGCGGCTCGTTCGTGCCGTGAATGCCGATGTAGCCGCCGCCGGGCCAGTCGGTGAGGACCGCCGAGCGTGCGCTTGTTCCGAACGCGAGCGGCCCGTAGAACGCGTTGTGGAAGTCGACGAGCTTGTCGCGGACGTAGAACTGCCCGGCCGGCGTCGGCCAGTAGGGGCGGCCGACGCCGATCCGCGTCGTGAAGATCGTCCGGCCGTCCCGCTTCAGGGTGGCGGTCTGGGTGCCGCGATCGACGTAGAGGTGCGTGTGGAGGATGTAGAGCTTCCCGAGCGCGCTCCGCGGGACCCAGCCGGTCGAGTTGTTCGGGAGGATCGCGAGCCGGACGAGGTACCAGGTGCCGCCGCCCCGCACCGTCGCCCCGGTGAGGATGAGGACGATGTTCTGGGTGCCGTCCGCCGTCGTCGTGTCGAGCCGCGTGACCAGGGGAGAGCCGACGGTCGGGAGCCGGTGCACGTCCACTTGCCGTGCCACGATCGCCCAGTGGCTCATCTTCGGGGTGGTCAACGTCGTCGCCTTGCGGATGAGCGCCTTCGCGTCGAGCGATCGAGAGACGCCCGCGCTCCGGCCCGCGGCGGGAACAACGAGCGCCGCCAGGGCGCAGAGGACGCCGAGCAGGGGCAGGGCGCGGATCGTGGCCGGTGCGCCCATCAGGACGTTCCGACGCTCGCAGGTTTCGTCATGCACCGGTGGTTTCGTTCTCCGTGTGGTTCGCCCCGCTCGGGGAAGGGCAATCCTACAGCCGTGTCGCCGCGGCGTCTCGTGGCCGAGACGAGATCGGGTGGGGCGCCGGAGCGCCCCACCCGTGGTGATCGACTAGCCGGTGAAGCTCGGAGATCCGCTCGCCGTCGTCTTCGGCGGCGTGAACGATGCCGCCTGGTGCTTCTTCTTCGTCCCGGCGTTGCCGCTGCCGGTCGTGCGTCGTCCTGACGGCGACCTTCACGACGGCGTGGTCGGAGTCGTGCACCTTCTGCCCTGTCGGCGAGGTGCCGGTCACCGAGGCGACGTTCGTGAAGCCGCTCGAAACGACGTCGCGGCCGCACTGGTAGCTGCGGGATGCTCCCGGAGCAAGCGTGCCCAGCTCCCGCTCGCAGCCCTTCGACTGCGGGTCGGCGACGACGACCCCGTGGAGGGTGACCTGCCCGGTGTTCCTCACGGTGATCGTGAAGTGGGCGCTGCCGTAGCTGATCGTGGTCTTCGTCGCTCCGCTCGCCGAGCGCTCGTTCGTGACCTTGGTCGCAACCGTCTGGCTCTTGGGGCTCTTGACGATCGCGATCTTCGGGTGCAGCGGCTTGGGCTTGGGCTTCGGCTGCGGCTTGGGCTTCGCCTTCGGCGGCGTGGGCACGTTCACGTCGGCGTGGTCGTTCGCGGTCACCTTGGGGCCGCTCGGCGGTGTGCCGGTGACGGTCGCGACGTTCCGGAAGCCGCTCCGGACGCCCGCCTTCGTGCAGCTGTAGCTCGTCGCCTGGCCCGCCACGAGGGTGCCGAGGTTGCGATCGCAGCTCGGCGAGAGCGGGTCGTCGACGGTGACCGAGGTCAGCGTCACGTTGCCGGTGTTGGTGACGGTGACGTGGAAGGTCGCCGTCCCGCCGTGGGTTGTGCTCTGCGCCTTCGGATCCTTGACGATGGCGATCGACGGGTGGCTCGGCGGCGGCGGCGTCACGGTGACCGTCACCGGCGCCGAGTCGCTCGCGGTCACGTTCGGCCCGGAGGGCGGCGTGCCGGTCGCGGTCGCGACGTTGGTGAAGTTCGAGCTGACGTTCGCGAGCGAGCAGTTGTAGCTGACGCTTGCGCCCGGTGCCATCGATGCCAGCGCCGGGATCGTCGCGCTCGTCTTCGAGCAGTCCGGCGTGAGCGGGTCGGACACCGTGACGTTCGTGAGCGTCACGTTCCCGGTGTTCGTCACCGTGATCGCGAAGCTCGCGTTCGATCCGCTCTGGATCGTCTGGCCCTTGGGGTTCTTGGTGATCGAGATCGCCGGGTTCTGCGCCGCCGGCGGCGGCGAGGGCGGCGACGGCGGCGAGCTCACGACCAGGTGCTCGCTGGTGCAGGGGCTGGTCGAGGCGGCGTTGTTCGCGTCGCCGCTGTAAGCAGCCTGCCAGTAGTAGTCGCCGGCGTTCGGGAAGGTGAGCGTGTTGGAGTTCGGGACGACGCCGTTCGAGACGGTCTTCGTGCCGGCGTCCTGCGCCCCGCCGGTGCAGGTGGTGTTCGTGTAGACGGTGTAGGTCACCGTGCCGCCGGCGTCTGAAGTCGCTCCCGCGAGCTTCGCGGTGTCGTTCACAGTGCCGCCGGCGGTGATCGACGTCGCCGAGAGCGTCGTCGAGATCGTCGGCTGCTTCTGGCTCACGACGAGATGCTCGCTGGTGCAGGCACTCGCGGCGGCGCTGTTGTTGGCGTCACCGGAGTAGTTGACCTGCCAGTAGTAGTCACCCGCCGAGTTGAACGTGATCGGGTCGGAGTCGGGCGCGAGACCGTTCGTGACGGTCTTCACGCCGGCGGACTGCGGCTGACCGGTGCACTCGCCGTTTCCGTAGACCGAGTAGGTGACGGTGCCGCCGGCGTCGGAGGTCACGCCGGTGAGGGTGGCCGAGTCGTGCGCCGAGCCGCCGACCGTGATCGTCGAGGGCGTGAGGCTCGTCGAGACCGACGGTGTCGTCTGGTTCACGACGAGGTGCTCGTCGGTGCAGGGGCTCTTGGCGGCCTTGTTGTTCTGGTCGCCCGTGTAGGTGGCCTGCCAGTAGTAGTCGCCGACCGTGTTGAAGGTGAGCGGGTCGGAGTCGGGGGCGATGCCGTTCGTGACGTTCTTCGTACCCCCGTCCTGCACCTGCCGGCTGCACTCGCTGTCGCCGAACACCGTGTAGGTGACGGTGCCGCCGGCGGTCGCCGTCATGCCGGTCAACGTGGCGGAGTCGTGCACCGTGCCGCCGACGGTGATCGTCGGGGCAGACAGCGAGGTCGAGATGCTCGGCGACTTCGCATTCACGACCAGGTGCTCGTCGGTGCAGGTGCTCTTGGCGGCGCCGTTGTTGGGGTCGCCGCCGTAGCTGGCCTGCCAGTAGTAGTCGCCCGACGTGTTGAACGTGATCGGGTCGGAGTCGGGGACGATGCCGTTCGTGACGGTCTTCGTGCCGGCGCTCTGCGCCCCCTGGGTGCAGCTCGTGTCGGTGTAGACGGTGTAGGTGACCGTGCCGCCGGCAGTGCCGGTGACGCCCGACAGCGTGGCGGTGTCGTGGACCGGCGCGCCGACGGAGACCTGCGACGCCGAGAGGGCGGTCGCGACCGACGGGGTGGTCTGGGTCACGACGAGGTGCTCGTCGGTGCAGGGGCTGGTCTTCGCGGCGTTGTTCGCGTCGCCGCTGTAGCTGGCCTGCCAGTAGTAGTCACCGGCCGAGTTGAACGTGACCGGGCTCGAGTCGGGCACGACGCCGTTCGTGACGGTCTTCGTGCCGGCGCCCTGCGCGCCCTGGGTGCAGCTCGTAGTCGGTGTAGACGGTGTAGGTGACCGTTCCGCCGGCGTTCGAGGTCGCGCCGGTGAGGGTCGCGGAGTCGTGGATCGTTCCGCCGACCGTGATCGTCGACGAGGAGAGCGTCGTGGCGATCGTCGGCGACTTCGGGTTCACGACCAGGTGCTCGCTCGTGCACGGGCTCTTGGCGGCGTTGTTGTTGGAGTCGCCGCTGTAGCTCGCCTGCCAGTAGTAGTCGCCGGCAGTGTTGAAGGTGAGCGAGTTCGAGTTCGGGACGACGCCGTTCGTCACGGTCTTCGTCCCCGCGTCCTGGGCGCCGCCGGTGCAGCTCGCGTTCGAGTAGACGCTGTAGGTCACCGTCCCGCCCGCGTTGGAGGTCGCGCCGGTGAGGTTCGAGGTGTCGTTGACGCTCCCGCCGACGGTGATGGTCGACTGCGAGAGCACGGTTGCGATCGTCGGCGACTTCTTGGTGACGACGAGGTGCTCATCGGTGCAGGTGCTCTTGACGGCGTTGTTGCCGTTGCTGTCGCCGCTGTAGCTCGCCTGCCAGTAGTAGTCGCCGACGGAGTTGAACGTGATCGGGTCCGAGTCCGGGCACGTTGCCCGTTCGTGACCGTCTTCGTGCCGGCCGCTCTGGGCGCCCTGGGTGCAGCTGCTGTCGGTGTACGCCTTGTAGGTGACCGTGCCGCCCGCGTTGCTCGTCTGTCCGTGCAGCGTGGCGGAGTCATGGACGGCGCTCCCGGCCGTGACCGACGACGACGAGAGGTTCGTCGTCACCGACACGCAGTTCGTCGGCCGGGTGGCCGTGTCCGAGTAGGTGTCGTGACCGGTGTACCCGTCACCCCAGGTGCCGTTGGTGTCCGCAGTGAGGGTGATGGAGGTCACGCTCGGGCTGGGGGTGAAGCTTCCGGAGAACGTGAAGTTGTCGGCCGCGTTGAAGTTCCCGGTGCCGACGACCGTCGATCCCCAGTAGACCTTCACTCCCGTGAACGTGCGCGCTGCGTTGTCGTTCGTCTGCCAGGCGGTCACGGTGTAGCTCACCGTCCCGTTGCAGTTCATGCTGACCGTGATGACCGGATGGTGTGCTGCGGCGATCGGGATGATGAACAGGGCCAGGCCCACAACGAGCCCGATCAACGCGGCAAGCGTCTTCTTCGATTTCACGTAGTTCCTCCTCTAAAGGGTCGGGCGCCGCGCCGCAGCGCACACGACTCACGGTACGGAACGACCCCTGCGCCACAGCGAAACCAGGGGTTGGTTCGCCCTAGCCCGAAGGTCTAACGTCGGTGCCGCTTGTACCCCGTGCGATCAGCTGCTGGGAGGCAGCGGTCCCGCCGTCGGATCCATGGCTGGATGAACGGCGCTACCGTCGGGCTCGCGCGCGGCGGTATCCGCGATCTTCTCGAGCCAGCACGCCCTCCACCAGGGGTAGATCTGTCGACAGCAGAACCAACGCCTCGCGCTCAGCTCGCCCGAGCAGACGAAGCCTTCGAGGATGTAGCAATCGCTCTTGAGCTCGACGAAACGACCCGTTGGTTCGTCGATGAAGCGCTCGACCTTCGTCTGAATCCGCGAGGTCTTTCCGCAGAAGGGCAGCATCTCCCTGTCGAACCACAAGCCGCGGTTCTTCCCGTTTGGCCCGAGCGTTCTCAGGATCTCTTCCCTGGACCGGACTCGGACGAGATCGCCGGGGGCGAGGCTCGATTCCGCTGGGGTTGTCGCTGATGGAATGTTCTCACTGAGTTTCGACTGCTTGAACGGGAACACCGTTTCGATCGGAAGGCGCAACCGCCTGGCGATCTCCTCGAGCACTAATCGAATGGAAATACGGGCGTAGCTCCATTTCGTAACGTTGCCGTTCACCGCCTCCGAAAGGAGAGATCGGGCATCCCACTGCGACACGATCTCGCTTGACCGAGGAAGCTCGGTCGCCTGGCAACGATAGAGAGGCTCGTCTCGAGGCGAGTCGTCCTGCTTCGTATGATCTCGCACGAAGCGCTCGAGCTGCTCGAGGTCTGCCGGAAGGAAGTCGACGGTGTCCTCGCTCGGATCAGCCGGGCCAAGCCACTCCGTCCTCCAGTAGAGGCGGCATTGAGCCTGGCATCCGCCGTGTGCCTTTCCGCTACAGCGAAGATCCTCGAGCAGGACAGTCTTGTCGAGATGCCGGACGCCCGGCCACCCAGTAGCGGTGTCGCAGACACGCGTTGCCAGAGCAGACACGCGGAAGGAACGACCGTAGTACTCCAGCATCTCCGGCATGAAGGGCTGCCCGCTCAGGCATCCGCTAGGGTCGAGGGTGGAGAGGATCTCCAGAGGAGGACGCAGTTGAACCCGATCTCCGACCTTCATCTCGGCTCCGGATTCAGCTTCGGAGCTCTTCGACACGTCACCCGGCGTCGGCCCCAGCGTCGTCTTGCTAGCTGAGCGCAAGTTGCTCGAGCTCCTGTACGAGTTGCTCAGGCTCCTGGGTCGGCACTCTCGCTCCGCCGAGACTCTGCGACCGATCCACGGCCTCGATCGTGCGGACGACCTCGAGGCCCACAGTGGCGGACGAGCGCGGCTCGCTGCCGGATCTGATCGAGCCGCAGAAGTCCCGCAGCTCGAGTGAGAGCGGCTCTGCTGCGTTGATCCGAGGGGAAACGATGTCTCCGGCCCGATAGCTGAGCTGGAACTCACCGAATGTCTCGGGATCCTTGAACACGACGCCCGAGTCGAAGATTCGCACGGGCTCCGAGCTCGTATCGTCGTAGACGATCATCTTCTCCGACCCTACGATAGTCGTACGACGGAGTTTGCTCGGCGCGAGCCACGAAAGCTCGACATGGGCGACGAACCTGCCCTGATATTCGAGGTCGACGAACGCCACGTCGGGGATCGACGGCATCACGAATCCGCGCGTCAACGCGCTTACGTGCGTGGGCGCCTCGTCGAGCCAGTAGCGGAGGATCGAGAAGTCATGGGGGCCGAGGTCCCAGGCGACGCTGACGTCCGCCTGATGAAGGCCCAGATTGACCCTGCTCGTCGAGATGAAGCACAGTTCGCCCAGATCGCCGTTCACGATGAGCTCACGAATCGCGACAACAGCCGGGCTGTAGAGGAAGGTGTGCCCGGGCATCAGCACGAGACCGCGCTCGTCAGCGAGGCGCATCAACTCCAGGCATTCTGCCGAGGAGGCAGCGAGAGGCTTCTCTACCAGGACGTGCTTGCCGGACTCGAGCGCGGCACGGGCAAGAGGGAAGTGCGACGTGACAGGGGTGGCGAGCGCGACGGCCTCGATCGAGCTGTCGGACAGAACCATTGCGAAGTCGGCGTAGCTCACTGCCTTCGGAAACCGGCGCGCGACCGCCCCCAGGCGCTCCGCGTTCATGTCGCAAAGGGCTGCGAGCTCTGCGCACTCGAGCTCCTGGATGTTCCTCGCGAGGTTGGGACCCCAGTAGCCAAGGCCCACCACGGCGATGCGGACGGGGTTCACGCTGTTGACCTCCGCTGCCGAATCATCGCCACCGGCGTCCGCAGGAGCAGCCTGAAATCGAGGCCTAGCGACCAGGCGCGAACGTAAGCGACGTCCATCTCGAGGGCCTCTCCGAAGGTGGAGTTGGCGCGCGCCGTGACCTGCCAGAGCCCGGTGAGCCCCTGCGGCACGAGAAAACGATCGAAGTGGTGCGGCCGGAAGAACTCCGTCTCGTAGTCGATGCACGGGCGTGGGCCCACGAGGGACATGTCACCTCGGAGGATGTTGAGGAGCTGCGGAAGCTCGTCCAGGCTAGTGCGGCGCAGGAAGCGGCCGAACGGTGTCACCTCCGACTCGCGTGAGAGCTTGTAGGTCCCGTTTGCGTTCATTTCGGCATCGGGCGTCATCGTCGTCCTGATGTAGTCGCGATGTGCTTCCTGATCCGTGTCGACCCTCATCGTGCGGAACTTGAGCGCCGTGAACGGCCGTCCGTTCAGTCCGAGCCGCGTCTGGCGGAAGAAGATCGGCCCCGGCGACTCGCGAGGGATTCGGATCGCTGCGATCAGGAAGACCGGGAGCGAGAGAATCAGCAGAGCGCCGGACCCGAGCACGTCCAGCAGACGCTTCACCATGAATGAGGTTCTCGGCAGGCGGGCCGGCGGGAGCGTCAGGAGCGGGAGGCCTTCGATGAGATGGATGTCTGCTCGGGGCCCACGAGCTCGTACAGCCTCGGGACGACGTCCACCATCACGTTCTTGTCCCGGAGCGAGCGAACGAGCTCCATCGTCCCTAGGTCCGTCTCGCCCGAAAATGCGACGATCACCCGCTCGATCCCGTGCACCGAGACGACATCGTCCAGGTCGTTGATGCCTCCGAGCACGGGCAGATGGCAGACCTCGGCTCTCCGGGCTCTGGGATTCTCGTCGATGAAACCGAGGACCTTGATCCCGTACTCGGGGTGCTGGTGAATCTTTCGGGCGACGAGCTGACCTACGTGTCCCGCACCGACGACGACGCTGGTCTGAACGTACGCATCGGTCTTCCTTGCAAACGACCTGGCGACCACCCTCCCACTGAGGACGAGTACGAGCGCGAGAGCCCAGAAGGTGACCAGGCGCTGGAGCTGCGGATGAGAGAGATCGGTTGCCCAGGCGCTGACGAACACGACCCATGTCCCCAGCGTCACGAGGTTGATGACGCCGAGCGTCTCGTCCGCGGTCGAGTGATCGGCGCGCGCGTCGTCGAATCCATAGAGGCCGAGCGTTCGCGAGAAGACGAGCCAAAGCGGGATCGTCAACAGGAAGAGCGTCATCTCGAGCACGAAGCGCCCAGACCCGAGAGACGTGCCGCGGTCCCCGACGGCGAAAGCCGTGAAGAACGCAATCGACAGGCCGATCACATCGGCGACGGACAGGGCGCGCCGAACGAGTCGGCCGCGCCGATGACGACCCGCGGTGACGTCGGCCTGGTGACTCGCCACCGCCGGCGCAGTGGTCTGCGGCGGCGCGACGACATCACTCGTATGAGCTGTTGCCGACATCCCCTTCCCCTTTCCCCTGGAGCCAGAACACTGCTGCTTGGTCGGCTCAAGTTACTCCAGTAATTTGGCTGCGTGTGACGAATTAGCCCACGAACTAGACCAACGTCTTGGACATTCCCCCCGTCGAGCGAGCGGGTCGGCCTCGGTTCTGCGGACGGGCCCTCAGCTACAGCTGAGAAGCGTTCTAGACTCGCCAGCGAAGCTCTGCGTCGAGCGCTCCCTCTTCGAGGAGGCGGCGGAGTCGACGGAGGCGAACGTACCGATCGCCCTCGAAGTCCTCGATGCTCAGGCCGCGGAGCTCGTAAGCGTCGACGAGCTCGCGGCGCCCCCGACCGGCGTCCCAGTCGAGCGTCAGGATCGGGAACATTCGTTCCGAGCTTCGAGAAGTCGACGCGGTAGGAGCGATGGTCGGCGGTCGAGCCGTCCGCGATCTCGACCGCGCAGCCCGTGACCTCGGAGAGGACCTCCGCCAGCTCGCGGATCCGGTAGTTCTGGGCGTTCGACCCGACGTTGATCGCCTCCCCGCTGCACCTGTCCTCCGGGGCCTCGAGCAACGCGAGCGCGACCTTCGCGACGTCGCGAACGTGGATCAGCGGCCTCCAGGCCGTTCCGTCGCTGAGGAGCCGGATCCGGCCCGGTCGTGTGGCTCCAGGCCGCGAGGTTGTTGAGCACGATGTCGAGCCGGAGTCGGGGCGAACTGCCGTAGACGGTCGCGTTGCGCATCGAGACCGGAGCGAAGTCGGGCCCGTGCGAGCGCGAACAGCCCCTCCTCGGCGCGCACCTTCGACTCCGCGTACGCGGTGAGCGGACGTAGCGGTGCGTCCTCGTCGAGCGTGTCGTCGCTTCCCGACGCGCCGTACATCGAGCACGACGAGGCGAAGACGAACCGCCGCACGCCGGCCTCGCGCGCCGCCCTGGCCGAGCGGGACCGTCGCGTCGCGGTTGATCTCCGCCGTCAGCGCGGGTCGAGGTCGCCGACCGGGTCGTTCGAGAGCGCCGCGAGATGGACGATCGCGTCGAAGCCCTCGAGCTCGGCGGGCCCGACATCGCGGACGTCGCGCTCGAGCGTCTCGCACCTGCGCCGAGCTCGGGTCCGAAGTCGCAGCCGCGGTAGAAGCGCGTGTCGAGCCCGATCACGTCGTGTCCGGCCTCGGCGAGGAACGGCGCGAGCACCGAGCCGATGTAGCCGTGGCTTCCGGTGACGAGAACGCGCATCGCTCTCACACTAGTCGAGGATCGGCGGACTTCAAGGCTCGGCCGGTAGTATCTTCCGTCCGCCAGTCTTCGCACGTCTTCTGCCGATGCCGATCGACTGGGATACCGTGCCCGACGGCGACGCCGTCGGGGAGGAGATGATCGAGCTCATGCGCGAGCTCTTCCCGCTCCCTCGCAGCCTGACCGGAGACGGCGTTCGGGAGACGCTGGCGGTGCTCGGACGCGACGTCCCGCTCGAGATCGTCGAGACGCCGACCGGGACGACGGTGTTCGACTGGACCGTGCCGCGCGAATGGACGATCCGTGAGGCTTGGATCGAGGGGCCGGACGGCGAGCGGGTCGTCGACTTCGCCGACTCGTCGCTCCACGTGCTCGGCTACAGCAGGCCCGTCGACGCCACCATGTACCTCGACGAGCTGCGCGAGCACGTCTTCACGCATCCGGACGATCCCGACCTCGTTCCGTACCGGACGTCGTACTGGGAGGAGCGCTGGGGGTTCTGCATGAGCCGCCGACAGCTCGACTCGCTCCCGGACGGGCGCGTATCGCGTCGTGGTCGACTCGACGCTCGAGGACGGCTCGCTCACCTCCGGCGAGGTGCGTATCCCGCGGCGCCTCGGAGGAGGAGTTCCTGCTCAGCACCTACGTCTGTCACCCGGCGCTCGCCAACGACAACCTCTCGGGGGTCGTCCTGCTCTGGGCGCTCGCGCGGACGCTCGCCCGACAGGAGCCTCGCCACACCTATCGCCTGCTCTGGAGCCCGGGGACGCTCGGGCCGCTCTGCTGGCTCGCCGCAACCTCGAGACGCTCGACCGCGTGCACCACGGGCTCGCGATCTCGTGCGTCGGCGACCCCGGGCCGCTCAGGTACAAGCGAAGCCGCCGCGGCAACGCGACGATCGACCGAGCCGCGGCGCACGTGCTCGCGGAGAGCCGGCGAGCATCGTCACCGGACTGGGAGCCGCTCGGCGGAGACGAGCGCCAGTTCTGCTCACCCGGCTTCGACCTGCCGGTCGGGACCTTCTCGCGCACGCCGCACGGGCTCTTTCCCGAGTATCACTCGTCGGCGGACAACCTCGATCTCGTCACGCCGGCGCGCTCGCCGCGTCCTTTCGCGCCGCTCCTCGAGATCATCGACGTCGTCGAGACGAACGCGCCTACCGGAACCCGTCGCCGCTACGGCGAGCCTCAACTCGGGAGGCGCGGCCTCTACCAGAGCGTCCCCGACGGGACGAACCCGGAGGCCGCGCTCCTCTGGGTGCTCAGCCTCGCCGACGGCGAGGCACGACCTGCTCGCGATCGCGGAGCGGTCGGGCCTTCCGTACCGGGTGATCCGCGCCGCGGCCGCAACGCTCGAGCGCACGGACTTCTCGAACGCGTGCCCTGACGAGCCGGAGCGACGGAATCTCCTGAGCGCTCGGAGCGGCCCGGAGCGGTCCGGAGGCCCGGCGCGGGTTCGAGAGAGCGGACCGCTACCGGATCGTCAACGGCTGACGGGGCTGCGGGACCACGCGGGGCCCGCAGCCCGACAGCGTGTTACATGCTGCCCTTGACCTGCCCGCGGATCTCCCCGCCGGGGTTCTTGCCTGT
>CAWDGP010000008.1:0-9819 GCA_963801905.1 uncultured Actinomycetota bacterium | reverse complement strand
CGCACGTCGACGACATGGTCAACTCGACCGGCCCGCCCGCGGGTGGGCCCGGCGGACAGCAGTCGTAGGGTGGATTTGCCAGCGGCCCCCTCTTCGGCTACCGTCGTCGACGGCGGCACGAAAGGGCGGGCCGCCGGCCGGCGTTGACGTCGGCAAGGCGTCGCAGCTCATGTGACGCGTGTGGGGCGATGGGCGCCTCTTCCGAGCGACGCAGCTCAGTTTCCGATCTTCCGATCAGAAGGAGCTTCGTCATGCGCACGTTCAAATCACCTGATCTTTCCGTTCTCCGCAGCGAGGTCGCAGCGCGGCTCGGCCTCCCGGACATCTCCGACGATGCCGTGTTCGAGCAGGAATGCCGCGAGTTCCTCGCCGACCTTCGCTGGCCCGGCGGCGTCGAGTGCCCTCGCTGCTCGGAGAGGAGCCGCCTCCTGTGGCTCGAGTCCCGCTCGAAGTGGCACTGCTACTCGTGCCGCTACCAGTTCAGCGTCACAGCCGGAACGCTCTTCCACGCCTCGCACCTCCCGGTCTGGAAGTGGTTCGTCGCCGTCCACCTGATGCTGGCCGCGCCGAACGGGCTTTCGGCCAACGAGCTGCGACGGGCAATCGGCGGGAGCTACAAGACCGCCTGGTTCGCCGCCCACCGGATCCGTGCCGCGATGCACGGTCGGGGAGCCGAGCTCCTGCGCAGCCTCGTCGAGGCGGAGCAACGGGAGAGCGGCGCCGACCGCGACCGCGCCAACGTCCGGGTCGTCGCCCGCGTCCGCAGGCTCGTCGGCCCCCACCACTCTCTCAGCGTGAAATACCTCCCGGCGTACCTCGACGAGCGGCGCTGGCGCTCGGCCAACCGCTCGAACCCACACGTGTTCCAGGACACCCTCAGCGCTCTACTGGAAGGAGAAGGCATCTCGTATGAACGGCTCGTCGCTGCCGCATAGAGGGGCCCGTGCCGGCGCCGACATCCGCCGGCCGGCCCCCGTCGATGCACCGAGGGCCCGCGGGCCGAAGGGAACGGAACTGGTCCGGCTCCGCCTGCCCGACCGGCCCGGGGGCCTCGCGGCGGTGACCGAGCACCTCGCCTCGCATGGGGTCGACGTGCTCCGGCTGGAGATCGTCGACCGCGGTGGGGGTGCCGCGGTCGACGACTTCCTCCTCGCAGGGCCGAGCGTCGGCGCGGCGCTCGCGACACTCGGCCCGCGTGCGCTCGTGCTCGCACGGCGTCCCGGCACCGATCTCCGCGACCCGGCCCTCGCGATGGCGGCGGCGTGCGAGTGGGTCAGTCGAGCCCGGACGGAGGTCGATGCCCACCGGCAGCTCGTCCACGCAGCACTCGGTCTCGTGTTCGCCGAAGCGGGGCTCCTGCTCCTGCGCCGTGAAGGTGGGCTCTACGCCGTCGCAGCCTCGACCTCGGCCGACTTCCCGACGGTGGTCGAGGCCTGCGGCGCGCCGCTCGTCACCTCCGCGCTCTTCAGCGGGGAGTGCCTCACCGCAGACGGACGCATCCCTTGGGGGCCGGACGCGCTCCGCGCTCTCCTCCCGCCCGGGTCGGTGGCGATCGTCCCCGGCGGATCGCCGCCCGGGCTCGCGCTCGTCCTCGCCCGCGTCGATCACGCTCCGTTCGTCACGGCCGAGCTCGACAGGCTCGCCGCGCTGACGCGGGTGGCGGTCGCAACCCTGGGGCTCCTCGGATGACGACGACCAAGCGGATCCTCATCGCCGAGGACGAGACGATCATCCGCCTCGACCTCCGCGCCACGCTCGAGGCGCGCGGCTACGACGTCTGCGGCGAGGCACGCGACGGAGTCGAGGCGGTCGAGCTCGCCGAGGAGCTCGAGCCCGACCTGATCCTCATGGACGTGAAGATGCCGCGGCTCGACGGGATCGAGGCCGCCCGCCGGATCCTCGATCGGCGGGCCGTCCCGATCGTGATGCTGACCGCGTTCGGCCAGGAGGAGCTCGTCGCCCGCGCCGTCGACGCCGGCGTGTTCGGGTACCTCGCCAAGCCGTTCCGGGAACAGGATGTGATCCCGGCCCTTGTTGCGGCCCGGGCCCGTCACGCGGAGTTTGCCGAGGTGAAGCTCCAGGCGACCTCGCTGCTCGAGGCGCTCGAGGCCCGCAAGGCGATCGAGCGGGCGAAGGGGATCCTGATGGCGAAGGAGGGGATCACCGAGGACGAGGCCTTCGCCCGCCTGCGGCGCGCGAGCCAGAAGTCGGGGCGTCCGATGAAGGTGATCGCCGACGCCGTCGCTGCGACGCTCGGTTAGCGCAGATGGTCGAGCAGGGCCGCGAGGCTCGCGGTCGCCACGCAGACGCAGGTGTCGGCCGCCCCGTAGTAGACGCGCAGCGTGTCCCCGTCGTCCCCGACGATCCACCCGCACGGGAAGACGACGTTCCCGACGTCGCCGACCCGCTCGTACGGAGCCTGGGGGCCGAAGGCCCACTCGGGGGACCGGGCGATGACCCGTGCCGGCCGGTCGCGGTCGAGCAGGGCGAGCCCCGCGCGGTAGATCGACCCGGACGCGGTCAGGCGGACGCCGTGGTACAGGACGAGCCAGCCGTCGGCGGTGAGGAGCGGTGGCGGCCCGACCCCGATCTTGTGCGACGCCCAGGAGCCGTCCTCCCCCGGCGGGAGGACGAGGCCGTGCTCGTCCCAGTTGCGCAGGTCGGCACTCGACGCGATCTCTATCCCGGCTCCCTCGCCGTCGAGGCCGGCCATCGGGCGGTGGAGCAGGTGGTAGCGCCCGCCGACCCGGTCGGGGAAGAGGGCAGCGTCCTTGTCGCGCGCTGGTAACACCACCCCACGCCGTTCATAGCTTCGGAAGTCCCTCGTCGTGGCGAGCAAGACCAGAGGCCCCCCCACCGAATACCCGGTGAACAGGATGAACCACTCCTCGCCGACGCATGTGACCCTCGGATCCTCGATCCCGAACCGCTCCTCCTCGGAGCCGAGGTCCGGGAGGAGCGCGCGCTCGGGCTCGATCGTCCAGCCCGAGAGGCCGTCTGCGCTCCGGGCGACGCCGAGATGGGAGATGCCCGTGCGATCCTCGACGCGGACGAGCAGGATGGTCTCCCCCTCGACCTCGACGGCCGCCGGATTGAAGACCGAGTTGACCTCACCCGGCCAGCCACTCGCCTCGAGGATCGGATTGGCGTCGTATCTAGTGAACAGCTCCATGCGAACCCATTCCCCCCTCACGACCCGCGCCGTCGGCACTGGCCACTAGCGTAGGGGCCTTCGATGGTCGGAATCGCGATTGAGCGCATCGGCGGCGAGCCGATCGTCCCGTACGGGGCCGTCCCCGGGTACGGGCCGATATTCAACGCGGGGGCCGTGTTTCACGACGGGCGCTTCTACCTGTTCGCGCGCGGCGTCCGCGACCATTACCGGCGAAACGGCGGTAGCGGCGCGCGCTTCCTCGATTACGTGTCGGACATCCTCGTGTTCACGTCGCCCGACGGACGGTTCTACGAGTTCCAGGGCGTGCTCGCCTCTGCCGATCCGGACGGGATCTACTCCTGGGAGGACCCGCGGGTGCACCGTGTTCGCTCCGGCACGGCCGAGCACTACGTGATGACCTACACGAATCTGCCGCCGCCCGACGCCAACGAGTTCTGGCGGATCGGCGTGCATCGGCTCGACTACGCCGACGGCGGGTTCTCGCTCGAGCAGGGCTCGGGTCAGGTGATCGGGCCGCCCGGCGAGCCCGACAAGGACGGCATCGTCTTCAACCTTCGCGACGGCCGCGTGGCGCTGATCCACAGGATCTACCCGAACATGCAGCTCGCGGTGTTCGACTCGCTCGAGCAGCTCTGGGACCCGCCGGCCGGGTACTGGGAGGACCACATGGCCGACCTCGAGCGGCACACGATCATCCGGCCGCTCGACACGTCGCTCGGCGTCGGTGCCGGCGCGCCGCCCATCGTGACCGACGACGGGCTCGTGCTCCTGTACCACGAGCGCGACGGACGCGAGCGCTACAGCACCAGGGCTGCGCTCCTCGACCACGACACCGGCGAGGTCGTGTCGCTGCTCGCCGAGCCGGTCATGTCCCCGGAGCTCGACTGGGAACTCCGGGGCGACGTGAACGAGGTGGTGTTCGTACAGGGCGCGATCCCGAGGCCGGACGGGTCGATCTACATGACCTACGGCGCCGCCGACCGGAACGTCGGGGCGGCGACCGTCTCCGCCGCCGAGCTCCTCGGCGCGCTGCGCTCGGCTGCCTGAAACGCGGCGATCGCCGCGATCGTCGACTCGGCGCCCTGGTTCTCGTTGCGACCTTCGCGCTCGAGCCCGTCGCAACAGCCGCCGGACTCGGGGTCGACCAGCGCAACGCTTGTGTCGTTCTCGCCGAGAAACCACCTGGCTGCAAGCTGCACGAGCTCCGCGAAGCGCTCGTCGCCGGTCGCGTCGTAGGCGCGGACGCACGCCTCGGCCATCGCGCCGGCCTCGATCGGCTGCTGGTCGAACCCCGGTCTCGGCTCGCCCGCCGCCCAGCCGCCGACCGGGGTGAAGCTGAAGTGGCCGTCGCGCAGCTCGGTCTCCGCGAGCCAGCGAAGGAGCTCGACGCCCTCCTCGACGAGAGCGGGCCGTTCCAGGGCGACGCCCGCGGCGATCCGCGCCTCCGGGAGACGCGCGTTGTCATAGGCAAGGCGGCCCTCCGGCCACGGCCAGAGCTGGTCGCCCGACGGAGCGCCGAGCCGGGCGATGGATCGCTGAAGCAGCTCGCGTGCAGGAGCGTGGCCGGGGCGCACTGCTAGCAGCTCGGCGGCCCCGAGGGCGGCGTAGGCGTTCGCCCGGGGCCACGGCGAGTCGAAGGCAGCCGCACCTGCGTCGAACGCGCTGACCGACCCGGCGACTCCGAGGCCGAAGAGCGCGCGCCCCTGAGAGTCGTCGGAGCCCACGTCGTCAGCCCAGCTGCCGTCCGGCGCCCGCCGGTTGTGGAAGCGCCCGTCGGGACGCTGTGCGTCCTCGACGAACCGGCGATACACGCCTGCGTCCGACCCTTCGCGGACGACCGCGACCAGCGCCCGAGCGTTGTCGTCGGTGCAGTAGCCGTGATCGCGCCGAGGCTCACAGAAACGCGCGTGCTCGAACAGACCGACCTCGTCGGTCATCGCCGCGAGGTGCGCTAGCCGGCCAGCGCTCGTGCCCGCCTCACCCCGCTCGCGAGCTCCGCGTACTGTCCGGCGACCGTCTTCCACGTGAGCGAGGCCGCCTGCCTCCGGGCGACTGCTCCGGCGACAGCGGCTGCCACGCGGTCGGTGAGGAGCGTCCGCAGCGCCGAGGCAATCGCGCGGGGATCCGCGTGTGGCACGACGATCCCCGAGCCGGCCGCGAGTAGCTCGACCGCATGCGGGAACGCGGTCGCGACGACCGGCTTGCCGGACGCGATCGCCTCGACGAGCACGCCCGAGACGACCTGGTCGCGCGAGAGGTAGGGGAGCAGCACGACGTCGGAGTTGCGGATCTCTGCGAGAACGTCCGCCGTGTCGCGGTAGGCGTCGTCGAACTCGATGAGATCCTCGACCCCACGTTCGGCGGCGAGCGCCTGGAGCGACTCCCGGTAGGCCTCGCCCGACCGCCGCACGATGTTGGGGTGCGTCTGGCCGAGCACGACGTAGCGCGGCGACGGCTCGAGGTCGCGAAGCTCGGCGAGAGCCTCGATCGCATGCTCGATTCCCTTGCCCGGGCCGAGCAGCCCCCAGCTGAGGATCACGGGACGCCGCCCGGGCTCGTGGGGACGCACGGCAGTGATGTTCGCGGGTGCGCCGTGCTGGATGACGGCGACCCGGGACGGGTCGAGCTCGTGAGCTGCGAGAAGACGGGTGCGGGCGACCTCACTCTGGACGACGACCCAATCTGCGGCGTCGGCGAGCTCCTCGACGATCCGTCGCTGGTTCGCGGTCGGCGACTCGAGGACGGTGTGGAGGACGACGATCACGACAGGAGAGCGGAGGCAATCGACGAGGTCGACGATGTCGGCGCCGTCGCGGCCGCTGAAGAGCCCGAACTCGTGCTGGACGATCACCGTGTCGTAATCCTCGAGAACGTGCGCTGCGTCGTGGAGCGACGCGCGGGAGCCGCGCACCCACTCGTGCACGACGGCGGGCGACGACACTGTCTCGCCGAGCTCGTCGACGCAGCTCACGACGCCTGCGCGCCGGGCCGGCGCGAGCGCGCCCGCGAGCGAAGCCGTGAACGTCGCGAGCCCGCATTTCGTCGGCGGGAACGTGCTGACGAAGCCGACGGATGACCGGCGGTCACCGGCCGACAGCCCGCGCAACCGACCGCCGGCGCGGTTCGTGCTTGACCTCGTGATCGACGAGATTGCCAATGCCTCCCCTTCCTTAAATGACAAAGGCCCTCGGAGCGAAACTCCGTAGGGCCTCGTTGCCGGTTATCCGGCCCCGCGTCGAGCCGCTCGGAGGGCAGTCTACCTGAGACCGGGCTACCCCTTCGGCGCGCGCCCGACACCTTGCTCGGTCGGGATGCCGATCGACGGCATGCTATGCCGCGAGATGGCCGAGGCTCTCCCTCCGATCCGCCGGCTGAGCCAGGTCGGCCCGGCCGAAGTCGACGGGCTCGTCGACGTCCTTCTCGACTGTGTCGAGGGCGGGGCGTCTGTCGGGTTCATGCTCCCACTCCCGCGCGAGCGCGCCTACGAGTTCTGGGGCGGCGTCGCCGATGCGGTCCGCCGGGGTGACCGTGCGCTCCTCGTGGCGGAGGACGCCCAGGGGATCTGCGGGACGGTGCAGCTGATCCTGGCGCAGCCCGACAACCAGCCGCACCGGGCGGACCTGTCGAAGATGCTCGTGCACGGCCGTGCCCGCCGGCGCGGTCTGGGCGAGGCGCTGATGCGAGCCGCCGAGCAGATGGCGGTCGATTGCGGAAAGTCGCTGCTCGTCCTCGACGCGGTCACCGACGGGGACGCCTACCGCCTGTACTCGCGCCTCGGTTGGCAGAAAGTCGGGGACGTGCCGGACTTCGCGCTCTGGCCCGAGGGCGGCTACTGCTCGACGACGTACTTCTACCGCTCGCTCGTCTGAACGAGCGTCTTCTCGAACCAGTGGTGTGCGTACACCTCGTCGTTGAAGGCGGGGATCTCGCGGTACCCGTTGGCGCGATAGAGGCCGATCGCCTCGGTGAGCGTGCGGTTGGTCTCGAGCCTGACGGCTCCGGCGCCGCGGGCCGCAGCGCGGCGCTCGAGCTCGGCGAGTAGCCGCTTCCCGATGCCGAGCCCGCGGACGTCGTCCGACACCCACATGCGGCGCAGCTCCGCCGGAGCGCCCGGCCTGAGCTTGAGGCCGCCGCAGCCGACCGGGGTTTCCCGAAGGCGCGCCACGAGGAAGACGTCCTGGGGCGGGTGCAGGTCGTCGTCGTCCCCCGCGTGGCTGTGAGCCGCCTCGAAGCCGGCCTCGAACCGGCGCCCGAGCTCCGCGAAATAGGACTCGAGGCAATGGCGGCCGTCGGGCCCGGCCGGATCGGCGTCGTCGATCTCGACGAGGCCCGCGGTCAGGAGGCGCTCGACCTCGGCCATCGCGGCGACGAGCCGGTCCCGGTTGGAGGCGCTGAGCGGCTCGAGAAACGACCGGGCCAGCTCGTCGCTTCCCTGGTCGAGCAGGTCGCGCTCGCGGATGCCGCGGTGGGTGAGCCGCGCCGTGCGCACCCGACCGTCGCCGTCGCTCCGCTCCACGGTCACGAGCCCGGCGGCCTCGAGCGAGCGAAGCAGCCGGCTCAGGTAGCCCGAGTCGAGTCCGAGCTGCGAGCGAAGAGCACGCACGTCGCAGCCATCCCGGCGGATCTCCCAGAGAACGCGGGCCTCGCCGAGCGGCCGGTCGAGGGAGAGGTAGTGGTCCTCGAGCGCGCCGACCCGCTCGGTGACCAGGCGGTTGAAGCTCCTCACCTGCGCCACCGCGTCCATGTTTCTCTGATCTTAGTCAGAGATCGCCTTCGCCGCCGTGTGACCGGTCGTCGCGAGCCGTCGACCGGCTAAGCGCGCCGAGCACGGTCGCGGATGTGAACAGCCGGTCCGGGTCTGCGTAGAGCATGTCCGCGTAGGGCTCTGCCCACGGCGCCACGTCGGGGCGCTCGGGAACCCTGGTTCGGATGGGACTCCACGACCGCGACTACATGCGCCACCCGCACTGGAAGCCCGGAGAGGGAGAACTGCGCGAGGCCCCGGTGCGCGACCTCCCGCGCTACACGGCATCGCGGAGGACGGCCCGCCGGATGGCGCGGCGCCGGGCGGCGTTCGCCGTTGTGGTCGTGCCGCTTCTGCTCGCCGCGCCGGCGGTCGCCGCGTTCGGCGCTGTCTGGGTTGCCGGCGGTTCGGCGTCATCTAGGCCCGCCTGGTCGGGCATCTCGGCGACGCTGCTCCCGCGTCCGTTGCCGCGAGTAATGCTCCCCGCCGCCTCGCGGCGATGAATTCGGGCTTCATGCATCGTCCAAGCAGTCGAGAGCACACGAAGCAGAGGAGGGTGATGAAGTACATGCTCTTTACGTACCGCGACCCGAGCGTCCAGCTCGACCCCGAGCAGAGAGCAACTGTCCCCGCTGCGGTGGCGGCCTGGTGTGAAGAAATGGACGCCCGAGGCGTACGCCTCCAGGGGCACGTCCTCGGCCCGCCTTCGGAGACGCGGACTATTCAGATTCGAGCGGGCGAGACGATCGTCGGCGACGGCCCGATGTCCGAGCAGACCTTTCAGATCGCAGGATTCAACATCCTCGAATGCGGCGACCTCGATGAAGCCCTCGAAGTGGCATCCAAGAACCCTGGGGCGAGTTTCGGCATCTTGGAGTTGAGACCTATCGAACCCTGAGGGCTTCGACGCCGACTTCATCGAGGACGGTGAAGTGCTTCCCGCTTGGCGTGCTCGGTCACGCGGCGATGGCATGAGTGGCACAACGCCTCGAGGCTCGACGACTCGTTCGCGCCGGGCTCGGCCGGGTGGCGGCCGTCGCGGTGATGCACGTCGATCGCCGGCTCGCCGCAGCGTTCACACCAGGGATGCTCGCCGAAGTAGCGGTTCCGGGCTCGGGCCCACCGCGAGCCATACCCGCCGGTGCCGGAGCGTGCCTTGCCGGCTCGATGTTCGCGGCAGTAGCCGGGACGCTCGACGAAGTTGCCGCAATAGGGCTCGCGACAGAGCCAGAGGCGAGGCGTAGTCACGCCGGGATTGTCGCCTTGCAGCAGCGGGCATCGTCGGCGCGAAGGCGAAGCTGAGGTACGCCGAGGAGACACCGCGTGGCCGCCCGCCCGGTAATCCCGCCAAAAGTGGCGGGGAGGCTCCTTCTCGCCGGCGAGCGTGGCCTCGGCGAGGGCGCGTTGCTCGCGCCGGTGTTCGACATCGCGACGGTTCTTGCAGGTCGGGCAGAGACGGCGGTGGGGAAGCGCCGGCCGCCGACCGCAGACCGAGCAGAGGGCGGGAGCGGGCATCCCGTTCGCCGCCGCCGAGAGGCCGGTGTCGCCCATGGGCAACACGGCCGGCGCAGGCGTCTCGCCGTTCGTGGTCGCGGCGAGTCGGGCGAGGGCGGCGGCGAGCTCCTCGTCGACGAGCCGTTCGAGCTCAACGTCGACGGCCCGGCGGACGAGCTGGGCGATCGCCTCGCGTCTAGCCGTGACGAGCTCGTGGACGCGAGCCTCGACGTCGACGACGACCGTCTCGGGCACGTCCCGAGTCTAGAACGGCACCGAATCCCAGGTAGGAACCCAGGATGGAACCTCGTCGCACACGTCGCACGGATAGCAGCCTTCGGCACTTGCCTTTTGGCTCAGCCAGGCGGATTTCGCTCAGCCGAGCGGTTGCGCGTTAGGCCGGAGT
>CAWDGP010000007.1:0-257993 GCA_963801905.1 uncultured Actinomycetota bacterium | reverse complement strand
GGCCCTGTGCTGCATAGGGCTCGCCGTTATTTTGCTGATGGCCCCCGCTTCGATCCATCGCATCGCTTTCGGTGGTGAGGACGATCCGGCCTTTGTCAAGATTGCGTCCTTTTTCGTTGTTGCCGCGCCATTGCCACTCGCGCTTGGAATTGCCCTCGACACTTTCGTCGCCGCCGGTCGTGCCTTAGGGTAGGATCGCGCCGCGAGCCTACTCAGTTTGGTGGCAATCGTTGTTTTGTTAGGCACCTGGTATGTGTACCCGCTCGCGCAGCGGCTCTTGAAAAAGACGGCCCGCCCATGAGCGCCAAGCTTGCAGCTCTCGCCAAGCGTGTGATCGAGGCGGCGCGGATGCAAGGTCTCTCGCTCGTCACCGCGGAATCCTGCACCGCCGGCAAGCGTCTCGAATGTGCTTTCCGAGAGTGTCCCGTGCCGGCGAGCATCTGCATGGCGGAATTCGTCACCTACACCAAGGAAGCCAAAACCGAACTGCTCGGCGTCTCGCCCGAGCTTTTGCGGCAACGCGGGGCGGTCTGCGCCGATACCGCGATCGCCATGGCGGAGGGCGCCTTGCGTCGTTCGCCCGCGAACATCGCCGTTGCCATCACGGGCGTTGCCGGCCCGAAGCCTGATGAACACCATAACCCCGTAGGCTTTGTGTGCGTCGCAGCAGCCTGCGAAGGCTGTCCTTCGCGGCACACCGAACGGCGCTACGGCTCGATCGGCCGCGCAAGGATTTTGGACGAAGCCATGGGTGATGCCCTGACCGAAGCTCTTGGCCTCATCCATGACCGCCGGAACTGAGCCAGGTAGGGCCCGTTGTAGGTCGTTGCAGCTTTGTGAACGCGATTTTCTGTTACGCCGGTATCGACGAGGCCTATGTGAAAGTAGCGCTAACGCCTAAGGCTCGAAACCCTGGCCCGACCCGCGAGTTCTTCAACCAAAGGTCAGCCCAGGCGCGACGCCCACCCGCGGAGGAATAGCATGAGGAGATCTTTGTGGCGAGCGTTTTTGTGTTGCTGTCATGGCCAGCCATAGCCCAGTCGGTCGGCGAGCGGACCGGCGTCAATACCGCCATCGGCATTGCACCCAAGACCCCGGATTTTGTCCAAGAGGCCGCTACCAGCGACATGTTCGAGATCGAATCGAGCAAGCTCGCCAGCTCGAGGACCAGCGGCGAGGTGAAGGCATTCGCCGGCAAGATGGTGACCGACCATACCCAAACGTCGGAAGAATTGAAGGCGAAGGCCCAGGCGGCGAACGTGCCGGTGCCGACCGCGATGGACGATAAGCATCAAAAGATGCTCGACAAGCTGCGCGGGATGACGGGTACGGATTTCACTAAGCAATATGTTAAGGACCAGGTCAGCGGGCACAAAGATGCGGTGTCGCTTTTCCAGCGCTATAGTAGCGGGGGCGACAACGCCGGCCTGAAAGAATGGGCGACCACCACGCTGCCAGCGTTGCAGACCCACCTGCAAATGGCGCAGGATCTGAACAAATAGTTGTTGTCGATTGCTTGCCCATGTCGCCACGTTCGGCACGTCATACAATCCTTTCGGAAATCGCCCCGTTCGGTGAGAAAGATGACGAATTGCGTGTCGTCATCGAGACGCCGAAGGGGAGCCGCAACAAGTTCGACTACGACCCGGAATGTGATTGCCTTGAGCTTGGCACTGTGCTGCCGGAAGGCATGGTCTTTCCCTATGACTTCGGTTTCGTGCCTTCGACGCTCGGAGAGGATGGCGACCCGCTCGACGTCTTGATTTTGATGGATGCGCCGGTAGTGCCTGGATGTATCGTGCGAGCCAAACTTCTCGGCGCTATCGAGGCGATGCAAAAGGACAAGGGCGAGAAGTGGACGCGTAACGATCGCCTGCTTGCCGTGGCAACACACGCACAAACCCATCAAGACCTCAAGAGCCTTAAGGATCTCCGTCCGCATCTGCTCGAGGAGATAAAGGACTTTTTCGTCGACTACAACAAGCTGCGCAATCGCAAATTCAAGCCGCAGAACGAAGCCGGCCCGCGCAAAGCTCGAAAGCTCATCAAGGCCGGCATGAAGGCCTTCGCCCGACGGCAAAAGAAAGAGCACGCAAAATAGTCTTTCGGTGTCGGCTAATCGGGCTGAAGGATCGATGTGGTCAGGGGACGAGGATCACAATGGGCAATGAAACCGAGTTAAAGTTTGAGATTGCCCCACAAGATCTCCGAAAACTGAAAGCGGCGCGTACTCTAAACCGAGGCTCGCCGAAGGAGGAAAGTCTGGTTTCAGTTTACTTTGACACGCCAAAGCATAAGCTCGCTAGGAATGGCGTATCGCTCCGAGTGCGGCACTATGGCAACAAACAAATCCAGACCATTAAAGCCGGAGGGCGCGACGGCTCGATTATACGAGGTGAATGGCAGCATGAGATCAAGGGCGATATTCCCGACCTTCGCAGAGCTCATGACACTCCACTGGCGCCCCTACTGACCAAAAAGGTCAAGCGTAAGCTGAGGCCAATCTTGGAGACACGCGTTCACCGCGCCAGCATTCCTATTCGCCAGAATGGGAGGGGCTGAGATCGCCATATCCATTGGACGCAAATCCGCCGGGAACCCAGTCGGGACGTAATAGGGATTTCCTTTGAAGGAGGGTCCTGGTAGAGGACGCGGATTCAAGTAGCCAGTGCATAACTGAGTGAGGCGACAAAGGGGTAACCTCTTGAGATTGCGAGAGGTTGCCGATGAGCCAGTACCGGCGAATAAGGTATGAGGATCGCTGTCAGATTTATGCGCTGAGCAAGCGCGGGGCCAGCCAGGAAAGCATCGCGCGCATTTTGGGTGTCAGTCAAAGCGCGGTGAGTCGAGAGATGCGCCGCAATCGAGGTCAGCGCGGCTATCGGTTTAAGCAAGCGGAAGCGAAGGCTCAAGCACGACAGGCGATACGAAGTAAGCCCCGTAAGCTCACGGCGCCGATGCGGCGTAAGATCGAGGCGAAGTTGCGCCAGATGCGCTGGTCGCCGGAGCAGATCAGCGGCTGGCTAACCGAACAGGGCATCAAGCTGAGCCATGAACGCATCTACCAGATGATCTGGGATGACAAACGCGACGGCGGCAACTTGTGGCGCTGTCTCCGGCGGCGCGGAAGACGTTATAACAAGCGTGCCGGCAAGAATGCCGGACGCGGCCTGATCCCTAATAGAATCGACATTTCCGAGCGTCCAGCCATTGTCGCGCGTAAGACCCGTCTGGGAGACTGGGAGGGCGACACCGTCGTCGGCGCCGGGCACAAAGGCGGCTTGCTCACGCTGGTCGAGCGCAAAACCCAATTGTCCAAAATCACCAAGTTGCCGCGTGCGACCGCCCGCGCAACACAGAAGGCGGCCGTGCGTCGCCTCAAGCCTATCGGCAACTTCGTGCACACCATCACCTTCGACAACGGAAAGGAGTTTGCCGCGCATCAGGACATCGCCCATGCCCTGAAAGCCAAAATCTTCTTCGCCACGCCGTATCACGCATGGGAGCGCGGTTTGAATGAAAACACCAACGGCCTCATCCGCGACTTCTTCCCAAAGGGAACAGACTTCTCTACTATCTCAAATGCCGAGGTCGCCAAGGTCGAACGTTTGCTCAACGCCAGACCCAGAAAATCCCTCGGCTTCCGTTCACCCCAAGAGGTTTTCCACTCCCTCGCTTACTCTTAAATTTCTATGCGCTGGGAAGTTGAATCCGCGGGATAAAAAGTCCAACCTTCCGGGCATTTATTACCTCGCTCTGCGCCCGGACCATTCAGCGGTCCTTTACATTTTCGCCGATCAAGGCGGCGCTGATGGGCCTTTGCAAGGCCCTTTCACCGAAGCGCCAGCCAAAGCAAGACAGTGGGAGTTCCAGCGAGCGTCGCCCTATAGTTTGCGCTACGCGCAGTACCGTAGCGGCCACGATGGCGCCGACTACCTGCGCAAGGATGTAGGGAAGAAGTCAGTGGCTTTGAAGCGCCCTCCGGCCCAGAGTCCGACTGTGACTGCGCAATTGAAATGCCCGCCGGAAATGTGGCCGACCGCATAGGCCATGGTCAGCACCGTCAGTCCGAAGGCAAAACTGACGCCCAGAAATCCGATGCCCAGAGATGGAAAGTCCGCGGCGTGCACCGCACTGCCACAACCAGCGAATGTCAGCCAGAAGGTGCCCGAAGAACTCCCGCGTTGACGGCTTGCCAGCAAAACGGTGGGATATTGCGCCACCGCTTCTAGCGCTTGGTATTGCCTGCCGTATTGAGCAGCGCAACGACTGGGGCAAGCATTCGGGGGAACGTGGTTGCGAAGAAGCAGGGGGGTCCTAACTAAGCGCCACTCAAATCAAGTACGGCCTGTGAAGTAATCGATAGACCGCAGGGTTTGCATTCAAATGTTTGTAATTCGGACAGGTCGCTAATCTGCGGCAACGCGCGCGAAAATCTCAGAAGCTCACCGCAGCTCGGGCATCCCGCAAGCCAATCGGCGCAAACTTTGTCAACACGCGCAGTGATCGTTGCAGCGTCGGGGGTCGGTGATTTCAATTCCACGAACTCCATTACACTCTCCCATCTTTACGCTGGACAAAACCTGGCTTTGCTTGAACGTGTTGCGCCGGACTTCGACATGCGGTCGTCAGTTCCATTAGCAATTTGACGCTCCATGATAAATCGAGCGTTAACAATCACACCGAAGCCGCCATAGAAATGCCGCGTAGGGTTAATCCGGGCAAGCGCGGGCCGGTGCGGCGTCATGGTTCCAACTGACAGAATTGCTCTCGATAAGGCTATATTGTTGCCTACCCGCGGAAAGGCTCCGCTTACTCCTGTGTCGTACCTCAATACTCGCGCGTTCTGGTTGGCTTTAGCCTCGAACTGGGAAAAGCTGGCCAAAGAAGCCGAAGCACCTAAGATCCGGCCTTGGACAACGTGACGTTCGACGTCCGGCTACCTCCCCCCGAACACGCCGCCGGGCTTGACGGCCAAAATCTATATTTTCGTGCTGTGCGTCACATACCAAAGTCGTAACCGGAGATAGTTACGGTCTGTCAAATACACCGGGAATGGGGCCAGTCATGACAATGATGCGCTTTTACCTCCCAAATTTTCTCCGCGATCAATGGTACTCGCAGCGGCGGCGTCCTGCCCATCGACCCATCGAGCTGAGCCGCCCTTAGCGACTACATCTTGCGCGATATTGGCGTGGCCCGATAAAGGCGGCCTCGAGCGACCAGTGCAGCGAGGCTAGCTGCCATTCCTGCGGGTGAAAGTCCCGCCAACAGAAGAGTCGAGTTACTGTTGTAGTCATATCCAGCAGCGGGAAGGGCGACCGACTCGCTGAAAGCCTGGAAGTAAAAGCCCCCGTTGGCCGGGAGACCGGTCAGGTCCGTACAGGGGGGCCAGCAACCTGACAGGCCGTAGCAGTTGTGAACCAGAGTAGCCCCGAAAACCGTGCCCCGCGCGAAACGGATTGCGGGAATATCGGGAGTGCCGAGCCCTTTGGTCCGTGGCGAAGGCCAATGTCGACGTCGGTGCACTGGACTGAAACGACGATCGAACTCCCCGGGGTCGAGAGGGCGGCATGTCAGGATGGAATGAGCAGCGAAAGCCCGGAACCACTCGCGGGTCGCCTAGGCGCTCCCGCACAGCGAAGGCATCACGTATAAGCCGCCGTGCGGTGAAATCGCGATGTGCCTGCGAGTGGGACGGATGGGGTCGACTAAGTGACGACGGACCGGGACACTATAACCCGGACCCGAGCGAGGACCCCTGGGGCGGAGGGATTAATAACCCTCCAAGGCGGTGCGCGATCGAGTTCTGCGGCCTGACACAGTGCAGGATAACCGCTGCGATGACGAAGTGCACGAAGGGCGATGCAAACTGGGACGTTGGACGGCGCATGCTGGGAGCAAGCTTAAGCTGCTGACGATCCGGGAAGGCACCGTTTGGAAAGCCAGCCTTCCAGCCGTACTGGGGAAAACCCGCCGTACGGAATGATAGGGGGGATCGAGGAAACGTCGGCATCATTCGAAGCCCGATCCGCGCCTCGATCCTACCCGACTACCAAAGGGCAACGGCATTGCACCAAAGGGCAATAGCCCGTTGCTACGGCGTCGCTACTTGCGCAGGTTCACGCGCTTACCCCCGCCCTGGTCGATCGATTTACGCAAAATAGATGACGTAAAGCACCGCAAAAGCAACGATCACCGCGGCCATACCGATGCCCAGCACGTAACGCATATTATGTCCGGTTACGCCCTGGCGCGCCTGTTGGGTCGGCACCACAGTGCGCTGCTCGTTTTACGTTGCTCGGATAGGGGCGATCCTGAGGAGAGCTCATGGACATCTTCCACTGTCCCTTGAAGACAACGATTGGGCCGCCGCGTGAGTTCCCATAACAGCGCGGGGACGTGGCCCGTCTCCGGCTGTCCGCCATACCGGGCCTAGACATCAATCTTGCCCCGCGCGGTAGCCTCTGCGCACAGTCCAGTAAGCGTTGCGTACTATGCCCTTCACGAGCACCATCCCAGGCTTGGTGCCCCATTTCGATGTCACCGTGCACATTGTGCTCGACGACTTCGGTAAGGCGGGCCGGGTCTATCCGCGAGACCGCTGAGGAAGACACCACCGTAAATCCGTCGTCGACGATTTGTTGACGGGCCAATTCAACAATTCGGTCCGGGTCGTGGCCTTCAACACGGCCTAAGGTTGGTCGCGGGACGTCTCCGAGGATGTCGCGCGTGAGGCAATAAGGCGTGTGGCACGACGTGCCCGCCCACTCGCAGCCAGTTCGCGCAAGTTCGTCGAAACATATGTCGACGAGGACGAGCTACTGCGCGCCGAAAGCGGCGTGGCATGAACGGAAAGGCCCAAAGAGAAGTTGCCGCTCTATTTTGAGATTTTCGCCATGCAAGTGAGCTGTTTCGATTGCGAATTGCGCGCCTGTGGCTTGTTCAAGCCCATTTCGCCCAACGAGCTGGGCGCAATCAACAAGATCAAGCGCAACCACATCGTGCTGCCAGCGGGCGCCGAGATCATCCGCGCAGGCGACGACGGCCCGGAATTCTATACGCTCTATTCCGGCTGGGCGTTCCGCTTCAAAATGCTATCAGACGGCCGCCGCCAGATCTTGAATTTTCTCCTTCCAGGCGACCTCGTCGGCCTGCAGGCGGCGATGTTCGACGCCGCGCAGCACGGCATCGAGGCGCTCACCGACGTGCAGCTTTGCCTGTTGCCGCGGCACAAAGTCTGGGCGTTGTTCGGCGAAATGGCGGGGCTCGCTTTCGACGTCGCCTGGCTCGGCTCGCGCGAGGAGAGTTATGTCGACGAGAATTTGACCAGCGCCGGCCGGCGCACCGCGACCGAGCGCACCGCGGCGCTGATCGTGATGCTTTACAAGCGCGCCAAGGCGTTGGGGCTCGTCGTCGAGGAAACGTTCCTTTTTCCGTTCGCGCAACAGCACATCGCCGATGCGCTCGGGCTGTCCTGGGTTCATACCAACAAGACGCTAGCGCGCCTTCGCAGAATGGGCATGTTCGCGCGCACGCACGGCTCGCTGACCTTGACCAATCCGCACGTGCTGGAAAAGATCGGGCAATATTTCGACGAGGAAATGCCGCAGCGACCATTAATTTGACCCGCGGTAGATAGACGGTCAGTCGAGTTTCGATGACGGCGGCGATGCTGATGCGGCGCGCTCAAACCATCAGACGACTTGAAGAGATGGACGTTGCCTCTGGCTCAGGAAAACGCTTCGTGTATCTTCCCGCACGAGCGCTCGGACCTGAGCCACTGGAGGAAGCGCGCGCCGCTGGCATGGCTCTCGGCCAACAGCAGCTCCAGCTTGTCGCCGAGAGGTCGAATCGCGGATCCCCTCAATATATGGCCAGTACAAACGCGCCCGCAGGCATTGAATCGACGACCCGTCCAATTGTCATTACATTTATAGCGGGCTTGGCACGACGACGACGACGTACGAACGCAACGGTACGACTACACAGACATTCGGGAACCAAACCGTTATCCGTGATTTAAATGACAAGACCACAATTTGCAATAACGTTGGCAATCAGCGTTACTGCAATTGAGTCATGGCGTCGGCCATAGCCCAAAGGGCTGTTTGGCGGTTTGGCGGTTTGGCGGTTTGGCGGTTTGGCGGTTTGGCGGATGAGCGCGGCGCCGTGATGGCGTCAAAGCGGGATTTGGCCTAAATCACAGCACGCGGTTCTTCCTGCGTTGTTAGTTTGTTCGGTCGGTAGGGTTCGCCTAAAGTTCTGCAGGACCACGCCGCCGAAGAAAAACCGGCGCCGTCGCAACTACCGCGGCGGCCAGACTTCGCCGGATAGCTACCTACTTCTTTGGCCGACCAGTCCAGAGTGATACTCTACAACATATGACGCGTCGGTCCTTGCCTAACCTGCTGCACCCTGGACTGCGATTGCTGGTCTGCGTCTGCGGCACAGCCGCTGGCCGCGCTTCTGCTGCGCGGTACGCAGAGCGCGGAAATAGGTTCTGGCGCGTGCTGCACGAAGTTGGTCTCACCGCAACTGAATTGCAGCCCGGCGACTACGCACAGTTGCTGGAAGCCCGGATAGGGCTGATCGACTTGGCTGAGTACGTCGCCGGTGAGGATGCCGCGCTGCGCGGCAACGCGCTGTATGCCGCGCGGCTGCGCGATGTGGTCCAAGCTATTCAACCGCGCGCGCTTGCTTTCAACGGGAAGAATATCGCAAACAATCGTCTACGACCGTCACAACGGCAAGATTATCGCGACGTCCAGCTAACGGTGGCGCTATGTTCAAGATTACCTTACCGATCAAGTCTGATCCTTAGGCAAAACCGACGTCTCGAGTTTCCGTCGGACCTGCCATTCGTCTGACGGCCGCCCATTAGATTGTTCCGCCTCGTCTTCGAATCCCCGATGGAAAGGCCTTGGTGCCGATTTCGAAGAGAAGCACGAGCCCGCGAGACACATCGACACTGCAGCGGTGGATAGTCTGAAAGCGCTTGACCCCGAACGGCCGATTAGAAGCGACCGACTGGCAGTGCAATTGACGCATTGCACAATTGAGGCGGAAAAGATGGCGATCTGTCCGCTATCGTACGGTGAGTTCAACCGGTCGACGCAACACTAGTCGCCGAAGCTCTCCGGGGTGGGGCTGAAGCAATTCCTCCATTGAGAATCAAGATCTTATACGCCGCTCTCGTTCCTCAAGCGCCATATGCATACCGTTTCCAAGGTGCCAAATTAGAAGCGAAGGGTGTTGCGTCGACCGGTTGAATCCGCCTACCGAAACTGTGCTTGAACAACGCCGCTCCGCTTTTAAATTGAGCAACCGGCAGCTCATGCATGAGGTGGTGCTGCAATGCCGGGGTGTCGCACTATGAGCAACGTACCTTCCGACACGTTACGTTCCTTCCGACGCAAACCTGCGAGAAACCTCTATCGCGGCGGACGCGGTCGGAAATGGCGCTGGCATCGCCATAGATTTGCGAGACCCTGACGAGGAACAAGCCTTCGAATTGCCGGCGCGCCTTTTCGAACAAGTGCCATTTGCCATTTATGTTTGTGACCGGGACGGTCTCGTTGTTCGATATAACCATCGCGCGGCCGAACTATGGGGACGGGCGCCTAAACTCGGCGATCCCAATGAACGGTTTTGCGGATCGTATCGAATGTCTCCGCCCGGACGGTAGTCTGCTCCCGCACCATCAGTGCCCCATGGCCGATGTCCTCCGCACCGGCGTTCGTCTCCTTGGCCTTCCCTGGCCCGGGGCGAGGGGTCCAGGAGACGGTCGGCCAGGGCCCTGCAGCCTGATCCTTCCACCAGGGACCGCGGCTATCGAGAGGCTCAAACCCCAAGCGTGACAATGAGAGCTGCGATCACGAATACGCCGAACCCGGCAGCGATGACGGCAAATTCTTGCCAGCGAGCCATGCTGGTCCTCCTGCGCATTTGAGTGCGACGCGTCCCGGGGAGGTGACTGGAGGTTACCGACACCTCCCCGTCCGCCGTCGCCGCCGCCGATACGCGACGCAGCCGGCCTTCAATCGAACGGTTAGCGCGGCCTTGTAATTGCCGTGCTCGTTATGGGAAGTAAGGCCGTTGCGGTGGCTCTTGTGAGTGAGTGTGGGGGTGTGAAGATGTCAGCGTTCCGGCCTTATCGGAGACAGGTGTCTATCGCCCGCGACGGCGAAGATTTTGTCGTGACGTTTCTTCCCCAGAACATCGGCGCCATGCGGCACAGTGAGGCCGCCGAGCTGAGAAAGATGTGTCATCGCCTGCGATGGGAGATCGTGAGCGACACGGTGCCCGAGCCCGACGACATCAGGTCTTGGTAGTCGCTTCCCGCCGCTGTGGTCGCTGGCGTATGTCTATGTCGAGAGGCGGCGATCGGTGGCGTAGCTGCTGAACTCTCGGCATGATAAAGCTAGGGGCGGGTTGTCTCCATGGACTAATAGCTTCGGTAATAATTTTTATGCCGGCTAATGCACCTTCGATTTCTTGTTAAATGCGGCTGGTCTCAGTTTTTAAGAACTCGTCCAACTTGCGGAGTTCGGAAGCCAATCCTTCAAGTTCTTCGACTCAACTTGAACTTAACCGAGCGATGGACGATCTGATCCCTTCGGCGTCAAGCTCCCTTCTTTGCTTAGAGGGCAGCCTTTGTTGTTCGACGCCGTTGCTGGTGTCATCGGTCGCCGTTCCCTCGATTGTCATCGTGTTCCTCGCTCATGCGGTGTCCGCGCAATTGAACCGCCTATCACTTGCCGATTAACGATGGCCTAAGGAAGTGATGGGCCTTCGACCCCGGCGAGCTCGGCGATGCAGAAGTTGTTCGCAGCGATCGGCTCAAGCGCACGTTCGACGAGAAGCGTTCGACGAGAACGACAAAGTGGTGGTGACGAAGAGACCGCCGTGCTGATGGATGAGCAGCTGCTCGGCCGCTGGTCGTGGCCCTTTGAAAGGGCTGAGCACGATCGACTGAAGATCGCCGTCGCCTACACAAGAGTGAGTACCAAGAAGCAGGGCAAGTCCGGCCTCGGACTCGAAGCCCAGCAGGAAGCGCTTGCCCGGATTCGCCGAGGCTGAGGGCTACAAGCTGATCGAGACCTTCAGCGAAGTGGAGACTGGAAAGGGAGCCGACGCGCTCGACCGGAGACCGAAGTTGAAGGCAGCCATAGCGAAGGCCAAGGAGCACGAGGCCCCGATCATCGTGTCGAAGCTGGATCGGCTCTCGCGCGATGTTCACTTCATCTCCGGGCTGATGGTCCACGAGGTCCCGTTCATCGTCACCGAGCTCGGCGCCGACTGCGATCCCTTCATGCTTCACCTCTACGCGGCGCTTGCAGAGAAGCAGCGTCGGCTGATCTCTCAACGTACCAGGGACGCGCTGCAAGCTGAGAAGGCGCAGGTGCCGATTCCCAAGAGAAGCACGAGCCCGTGAGTGACATCGACACTGCAGCGGCGGATGAGTCTGAAAGCGCTTGACCCCAAACGGCCGATTAGAGAAGCGGACATCCGCGGTGCTCAGCGCCGTCTAGACACCGCGAGCTCCTCTTCGGGACGCGGAGCTGCGCTGGAGGTTCGTTCCGCGGCACCTGAACTCCTCGTCGCGACGGCGTGTTGCTGCCTGCCGAGGAGCACATGGCTCTTCAGGACCGCCTCCGCGATCATGGCGAGCTTTTGGTTCGTGCGCCTCGAGTGGTCGCGCAGCAGGATGTAGGCGTCCTCACCGCCGATGCCGTGAATCGCCATCAGCACGCCCTTCGCGCGCTCGATTACCGCGCGCCGCTCGAAACTCTGCTCGAGGCTCCGGAGCTCGGCGAAGCGCTCGCAGGCGGCGTGCACCGCTGCTCGCAGGCTCTCGAGACCCGATCCGATCACCGCCGCCGACGCGCCCGCCGCCACGGCCGCGACCGTCCATTCCACGTCGTCGCGTTCGATTGCCGCGACCACCGGCAGCCGCCCCTCGTGCCTGGCGGCGCCGATCAGACGCAGCGCCGGCGAGCGGTCGGCACCGGCGACCACCACGACCAGCTCGGAGTCGACGTCGCCTAGCTCGCTCGCGGCGCTGCTCGGCTGGAGCTCTCGTTCGAGCACGACGTTTCCGAGCGCCTCGAGTGAGGCAGAGAGCCACTCGCTGTACGGCGAGCGCTCGCCGGTCACCACGATCCGGCGCGGCCGAATGGGCTCGCCCGCCGCTTGTCCAGGCGTCGTCACGGCTCGTCGATCGGAATCAGCAGGTGGCTGTCCTCGATCGCCGCCGCGACGACGATCAGCTTGACGTTGAGGTTACGGGCGTGGCGCCGCATGCGCTCGTGCGCGTCCCGCTCAGTCACCTTGTGCCGCTCCATCAGGATGCCCTTCGCCCGCTCGACCTGGGCCAGTCTGGCGGTGACGGTGCGGAGCCGGGCCAACTCGGCGACCTGCTTCAGCGCCAGGTCGATTGCGTCGTCGAGCCGCTCGTCGCTTGCGAGCAGCCGCTCGAGCCCGCGCTCTGTCGCACGAGCGAGAAGCTCGGACTCCGAGCCCCCGATCACGACGACCTCGCCTCGAGCAGCCGCGTCGCCGCTGCCTTCGCCGAAGGCCCTCTTCTCGCCGTTCCCGGCGGCTGCCACAGCAGCGAACACGAGCTCGCCACCCCCGATCCCGGCGTCCGTATTTCCGGACGTCGTCATGGATCAGACCCGCCGTTAGGTGTGCTGGCTCGCTATCGCCCCCGGGCGGGCGCCTCGCGTCCGCCACTCACGCCGCGGTCCCCTTCCGACAACCCACCGAACCCCAAGCCGTGAATCGGCCGCCCCTTGCACGTCCATTCCACGTCCCCCTTTCCCCATGCGTTCAACACGAGGGTTGCTATTTCCCAGCCCGTTCGCCTATTATAGACAACTGTCCGCGTCTTTGGCCCACTTCGGTCGATGACGTGAGCGCAGCCTCAGCACCCAGGTCGCGCGATCGCTGACCCATTCCGGTCAGCCCGTTTGGACGATCGCAGCGACAGGGGTGGGGGTTGACGAAGGGGGAGCTTTGGGGGCGGGCCGTCTCGCGAGGAACCCGGTTCCGGGTCCGCACGGCCGGCGCCTGCTCTGCGGCCAGCCGGTCGGCATTCCTCGATGCAGGCCGGTGGTCGTGCCGTGTCCTTTCTTCCGACCAAGGCGATGACGTCCACGGGCGTCTCCGCCTGCCGACGCAGCGAAAAGGAGGTGATCGGTCGATCACACGCCGCAGGGCCAGTTCTGACACCTAATCGGAGCCGCCGGCGAGCCCGGTGGTCTTGAAAGGAGACATGACGTGAGCAAGCTGCACACGACTCTGCTTGCAGGAGTCGCAGTACTCGCGCTGGCGTTCGCCGCGACCGCTTTCGGTGGCGACGTGACGCAGGGCGACACGAGCCAGTCGAACGGGAACGGGGGAACGACGAACTCGGGCAGCAACACAAGTGGCCAGGTGAGCATTCTCGGCCAGACGAGTTCGGCGCTGAGCCTCACGTCCGTCGGCCTAACCGGCGGTGCCGGCGGTGCCGGGTCGAACAGTTCCTCGAACACGGCAGGCGCCGGCGGGACCGCGACGAGCGTCGCGGGTTCGTCTGCAACGGGTGGCGCGACCAGCTCGACGGCGACCGGTGGGGATTCGCTGTTCAGCCTGGGAACCGGGAACGCAGCGTCGGCCCCGATCGCAGATGGCAACGCCGCTTCCAGCGCTGACTCCGGCGCTTCGTCGTCTGGTGGCGACACCAATGGCGCGTCGGGCAACGGCGGCAATGGCGGCGATGGGGGCAATGCCGTCATCGCGCATGCTGGAGTTGGTGGTGACGCCTCCTCGGGTAACGTCGCGTTCGTCGGCCAGTCGAGCCATCAGTCGATCGTGGTTGTTCCTGTAGCGGTTCAGAACGCTTCGGCGCGGTACAGCGCCCTGGCGTTGTTCTAGGAATCGTCGGCTTCCGGGGGTGAGCCGCAATCACCCCCGACAAATCGTTCCGTCCACGACCAGGGGGATTCCGTGAAGAAGAGTCGCATCGTCTGGCCGGTCGCCGTAGCGGCACTACTGCTGACGCTCGGGCTCCTGACCGGGCTCGCAGCAGGAGCCGACGGAACGGGTGACCCACCGAGCACGACAACGGCAACGAGCGCCCCGAGCACCTCGACCGATCCGTCGACGTCGACGGATCCCGGGACGACTACCACGACAACCGATCCCAGCACATCCACCGATCCCAGCACATCGACTACCAGCCCGACGACGACGACCGACCCGACGACTTCGACGACGACCGATCCGACCACGACCAGCACGACGGCTCCGACCACGACGGCTCCGACGACCACTGCGCCGACGACCACTGCGCCGACGACCACCGATCCGCCGCCGACGACGAACAACGCGACGACGGCTCCGGCGGTGACGACGACGAACGCGGCGACGGTGTCTCCGCAGGTCACGACTCAGACGGCTGTGAACGGCGAGCCTTCGACGGTCACGGTGACGACGACCGTTCCGGCGACGACGACAACGGCTCCCACGACGACCGTTCAGACACCGCCGACCGCCCCGTGCGACACCACGCAGATCACCTGCGGGAACAACGCCGCCACTCAGCTGGCGCTTGTCTCGCAGGTCTGCAACTCATCTTCGTCGGGCACGACCCTGAACATCGAGATTCAGACGCTGGCCGGGAACCCGGTCAACAACGTGACGATCTCGCCGCAGACGAGCTGCCTGAACATCGCGGCGATCACTCAGATCGTGGAGCAGTTCTGCGTGGGCTGCACGCTGATCGTGATCCCGCCGCCGCCGCCGGTCATCTACGTTCCGGTGCCGGGCACGAACACGGTCACGAACAACACCACGACCGTCCAGCTGCAACCGGCTACGCCACCGCCGGTGCGGATCATGGCGTACTGCATGCCGAAGCCGATCATGGTGGGCGGCGTGCCGAAGACGCTGCTCTACCTGCCGGTCGGGATGCCTCAGAAGGTCGCCCTCTACTCGAAGGCGATCCCGGCGAAGTTCGTCCCGGGCGTCGGGATGAAGTGCGCTGGGGTCAGCTCGGCGGCAACGCTCGCTGCGGCGAGGGTGCCGATGTTCACGCTGTCGGTTCCGGCGAGCTTCGTCGGGCAGTCGCTGAAGCTCTGCTTGCAGCCTGCGCTGACGAACAAGAAGCAGATGTGCCACATCGTTCCGATCAACCACGGCGCGATCATCTCGGTGCCGGTGACGTCGAACCTGGTGGCGACGGTGGTGAAGACGAAGGCCGTGAAGAAGACGTCCAGCAAGGCGGTCAAGTCGGCCACCGGCGTTCTGGCTGCCCTGGCGTCGGGGGGTAAGACGAAATGAGGGGGTTCGTGACGGCGATCGCTGTCGCGCTCGGCGTGACCGGGGTCGCTCTCGCGGCGGCTCCTACGACGGCGACGAAGGCGGCCGTTCTGAAGCCGGGGATGGCGGTCACCTACGGTGGGATGACCTGCACGGCGTACTCGGGCACCACAGCCGACGAACGCGAACCTGGTGTGCGTCCGGAACAACCTGAAGGGCTACGGCGTGGTGATCAGCCAGGACTCGGTGATCGTGGCGAAGCAGGTTGGCACGAAGTTCAGCGTGGTGTTCAAGGGTAAGAACAGCTGAGACGCGGGCACACGGCGGCCGGGCCGGCCCACCCTACGGCCCGGCCGCCTGCGCCCGGTTCGTGACGTGCTACGCGGAGGCACTCGCCGAGGTGTCGGCCGTCGGCGCATCGACCGGCGCGACGTTGGCCTGGTCAGGAGCGCCGGCGGTGCTGCAGTTCATGCCCCAGAACTCGCAGGCCTGCTGGTCGGTGCAGTTGGACCCGCTGTCTTGGCACTCGTTCGGGTCGGCGACGGGGCTGCTCGTTCCCGGCGACGCCGGCACGAAGATGTACGTGACAGGGTAGACCGCCCGCTTCGAGCTCTTGCCCGTCGCGGCCTTCGACCCCTTCGAGGCCTTGCCGCCATGGCTCTTGTGCGACCGACCGGCTCTGGCCGCTGTCGTGGAAGGAGACGGTCTCCTTCGCGACCTGGAAGGTGGTGTCGGCCCTCGTGCTCGCGGCGCCGGCGACTGCCGGGAGGACGAGCGCGAACATCGCGCCTGCCGTGATGACGGATGTGTGAAGCCTCACTGGAATCTCCTTTCTCTCTCGATCGCTGAATGCGACCGAACGGAAAGAAGAGGGTGGAGATCCCGTGGAAATACATCGGGTTCCCGGGTGCCGCACCGGAAGTCGCGGTGCGAGCCGCTGCCGAGGAAGATGAACCTCGATAAACCCCGCGCCAGCCTTGGGGACAGGTTCGACCTCGGTGGTCGGCCGCCTCATCACGTGTGGGTTTCCGGGATTTCATTGCGAAGGGCTGGCTCCTACGGAACGCCGAGGCAAAGGTTTACAGGGCAGCCCAGGCGCGTCTCGCGGCGAATCGCGCCCTCGGTGCCCTCGATGCCCGCTGGAACGGCATCGCGGCCGCCGACGAGGCGCCAGCGTTGTGCGGCGGGCTCGCACGCCTCGAGCGTATCCAGGCCGTCGGTGGGCCAACGAGCTCGAGTGCCGGGGACGTGCACCCATGCGGTAGCACGTCCCCGGGGTCTGCGCTGATAACAGGTGCGGAGCGGCAGGTTGTCTTGCTGCACGTGTCAGACGCCGCGGATGCCCGAACGATCATCCGGGCGGGTGCCGTCCCCAGCGGAATGCTTCAGCCGATAGGACTTCGCAATGGCCTCCCAGCGGAGGTCGAGCGCTTTGAGCGCCGCCGCCGAAGCGGTGCTGGACGCCGACGAGTCGGCACGGACGGAGGCGCCGTCGCCCACGACCATTCTGGCGTTCGCGGTCGACGCACCCAGTGCGAGCGTCGCGCCCACCGCAAGTGCAAGGATTCCGTGCTGCCGAGCGTTCATCAGTTCCCCTTTCTCTCGGATCGCCCTTTGCGATCGCGATGACGAGGAGAGCGCGTCCGAGCCGGGCCTGATACGCGAATCGACGCAAGGCCCGGTAGAGACCGACCGTCGTTCGGGGCAACTCTCGATCCGAAGGTCGAAGGCCTCGCTAGTACGGAGGATTTCGAACATTCGGGACGAAGGTCACGAAGCTCAGAGCGCTGGCTCTATCCCTGGCAACGGCAAAGGAGAGTGAGATGGCGTCCCCGCTTCGCCTCCGGCTCCTGGCGGAGGTACTCGGCACGTTCCTGTTCTTCTTCCTCGGCTTCAACGCCATCGCCGTCTCCAAGGACATCGGCGGCGGGGCGATCAGCACGATCGGGATCGCGTTCGCGTTCGGCCTGGGCCTCGCGCTGGCGATCACCGCGCTCGGCCACATCTCCGGCGGCCATTTCAACCCCGCGGTCACCCTCGGACTTGCGACGGCATTGAAGTTCCCGGTGCAGGAGGTGATCCCGTACTGGATCGCGCAGCTCGCCGGCGGGATCGTCGCCTGTCTGTCCATCTCCGCCGTCTATTCCGGAAGCGCCGTCGACGCGCTCGTCACCGCGCCCGGCGTGGGGATCTCGAACGGAGGCGCGCTCCTCCTCGAGGTGATCGCGACGGCCCTGTTTGTGATCGTGATCTGCACCGTCGCGACGGACGACCGTGCGCCGTGGAAGGGCGTCATGGCCCCGCTGCTGATCGGGCTCTTCATCTTCACCGCGGTAGACGCCGTCGGCCCCGCCTCTGGAGGCTCGTTCAACCCCGCCAGATCCCTCGATCCCGCCATCTACAACTGGGACTTCAGCAAGGTCTGGATCTACCTCGTGGGCCCGATCGTCGGAGGCATGATCGGAGGAGCGGTCTGGATCCTGTTCGGTCCGGCCAGGGCGCAGGAACCGGCCACGATTCGCACGACAGGCGGCGTACCGCCACATCCTGACAGCTGATTGGATCCACTTTCGCTCAAGTCTGGATCCAATCCAGCGATCATCTGGTAAGGTGAGGCCGTCGGATGCGTATCTTGGATCCGACGCGAACGTCGCTGAACCCGAGATCGACGAGGAAGGTGGAGCATGGCCGACGTGGTTCGTGTTGTCGCAGCCCGGATTCCCGACCGGGACCGCCTGCTTGCGCTGCTCTCCGAGAACGGCCACGACGCGCGGCCGGTCAACGGCGTCGAGATCGACGTTCACTGCGCCCCGAGCGTGACGGAGCCCCGGATCTACTCGGAGGTCGAGGACGCGGTGATGACGATCGGGGACCCGTTCATCCCGGTGAAGCACCATGGCGTGATCTACGTCCGTCCGCCGATCGGCTGACAGCATCGATCAGCCGAGCGCGCGGGCGAACCGGGGGTCGTCCGCAGTCGCCTCGAGGCGATCGAAGTGCTCGTCGGCGTAGCCCGCGAAGTCGAAGTCCAGCTCGGCGATGGCGAGCTGCACGACGCCCCACATCGCCTCGCGGAAGTCGGACATGAACCGCATCAGGATGTGCACGTCAGGATCGGCGTCTCCGTACGCCGCGAGCAGCTCGGCGTCCCCTTCCTCGTCGAGGCGATTGTTGACCGCGAAGTTCGCGAGGTCGAACGCCGCGTCGCCCATGCCTGCGTACTCCCAGTCGACGATCCAGGTCCGCTCGGCGCCGCCGACGAAGTTCGCTGCCAGGAGGTCGTTGTGGCACGCGACGACGGCGTGCTTGCCCCGGCGGCGCTCGATCCGGTCGGCGACTGCCTTCGCACGGGTGTAGGCGGCGGTGGGGCTCGAGCCGCGCGAACCGGCCGTCGCCCGTAGGCCTCGACGACCCGGAACGAGGAGAACCGGCCGGGGACCTCCGGCCCGGTATGCAGGCATCGAAGAAGTGGAGCTGCTTCGGCGATCGTCACCTTCCCGGTCTCGCCCTCGATGAAGCGCGTGACGAGGTAGCCCTCGGGCTCGACGAACGCGACGACGTCGGGCCCGAGCCCGAGCCGCGCGGCGTTCACCGACGCCGCGTGCTCGATCTCGCGGTCGATTCCGAGGAGCTCCGTGTCCTTGCCTCCGATCCGGAGCACGAAGGCCTCGCCGCCTGCGACGACCTTGAAGTTGTGGTTCGTGATCCCGCCCCCGAGCGGCTCGACCGAGTCGACGCCGTCCGGCCAGACGCGCTCGACGATGTCGTCGATCACGCTCGTACTCGCTCCCCGGCTGGATCGAAGAGCGGCTCGGCGACAACCTCGCCGGCGACCCACTCGCCGAAGATCTCCACCTCGACCGGCTGCCCCGGCTCGGCCGACTCCGCCGGCAGGTAGGCGTACGCGATCGATCGCTCCACGGTGTAGCCGTACCCGCCGCTCGTGACCCGTCCGACCGCGGCCCCTTCGACCCGGACAGGCTCGGAACCGAGGGCCACTGCCCGCGGATCGGTGAGGACGAGGCAGGACAGCAGCCGCTCCGGCGCGCCCGCGGCGAGCAGCGCCTCGCGGCCGATGAAACCCTCCTTGTCGAGCTTGACGGCAAAGCCGAGCCCCGCCTCGTACGAGTTGTCGTCGGGCGTGATGTCGGCGCCCCAGACGCGATAGCCCTTCTCGAGGCGCATCGAGTCGATCGCGCGGTAGCCGCCGGCGACGAGACCGAGGTCGCGTCCCGGCTCCCAGATCGCATCCCAGAGCGCGAGCCCGAACTCGGATGGGCAGTACAGCTCCCAGCCGAGCTCGCCGACGTAGGTCACGCGCAGCGCGAGGCACGGGACGTTGCCGACCGCCAGCTCGCGGGCGTGCATGTAGGGGAAGTCGAGAGGCGCCGTCGTCAGCGGCTGGAGGATCTCGCGCGACCGCGGTCCCCAGAGTCCGAGGCATGCGTACGCAGAGGTCACGTCCTCGACCGCGACGTCGCCCGACGCGTGCTCGCGGATCCACGCGAGATCGTGCTGGCCGAAGGCCGTCCCGGTCACGATCCGGAACCGATCGTCGGCGAGCCGGGTGACGGTGAAGTCGCACTCGATTCCGCCGCGCGGGTTCAGCATCGAGGTGTAGGTGACGGCGCCCACGTCGCGCGCGACCCGGTTTGCGCACAGCCGCTCGAGGAGCGCAGCAGCGCCCTCGCCGGAGACCTCGATCTTCGCGAACGACGTCTCGTCGAAGAGCGCCGCCGTCTCGCGGCAGGCGACGTGCTCGGCGCCGATCGCGGGCGACCAGAGCCGGCCCGCCCAGCCTCGGGGTCGCAGCGACTCGTCTCCGTGGGCGGCGTTCGGCTCGAACCAGTTCGCGCGCTCCCAGCCCGACTTCTCGCCGAAGGCCGCACCCAGCCCGGCGAGGCGGCCGTACGTCGGCGAGACGCGTAGCGGGCGGCCTGCCGTCCGCTCGTGGCCGGGGAACTTCACGTCGTAGTAGGTCTCGTAGACCTCGACCGTGCGCGCCAGCGTGTACGCCGGTGAACGGTAGGCGCGGCCGAAGCGGCGTGAGTCCATGTGCCACACGTCGAGGGAAGGGACGCCCTCGACGATCCATTCGGCGACGAGCTGTCCGAGCCCGCCGGCCCCCGCGAGACCGTGGGCGCAGAACCCGGCCGCCGTCCAGAGTCCGCGCACCTCGGTCGGGCCGAGGATGAACTCGCCGTCGGGCGTGAACGCCTCCGGCCCGTTGATCAGCTTCACGACCTCCATCTCCTCGAGCGACGGGACGCGGACGATCGCGTTCGTCATCAGCTCCTCGAACCGGGGCCAGTCCTCGGCGAGGAGCTTCCCGTTGAAGTCGCCCGCGATGCCGTCGAGCGACCACGGGGCCGGGTGGCGCTCGTAGCCGCCCATGATCAGGCCGCCCGACTCAGGCCGGAAGTAGACGAGGAGCGACGGGTCGCGCATCGTGGGCATGTCCAGCGGCAGGCCCGACGGCTTCAGGATCAGGTACTCGTGGGCCATCGGGACGATCGGGACGTTCACCCCTGCGAGCGCGCCGATCTCCTTCGCGAACATCCCGCCCGCGTTGACGACGACGTCGGCCTCGATCTCGCCCTTGTCGGTGACGACGCCGGTCACGCGGCCGCGCTCGACCGGGATCGCGGTCACGCGCGTCTGCTGGTGGATCTCGGCGCCTCCGCGGCGCGCGCCCTCGGCGAGCGCGAAGGTGAGCTGAGACGGGTCGATGTAGCCGTCGGTCGGGAGATACGCCGCGCCGAGGACGCCGTCCGTCGTCATCGGCGGGAAGAGAGTCTGCGCCTCCGCCGGCGAGATCAGCTCGAGCGGCAGCCCGAAGGTCTTCGCCCACCCCGACTGCCGGGCGAGCTCCTCCATCCGCTCCCCCGACGAGGCGAGGCGAAGCGAGCCGACCTCCCGCCAGCCCGTCTCGAGGCCGACCTCATCGCCGAGGGTGCGGTACAGCTCGACGGAGCTCATCATCATCTTCGTCAGGCTCAGCGACCCGCGCAGCTGGCCGACGAGGCCGGCGGAGTGGAACGTCGAGCCGCTCGTCAGCTCGGCCCGCTCGACGAGGACGACGTCGCTCCAGCCGAGCTTGGTCAGCCAGTACAGGATCGAGCAGCCGCCGACTCCGCCGCCCACCACGACGACGCGCGCGCTCGTCCTCACTGCCGCATTTTCACTGGGGCGTGACGTACGCGGCGGTCAGCCCGCCGTCGACGAGGAACGTCGAGCCGGTGACGTACGACGACTCGTCGCTCGCCAGGAAGAGCGCGCCGTTGACGATCTCGCGCGGCTTGCCGAGGCGGCCGGTCGGCCAGTGGATCCGCCGCCGTTCGAGCGCGGCCGGGTTGTCGCCGAAGATGTTGAGCAGGAGCGGCGTCTCGACCGGGCCCGGACAGAGCGCGTTGACGCGGATGTTCTCGCGGGCGAACTGGACCGCGAGCTCCCTGGACATCGCGAGCACGGCGCCCTTCGAGGCGGTGTAGGAGATCTGCGAGGTCGCGGCCCCGAGGATCGCGACGAACGAGGCGACGTTGACAACCGAGCCGCCGCCGCGGCGCTGCAGGTACGGGATGCCGTGCTTGCAGCAGAGGAAGACGCCCTTCGTGTTCACGTCCTGCACCCGCTGCCAGGCTTCGACGGACGTGTCCAGGATCGACGCGTCGTCGTCGGGCGAGATGCCTGCATTGTTGTAGAGGACGTCGATGCCGCCGAACCGCTCCGCCGTGGCGGCCATCATCGCCGTGACCTGGCCCTCGTCGGCCACGTCGACCGGGAACGCGAACGCCTCGCCCTCACAGAGCGTCACCGTCTCCTCGGCCTCGGCGATCGCGACGTCGGCCGCGCAGACCTTCGCCCCCTCGGCCGTGAAGAGGATCGCCGCCTCGCGGCCCATTCCGCCGCCGGCGCCCGTGATCACGCACACCTTGCCGTCGAGCCTTCCCATGCTCATCCCTCCGTTGAAAAGAAGACGCTCTTGATCTCCGTGTAACCGTCCATCGCGGCCATGCCGAGCTCGCGGCCGAAGCCGGACTGCTTGAAGCCGCCGAACGGCGTCGACGGCCGCACAGAGCTGTTCGAGTTCACCGAGAGCACGCCTGTCTCGAGCGCGCGGGCGACGCGGATCGCGCGGGCGCCGTCGCGAGTCCAGATCGAGCCCGACAGGCCATACGGCGTGTCGTTGGCGATCCGGATCGCGTCGGCCTCGTCGTCGAACGGGATCACCGCCGCGACCGGCCCGAACACCTCCTCCCGCGCGATGCGGTCGTCGTTCGAGGCCTCGACCAGGGTGCACGGGTACCAGAATCCGGCCTTTTCGGGGACTTCGCCCCGGAAAAGGCTGGTGACTCCCTCCAGGTACGACGCGACGGTAGCTCGATGTTCGGCGCTGATCAGCGGGCCCATCTCGGTCTCCTCGAGGGACGGATCTCCCACCTTCACCCTGGAGGTCGCGTCCACCAACAAGTCCAGAAAGCGGTCGTAGACCGATTTCTGGACCAGCATGCGGGAGCGGGCGCAGCAGTCCTGGCCGGCGTTGTCGAACACCGCGTACGGCGCCGCGGCCGCTGCCCGCTCCAGGTCGGCGTCGGCGAAGACGACGTTGGCCGACTTGCCCCCGAGCTCGAGGGTGACGCGCTTGATCGTCCCCGATGCGCGCGTCATGACGTCGCGGCCGACCTCGGTCGAGCCGGTGAAGCCGATCTTGGCCACGTCGGGGTGCTCGACGAGCCGGTTCCCGACGACCGAGCCGGGACCGACGAGGACGTTGACGACGCCTTCAGGGATCCCGGCCTCGAGCACGAGCTCTGCGAGCCGAAGAGCCGAGAGCGGTGTGAGAGCCGCAGGCTTCAGCACGACCGTGTTGCCGCAGGCGAGAGCGGGGCCGAGCTTCCAGGAGGTGATGTTGAGCGGGAAGTTCCACGGCACGATCAGCCCGACCACGCCGAGCGGCTCGCGGAACGTCGCCGCCATCCCGCCCGCGACGGGGATCGTCTCGCCGTAGTGCTTGTCCACGGCGCCGGCGTAGAAGTGGAGCACCTGGGCGACCATCCCGACCTCGGCGCGAGCCCCCGAGATGGGCTTGCCGACGTTCTCGGACTCGATCCGTGCGAGCTCCTCGCCGTGCTCCTCCACGAGCGTGGCCAGCCGGCGCAGCAGCCGTCCCCGGTCGGCGGGCGAGACGGCCCGCCAGGCCGGGAACGCCGCCTTGGCCCGCGCGACCGCAGCGTCGGTCTCCGCGACTCCGGCCTCCTCGAGCTCGGCGATGGGCACCTCCGTCGCCGGGTTGAGGACCGTCAGCGTCATCCGCGTTCGAAGAGCCGCTCGCGCTCCCAGCAGGTGACGACCTCGTCGAACAGCCGTTGCTCGGTGCGCCCGTAGTTCAGGTAGTGGTCGACGACCTCGTCGCCGAACGCGGCGCGCGCGACGGTGCCCTCCTCGAGCGCGGCGATCGCCTCTCGCAGCGTCGACGGGAACCGCGCGGCGTCGGACTCGTACGCGTTCCCCTCGAGCGCCGGCTGCAGCTCGAGCCCGGCCTCGATCCCGTGCAAGCCGGCCGCGATCAGCGCGGCAAACGCGAGGTACGGGTTCACGTCCCCGCCCGGGATCCTCGTCTCGACGCGCTTCGCACCGCCGTGGCCGACGATCCGGAAGCCGCACGTGCGGTTGTCGCGGCCCCAGGCGAGCGTCGTCGGCGCCCAGCTTCCGGCCGCGTAGCGCTTGTAGGAGTTGATGTTCGGCGCCAGGAAGAGCGCGAGCTCGCGGGCACAGTCGATCCACCCGGCGAGGAAGCGGTCGAACACCGCGTTGTCGGCCGCGAAGGCGTTGTGGCCGTCGCGCCAGAGGCTCGCGTGGATGTGGCACGAGTTGCCGATCCACGAGTGGTCGGGCTTCGCCATGAAGGTGATCGAGCATCCGTTCCGCTGAGCGATCTCCTTGGCGCCGTTCTTGTAGATCACGTGGTTGTCGGCCATCGTCTGCGCGTCGGCGAAGCGGAAGTTGATCTCGTGCTGGCCGGGCCAGGCCTCGCCCTTCGAGCTCTCGACCGGGATCCCGGCGGCCTGCATGCCGTTCCTGATCTGCCGGATGAAGCCCTCGTCGTAGGTCGTCGCGAGCACGTGGTAGTCGAGGATGTAGGGCACCGACGGGGTGAGGTCGCGGTAGTGCTTCTCGTGCGCCTGGGCGTAGCTCTCCTTGAGGAGATAGAACTCGAGCTCCGAGCCGATCATCGGCTCGAACCCCGCGGCGCGGGCCCGGGCGACCTGGGCGGCCAGCACCTGCCGCGGCGAGGCGACGACCGGTGAGCCGTCCTCCCAGGCGACGTCGCAGAGGACGAGCGCCGTCCCCTCGAGCCACGGGATCTTCCGCAGCGTGGCCAGGTCCGGCAGCAGATGGAAGTCGCCGTAGCCGCGGTCCCAGCTCGCCATCGCATACCCGGGCTGGGGGTCCATCTCCATGTCGAGCGCGAGCAGGTAGTTGCAGCCCTCGAGCCCGTGCTCGGCCGTCTCCGAGACGAAGAAGTGCGCCTCCTCGCGCTTGCCCATGAGGCGTCCCTGCATGTCGGTGAAGGCGCAGACGACCGTGTCGACCGTCTGCGCCTCCACCTCGTCTCTCAGCTCGTCGAGCGTGAGCATCCGGCGAGTCTATGTCGAGCCGTTACGAGGTACCGAACTCCGTGTCGGCCGGCAGCGCGAAATCGCCTTCCTGCCGCGCCTCGAGCTGTGCGAGCTCCTCCTCGGTCCCCATCCGAACCGGGCCCTTGAACCAGTGGCGGGCCGACACGACCCACCAGCCGCCGAAGAAGACGCCGATCCCGATGAACCAGAGGATCGTGTAGTTCGTCAGCGACCAGGAGAAGTTCGGCGACCAGGGCAGCCCGTCGTAGAAGAGCGGCAGGCTGAAGAGGACGGCGATCAAGGCCACCCACAGCAGGGCGATGACGTCGATCCACTTGTAGTGCCGCCCGAGGCTCCACGCGCCGTGCTCGAACCTGTCTCCGAGCCGGAGCCGGAGGAAGACGGGCAGAACGAACGCGATGTAGAGGCCGATGACCGCGATCGCGGTGCCGGCCGCATAGCCTACGAGATAGTTCCAGATCGCCGGCACCATCAGCAGCCCGGAGAGAACGCCGATCGCGAAAACGGCATAGACCGGGACGCGGCGCTTCGAGACCCGGCGCCAGAGCTGGTGGCCGGGAACGGCTCCGTCACGGGAGAAGGCGAACATCATCCGCGACGCGGACGTCGTCGACGCCGTCACGCAGAAGAACTGCGCGACGATGCAGATGAACAGCAGCACGTCCGACCAGTTCTGGCTCATCGAGGTTGCCCAGATATAGGGCACGACCGCCCCGATGTTGTCGAGCGCCCCCTGCGTGCTCGGGATCGCGAACGTGACCGCGACGAGCAGGACGAAGCCGAAGATCACCGAGACGACGACGGACATGTACATCCCGACCGCCGCCATCCGTGAGGCCTGGTGCGTCTCCTCGGCCATGTGGGCCGAGGCATCGAAGCCGGTGATCGTGTACTGGGCCATCAGCAGGCCCAGGCCGAAGACGAGCCAGAACGCCGCGTGGTGGAAGCCGGTGGCGTTGTGCCCGTAGCCGGTTGCGTTGACCTGCGATCCGAACACGTAGGAGAACGACTGGTGGTGCTTGGGCACCACGATCAGGACGACCACGATGATCGCAACGCCGAGCATGTGCCAGTACGCGGAGATCGTGTTCAGGAACGACGTGATCCGGACGTCGAAGACGTTGATCAGGCACGCTGCGAGCAAGAACACCGCGTACAGCGCGTAGACGGTCTCGTTGTAGTTCCAGCCGAACCAGTCGTTGGTGTGCTTCTCGAGCGAGAAGAGGTCGTCGAAGAGCACGGTGGCGAAGGTGGAGAGCCCGTAGCCGATCGCCGCGGTGACAGCGACCTGGCCGATCAGGTTGAACCAGCCGGTCGCCCAGCCCCAGCCCGGGCTGCCGAGCTTCGAGGCCCAGTAGTAGAGGCCGCCTGCCGTCGGGAACGACGAGGCGATCTCGGCCATGGCAAGCGAGATGATCGTGGAGAAGAGCCCGATCAGCAGCCACCCCCACGTCACGGCGATCGGCCCGCCGCTCTCGAAGGCGATGTAGTACGAGGTGAGGCACCCCGCCAGGATCGAGATGATCGTGAAGGAGATCGCGAAGTTCTGGAACCCTCCCATCGCCCGGAAGAGCTCCTGTGCGTACCCGAGCTTGTGAAGCGTCCGCTCGTCGTCGGTGATCTGGGCACCGCTGCCTGCCGTGGCCGCGTCCTCGCTCATTCAACCCTCCCTGTCGTATGCCGGATTGGCGATGTATACAACGGTCCGAGTCGAAAAGCTACGGCCGCGCCTACGCCGCTCGGCGGTAGGCGGCCAGCAACGCGTCGAGCACCCGGTCGTAGGCTGCCGCGACGAGTCGCTCGGCCTCCTCACCGGCGTCGAGGCGCGCCGCCTCGAGCGCACGCTCGAGCTCCCCGGGACGCTCGGCGAGGAGCTCGTCACGGCCGCGGATCGCGGCGTGCTCGACCTGCCAGAGCGCCTCGTCGATCTGGGTCGCGAGCATCGCCTCCGCCGCGGTCGCGAGGCCCTCGACCATGCGGGCGTCCCGGTAGCCGCCCGTGACCGCCCGCCACGCCAGCTCGCGGGCGAGCCCCTGCCAGCTTCCCCCACGACAGAGGCGGCGTACCGCCCCGGCGAGCGCCTCCTCGGCAAGATGCTCGGTCGAGCCCGGCAAGGTGGTGGCAGACGTCGCCTCCAACGGCAAGATCATCGCGCGCGAACCGGACGACTTACGCATGCTCCGGCCTGAGGACCACACGTCGAGACCTGACTACGTGACGATTGAGACAACCAAACCGACCTTGCCAGCGGTTCTTCGGAAGGTGCTTGTAACAATCGAGTAGGGTTCCGGGCGGTGCGTCGGGGCTCCATCTTCCAGCTCGTTCTCATCGGCCTGGCGGCAGGGGCGATCGCAACAGCGGTGGCGATTCTCGTCCCCTGGCTGCCGCATTCCGCGTCGAAGCAGGCCGACCGGATCTACTTCACGTTCTGGTTCGCCACGGTGATCTGCCTCGTGATCTTCTCGGTCGTGATGGCGATTCTCATCTACGCGATCATCAACTTCCGGGCGAAGCCGGGGGACTGGTCGGACGGCCCCCCGGTGCACGGCAACACGACGATCGAGATCGTCTGGACGGTGATCCCCGCCGTGCTCGTCACCGCGATCTCGATCGCGAGCGCCGTCGTTCTCACCCAGAACGGCAGCGCCGGCTCGAACCCGCTCGTGGTCAAGGTCTTTGCGCAGCAGTTCGCATGGCGGTTCCAGTACCCGAATGGCACGACAACGCCGACCCTCAACCTGCCGCTGAACCGCCCGGTCAAGCTCGAGATCACGGCGAGCGACGTGATCCACTCCTTCTGGGTGCCGGAGTTCGCGCAGAAGCAGGACGCCGTTCCCGGCCAGGTGAACGACCTCGTGATCACGCCGACGAGGGCGGGGACGTATCCAGTGATCTGCACCGAGCTCTGCGGCCTCGGCCATGCGCTGATGCGCAGCTCGACGACCGTGATGAGCCAGGCCGACTTCGACAAGTGGTACTCCGGCACAGGCACGGCACCCGCGCCCGGCGGGGGCGGCGGCACGGCCGGAGCGGTGATCTTCACGAAGAACGGCTGCGGCGCCTGCCACACGTTCAAGGCGGTCCCGGATGCAAACGGTAAGGTCGGGCCCGATCTCGACAGCCTGTCGAAGAGCGCCAAGGCCGCCGGAGAGGAGCTCGTGCCGTTCGTCAAGGAGTCGATCGTCGATCCGAACAAGTACGTCGCACCCGGGTATCAGCCGGGCGTGATGCCACCGTCGTTCGGCACCACCATCCCGCCGAGACAGCTGAACACCCTGGTCGCCTTCATCGCCGCCAACACCAAGTAGCAGCCAACATCGAGCACGGGGAAGCAGAACCATGACGGACACAGCAGTCGAACACCACGTCGAGACATCCAACGGCCACCACGCTCCGCCGCCGCGGCCGACGGGGATCCACCGCTTCACGGCGCCCGGCTGGTGGCGCGCCCTGTGGACGACGCCGCTCGTCGGATTCGCGGGCCTCGGGCTGACCTGCCTGATCCGCTGGGCGGCCCACTGGGACCCGGTCTGGTACAGCGTCCCGCTCGTGACCATCTCGACGGTCACGTTCCCGATCGGCTTCCTGATCGGCATCGGCTCGTTCGACTACTGGGCCTACTACTTCTCGGGGCGCCCGACGCGGCCGGAGGATCACTCGGGGCACGGCGCCCGCAGGTGGCAGGACTACTTCCGCCCGAACACCGACCACAAGGTGATCGGGGTCCAGTACCTCGTCACGACGATGACGTTCTTCGTCATCGGCGGCTTCCTCGCGATGCTCTTCCGCGCCGAGCTGGCCCAGCCGGGGACGCAGTACTTCAACCCGCAGACCTTCAACGTGCTCATCTCCGAGCACGCGGCGCTCATGATCTTCACCGTCGTCGTCCCCGTCTTCGCGGGCCTCGGCAACTTCGTCATCCCGCTGATGATCGGCGCCGCCGACATGGCGTTCCCGCGACTCAACGCACTCTCGTTCTGGCTGCTCCCGATCGGCGGCGTGATCATGCTGCTCGGGATGATCACACCCGGCGGCGGGCCGTCCGCCGGCTGGACGTGCTACGCGCCGCTCTGCTCGCACCAGCCGCTCGGCCAGGTGTTCTTCAACATGGGCGTGCAGTGGGCCGGTGCCAGCTCGATCGTCACGGCCCTCAACTTCCTCGTGACCATCATCACGATGCGGGCGCCCGGGATGACCTTCTGGCGGATGCCGCTGCTCGTGTGGGCGAACTTCGCGACCTCGACCCTCGTCGTCCTCGCCACGCCGTTCATCGCCGGGTCGCAGTTCTTCGTGATGTTCGACCGCGTGATGCACACGAACTTCTTCGAGACGGCAGAAGGCGGCTACGTACTCGGCTACCAGCACATCTTCTGGTTCTACTCGCACCCGGCCGTGTACATCATGATGCTGCCCGGCTTCGGGATCATCTCCGAGGTCGTCTCGGTCATGTCCCGAAAACCGATCTTCGGCTACCGGCTGATGGCGCTCTCGCCTGCTCGCCATCCTCGTGCTTGGCTTCTCGGTCTGGGCGCACCACATGTACGTGGCCGGCATGGCCTCGTGGCTGCGTGTCCCGATGATGGTGACGACGCTCCTGATCGCGGTCCCGACCGGGATCAAGATCTTCTCCTGGGTCGCCACGGTGTGGGGCGGGAAGATCCACTTCACCACGCCCATGCTCTGGGCGGTCGGGTTCATCGCCGTGTTCACGATCGGCGGGCTCTCGGGCATCTACCTCGGCTCCGTCCCGATCGACATCCAGGCGAGCGACACGTACTTCATCGTCGCCCACATCCACTACGTCCTCTTCGGCGGCTCGATGTTCACGGTCTTCGCGGGCATCTACTACTGGTTCCCGAAGATGACCGGCCGGATGTACAACGAGAAGCTCGGCAAGCTTCACTTCTGGCTGACGTTCGTCGCGTTCAACCTGACGTTCTTCCCGATGCACTACATCGGGCTGCAGGGGATGCCGCGCCGCGTCGCCGACTATGCAGGCCGCTTCGCCGACTTCAACCTCTTCATCTCGATCGCCTCGTTCGGGCTCGGCGCCTCGACGGTGATCTTCCTCTACAACATGATCCACTCCTGGAAGTACGGCGAGAAGGCCGAGGCGAACCCGTGGCACGCGCTGACGCTCGAGTGGCAGGTCTCCTCGCCGCCGCCGATCTTCAACTTCGACGAGATCCCCCAGGTGGTCGGCGGCCCGTACGAGTACGGCGTCCCGGGTGCTCGCCACGCGATCCTGAGCGGCACCACCGCTCCCGAGCCGGTCCCTTCGGGCGGCCACTGACGGCTTGACGCACGTGCTCGTGATCGCGAACGAGACCGTAGCTTCGTCCGCCCTGCTCGGTGCCCTGCGCGAGGAGGCGGCCGGGAATGCGGACCTCCACGTCACGGTGATCGCGCCCGTCAGCGAGCCCCGTCACGGCTACGTCGTGTTCGAGGACACCCGCCGCGCCTCGGCCGGCCGCCGGCTCGACAAGACCCTCGGCATCCTGCGCAGCTCCGGCGTCTTCGCGCAGGGGTTCGTGGTCGACACGAGCCCGGTACAGGCGGCGAAGGATGCGATGGCTCAGCTCGAGCCGCCGCCGGACGAGATCGTCGTCTCGACCCATTCCGCGCAGCACTCGGGCTGGCTTCGCCACGACGTCATCGGCGACATCACGAAGGCGGCGAAGGGCATCCCGGTGAGGCATGTCGTCGCCGGGGACGACGACCCGGTCGAGCTCGAGCGCAACGTGCTCGTGGTCGCGAACGAGACGGTGATCTCGAAGGAGCTCCTCGACCGGATCCGCGAGCGCGCCGCCAAGGGGCCCGCGAGCTTCCTCATCGTCTCGCCGCAGGAGAGCGACGACCCCCGACCCGAGGCGGCTCGGCGCATGCGGCGCGCGCTCTCGGAGCTGCGCTCGGAGGGAATCGACGCGCATGGCCAGGTCGTTCATCCCGACCCCTTCACCGCGGCGATGGAGGCCACGAACGACGAGCGCGTCGACGAGATCATCGTCTCGACCTTCCCGTCCGCCCGCTCCGGCTGGCTGCGTCGCGACCTGGTCGAGCGTTTGAAGGCGGAGACCGGCGTCCCTGTCGACCACGTCGTCTCGGAGGAGGGAAGTCAGTGAGCCGTAGGCTCGACGGAGGCTCCAATGTGGCCGCGGCTCGTGGGGTCGGGAACGCCCGGACGGAGGCGCCGGCTCCGCCGGCGCCGGAGCGGGAGGGTTGGTCATGAGCGCACACGCCGAGCCGATCGGCCACGCGCAACCCCCTCACGGGAACGCGAACGAGCATCCGCCGCCGATCCACTACAGCTCGCGGATCTTCCCGCCGGTCGTGGGGATCTTCCTCTTCATCGGGTCGGAGATCATGCTCTTCGGCTCGTTCTTCACCGTCTACTTCTTCTGCCGGGTCGTCAACTCTCAGTCGCACCCGAGCCCCTGGCCGCCCTACATGCCCGGGACGCACATCCAGTTCGAGCGCCCGTGGTTCCTCGCGCTCATCAACACGTTCATCCTCGTCACCTCGAGCTTCACGATGCACTGGGCGACGACTGCGATCAAGCGCGGCAACCGCGCCGGCCTGTGCGCGGGCATGGTCCTGACGCTGCTCCTCGGCACGACCTTCCTGCTCACGCAGGTGATCGAGTACCACCGGATCGGCTTCAACACCGGCGACACGGCCTTCGCAGCGACGTTCTTCGGGCTCACCGGCCTGCACGCCTTCCACGTCTTCGTCGGCCTGATGATCCTGCTCGCGATGACGATCAGGTCGTTCCGCGGCCACTTCAGCCCCGAGCATCATCACGGGATCGAGGTCGGCGGGATCTACTGGCACTTCGTCGACGTCATGTGGATCGTCGTCTACGTCACGGTGTACGTCCTGTGAGCCGGCGAACCGTCCTCGTGCTCGGCGCCCTCGGAGTCGTGATGCTCCTCGCGGCCGGCTGCGGCGCGGTCGCGCGCGTCACGTCGGGGAACCCGGCTGTGGGCAAGACTCTCTTCGTCTCGAAGTGCGGCAGCTGTCACACGCTCGCGAACGCCAAGACGCAGGGCACGATCGGGCCGAACCTCGACTACGCGTTCGGGTCGGTGAAGCAGCAGGGCTTCCACCTGTCGACGATCGTCGACGTCGTGCGCGGCCAGATCGCCTACCCCGACGCGCGACCCGGCACTATCTGCGAGAAGACCGCCAAGACGAAGGCCGGGAAGGGGCTCAGCTGCACCTCGTCGCAGGGGATGACCGCTAACCTCGTCCACGGCCAGAACGCACGTGACGTCTCGGTCTACGTCGGGCTCTGCTCGGCAGACCCGAAGTGCGAGGTCAAGAACGAGACGGTGAAGGTTCCGAGCTAGGCTCCGCCGCCGCGAGATCGACGACCACGTGCGTCACCGGTACGTCGAAGCGCTCCTTGGCGCTCTCGACGACCCCGCGCTCGAGCCAGTTGGAACGGCCCTCGGGGTGGGTCGAGATCACGATCTCGTCGGGGCCGAACGTACGGATCGCGTCCTCGATCGCCTGGACAGGGTCGGAGTCGCCGACCTCGCCGCGGGCCGTCATCCCGGCCGCCCGCATCGCCTGGAGTGAGGCCTCGAGCCGCTCGCCGGCGGCCTCGCGTGCACCATCCTCGTCGGAGACCCAGTGCCTGAGCGGCGTGTTGAGCGCGGGCGTGACCACGAGCACCTCGGTCTTGCGTCCCTGGGCGCGGCGCTTGAGCTCCGCCAGGAGCTCGGAGCCGCCGACGGTCTCGTTCGCGATCACGAGCAGCCGCTTCTCGCCCGGCGGGTGCGGGGGCGCGACCTGCTTCTCGGGGACGTCGCTGTCCCCGCGAGTCGTGAGCCACCAGCCCACGAGGATCACGGTCTCGAGCACGAACACCACGACACCCGCCCAGGTGTTGATGAGCGAGGCGATCGCGATCAGCCCGAAGTAGCCGATCGTGCCCCAGAGGAAATGGAACGCTGCCGCCTCGGTGCGGAACGGGTTCTTCATACCCGACGGAAAGTTTACTTGCCGGTGGTCGTCGTGCTGGTGCTCGCGCCGGCGGCGCTCTGCTCGAGGCTGGCCTCGAGCTGCTTCAGCGCCTTCTTCGCCACAGGGACTCCCGAGTCGGCCGGCGCGAGCCTGATGTAGGCCTTGTAGGCGGCGATCGCCGTCTTCGTGTCGGCGGCGTCCTGGGCGGCCTGCGCGAGCGAGAGCTGCGTCGAGGCGTCCTTCGGAGCCAGCGCCGAGATCTTCTTCCAGGCGGATTCACGCTGCGTCAGGGCGCTCGCGAACTGCTGGTAGGCGTTGTTGACGACCGCGCCGGTGTCTGCCGAGACCGCGCTCCCGAGCGGGTTCGCGAGCGACGTGATCGCCTGCGCGAGCGGAGTGCCCGACTTCGGGACCAGCGTGGGGCTCGACGCGAACGCCTGGTCGCGAGCCTGCTGGGACTGGTAGATCGTCTGCCAGTCGGTGGCGCGACGGAGGTAGAGCGCGGCGAGCTCCCGCAGCGCATCCTGGTCCTTCGGCCTCAGCGTCGTGTAGGTCGTGAGCGCGGCCGCGGCCTCGTCGGGCTGGTTGTCCTGTTGAAGCTTGTTCGCGTACGCGAGCCAGATGGCGGCGTTCTTCGGATGGTCGACCGTCTGCTTCTGGAGCGACGAGAGCGACTTGCCGCTGGCGGAGGTGCCGCTGAAGAAGTTCGAGACGATCGAGCTGATGCCGGACGAGCCCGAGCCGACGCCGAGCAGCACGAACGCGAGGATCAGAGCGCCGGTGAGGAGAAACCAGAGAATCCTCCCGTGGTTCCGCAGCCGCGCGAAGAAGAGCTGGTCCTCCCATTTCTGGTGCTGGACCCGCTTCGGCTTCGGCGGGGCAACCGTGTGGCTCGGCTGCGTTACGCGAGCATTCGCCTGCGGGCGGCGCTTGCGGTGCTGCGTACCTCTGGCCACTCGGTCACTCCTTGGCGGTAACGGGTCTCTCCGTCGACGATCGTCTCCAGGACGCGGCCTGGAGACCCGGCGAAGACGGCTGCGACTGCTGGGTCTTCAATGGGATGGTACGGGCTTCCTGCAAGTGAGACGACGGTGATGTCGGCGCGTTTGCCGGGCGTGATGCTCCCGAGCTCGCTCCCGAGGCCGAGCGCGGCCGCTCCACCCAGCGTAGCGAGGTGGAGCACCGATGTGGCGTCGAGCGCATCCGGCCGCCGTTCGCGGGCCCTCGCGCCGCCGACGGCGGCGCGCATCTCCGCCCACGGGTCGAAGGACGGCGTCGAGGCGGGGGAGTCTGTGCCGAGCCCGACGCGGATCCCGGCCTCGCGCATCGCCGTGAGCGGTGCGGTGCCGCATCCGAGCAGGGCGTTGGAGCGGGGACAGTGGGCGACGGGGACGTCCGCGCCGGCGAGCACGCCGATCTCGTCAGGGTCGACCGCCACGCAGTGCGCCGACAGCAGCTCGGCGGAGAGGACGTCGGCGAGCGTCGCGACGGCGCGCTTCCCGGTCGGCTCGACGAGCACGTCCCGTGCCACCGACAGCGGGCCCGAGCCGTGCTCGAGCCACTCGTTCTCACCGTCGTTCTCGGCGAGGTGCGTCCCGACGGGGATTCCGAGAGACAGGCTCCAGCGGTAGGTGTCGAGCGTGCAGGTGTAGGGGGCGTGCGGCGAGACGCCGAGCCGCACGAGCTCCGTCTCGCGGACGGTGGCCCGCAGGCCGGCGAACCGGCCCTCGGCCTCTTCCACCCCGCCGAACACCTCGAGGTAGACGATCGCACGCAGCCCGAGCTCGTCGGCAGCGATCGCCGCGTCCCCCGAGAAGCTGTAGTCGGCAGTGGTGGTGATGCCGGCGGCGAGCGACTCGGCGGCGCCGAGCCGTGCGATCGCGAGCATGCCCTCGGCGTCGAGCTTGCGCTTGCGGCTGATGTGCGTCGCGAGCCAGTCGCCGAACGGGCGGCCGTCGCCGAACCCCGCATAGACCGCGTACTCGAGGTGCGAGTGCGCGTTCACGAGCCCCGGCAGGATCACCGCGTCGTCGTGGTGTCGGTCGCCTCGTCCGCGGCCGATCTCGACGATCCGGCCGTCCTCCCAGGCGACGAAGCCGTTCTCGACCGGAGGGCCGTCGACCGGGACGACCCAGCCGGCGGAGACCGATCGGATCACGTGTCGAAGGCGGGGTTGAGCCTCGTCGATCTGCGGTCGAGGAACGCGCAGAGGACGATCGAGAGCTCGAAGAGCACGAAGAGCGGCACCGCCTGGAGCGTCGTCGTGACCGGGTCGACGCTCGGGGCGACCGCCATGCCGACGACGCCGCAGGCGAAGTAGCCCATGCGGCGGTTCTTGCGGAGCTTGTCGGTCGTCATGATCCCGAGCCGCGTCAACGCGACGAGGAACACGGGCAGCTCGAAGACGACGAGCATGGCGAGGAGCACGTGCACGCAGAAGCCGAGGTACGGCTTGGCCTGCAGGATGTTGTTGAACTGCGCCGAGTCGAAGTTGGTCAGGAACTTGAGCGCGTGCGGCAGGACGATGAAGTAGCCGAACGCGACACCGCTGGCCGCGAGCCCGGCAGCCAGGAGCGCAAGCCACTTGATCAGCTTCGTCCTGTCCTTGTTGACCGCCGGGATGAAGTAGGCCCAGAGCTGCCACATGACGATCGGAAGCGCCAGTACGACCCCGAAGTAGATCGAGATCCAGAGGACCGTGGTGAAGTTCTCGAGCGGGCTGAGCGTCGTCAGCTTCACCCCGTCCCCGTTGTGGGGCAGGAGGATGATCAGCCAGTGGATCAGCCGGCTGTGGATGACGAAACCGATAACGGTTCCGATCGTGACCGCGCCGATGATGATGAAGAGACGCGACCTCAGCTCGTCGAGATGCTCGACAAGCGAAGCCTCCTCGCCATGATCGAGGCGACGCGGCAGCCTGATCCGCGGCACCCTACCCTCCGATCGCCGTGTTAGGAGACGGTCTCGGTTTCCTGCTCAGGAGCGGCGGCCGGCGCCGGAGCGTCCGTCGCGGCCGGAGCAGCAGCCGGGGCGGGAGCCTCGACGGGAGCCGGAGCGGCGGCCGGAACGGCAACCGGAGCGTCAGCCGGGACGGCCTGCACTGCAGGCTGCGGCGGCGGGAGCTCAGAGCGGGACGTGTCGATCTTCGTTGCCTCCTGGACGCCGGTGACGGAGTCCTTGAACTCCCTCATGCCGACTCCGAGCGAACGGCCGATTTCAGGCAGCCGCTTCGCGCCGAAGAGAAGCAAGGCGAGGATGAGCAGAAAGATCAGATGAGTCGGTTGAAGAAGTCCTGTTCCCATGGAAACGATCGTACCACAGTCTTTTCGGCTGCCCGTCGCCGGAATTCTGTCAGGTCCGCCTGAAGCGGCATGGCGCCTGGAGCGGGCTACCATGAGGGAGGCGGACAGCGCTGCGGAGGGCGGCGCGCCGGCCACGACCTTCGAAGGAGAGCCTTTTGCCACTGCTGGAGCTGAAGAATTTGCACGTCGCGCTGGAGGACGGCACCGAGATCGTCAAGGGCGTCGACCTGGTCGTGGACACGAACGAGGTCCACGCGATCATGGGGCCGAACGGCTCCGGGAAGTCGACGCTCTCCTACGCGATCGCCGGCCATCCCGCCTACGAGATCACCGAGGGGCAGGTGCTCCTCGACGGCAAGGACATCTCGGAGGCGGGCGCCGACGAGCGGGCCCGGGCCGGGCTGTTCCTGGCCTTCCAGTACCCGCAGGCGATCCCGGGCGTGCGCGTCACCGACTTCCTGCGCACCGCGATCAACGCGATCCGCAAGGCGAAGGCCGGAGGCGTCGACGACCCGATCCCGGTCCGGGAGTTCCGCGACGAGCTGTTCGCGCAGATGGACCGGCTCAAGGTCTCGCGCGAGCTCGCGTCCCGCTATCTCAACGACGGGTTCTCGGGCGGCGAGAAGAAGCGGGTCGAGATCCTGCAGATGGCGATGCTGAAGCCGCGGATGGCGGTGCTCGACGAGACCGACTCGGGCCTCGACATCGACGCGCTGAAGGTCGTCGCCGGCGGGGTGAAGGAGCTCGTCAGCCCCGAGATGGGGGCGCTCGTGATCACCCACTACAAGCGGATCCTCAACTACATCGAGCCCGACCATGTCCACGTATTCGTCGACGGTCGGATCGTCGAGTCCGGGGGCCCGGAGCTCGCGGATACCCTTGAGGAGTCTGGGTACGAGCGCTGGGGAGTCGCCAACGGAAACGGAAGGGGAGGGAACGATGGCGCAGACTGAGCACGAGATCGTCAGTGAGATCGGGAGCGACTACGCGGCCAAGTACGGCTTCCACTCGCCCGACGCGGCCGAGGACTACTTCTTCAAGTCGGGCCGTGGGCTCTCGCATGAGCTCGTCGACGCGATCTCCGGGCACAAGAACGAGCCGGAGTGGATGCGGAAGTTCCGCCACACCTCGCTCGACTACTTCCTGGCGCGCCCGCTGCCGACCTGGGGCGGCGACGTGTCGGGGATCGACTTCGACAACATCTACTACTACATCAAGCCGACCGAGAAGCAGGCAGACTCGTGGGAGGATCTGCCTGCCGATATCAAGGACACGTGGGACAAGCTCGGCATCCCGGAGGCGGAGAAGAAGTACCTCGCGGGCGTCGGTGCCCAGTACGAGTCCGAGGTCGTCTACCACAAGCTCCAGGAGAAGCTGACCGAGCAGGGCGTGCTCTTCCTCGACATGGACTCGGGGCTGCGCGAGCACGAGGAGCTCGTCAAGCAGTACTTCGGGACGATCATCCCCTCGAACGACAACAAGTTCGCGGCGCTGAACAGCGCGGTCTGGTCGGGCGGCTCGTTCATCTACGTGCCGAAGGGCGTCAAGATCGAGTTGCCGCTCCAGGCCTACTTCCGGATCAACGCGGAGAACATGGGCCAGTTCGAGCGCACGCTGATCATCGTCGACGAGGGCGCCTACGTGCACTACGTCGAGGGCTGCACGGCGCCGATCTACTCGAGCGACTCGCTCCACTCCGCGGTTGTCGAGATCGTCGTCAAGAAGGGCGGACGCTGCCGTTACACGACGATCCAGAACTGGTCGAACAACGTCTACAACCTGGTCACCAAGCGGGCAGTCGCCTACGAGGACGCGACGATGGAGTGGGTCGACGGGAACCTCGGCTCGAAGCTGACGATGAAGTACCCCGCGATCTGGCTGATGGGCCCCCGCGCCCACGGCGAGGTGCTCTCGATCGCGTTCGCGGGCGCCGGCCAGCACCAGGACGCGGGCGGCAAGTGCGTGCACGTCGCGCCGGACACGAGCTCGGTGATCACGTCGAAGTCGATCTCGAAGAACGGCGGCCGTGCCGGCTACCGGGGCCTGCTCCAGGTGGCGAAGGGCGCGGAGAACTCGCGCTCGAAGGTCGTCTGCGATGCGCTGATCCTCGACGAGGACTCGCGGTCCGACACCTACCCCTACATCCAGATCGACGAGGACAAGGTCGACATCGGCCACGAGGCGACCGTCTCCAAGATCGGCGAGGAGCAGCTCTTCTACCTCATGTCGCGCGGGCTCTCGGAGACCGAGGCGAGCGCGATGGTCGTCTCCGGCTTCGTCGAGCCGATCACCAAGGAGCTCCCGCTCGAGTACGCGATCGAGATGAACCGGCTGATCGAGCTGCAAATGGAAGGCTCGGTTGGCTAGGGCGGAAGCGCTCGAGCGCTACCAGGCGCTCCCAGTCCCGTCGACAACCGAGGAAGCCTGGAGATTCACGGATCTGCGCGGCTTCGACCCGGACGGGTTCGACGCGACCGGCCCCGTCGTCGGCGAGCCGGGCTCGCTGGTCGAGCTCGACGTCTCGGGCTCGATCGTGGTCGGCGAGCAGGGCATGCACTTCGAGCGCGTGCCGGAGGGCGTCACGGTCGAGCGCCTCGACGAGAACCACCCGCTGTTCGGCACGCTCGTCGGCTGGAACGAGAAGTTCGCCGCCCACAACGCGGCGCTCTGGCAGAACGGCGTGCTCGTTCACATTCCCCGTGGAGTCGAGGTCGAGCGGCCGATCTACATCCGCCTCCAGAACACGATCGACGGCGGCAGCCTCTTCTGGCGCCTCCTGGTCGTCGCCGAAGAGGGGTCGCGCTGCACGCTGATCGAGGAGTACGCCTCGGCCTCACCCGACCTGCACGGCTACTCGAACGCGGTCGCCGAGCTCTTCGTCGGGCAGGCGGCCAAGCTCGAGTACGTCTCGATCCAGAACCTCTCGCACGAGACCTGGCATTTCGCGACGCACCACGCTCGCGTCGAGCGGGACGCCGAGCTCGACTGGGTCGCGGGCGGCTTCGGCTCGAAGAAGGGGAAGATCCGGATCCAGAACGACCTGAGCGGCCCCGGCGCGACCTCGCGCGTGACCGGCGCGTACTTCGCAGACGGCGACCAGCACCTCGACTACGACACCTTCCAGGAGCACATGGCTCCCTCGACCGAGTCGGACTTCGCGTTCAAGGGCGCGTTGCGCGAGCACGCTCATGCGGTGTGGCGCGGGATGATCCGGGTCGAGGAGGACGCCCAGAAGACGAACGCCTACCAGGAGAACCGCAACCTGCTCCTGTCGGAGAACGCCCACGCCGACTCGATCCCCGGCCTCGAGATCATGGCCAACGACGTCCGCTGCACCCACGGCGCGACGATCGGCCGCGTCGACCGGAACGAGCTCTTCTATCTGATGACGCGCGGCCTCTCCCGTGCCGAGGCGGAGCGCCTGATCGTCCGCGGGTTCTTCCAGGACATCCTCGACCGGATCGACCTCGAGCCGGTTCGCGAGGCTCTCGGCGCGGCGCTCGAGGCGCGCATTCCCCAGGTGGCGTAGCACCGAGCCAAAGATCGGATCTGTTCGGGTGGAGAGACCCTTGGAGGCAGTAGGATCTCCTTCAAGCAGGCGAAAGATCCGATGAATACCACCGATGGCGCTCACTGACCAGGCGATCACGAAGATCAAGGACCTGATCGTCGAGGGCGAGTTCGCGCCCGGCGATCGTCTGCCCAAGGAGACGGAGCTCGCCGAGCGCCTCGGTCTCTCGCGCAGCTCGCTGCGCGAGGCGGTCCGCGCCCTGAGCCTCGTCGGCGTGCTCGACGCGCGCCAGGGTGACGGGACGTACGTGACGAGCCTCGAGCCTGAGCTGCTTCTCGCGGGGACCTCGTTCCTCGGCGATCTGGTCACCGGGCCGACGCTCCTGGAGCTCTATGAGGTCCGGCGCATCCTCGAGCCCGCCGCGACTGCGCTCGCGACCCCACGCCTGCGCGAAGAGGACTTCGAGGCGCTCGAAGAGTCGCTGGAGCGGATGGACGATGCGGATTCGACCCAGGCGTTCATCGACGCCGACGTCGACTTCCATCGCGTGATCGTCAGCGCCTGCGGCAACGCGACGCTCGCGTCCCTGATCCAGAATCTCTCGGGCGGGACGCTCCGCGCGCGTGTGTGGCGCGCGATCCACGAGCAGGGCGCTGTCGAGAGCACGCGGCGCCTCCACCACGACATCTTCGCATCGCTGCGACAGGGCGACGCCGAGATCGCGGCCGCGACCGACCTCGTCCACCTCGCCGCCGGTGAGCAGTGGCTCCAGTCCGTGAGCGAGGACGGGGCAGGCGGCTAGCCCGCCCCGTCCTCGTCTGATCAGCCCCCGAACTTTCTTGCGTTCGCCTTCGTGACGAGCGAGGTGCCGGTGTCGACGTTCTTCGCCACCGTCTTCCCCTGCACCACTGCCCACAACGTCTTTGCTCCCAGGTAGCCGATGTTGAACGGGAACTGCGCAACACTTGCGTTCTCACGGCCCTTCACGATTTGCGCCACCTCGTCCGGCTGTGCGTCGAATCCGACCATCACGAAGGATCCGGGCGAGACATGCGCGTCGTTGAGTGACTGGTCGGCGCCCACGGCCGGGGGGCCGCACGCCGAGTACATGGCCTTCAGGTCGGGGTTGGCGGTGAGGATCGTCTGCGCCTGGCTGAACCCCTTCGTCTGGTCACAGTCTGTCTCCAGCTGGCCGACGATCTTCAGCTTGGACTTCATCGAGCCGAGGCCGGCCAGCATGCCGTTCACACGGTCGTCCAGCGACGGAACACCTGGAACCCCCGCAAGGATCCCGAGCTTGTCACCGGCCTTCAACCGCGCCGCGATGTACTTGCCCGCGAGCACGCCCCCGTTGTAGTTGTTGGTCGCGACGACCGACGCCTTCCCCTTCCAGCTCGGAATGTCGTTGTCGATCAGCACCACCTTCACGCCCGCCTTCTCGGCCGCCTTGAGCGCCGGCACGACGGCCGGGCTCGTCGGGGCGATCGCGATCCCCTTCACTCCCGAGGTGACCATGTCCTGGATCGCAGCGATCTCACCTGCGTCGTCCGTTGCGCTCTTCCCCTGCGCGAAGACGACCTGCGCCCCCGGCGTCTGGGCGTCGAACTTCTTCGCTCCGTCCTGGAGCGTCGTGTAGAAGCCCACCGGGAACTTGGTGATCACGCCCAGCTTGATCACCGACTGCGCGTGCGTCGCGTTCTGCGTCCGGGCCGCTGCCCCTCCCGCCCAGACGGTGAGGAGCAGCGCAGCTGCGCCCACACACGCTGTCAGCGAGATACGTGATCTCGTCATGTTCGAGCTCTCCTTCCTAGGAGTTCGTGTTGGTTGGTCTTCGTGGCCGTCGCCCGAGGCCGCTCTGGGCGCCCAACGCGAGCGGCTCCGGGAGACGGCGACGTCCTTGGTCGTGCAGTGACTCAGCCTCCTCTCTGTTCGCCACCTCCCACGATCATCGAGACGATCTGCGTATGGGCCTCCGGAGAGGCCGGCAGCTCGCCCACTTTTCGGCCGCGTCGGAGCACAACGGCCCGGTCGGCCACCTCCATCACGTGGTCGAGCGCGTGGGAGATGACGATCACGGCCCTGCCGCTGTCACGAAGCCGGTGGATGAGGTTGAGGACGCTTCGCGACTCGCGCACGCCGAGCGCCGCGGTCGGCTCGTCGAGGATGACGACGTTCGAGGCGAAGGCGGCGGCGCGGCTCACAGCCACGGCCTGCCGCTGACCGCCCGACATGAGGCCGACGGTCGTGTCGAGCCGCGGCAGCGACACCTCGAGCCTTTCGAGGACCTCTCGTGTCGCCTCCGTCATCCGCCTCCGCCGCAGGACGCGCATGGAGCGCGGAAGCCACGACGGCCCGGCGACCTCCCGGCCGGCGAAGAAGTTGTCGGAGGCCTTGAGGTTGTCGAAGAGCGCAAGATCCTGGTAGACGGTCTCGATCCCGAGGGAGCGGGCATCCGCCGGTGAGTGAATGCTGACCTGCCGGCCGCCCATGGCGATCGTGCCGCTGTCGAGCCGATGAGCGCCGCTGACGCACTTGATCAGCGTCGACTTCCCGGCGCCGTTGTCGCCGAGAAGCGCGACGACCTCGCCGCGGTCGACGTCGAGGTCGACCCCGTCGATCGCGGTGACCGCGCCGAATCGCTTCGTCGCGTCACGGATCGACAGCGCAGGCGGGATCGTGCTCATGCCTCCCTTGCGGCGGCTGCCAGGCGCAGCCGTCCCTCGACGTGGCCCCGGATGACGTCGGCCTCGACCGCGAGGATGATGACCACCCCGAGCACGATCAGCTGGTAGTAGGCGTTGACCGCATGCAGGTTCAGCGCGTTGCGAATGACGCCGATAGTGAACGCTCCGACCAGGGCGTTCCCGACGTTGCCGCGGCCGCCGGCGAAGGCGGCGCCGCCGATGATCACCGCCGCGATCGAGTCGAGCTCCGACAGCTGCCCGAACGTGGGCGAGCCGGTGTCGGTCATCCCTGCCGTGATCAGGCCGCCGACCCCGGCGGCGAAGCCGCTCAGGACGTAGACGGACACGAGCAGCATCCTCACCGGGACGCCGATGCGCCGCGCGGCGTCGGGGTTGCCGCCGACCGCGTACAGCCACCGTCCCCAGACGAGCGAGCTCATGAGCGCGAGCGCAGCCAGCGACAGCCCGAGGACGACGAACGTGGAGTAGGGCAGCCAGCCGATCGTGCCGCCGCCGATCACCTGGACCGCGTGCGGCATCCCGGGGATCGGCTGGCCGTTCGAGGCCCAGAGCGCGATACCGCTGACGATGCTCAGGCTCGCGAGCGTGACGATGAAGGCATGGGGTACGCGGCCGAAGACATAGACGAGTCCGTTGGCGGCCCCGACCACCACGCCGGTCCCGAGGATCGCGAGGATGACGAGCGCCGACGAGTCGACGTGCTGGTAGACGAGCGCGCCCACCACGGACGACAGCGCAATCGTCGACCCGACCGAGAGGTCGATCCCGCGGGTGATGATCACGAGCAGCTGACCGAGGGCGAGCACCGCGATCACGGCCGTCTGCGAGAACACGTTGCCGATGTTGCGACTCGTGAAGAAGAACGGTGTCGTCAGGCTCACGACGATGCACAGGACGAGGAGGATGAGGGCCGGCCCGAGGCGCAGGCTGAAGAGGGCGGCGCGGAGGATCCCGTCGCGGACGTCGGTGCGGCTCTCATGGGTCACGATCGCGTCATGCGCCTCGGAGGTGTCAACGGGGCTGCTCACAGCAAAGACCCGACGATTTGTGCGGTATCTGGCAAGACACTGTCCATGTGGTGCCAGAATCTACGAAATTCATCCGATCTTTTCAAGTCTCAGACGAACTTCTTCATCGGGGCGGCTCGGCGGGCTTCCCTGCGAGCGAAGTCGACACCGGCAAGGCCGACGAGGACGCCCGGCCCCTTGCGGTAGTCCGCGACGAAGTCCTTGCGCTCAGCCTCGGAGCAGGTGGGACGGGGTGATCCCCTTCTGCATGGACGGGTAGCCGCATGCTGGTGAGACCAGGACGCCGCCCAGGCCCTGCACCTCGCCGAACTGCTGCATCTGGGTGCCGTTCGGATGGACGTAGATCGCGACCGAGACGATCCGGTCGACCTTCTTGTTCTTCGCGAACGCGATGATCTCGGCCGGCGTCGGGTTCTCGAGCGTGTAGGTCACGAGACGGATCAGGGGATCGCTGGCCAGGTTCTTCGCCGGCGGGGTCGGCGCCAGGTAACCCTCGGGCATGCGGAAGTAGAACCCGGACTCGGCCTGCCAGAGCGTCGAGGCGTCCCACGCCCCGAATGGGAAGATCGCAACGTTCTCGTTCTTCGGGAAGCAGACCTTGTACATCTGCGAGGTGAAGAACGCCCAGCGCTCGGGGTGGACGGTCCAGTACGCCTTGCCGACGTCGGGGACGATCGCGGCGACCGCCAGTGCGGGGATGAGCCATCTCGTCCAGCCGTGCCGGCCGGCCGTCCACAGCGCCACGACGACGGCGGCCACGAGGGTCAGGTACAGGCTGATCCGGGACGGCAGGACGTTGTTCAGGAGCGGCAGCCGCGCGATCTCCTTCCAGGGCAGGCCGACCACGATCTTGCCCTTGATCGCAAGCCCGGTCCCCAGGGTGACGACGAACGCCACGGCGAGCGTGGCGAGCAGGAACCGGACGACCGCCGACCGGCGTGCTCGGAGCGCGAACCAGGCGATGATCACGAGCGTCGGGATGCCGAGGTACGCGCCCTGCTCCGAGTCGTTCCCGGCGAACACGCTCGAGATGTGTGCGAAGGCCGCGCCGCCCGCCCAGACGAAGTGGGTGGGCAGGACGAAGTTCAGGAGGTCACCGTTGAAGAGCGCCGGCTCGTTGATCGAGCTCGACTGGAAGCCGGTCGCCGCGTACCAGGCGAGCGGTGCGGCGACGACGAGCGCGATCCCGGCCGCGGCGAGGAGCGGCTTCCAGCCCGCGCGGAGGCGAGACCGCGTCGCGGGGAGGAGCAGATAGGCGAGGACGAGGCTCAGGCCGAGCGCGAGCGCGGCGGTGAGCAGGAGCTCGGTCGACAGCCAGAACTGCAGGCCGAAGAGCACTCCGAGCCGCCACGCCACGCCGCGGCCGTCGATCTCACCCTGGAGATAGCGCACGGCCGCGAGCGCGATCAGCGGCAGCAGGAAGACCGCGGTCATGTGCATGTGGCCCTGCTCCTGGCCGAGCATGTAGCTCGAGAACCCGAACAGGTAGCCGCCGACGAGCGAGGCCCAGAGCGAGCCGGTGAGGTGGCGGCAGAGCAGGTAGGCGGTGAAGGCCGACACGGCCGGCACGAGCATCGCGGCGACGTTGAAGGACGCCGTCGGTCCCACGAGCGCGGTCAGCGGTGTGAACAGGAGCGCAAGCCCGGGGACGGTCGTCGTCCAGACGAGGTTGACGCCGTCGGGGGCGTAGATCGCGTGGCTGTAGAACGGGTTCTGCCACGTCTCGAGGGCGTGGAGCCACCACGCGAACGACCAGACGAAGATCTGCGGGTCGCGCCCGTGGCCGAGGAGGTCTCGGCCGGGGTGAGAGGCCAGGCGCGCGCCGAAATAGGCGAACGCGACGGCGGCGTAGCCTCCGAGGACGAGGGCGTTCCGCCCCAGGCTGCGGGTCACGAGCGGACGAGCGGCTTGTACTTGATGCGGTGGGGCTCGAGGGCCTCCGGGCCCCGCGTCTCCGTCACCCAGTCGGCGTACTCGCCCCAGGTTCCCTCGAACCATGTGACCTGCGAGTCGCCCTCGAAGGCGAGGATATGGGTGGCGACGCGATCGAGGAACCAGCGGTCGTGTGTGATCACGACGGCGCAGCCGGCGAAGTCGAGGAGCGCCTCCTCGAGCGCGCGGAGGGTGTCGACGTCGAGGTCGTTCGTCGGCTCGTCGAGGAGCAGGACGTTGCCGCCACTGCGCAGCAGCTTCGCCAGGTGGACGCGGTTGCGCTCGCCGCCCGACAGCTGGCCGACCGGCTTCTGCTGGTCGCCGCCCCGGAAGTTGAACCAGCTCACGTACTGGCGTGAGCTCACCTCGCGCTTGCCGAGCTCGATCATGTCGTGGCCGCCGGAGATCTCCTTCCAGACGGTGCTCTTCGGGTCGAGGTCGGCGCGCGACTGGTCGACGTAGGCGAGCTGCACCGTGTCGCCGAGCCTGAGGGTGCCGGCATCCGGCTGCTCCTCGCCCGCGACCATGCGGAACAGCGTCGTCTTGCCGGCGCCGTTCGGACCGATCACGCCGACGATCCCGGCGGGCGGAAGCGAGAAGCTCAGGTCCTCGAACAGCAGCCGGTCGCCGAAGCCTTTCGAGAGCCCGTCGGCCTCGATCACGACGTCGCCGAGGCGCGGCCCCGGCGGGATGTGGATCTCCACCCGGTCGAGCCTGACGGCGTCCTCCTCGGCGTAGAGCTTCTCGTAGGCGGCGAGGCGGGCCTTCGACTTCGCGTGGCGGGCTCTCGGGCTCAACCGGACCCACTCCAGCTCACGGGCGAGGGTGCGGCGGCGCGCGGACTCCTGCTTCTCCTCGACGGCGAGCCGCGCCTGCTTCTGCTCGAGCCACGACGAGTAGTTGCCCTGGAACGGGATGCCGCGGCCGCGGTCGAGCTCGAGGATCCAGCCGGCGACGTTGTCGAGGAAGTAGCGGTCGTGAGTGACGGCGATCACGGCGCCCTTGTAGTCCGCCAGGAACCGCTCGAGCCAGAAGACGCTTTCGGCGTCGAGGTGGTTGGTCGGCTCGTCCAGGAGCAACAGGTCGGGTGCGGAGAGGAGCAGGCGGCAGAGCGCGACGCGCCGGCGCTCGCCGCCGGAGAGCGTCGTGACGTCACGGTCGCCCTCGGGCAGTCGGAGCGCGTCCATCGCGCGGTCGAGCGTCGCGTCGAGCGACCAGGCGTCGCGGCGGTCGATCTCGTCCTGCACCTTCGCCTGGTCGGCGAGGAGGGTGTCGTAGTCGGCGTCGGGCTCGCCGAAGGCGGTCGAGATCGCGTTGAAGCGGTCGAGCAGGTCGCGAAGCTCGCCGACGCCGTCCTCCACGTTGCCTCGGACGTCCTTGGCCGGGTCGAGCTCGGGCTCCTGCTCGAGCAGGCCCACGGTCGCCCCCGGAGCGAGCTGCGCCTCCCCGCTCGAGGTGTCCTCCTTGCCCGCCATGATCCGCAGCAGGGTGGACTTCCCGGCCCCGTTCGGCCCGAGCACCCCGATCTTCGCTCCGTGGAAGAACGAGAGCGAGATGTTCGCAAGCACCTGCCTGTCGGGGCCGTAGAACTTGTCGGCCCGGTACATCGAGTAGACGAATTCGCTCATTGCGAATCGGAGGTTACGTGGTGGGTGTCGCGCCAGGTGTCGGACACCGGGCCGTGCCCACCGGCCCGAGGCGAAGCTCGGACGGTGTCCGACACCGCTCTGAGCGCCTCGTCAGGCGATATGTCTAGAGCGGTGTCGGACACGATCCAGGGCTCTGCCTGAGCGACACGTCCGACGCTGTGTCCGACACCCTTACCTCGGTACAGTGGTTCCATGGCCGTCGGGGTGCAGGAGCCTGTGTTGGACGCTGCGAAGCTGCGTGGGGATTTCCCCATCTTCGAGCAGGTGATCAACGGGAAGCCGCTCGCGTACCTGAACTCGGCGGCGACCTCGCAGAAGCCCAGGGCGGTGCTCGACGCGATGACCGAGTTCTACGAGACGTCGTACTCGAACGTCCATCGCGGCGTCTACACGCTCGGCGAGCGGGCGACTGCGGGCCTCGAGGGCGCGCGCGAGAAGGTGCGGGCCTTCGTGAACGCGCCGACCGAGCGCGAGATCATCTTCGTCCGGAACGCCACCGAGGGGCTGAACCTCGTCGCGTACGCCTACGGGCTTGCACGGCTGAAGCCGGGCGACGTCGTGCTCGCGACCCAGCTCGAGCACCACTCCAACTTCGTGCCCTGGCAGTACGTCGCCGGCCGCACAGGCGCCGAGTTCCGCATCATCCCGATCGACGACAACGGCGACCTGCTCCTCGACGAGGTCGCGGATCTCGAGAACGTGAAGGTCGTCGCCGCGAACGTCGTCTCGAACTCGCTCGGCACGATCGCCGACACCCGCAAGCTCGCCGACTGGGCGCACGAGCGAGGCGCGATCCTCACCTGCGACGCGGCCCAGGCCGCGCCCCACGTCCGGCTCGACGTGCAGTCGCTCGGCGCCGACTTCATCTCGGTGTCCGGTCACAAGATGCTCGGCCCGAGCGGCATCGGGTTCCTCTGGGGCCGCACCGAGCTCCTGCTCGAGATGGAGCCGTTCCTGCTCGGCGGGCACATGATCCGGTCGGTCGGCGACGAGAAGACGAGCTGGGGCGAGCTGCCCGCCAAGTTCGAGGCAGGCACATCGCCGGTCGCAGAGGCGGTCGGGCTCGGCGCTGCGATCGACTACCTGGAGGCGGTCGGCCTCGACGCGATCGAGGCCCACGAGCACCGGCTCGCCGCCTACGCGCTCGACGCTCTCGCCGAGATCCCCGGCATCACGCTCTACGGCCCTCCGCCCGAGCGGCGCGCCGGCATCGTGATGTTCAACGTCGAGGGCGTTCACCCGCACGACATGGCGCAGATCCTCGACCTCGACGGGATCGCGATCCGCGCGGGACATCACTGCTGCCAGCCGCTCATGCGCAAGCTCGGTGTGCCGGCGACCAATCGCGCGAGCTTCTACCTCTACACCGTGCCCGAGGAGATCGACCGGCTCGCCGCGGGTGTCCGGCGCGCCCGGGAGCTGATGACCTGATGTCGTCCAACCGAAGGTTGGCCTATGAGTGACTCATTCGAAGGCTTCTATCGCGAAAACATCCTCGACCACTACAAGAACCCGAGGAACTACGGGCTCCTGGAGCCGAGCGACGCGCAGGCCGAGGGTCAGAACCCGCTGTGCGGCGACGAGGTCACGGTCTCGATCCGGTTCGCCGAGGACGGCGAGACGATCGAGGAGATCGGCTTCGAGGGTCGCGGCTGCGCGGTCTCGCAGGCGGCGACGTCGATGCTCACCGACCTGGTCAAGGGCCGCAAGGCCTCGGACGTCGCGACGCTCCCGAAGGAGGAGATCCTCGGTGAGATCGGGATCCCGTTGACGCCGGTGCGGATGAAGTGCGCGATCCTCGGGCTCGGCGTCGTGAAGGTGGCGCTCAACCGCTCGAAGGGGACCCCGCTCCCCGACGAATGGCAGGGCCTCGACATTGACTGATCTGATCGCGGGCCCGCTCGCGGAGCTGGCGCCCGGCGAGATGAAGCTCCTGGAGAACGAGCCGTTCCGTGTCGGCGTCTACAACTGCGACGGCGAGCTCCATGCGATCGAGGACCGCTGCTCTCACGACGACGGGCCCTTGTGCCTCGGCAACTGGGACGCAGAGACCTGCACCGTCGTCTGTCCGCGCCACGGCGCGAGCTTCGACCTCGAGTCGGGCCGGGCGCTGACGCTGCCCGCGTACCTCCCGGTGAGGACGTTCCCGGTGCGGGTCCAGGACGGCGTCGTCGTGGTCGAGATCGCCTGAAGACGTGGCGCTCGTCCGCTGCTGGCAGAGCGATGACGAGGGATACAACCGCTACCACGACGAGGAGTGGGGCCGGCCGGTGCGCGACGAGCGCGGCATCTACGAGCGGCTCTGCCTCGAGGGCTTCCAGTCAGGGCTTTCCTGGCTGACGATCCTGCGCAAGCGAGCGGCGTTCCGGGAGGCGTTCGCCGGGTTCGATCCCGACCTCGTCGCCGACGTTCGGCGAAGCGGACGTGGCGCGACTGCTCGGCGATGCCGGGATCGTGCGTCACCGAGGGAAGATCGAGGCCGCGATCGCGAATGCGCGGGCGACCGTGGCGCTTCGCCGCGACGGCGAGCCGCTGCAGGAGCTCTTCTGGAGTCACGCGCCCGGCCCTCGGCCCGCCGCGGCGACGCTCGCCGAGCTGCCTGCGGCGACACCCGAGTCGGTCGCGCTCGCGAAGCGGCTGCGCACCGCCGGGTTCCGCTTCGTGGGCCCGACGACGGTGTACGCGGCCATGCAAGCATGCGGGGTCGTGAACGACCACATCCGTGACTGCTGGGTGCGAGACGACGTCGAGCGAGAGCGGCTCGCGTGATGCTCGACGAGCGGGTCAGGGCCGTCCTCCAGCGCCTCGAGGAGGAGACCGAGCGGGACGATCCTGGGGCGTCGGGGGACGAGCGGTCGCTTCAGGTCCCGCCGTCGAGCGGCGCGCTGCTCTATGCGCTCGCCTCGGGCCGCCCGGGGTGCGAGGTGCTCGAGATCGGCGGCTCGCGGGGTTACTCCACGATCTGGCTCGGCGCGGCCGTTCGCATGTACGGCGGTCACGTCACCTCTCTCGAAGCGAGCCCCGTCAAGCTCGAGGCGTCCGCTCGCAACATCGCCGACGCCGGGCTCGAGGAGTGGATCGACGTGATCCCGGGCGACGCGTTCGTGTCGCTCGAGGGTCTCGACGGGCCCTACGACCTCGTCTTCCTCGACGCCTGGAAGCACGACTACGAGGCGCTCTTCCAGCCGTACGCCGACGGGTCGAGGCCGGCGCGGTCGTGGTCGCCGACAACGTCGTCTCCCACTCCGAGCTCGCCGAGTACTCGGCCGCGCGGCAGGCCGACCCGGGCCTCGTAAGCGTCACGGTGCCGCTCGACAACGGCCTGGAGGTGACCTCCGTCTTGACCGGCTGGCTACTATCGGATTAACCGCGGAAAGGAGGTGGTCCGGTAGATGGAGATTTCCAGTACGGGCAGTGGAGGTACTAGCTCGTAGGGGCGCGTCCCCGAGACCTGACGGGGAATCGCCTAGCCAGCGTGGGGGATATCGCGCAAGCGCGCCGCCGAGTTGATGGTCGGCCGGAAGCGCCCCTACGAAATCCAAGCTAGTAACCGGGCTGAGGCCGTCCTGTGGGGCGGCCTCAGTCGTTTCCGGGGTACGTGCCGACGGCGAGCGTTGATGCTGCCGGGAGCGCGGAGAAGTGGCAGAGCCTGTGGAACGGTTGTCACCGAACCGCTACGGACACGTTGCAAGGTGCGGCCTAGAATTGATCTCGAGGGCGGAGGGATGCGTCCCCACCCTTGGGTGGGGGTGTGCGCGAAAAGGCTCCGTTGAGCGCGGGAGGCGCGCTAGGGCCGCTTGGACGTCCGCTACGCTGGCCAAATGGCGGCGACGAAGGTGATCGAGCTCGTCACCGAGATCCCCGGGCCCAGGTCGCGGGAGATCGGCGAGCGCCTCGAGCGCGCCGTCGCGAGCCCATTGCAGATCACGTTCCCTGTCGTGGCCGCCTCCGCCCGCGGCGCGACGCTGACCGACGTCGACGGCAACACCTTCATCGACTTCGCCGGCGGAGTAGGGACGTTGAATGTCGGGCACAACCACCCCGACGTCGTCGCCGCTGCCCACGAGCAGCTCGACCGGTTCGCCCACACCGATTTCACGATCGTCCCGTACGAGACCTACGTGGCGCTCGCGGAGCGTCTTGCGGAGCGCGTGCCGATCTCGGGCCCGGTCAAGGCGGCGTTCTTCAATGCCGGCACCGAGGCCGTCGAGAACGCAGTCAAGTTCGCCCGCGCCTACACGGGTCGGCCCGCGGTGGTCGTCTTCGAGGGCGCGTTCCACGGCCGCACCCTGCTCGCTCTCACGATGACGTCGAAGGTGCATCCCTACAAGGCCGGCCTCGGGCCGTTCGCGCCCGAGGTGTACCGGGTGCCGTTCCCGCACGAGTACCGCGGGATCACGACCGAGGACGCGCTCGCCGAGCTGGAGCGCGCGTTCACGACGAGCATCGCAGCCGAGAACGTCGCCGCGATCGTCGTCGAGCCGGTCCAGGGCGAAGGCGGCTTCATCGTCGCGCCGCCCGAGTTCCTGAAGGGGCTCCGGAGGCTCTGCGACCGGTACGGGATCGTGCTGGTCGCCGACGAGGTGCAGACCGGGTTCGGGCGGACGGGGCGCTTTTTCGCGATCGAGCACTCGGGCGTTGAGCCCGACCTGATCTGCGTGGCCAAGTCCATCGCGAACGGCCTCCCGCTCTCCGGTGTGCTCGGCCGCGCCGAGATCATGGACGCCCCCGCCACGGGCGGCGTCGGCGGCACCTACGTCGGCAACCCGGTCGCCCAGGCGGCTGCGCTCGCCGTTCTCGACGTCATCGACGACGAAGGGCTGCTCGAGCGCTCGCAGGCGATCGGCGAGGTGATCCGCGCACGCATGTGCTCCTGGCAGCAGCGGTGGCCTGCGATCGGCGACGTGCGCGGGCTCGGCGCCATGCTCGCGATCGAGCTCGTCGCGGATCCCGCGACGAAGAAGCCGTCCAAGGAGCTTGCCCAGCGCGTCACGGCTGAGGCGCTCCAGCGGGGCCTTCTGCTCATCACGTGCGGCGTTCAGGGCAACGGCATTCGCGTCCTGGTGCCGCTCGTGATCGGGGACGCGGAGCTCGAGGAAGCGCTCGGCGCGTGGGAAGAGGCGCTCGAAGCGGTCCTCGGCTGAGGTTCATACCCGGGAGGTAGGTGAAATTGATGGCCGGCGACGTGGTCGCGCAGCGGTACGAGCTCGAGCAGCTCGTCGGCTCCGGCGGTATGTCGAGCGTCTTCCGAGCCCACGACCGCGTGCTCGAGCGCACCGTCGCGCTCAAGATGCTCCACGAGCGGCTCACGACCCACCAGGACGTCGTCGACCGCTTCGGCCGCGAGGCCAAGCTCGTGGCGGGCCTCTCGCACCACAACATCGTCTCCGTCATCGACCGCGGCGACGACGGCGGCAGCCCCTTCATCGTCTTCGAGTACGTCGCCGGGGAGAACCTGAAGCAGGTCGTCGTCAGGGACGGCCCGCTTCCCGTCGAGCGCGTCCTCGAGCTCGGCGTCGAGATCGCTCGTGCCCTCGCGTTCGCCCACGAGAAGGGCTTCGTCCACCGAGACGTCAAGCCGCAGAACGTGCTCCTGAACGGGAAGGGGGAGGCGAAGGTGACCGACTTCGGGATCGCGCGGCCGATCGAGGCGCGCGACGGCGAGACCCAGACCGGCACCGTCCTCGGCACGTGCGACTACATCTCGCCGGAGCAGGCGCAGGGGAAGCGCGTCGACGCGCTCACCGACGAGTACTCGCTCGGCGTCGTGCTGTACGAGCTCCTCACGGGCGAGGTGCCGTTCAGCGGCGACAACTTCGTCGCGATCGCGATGCAGCACATCAACGCGCCCCCGCCGCCCGTGAGCCTGAAACGGCCCGAGGTGCCGGCCCGTGTCGAGGCCGCCGTCGAGCGGGCGCTCGCCAAGGACCCGGCCGAGCGCTTCCCGACGATGGCGGCCTTCGCGGACGAGCTCGAGGCGTGCCTCGCCGAGGTTCGTGCCGGCGGGGACACAGGCGCGACCGGGATCCTCCCCATCGTCAGGCGGACACGTGGCCCGGATCGTGCCTCGACCACCGGCCGCCGGCATCGCCGGCGCAACATCCTCGTCGCCGTGCTGGCCGTCCTTGCCGCGGCGGCGATTGCGACCGCCGCCATCATCGCGCTCGACGACCCGGGCTCACCCGCAAGGGGCGGGAACGGCCGCTCGACGACGGGCGTGATCAGGGTGACCGCGTCGGCGGCGTACGACCCCGAGGGCGACGGCCATGAGGACAACGCCGACGTCCCGCTCGCGACCGACCGAAACCCCACCACCGCGTGGCAGACCGAGCACTACAACACCGCCAACTTCGGCAACCTCAAGTCGGGAGTCGGCCTGGTCCTCGACGCGGGCTCGTCGGTCAAGGCCAAATCGCTCACGATCCGCTCGGACACGCCCGGCTATACCGCGGTCATCAAGGCTGGGGACAGCCCCACGGGGCCGTTCGCGGACGATTCGTCCTCGCAGATCGCAGGCGCCGCCACAACCTTCACCCTGAACGGCAGCAGGGCTCGTTACTACCTGATCTGGATCACGAACCTCGGCCCGTCCGACCAGGTCTCGGTCAACGAGGTCACTGCGAAGTGAGACGAGCACTGGCTCTCGCCGCCGCCACCGTGCTCCTCGGCGCAGGCGCGAGCGCCGCCGCAGCGCCGACGCTCACCTTCACGACGTTCGCGCACACTGACCTGCCGCTCGGCCAGGTCGTCTGGACGGGGAGCAGCTTCCTCTACCTGCCCGAGAACCTGTCGCAGATCGAGGCAGCCGACGCGACCGGCGGCAACGCTCGCCCGTTCGCCGCGTTTCCCGGCGGCCTTGGCGGCGAGGAGGTCCGCTGCGCCGTGCCGGTGATCGCGTACTGGCCCGACGGCATCTACTGCCATCTGCCGGACAACCGGATCCTCCGGATCGCGCGCGACGGCTCCTCGATGGTGCTTCTGGCCCAGCTCCCCGGCGGCGTCTCCGACGGCGGCCTCGCCTTCGACTCGACGGGAAAGTTCGGCTACGCGCTTCTGGCGGCGACCGGAGGCTCGGGGTCGAGCGGCGGCGACGTCTACGCAATCCGTCGAGACGGCCGCGTCCAGCACGTCGGCGCCTACCCGGGACCGGGCGGGGCCGACGGGATCGCGATGGCCCCGAAGGTGTTCGGCAAGGCCTCCGGCCTCCTTCTGCTCTCGATCGACCAGGACAGCGTCTCGGGCCGCGTGCTCGCGATCGACCGCAAGGGGAGCGTGCAGGTCGTCGCCGGCGGGCTCGGCAACGGCGCCAACCCGATCGTGGCGATCCCGCCGGCTCCGAAGACCCGCCCCGCCGGCTCGCCCGCCGCCGGCTTCTACGTGCCGAACACGAACACGATGGACGTGTACTTCGCCCCCGCGGCGGAGCTCCTCCCCTACGCCGGCCAGGTCCTCGTCGGGACGGAGCTCCAGGGGAACTTCTGGCTGATCCGCCCGACGGCGAATGGCTTCGCCACCGAGCAGGTCGCCGTGCAGCTTCCTTCTGGCGACCTCAACCTCGAGGGCGCGACCTACGTGCCCTGATCCGTTGCCAGAAGAAGCGACGGTGTCTGACACGGAACGTCCCCCAAAGGCGCATGAACACTGGGGCGTTGCCCGAGAAATGAACGGTGTCTGACACCAGCGCCGTCCCCTTGGGACAGGTCAGAACTGCAGCCGCGAGCGCCGTTCGTGACGCTCGAGCGCGAGGTCGGCCAGCCGCTCGAGGAGCTCGCCGTAGCCGATTCCGGACGCGTCGAAGAGCTTCGCGTACACGCTTGTCTCGGTGAACCCGGGGATCGTGTTCAGCTCGTTCACGAGCACCTCGCCGTCGCGGCGGACGAACATGTCGACCCGGGCCATGCCCTCGCAGTCGGTGACGACGAAGGCCCGCAGCGCCAGCTCCCGGCAGCGCTCGAGCTGCTCCGGGGACACGCGCGCCGGGATCACGAGGTCCATCTCGCCGTCGACGTACTTCGCCTCGTAGTCGTACCACTCGTTCTTCGTGACCACGATCTCGCCTGGAACCGAGGCGACGGGGTCGAGGTTGCCGAGAACTCCGACCTCGACCTCGATCCCGTCGACGAACTCCTCGACCAGCACCTTCTCGTCGTGTCGGAAAGCGAGCTCGACCGCGGCGGCCAGCTCCGCGTCGTCGTGCGCCTTCGAGATTCCGACCGACGAGCCGAGCCGGGCCGGTTTCACGAACACCGGATAGGCGAACGGCGACCGAGGGAGCTCGCCGGTCCGCAGCGTGATGTTCCGCGCGACCGGGATGGCATTGTCGCGCAGCACCGACTTGAAGAGGTCCTTGTCCATCGCGAGCGCCGAGGCGTTCACCCCGGCACCCACGTAGGGCACCCCGGCGAGCTCGAGCAGGCCCTGCACCGTGCCGTCCTCGCCGAACGGGCCGTGCAGGACCGGGAAGACGACGTCGACGTCGACGAGCGCCGCTGCCACTGCGCGTCCCGGTAGGGCGGGCTCGAGCTCGGACCCGGTTCCCGGCTCCGATCCCGTGCCGAGCTGCCACTGCCCGCCCCGCCCGATCTCGATGGACACGACCTCGGCGCCCCGCTCCGCCAGCGCCTGAGCGACGCTCCGGGCCGACGCGACCGAGATCTCGTGCTCGCTCGAGCGCCCTCCGGAGAGCACCGCGATCCGGAGGCTCAAGGAGTCGGCGGGGTCGTCGGTGTCGTCGTCGGGGGAGGGGTGGTGGTCACGCCCGGCGTCGTCGACGTGTCGGGCGTCGTCGACGTCGTCGGTGTCGTGGTGGTCGTCGCGGGAGGTGTCGTGGTCGTCGCGGGAGGTGTCGTGGTCGTCGCGGGAGGCGTCGTGGTCGTCGCGGGAGGCGTCGTGGTCGTCGCGGGAGGCGTCGTGGTCGTGGTCGTCGCCTGCGTGGTCGTCGTCTGCGTCGGCCCGGTCACGAGGTGACCGACCGTGATCGTCACGGTCGACCCCTGCTGGACCTTCCCCTGGGTTGGCGACTGCGCGAGCACGAGGCCGTCCTGGGTCGGGTCGGTCACGTCCTGCTGGAGCACCGACACGGTGAGCCCTGCCTGGTCCGAGCCGCTGCCTCGCGGTGTCGACGTCGTTCCCGGTCACGGTCGGGACCTGGACCGTGTCGGGCCCCTTCGACACCGTCAGGGTCACCGTCGAGCCCTTGGCCACGCTCGCGCCGGCACCGGGGCTCTGCGAGACGACCTGATCCACCGGCGCCGCGTTCGCCACGTCGGCGCGCGAGACCTGGAACCCCGCGCCCTTCAGCTGGCCCGCGGCGTTCTCGTACGGTTGGCCGACGACACCCGGCACGCCGACCTGCTTCGGACCGGTCGACACGTTCACGTCGACCGTCGAGTCGACCAGCACGGTTGTGCCCTTGCCGGGGCTCGACGCCGTCACGGAGCCCTCGGGCACCGTCGACGACGGCACGTAGTGCACCGTCATCTTCAGACCGGCGTTCTCGAGCAGCGTCTGCGCCTGGGCGGCCGGCAGGTTCGCGAGTGCCGGCACTGTCGTCTTCGGGGCGCCGGTCGAGGCCGTCAGCGTGACGATCGTCGACTTGGCGACGCGGTCGCCCGGCGCCGGGTTCTGGCTGATCACGAGCCCCTGGGCGACCGTCGTGCTCGCCTCCTCGACGACGTGCGTCTGCAGGCCCTGCTGGTGGAGGATCAGCTCGGCGTTCTTGACCGGCGTCTGCTCGACGTTCTGGACCGCCACCGGCGCGTTCTTGTCGATCGCGGCGTTGACCTTCTGGTAGACGAGGTAGCCGCCGACCGCCGCGATCACGACCGCCACCAGGCCCAGGATCATCGGCCAGGGCGAGCGCTTCCGTCCGCTGTCCTCGTAGAAGGACGGCGGCCTATACGCGGGCGGCGCGGGAACGGGCGTGACGGCCGATCGAGGCACGATCGCGGTCGCGGCAGCCGTATCGGCGGCCATCACCCGGGTCATCGCCTCCTCGGTGCTGCGAGAGACGGAAGCCCCGCGCGCGACGCGCGCCAGGTCGGCGTCCATCTCCTCGGCCGAGGAGTAGCGGTCGTCCGGGTCCTTCGCGAGCGCCCGCATCACGACCGCGTCGAGGTCGTGGGAGACCTCGGGCCGGAGCTTCGACGGGGGATCCGGCACGACCGAGAGGTGCTTCATCGCGATCTCCACCGCCGCGTCGCCGGTGAACGGCACCTTCCCGGTGAGCATCTCGTAGAGGACGATCCCGAGCGAGTACAGGTCGGAACGCTGGTCGACCGGCTTCCCGCGTGCCTGCTCCGGCGAGAGGTACTGCGCCGTCCCGACGATCGAGCCCGCCTCGGTCATCTGGGAGGCGCCGCTCCGCGCGATCCCGAAGTCGGCCACCTTCACGTCCCAGTCCGGACTGACGATCACGTTGTGCGGCTTGATGTCGCGGTGGACGATCTCGTGCCGGTGCGCTTCGGCGAGCGCGCTCAGGATCTCCCGCGCGAACTTGATCGCCGTCAGCGGCGGCGTGGGCCCCTTGCGGACGAGCAGCTCCTTGAGCGTCGGCCCGTCGAGGTACTCCATCGCGATGTAGTAGGTGCCGTCGACCTCGCCCCGGTCGTAGACCCGGACGATGTGCGGGATGGTTCAGCCCGGCGGCGTTCCGCGCCTCCCGTTTGAATCGCTCGACGAACTGGTCGTCGCGCGCGTGGCGCTCGTTCAGGATCTTCAGCGCGACCTTCCGCCCGAGCTCCTCGTCCTCGGCCAGGTACACGTCGGCCATCCCGCCCGAGCCGAGCCTGCGCTCGACGCGGTAGCGCCCGTGGAAGAGGGTGCCGATCAGACGGTCTTCGGTGTCCGTGGCCATGGCTATCCGTTTATCCGTTCGACGCGGTCGGAAGGAGGGCCTGCATCAGCTGCTTCGCAATCGGAGCCGCGACCGCGCCGCCGAAGCCGTTGTCCTGATGCTCGACGACGACTGCGCCGGCGACCGTCGGGTGGTCGGCAGGCGCGAAGAAGATGAACCAGGCGTCGTACACGGTATTGCACGCGCACGTCTCGGCGGTGCCGGTCTTGCCGGCGACGACGACGCCCGGGATCTGGGCGGCGGTTCCGGTGCCGGCCTGGACCACCTCGACCATCATGTTCTTCAGCGCCCCGGCGGTCGAGGGCTTCGTCGCCACCTTGTACACGTGCGGGTGGAGCCGCTTGACGATCGACCCGCTCGGGGAGACGACCGCCTTGATCAGCGTCGGCCGCATCTCGACGCCCTTGTTCGCGATCGCCGAGGCGACCATCGCCATCTGCAGCGGCGTCGTGAGCATCTTCTCCTGGCCGAAGGCGAGGCGGCCCGGGTCGACGCGCGAGAAGCCGGAGCTCGTGCGCGGGTCGAACAGCTTGCCGTTCGCGTAGAGGCCCGAAGCGGAACGCGTGTTCCCGGGTGTCTCGAGCGGCGGCGACGAGTAGAAGCCGAACTTCTTCGCCTCTTCGAGGATCCGCTTCGCCCCGAGCGTCTTCCCGATGTTGCAGAACACCGCGTTGATCGAGTGCTGGTAGGCCTCGACGAAGTTCACCGTTCCGAACGACTCGGGCCCCGACTGGTCGAGCGCGTTCTTGACCTGCTTGCCGTACTCGGTGCAGTAGCCCGGGTCGTAGAACGTCGAGTCGGGCTTGTAGACGCCGTCGTCGAGCGCCGCCGCGGCCGTGATCGTCTTGAACGTCGAGCCCGGCGGGAAGAGTCCCTGGGTGGCCCGGTCCAGGAGCGGTGACGCCGGCTCGGGCGCGCACGGGCTCTTCGTCGCCTGCACCTGGGCGTAGCCGTTCTCTTTCTCGATCAGGTTCGGGTCGAAGCCGGGCGAAGACGCCATCACGTACACGGCGCCCGTCTGCGGGTTCATGACGACGGCGGCTCCGCACTTCCCCTCGAGCAGGTGCTGTGCGAGCCACTGAGCGCCGGGACGGATCGTCAGCTCGAGGCTGTTCCCCTTCACGGTCGTCCCCTTGAGACGGTCGCCGACCGTGTCGAAGATCGTCGAGAGGTCGGCGTTCGAGGCGGTCAGGTAGCTGTTCTGAGACTGCTCGAGTCCCGAACGTGCGCGGCTCTGAGTGGAGTAGCCGACGACCTGGGAGGCGAGACCGTGGCTCGGGTAGGTGCGGAAGTAGAGCGTCTGGCCGTTGACCTTCTTCTTCACGTTCGCGGCGAGCACCGTCTTCCCGTTCGACGCGACGATGAGCCCGCGGTCGATCGTGAACTGCGCCACGCGCTGGATCTCGTTGTCCTGCCGCGCCGCGAGGCCGGCCGACGCCCACGTCTGCCAGTAGGTCGTCGCCACGATCAGGGAGGCGAGCAGCACCAGCGAGACGATCGCGACCTGGGAGATGCGCTTGTTCACGAGACGGAGTTCGCCCTGTGGGAGACGAGGAGCAGGCCGGCGAGCAGGATGAAGTTCGCCACGACCGACGATCCGCCGTACGAGACGAACGGGAGCGTGATCCCGGTCAGCGGGATGATCCGGAGGATCCCGCCGACGATCGTGAAGGTCTGCAGCGCGAACCCGAACGTGAGGCCCGCCGCGAGCAGCTTCGAGAAGCCGTCGTCGACCCGGAGCGCCACCTTCATCCCGCGTGCGACGAACACCATGAAGACGAGCAGCAGCGCGGAGACGCCGACGAGGCCGAGCTCCTGGGCGAGCGCCGAGTAGATGAAGTCGGTCTTCACGTCGGGGATCAGCGGCGTTCCGCCGGTCGTAGCAAATGTGCCCTTGCCGAGCCCCGTGCCGCCGAAGCCACCGTTCGCGATCGAGTACAGGGACTTCACGAGCTGGTAGCTCTGGCAGTCCTGTCGCAGCTCCATCTGGCCGTTGATCGGGCAGAACACCTTGCCGGCCGTGAACGGGTGCAGCCAGTTCGTGATCCGCTCGGCGACGTGCGGGATCGTCCGATCGGCGACGACTCCGCCGGCGACGAACAGCCCGAGTCCGAGGAGGACGTACCAGAGGCGCGCGGTCGCGATGTAGAGCATCGCGATGAAGATCCCGAAGTAGAGCAGCGCGGAGCCGAGGTCGTTGGTTGCGACGAGCACGAGCATCGTCGCGGCCCAGATCGCGAGGAGTGGGCCGAGGTCCTTCAGCCGCCCCTGGGCGAGCACCTCGCGCTTTTCGCGGAGGTAGCCGGCGAGGAACACGATCAGGAAGATCTTCGACAGCTCACCCGGCTGCAGCTGGAGCCCGCCCACGTGGATCCACAGCCGTGCGCCGTTCACCGTCTCGCCGATCCCCGGCAGGCGCGGCAGGAACAGCAGCACGATCGCCCCGACGCCGAACAGGTACTTGTACGACTCGAGCACCCGGTAGTCGCGTCGCAGCGCGACCAGCGTGATCGCGAATGCCGCGACGCCGATCACCACCCAGAGGCCCTGCTTGAAGGCGTCGTCCGGCCCGAGCCGGTAGATCTCGGTCAGGCCGACTGCGGTCAGCAAGCCGGTCATCGGGAGCAGGTACGGGTCGGCGTTCGGCACGGTGATGCGGGCGACGATGTGCGCGGCCAGGTAGAGCGCGATGAAGAACGCGGCGTAGGTGAGCGACCCCCACCCGATCACGGCCTGGCGCGCGATGTAGACGCTCGCGAAACCGAGGCCGGTGAGGGCCCCGACCGCGGCCAGGTATCCAAGCTCCCTGTTTCTCTCGGTCATCGAGGTAGGGCGTTCAGCACGAGCAGGACGATCGCGGCCACCAGGAGCACGATCACGAGGAGGGCGATCGCGACGCGGAGCGGCGAGGCCTTCTCGGCCTCCTCGTCGTCGTGCTCGCCGTCCGCTGGGGTCTCGGCCTCGGTATCCGTTGGAGGTGGCATCACGGCCGCGTGTCGAACCGTGAGGTCCGGTGCGGGCTCCTCCGACCGCGGCGCCTGCTGCGACTGCTCGAGATGCCGCTCGAGGTCGGCGGCGGAGACGACCATCGTCACCTCGGCCGCGGGCACGGCGAGGGCCTCGTCGGGAAGGCGCACGTCGTCCTCCGGGTGGAGAGTGTCCTCATCGTCGGGGTCGGCGGCGGCCGCGACGACCGGGACGAGGAGCGTCTCGGCCTCGACGGTGTCACCGTCTGCGACCGCGAAGAGGATCGCGGTGATGTTGTCGTCGCCGCCCCGGTCGTTGGCCGCCCTGATCAGCGCGTGCGTCGCCGCGTCGAGGCTGCGCCGATTGCTCCTGAGGATCTGCTCGATCGTGCCGGTGTCGACCATCGTCGAGAGGCCGTCGGAACAGAGGAGGTACACGTCCCCGTCCTCGGCCTCGAACGAGAACACGTCGACGTCGACGTCGGCGTCGGTTCCGAGCGCACGAGTGATCACGGATCGCTGCGGATGCACGGCCGCCTGCTCGGGTGTCAGCTCGCCGCGCCGCACGAGCTCGGCGACGAGCGAGTGGTCGTCGGTGAGTTGCTCGAGCCTGTCGTGCCGCAGGCGGTAGGCGCGCGAGTCCCCGACGTGGCCGATCGTCACCTTCCCGTCGTCGGAGACCACGGCGACGGTCATCGTCGTCCCCATCCCCGACACCGACGCGTCGGACGCGGCTCGCTCGTGGACGCGCAGGTTCGCCGCCTTGATCAACGAGACGACGCGCTGCTCGGGCGTGGCTCCCGGGTCGGCTGCGGCCTCGGTGACCGCGCCTGCTGCGAGCGCCGAGGCGACCTCCCCGGCCTGTGCGCCTCCCATCCCGTCGGCGACGGCGAAGAGCGGAGGGGCCGAGACGTAGGAGTCCTCGTTGTGCCGCCGCTTGCGCCCGACGTTTGACTCTGCTGCGGAGCCTGTGATCCTCATCGTTCGAACCTCAGGTCGGTCTCCCCGATTCGCACGACGTCGCCGGGCACCAGCTTACGGTCTCTCGTCAGCCGGATCCCGTTGACGAACGTCCCGTTGGTCGAGCCGATGTCCTCGACATAGACGCCGTCGCGCCGCGGCTCGAACCGCGCGTGGTGCGCAGAGGCGAACTCGTCGGCGGGGACGGCAAGGCCGTTGTCCCCGCCGCGGCCGACCGTCAGCGCCGTGGAGTCGATCGCGTACACGTCGCCCTCCTCGAGGGCCGAGCTGTCGACCACGACCAACCGGCCGAGCTCGCGCGCTACGGGCTGCGCGAGCAGGGCGGACGCCTGCTGAGGCGAGAGGATCATCGACTCCTGGTGCAGCCGCAGGTCGCGGGAGGCGGAGCGCACGATGCGCCAGATGAACAGGTAGAGCAGGACGAGGAAGGCGATTTTGAGAACAAGGAGGGTTGTCTCGACTCCTACCGACCCGGTCGGCACTAATCGGTCCTCTGGGAGAATGACACCTCGGTCGTACCGATCGTGAAGTGTGCGCCGTCGGTGAGCGCGAGCTCCTTCACGCGCTTGCCGTCGACCTCGATCCCGTTGGTCGAGTCGAGGTCGACGACCGTCCAGCCGAGCCCATCGGGGCGGACTTCTGCGTGACGTCGCGAGACGTTCGGATCGGAGAGGCGGATCTCGCAGTCCTTCGACCTGCCGAGAACGACCGGGCGGCCGTGCAGCGGGTGCTCCTCCCCGTCGATCGTGAGCGACGCCTCGGCCTCCGGCGCGTCCTGCTCGTCCTCGGGCTCGGGCGGCGGCGCCTTGTAGATCATCGTGGCCCCCGCGGCAGCGGTGGCAGGTGCACCGGGAGGAGGCTTCGGGCCCCGCACGAGCCGCGTCGCGATCCCGAACTCGCCGACGGCGAGGTCGTCGTCGGTCTCGAGCTTCACGACCGGCGTCGTCAGCAGCACGTAGCGCTCGCGGCGGGCGTGCTCGGTGAGGTAGTCGGCGAGCTCCTCGCACAGCGACTCCTCGTACCCGGCAAACTGGTCGCGGTCGGCGTTCGAGAGGTAGACCGTGTACTCGTTCGGGACGTAGACGCGGGAGACCGAGACGCTGCGATGGTCGTCCATCTCCTTCACGAGCTTTCGGGCGAGCTCGACGGGCTGGACGTTCGACCTGAAGGCACGGCCGAACACCCCCTCGAAGAGGGATTCCAGCTTCGATTCAAGGCTTCTGAGCACGCTCATAGCTGCAGCCGAAAGGTTGCCCGACCAGTGTAAAGACACCATCTGCGGCACCGGTTAGGCTCGAAACCTTGATCAAGTACATCGGGTCGAAGCGGACGCTCGTGCCGCTGATCGCGAGCGTCGCCGCCCGGCTGCCCGTCCGTTCGGCATGCGATCTCTTCGCCGGCACGACGAGGGTGGGGCAGGCGCTCCGGCGCCTCGGCCTCGTGGTGCACACGAACGACCTCGCGACCTACTCCGAGGCTCTCGGACGCGCCTACATCGAGGCCGGCCCGGAGGTCGATCGCGCGCGTCTCGAGGCGATTCTCGAGGAGCTCGCGTCCCTCGAGGGTCGCGACGGTTGGTTCACAGAGGCGTTCTGCCGCAGGTCGCGCTACTTCCAGCCGCAGAACGGAGCCCGGATCGAGGCGATCCGCGAGGCGATCGAGAGCTACGGACTGCCGCCCGTCGAGCGTGCCCTCCTCCTGACGACGCTTCTGCTCGCCGCCGACCGCGTCGACAGTACGACCGGCCTGCAGATGGCGTATCTCAAGTCGTGGGCGCCCCGCTCCTTCAACGACCTCGACCTGCGGCTGCCCGAGGCCGTCCCGGGCCCGCCGGGCACCGTCTCTCGCCTCGACGCGAACGAGCTCGCGCCTGCCCTCGACGTCGACCTCGTCTACGTAGATCCGCCCTACAACCAGCACTCGTTCTTCTCCAACTACCACGTCTGGGAGACCCTCATGCGTTGGGACGACCCCGAGGACTACGGGGTCGCCTGCAAGCGCGTCGACTGCCGGGAGAATCGGAGCGCCTACAACTCGAAGCGGCAGGCGCCGGCGGCGCTCGCGGGGCTCCTCGCGTCGATTCCGGCGCGGTGGCTCCTCGTGTCGGCCTCGGACGAGGGCTTCCACGACGTCGAGGAGCTCGGCACGCTGCTCGCGGAGCTCGGCCACGTGGGGCGAATCGACGTCGACTCGAGACGGTACGTCGGCGCACAGATCGGGATCTACAACCCCTCGGGCGAGAAGGTCGGCACCGTCGCTCGCCTGCGGAACCGCGAATCTCTCTTCCTGGTCGGCCCGGACCGCGGAGTCGTCGACGCTGCGGCAGGAGCAGGGCTTGCCTGCTTGGGCGAGAGCGGCGCGGCGGCGAGGAAGACGGCTGTGGCGAAGGCCGCGAAGGCGAGCGGCAGGAATGGCGCGGTCGGGGCGCCGAGCCCGGTGGCGACGATGAGCGCGGACCCGGCGGCAGCCGCGGGCCAGGGCCCGCGGCCACGCAGATAGGGGATCGCGACCGCGGCGGCCGCGATGACGGCCGCCTGCACGAGCACCACCGGGTGCGACCACGTCTGGCGGGCGAGCGCCCACGCGACGGCGGTGGGGCGGTCGCTGCCCGCGATCCCGAGCCCGAGGGGCGGGACGGCGCCGTCGAATGGGAGGGTCTGTCCCCGTATGCCGGCGACGAGGACGGCGAGGAGGACGCCGGCAGCCGCCTGCACCGCGCGGCGTGCCGGCCCGCGTGCGAGCTGGGCGGCGAGAGGCAGGAGTGCGAGCGCCCCGATCGGCCCCAGTAAGGGCCCCGCGACGAGCGCGAGGTTGCCGCGCGGGTCGCGCCAGGTCAGCGCCACCCAGGCTGCGCCGAGCACGCCGAAGAGGAGCGCGAGCCCGAGCGAGATGTTCCAGAGCGGGAAGAAGCTGACCGCAAAGGCGAAGCCGACCGCGGCGCGGGGGAAGGCGAGGCCGGTGGCGGCCGCGGCAATCGCGAGCCCGAGTGGCCAGCCGGCCGGGTAGAAGGGCAGGGCCCACGCGACCCACGCGGTCCAGAGCGCGGCGGCCACCGCGGCAGGGACGCGCTCGCGGGCGGCGACGAGGGCGAGCTTCTGCGCGGCGACGGCCGGCTCCCGGTGCTCGACCTGGCCGGGCTTGCGGCGCCGCTTTCTCGAGCTCTGTCCCCGCAGGTCGGTGGCGAGACGGGAGGCCGAGGGGCGCGCGTTCGGATCTGGGTGAAGCGCCGCGTCCACGGTCTCGAGGAGCGCCGGAGGCAGGTCGGGCCTGACCGTCTCGAGGAGCGGCGCGCCCGCCCGGATGCGCTTGGTCGTGCCGGCGGCGTTGCTCGACCGGAACGGGTGCTTCCCGGCGAGAGCCTCCCAGAGCATCACCCCGACCGCCCAGACGTCGGCGGCCGCGGTCGCCTGGTGGCCGTCGAGGCGCTCGGGAGAGACGTAGGTGAGCGTCCCCGGGACGTCTCCGACCGCGGTCAGCGTGTCGAACTCCTCCATCTGCGCGAGCCCGAAGTCGAGGAGGCGGACGTCGATCTCGTCGGACTCGCCCAGAAGCACGTTCGAGGGCTTCACGTCGCGGTGGACGATCCCGCGGCCGTGAGCGTGCGCGAGCGCGTCGAGGACCTGCGCGGCGGCCTCGACTGCCTCGTGGTCGTCGAGCTCGCCGGCGGCCAGCGCCTGACGGAACGTGCGCCCCGGGACGTACTCGTACGCGATGTAGACGTGGCTCGAGTCGCGGGCAAGCGCATAGATCCGCTGGCAGCGCGGGTGGCGCAGGGCGGCGGCGGCGCGCGCCTCGCGCTCGGCGCGTTCGGCGACCCGACCCTCTCTGACCACCATCTTGAGCGCGACGTCCAAGCCGTTGCGCTCGTCCCGAGCGAGCCACACATGTCCCATGCCGCCGGAGCCCAGAGGACGTAACGGTCTGTACCGTTTCAGGATCAGTTCTTGTGCGACGGTTGGTTCCGATGCGCTCGGTGAGGCCACGTCCGTTTCTACTAGGCGCCGAGGAGAAGTCCTTTAGCCGCCGAAGCACGCGCTAGATTCGGCTTAGGCATGGACCCGCCCGACGACGACATCCAGTTCGACTTTTTCGACGACGAGCCGGTCACCGACGAGACAACGGAGCGCGCCCGCTCGCCGCGTCTCGGGCGCAAGCCGCGCGATCCTTCGACGACTCCCCACCAGCTGAAGCCGCTCGGGCGCCTGCTCGCGGTCGTCATCTGCTTCGTCTTCTTGCTGCTCGTGTTCGCGCTGCTCATCTCCTCCTGCGCAGGCGAGTCCAAGAAGAGCCTGTACGGCAACTACATGGACAAGGTCTCGACGATCTCGAGCCAGTCGTCCACCGACGGCGCGAACGCCGTCAAGGCGCTCACGACGCCTGGGCTTGGCGCCGCGGCGATCGTGAAGAAGCTGAACGCGATCGCGGCCCAGGAGGCCCAGAACGTCGCCTCGGCGCAGGGGATGTCGCCGCCCGGGAAGCTGCGCGGCGAGCACATGAACCTGATCGAGGCGCTCGCCCTGCGCGAGAGCGGCGTCAAGGGGCTCGCGAGCGGCTTCCAGAAGACGATCGGCTCCAAGACGAAGCAGTCGGTCGAGGCGCTCGAGCTCTCGCAGCAGGCCTATCGTCTGCTCGCGAGCGACGTCGTGTGGGACGACCTCTTCAAGGCGCCGTCCGAGACGGTTCTCGACACCCAGGGCGTCCGGGGCGTCACGGTGCCCGGCTCGCACTTCCTCGCAGACCCGGAGACGTTCATCACCGCCCACGCGATGGCCCAGATCCTTCAGCGGATCTCGAACGCGTCGTCGACGAGCACGCCGACCGGCCTCCACGGGACGAACATCCAGTCGGTCTCCGCCCTCCCGAACGGGACCGGCGGGACGTCCGAGGTGCTCGTTGCCGGCCAGCTGAACACGGTGACCACGAGCTCGAGCCTCGTCTTCCAGGTGACGGTCCACAACGGCGGCATCTCGCAGGAGGTGCAGATCCCGGTCACCCTCACGATCAGCCGGCCGTCGTCGCAAGGCGGTCCGATCACGAAGACGGAGAAGATCCAGCTGATCGACCCGGGTACCGATCAGTCCGTGACCTTCTCCGACCTCGGCTCGGTGCCGTTCGCCTCGCCGACGCAGGTGACGATCGACGTGGCGAAGGTCCCCGGGGAGATAAACGTGGCGAACAACCATGCCTCCTACCAGGTGATCTTCTCGCTCCCGTCGTAGGGATGCACCTCTCGGGGAACGCTGCCGCTGTCATCGCCGCCGTCGGGGTCGTCCTGGCCGTGGCCGCGGTCGTTGTCGCCTGCGTCGCCTGGGTTCGGGTGCGGCGGCTCCGGGACGCCCAGCGCACGCTCGTCGGCGGCGGGCGGAAGGACCTCGTCGAGTTCGCGATCTCGCTTCAGGCGCGGATCGACGACCTGCACCGCGCGGTCGACGAGGTGGCGGGCGGCCTCGCGCGTGTCGACCGGAGGGTGGACGAGACGGTGGCGAACACCGCGATCGTCCGCTATGACGCCTACGAGGACACGGGCGGCCATCAGTCGGCATCGCTGGCGCTGCTCGATGCTGCCCGCACCGGTGTCGTGATCACCGCCATCCAGGGCCGCGACTACGCCCGGATCTACATGAAGGAGATCGACCGCGGGTCCCCGGCAGTCGCGCTCTCGCCGGAGGAGCAGCAGGCGGTCGAGAAGGCGATGGGGCGCTGACCGAAGGACGCTGGAGGAACCTCCCGGTTCCCCCAGACCCCCTCCACTGGTCCGCTGACGCGGACAGCCGCTTGCGCGGCGGGTACGCTTCGGAGACGTGCATCAGGTACTCGTCCTGAACGCGAGCTTCGAGCCGCTGAACGTGTGCTCGTTGCGCCGTGCGCACGTACTCGTCTTCAAGGGAAAGGCGGAGGTGGTCGAAGAGCTTGACCGACCACTTTGCTCGGCTACGGCGAGATTTCCGTGGCCGCACGTCATCCGGCTTCTCTCCTACGTTCGCGTTCCGCGGATCGTCCAGCGCAAGATCTCGAGGCGCGCGCTCTTCGCGCGTGACGGCTGGCGCTGCGTCTATTGCGGCACCTCGAGCGGCCGGCTGACGCTCGACCACGTCGTCCCCCGCTCACGAGGCGGCGACTCGGTGTGGGAGAACGTCGTCACCTCCTGTGCGCCGTGCAACCTGCGCAAGGGCAACCGACTGCTCCACGAGGTGGCCATGCAGCTGCCCCATCCTCCGCGCCCGCCGGCGCCGGTGCTCTTCATCCGGCTCGCCGCCCCGAAGATCCCGGCTCGGTGGGAGCGGTACCTGGCGGCGTTCGGCGCGGCCGCCGCCTAGCCGCGTTCGCGAGGCAACTCCGGCCGCTGCTCCCACTCCGACCAGGAGCCGGGATAGAGGCGCCCCTCGCGACCGGCGAGGTGAAGGCGGTGGAGGGTGACGCAGGCGGTGACCCCCGAGCCGCAGTAGGCGACGAGCTCGCCGTGGGGTAGCACGGGCAGCGGATCCGGCCAGGGCGCATTGAGGGCCCCTGGGATGCGGCCGGGAACGCGGTCGATCGGGTTCGGCTCGCCTCGCCAGCGTGGAGCGAGGCGGGCGTCGACGACGACGAGCTCCCGGTAGCGGGCCGCCAGCTCTTCGAGCGAGATCGTGTCGTCGTAACGCTCGCCGAGCTCGAAGGCCGCGGGCTCGACCGTCTCCTCGCCCGGGGTCAACGGCCCGCGCCAGGCGTCGAGGTCGATCACAGCGCAGCCGTCGTGGCCGAAGTGGCGTAGGAGCCACCAGAGCCTCTCGGCGCCCCCCATCGACCCGTAGGCGACGACGAACGTGTCGGCCCCGATCCCGGCGAGGCCGGCAGTGCGGGCGAAGCGCTCCGGCGTGGGAAGCGGATGCCGGCCTGCCGGGCCCGGCGGTGAGGAGAGATCGCGCTCGACGTCGACGAACACCGCGCCGGGGATGTGCCCGGCCAGGTACTGGCTCCAGCCGAGCTCCGGGTCGTCGAGTGACCACCGGCAGTCGGCGAAGAGATAGTGCACTCCGCCAGGCTATTGCACTCAGGACTCAGCGCAGCTGGACGAGCCCATCCTTGATCACTGTGCGGTCCGGGGCGCAGGAGGCCTCGAAGCCGTAGGTGCGATCGCCGAGCTCCCAGACGCGCGTCGTGAGCACGTCGCCGGGAAAAACGGGGGCCGAGAAGCGCGCCGCAATGCGGGCGGCATCACCGCCGCCGGCCGCCTCGGTGACGGCGCGCGCGGTGAACGCGAGGGTGCAGAAGCCGTGGAGGATCCGGCCGGGGAGACCGAGTGCTCGGGCGGCGGCGTTGTCGAGGTGGATGACGAAGTGGTCGCCCGAGGCTGTGGCGTAGCGGTCGGGCTGATCGTCGGCGACCGCCTGGACGATCTCCCCTACGGGGTCTGTCCCCGTCACCTCCGCGGGAAGCCGGTGGTCGGCGGGCTGCTCGCCTCGGCTTTCGGGGGAGTCGATTCCCCGGAAGAACTCGGTCACCCATTGCTCATTGGCCAGCTCGCCGGCGGTCGTCCGAGTCTCGGTGTGGATGACGAGCGCCGAGCCGCTTCTGCGCTGGAGGAGCGCGACCGGGGTGGCGGTCGAGACGAGCGTCATGCCGGCCTCGATCGGCCGGTACAGCACCATGTCCTGGCCGAAGTGAACGACGCGCTTCCGCGCCTCGTCGGTCGCGACCGCCTTCGACGCAGGCGTGATCGCCGCCCACACGGGCACGATCGCGAACACCGGCGTTGCGATTCGCCCCTCGAGGGCCGCCGGCGACGGATCGTCCGTCGCCTGCGCGTAGGCGCTGATCGCCTCGCCCGTGACGTCGTACCGCACCTCGGCGCCACGGCTTTCAAGGCCCTCGACTCGGAGCTGGTCGAGCTGCGTGCTCATGTGGTCATCCCGGTCGTCTGGCCGCCGCTCGCGGTGATGACCTGGCCCTGGACGAAGTTGGACCACGGCGAGCAGAGGAAGAAGATCGGGCCGGCTGCTTCCTCTGGCGTCGCGCCCCGGCCGAGCGGGATGATCTTCGAGGCCATCTCCCGCATCTGCTCGGGGATCCCGAGCGGGACCTCGACGTCGTCGGTCGAGAACGACTCATTTCCTGCGGGGGCCGTCAGGCGCGTCTCGACGAACCCGAAGGCCACCGCGTTCACGTTGACCTTCGAGGGCCCCCATTCCCGCGCGAGCGTCTTCGTGAGCCCGACCAGCCCGGCCTTGGCGGCCGAGTAGTTCGCCTGCCCGACGTTGCCCTGCGTCCCGGAGATCGAGGTGACGTTGACGACCTTGCGGAAGACCTCCCTGCCCTCCGCCGCCTCCTGCTTGGCAGGCTCACGGAAATGCGGAGCCGCGGCGCGGAGGATCTTGAAGGGGACGACCGTGTGGATCTCGAGCATCGCGCGGAACTGGTCGTCGCCCATCTTGTGGGCGATTCCGTCCCAGCTGTATCCGGCGTTGTTGACGACGATGTCGAGCTTCCCGAACGATTCGACGGTCGCGGCGACGAGCGCCTCGGGCACCCCGTCCTTCGTCAGGTCGCCGGCGAACACCTCGGTCGTACCGGGGATCGAGGCCGAAGTCTCGCGCGCGACCTCCTCGTCCAGGTCGGAGATCATCACGCTCGCGCCCTGCTCGGCGAGCAGCGATGCCGCGGCGCGGCCGATCCCGCGCGCCGACCCGGTCACGAGCGCGGCTTTCCCCTCGAGCACCCCAGTCACGGGGCGTCAGGCTACCTGATAATCAGTGCTCGGGGAACCCGGCGTGAAGGGCGCGAACCGAGGAGACGAGCCCGTGGTAGAACGTCTCCCGCTCCTCCGGCCCGAGGTCGCGGAGCATCTCCTCCTCCATCGCCGCCACCGTCTCCTCGCACGCCTCGAGCACCTTCCGGCCGGTGGCCGTCAGCTGCGCCGGGAGCACACGGCGGTGGTTCGGGTGCTGCGTCCGCTCGATCAGGCCCTTGCTCTCCAGCGCCTCGATCACCTCGCTCATCGATTGCGGCGTCATGTAGGAACGGCGCGCGAGTTGCGCGTTGGAGAGCGCCCCCCGCCGGCCGAGCACGCTCAGCGTCGTGTACTGGAGCGTGGTCAGGCCGTAGGGGCGGACCCGCTCGTTGATCGCTGCGCGCACGGCACGCTCGAGCCGGGCGATCACGTAGCTGATGCGGGCCGGGCTCGTCTCGGCGCGCTCCGTAGTGGGAAGTTGTGAAGACAACCAGCGCATAGTGTCAGATAACCTGACATCGTTTCCGCAGTGAGCGCAAATCTCACCGGCATCCTCGGCAGGCCTCGTACCGCCGACGGCAAGACGGCCCTGATCGACGGCGACGCGGGCGAGATGCGGCCCGGCGACCTGATCCTGACCCCGAACTGGACCTGGCACGACCAGGCTGTCGGCGCGACGTTCGAGCCGAGATGAGCACGCGCGCCGTCGAGTGGGACCCCTACGCGCCGGACGCAGTTGCCGACCCGCGTGCGTCCTGGGCGGAGCTGCGAGACCACTGCCCGGTCGCCTGGAGCGAGCGGATGTCGGGCTTCTGGGCGGTGTCGCGTTACGACGACGTCGTTGCGATCGCCCGTGCCTCGGAGCGGTTCAACAACTCGGGCGGGCCGCAGTTCGGGACGAGCCGGCCGCCGCTCGAGGTCGACCGGCCGGAGCACACGTTCTTCCGCCGGGTCCTCCAGCCGCACTTCTCCAGGGAGCGGGTGGCGCTGCTCGAGCCGGGGGTGCGGGGTTTCGTGGCCGAGATGCTGGCGCCCGCGCTCGAGTCCGGCGAGGCCGATCTCGCCGAGGCGCTCACCTACCCGCTTCCGGCCCGCACGCTCTGCCTCTGGCTGGGGCTGCCCGACGAGGAGTGGGCCGTCCTCAAGAGTGTCTCCGAGCGGCTGTTCGAGGCGGAGGAGGGCCGGGGCGACGACCCCGCGGTCCGCGCTTCCTGCAACGAGGAGCTCTACGCATACTCGCGCCGGATCGTGCGCGAGCGGGTCGAGCGGCCCCTGGGTCCGGCGACACTGGACCCGGGGACAGACCTCATTACGAGCATCCTCGGCGAGAGCGACGGCGTTCACACCGTCGACGAGGCGAGCTGCGTCGAGCTGGTGCGGCTCCTGCTAACTGCCGGCCACAACTCGACGACCGGCGGGATCGGGAACTCGATCCTCCGGATTGCGCAGGAGCCCGAGATCCAGCGCCGGTTGCGCGCCGAGCCGGAGCTGATCCCGGTTGCGATCGAGGAGTTCCTCCGCCTCGAGACGCCGGTTCAGGCGATGCCGCGGTGGCCGAACGAAGACGTCGAGCTGCACGGCCGAACGCTGGCCGAGGGCGAGATGGTGATGCTCGTCTGGGCGGCTGCGAACCGCGACCCCGAGCACTTCCCGGAGCCCGACCGCTGCGTCCTCGACCGTTCCCCGAACGACCACGTCACGTTCGGCCGCGGCATTCACCGCTGCATCGGGATCGACCTCGCCCGGCTCGAGATTCGCGTCGCGGTCGAGGAGCTGCTCGCGCGCACCGAGTGGATCGAGCTCGCGGGCGAGCCGGTGCGCACGACCTTCATCCGCCAGGGCGTCTCGTGTCTGCCCGTCCGGTTCGCATGAAGATCGCGGTCGACCACCCGCCGGACTTCGACCCGCTCGCGCCGGAGAGCTTCGACAGCTTCCACCGCGAGTTCACGGAGCTGCGCGAGCGCTGTCCGGTGGCGCACAGCGACGCCTGGAACGGGTTCTGGGCGCTCACCCGCTACGAGGACGTGCGGGCTGCGGCGGGCGATCCCGAGCTCTACACGACGACGGTCCAGAACGTCGTGCCGAAGCTCGCCTTCACCGGCCGTCGGCCCCCGCTCCATTTCGACCCCCCCGAGCACACACCGTATCGCCGCGCGCTCAACCCGTACTTCACGGCGGAGAAGATGGAGACGATAGAGCCGGCGGTGCGGCGCATCACGGCCGATCTGCTCGACCCGCTCGTCGCGGCCGGGGGCGGCGACGTCTGCGCCGGGTTCACGCACCGCCTACCGGGCTACGTCCTCGCCGAGTTCTTCAACCTCACGCCGGACCTCGGGATGGCGATCCGCGAGGCGACTCGCGAGTTCGTCGACGCGGTCCAGCGGTTCCGGCCCGATGACGTGAAGCGGACGAGCCTCGCGCTCTACGAGATCGCTCGGGCGTTGATCGAGATGCGGCGTGCCGAGCCACTCGACCCGGCGGACGACCCGGTCAGCGGGTTGCTGGGGGCGCGCGTCGACGGCGAGCCGCTCCCAGAGGACCTGCTCCTCGGGACGATCCGTCAGTTCATCGTGGTCGGAATGGTCGCGCCGTGCGTGTTCATCGGGAGCATGGTCGTCCATCTCGCCGAGAACCCCGAGCTGCAGGCGCAGTTGCGCTCGGATACCTCGCTGGTCCCGGCCGCGGTCGAGGAGTACCTGCGGCTGCTCACCCCGTACCGCGGCTTCGCCCGCACACCGACGCGCGATGTCGAGGTCGGCGGTCGGCTGATCCGGAAGGACGAGCCCGTCGCGCTCGTCTACGCCTCTGCGAACCGAGACGAGTCGGTCTTCCCCGAGCCCGAGCGCTTCGTGCTCGGCCGGCCCGAGATCGGCCGCCACCTCGCCTTCGGCGCAGGCCCTCATCGCTGCGCCGGGGCGCCGCTTGCAAGGCTCATGCTCGGCGTGACGCTCGAGGAGCTGCTGGCGCGCACGTCATCGATCGAGCTCGCCGGCGAGGTGACGATGACCGGCTGGCCCGAATGGGGGACCCTTGCCGTCCCGACGCGGCTCGCGGCGGCATGAAGGCCGACTTCGACCCGCTCGACGAGGAGTTCGTGCGGGACCCGCACGCGGTCTGGGCGCGGCTGAGGGCCGAGTGCCCGGTCGCCCGGGGCGCACGCTGGGACTTCTGGGCGCTGACGCGTTACGACGACATCGTCGCGGCGAGCTCGCGGCCCGGCGACTTCACGAGCTCGCTCGGGATCGTCGTGCCAAGGAACCCCGTCTCGGGCCGGCGAGCGCCGTTGCACTTCGACCCGCCCGAACATCCTCGGTACCGCCGGCCGCTGAACCGGGTGCTCGACGAGGACCGTCTTCCCGAGCTCGAGCCGGCTATGCGTGAGCTCGCGTCCGAGCTGATCGGGCGGTTCGTGGCGGCAGGCGGTGGGGAGTTCGTGATGGAGGTGAGCTCGCCGTATGCGGGGCTCGTCTTCACCGACATCCTCCGGCTCCCACGGGAGCTCGCGCGCGGGCTGAACGCGAGCGGCGAGCGATTCGAGCACGCGCAGGCGCACTTCGACGTCGAGACGGCCGAGCAGGAGAACCAGCACCTCTACGCGGTGTGCCGGAAGATCGTCGCGTCGCGGAAGGCCGAGCCGCTCGACCCGGCCGAGGACATCGTCAGCGCCCTGCTCGATGTCCGGATCGACGGCGAGCCGCTCGACGACGAGTTGGTCGCCGGAAGCCTGCGACAGCTCCTGATCGCAGCACACGTGGCGCCGACAGCGCTTCTCGCGAGCGCCGTCGACCACCTGGCCCGCGACGTGAGATGCAAGACGCGGCTGCGACTCGAACCGGCGCTCATCCCCGGAGCGCTAGAGGAGCTGCTCCGGCTCTATGCGCCGAACCAGGGCTTCGCCCGGACTGCTACCCGTGACCTCGAAGTGCGGGGCCGCACGATCCAGGAGGGCGAGATGGCCGCCCTCGTGCTTCCCTCGGCCAACCGCGACCCCGAGGTCTTCGTCGCAGCCGGAGGAGTTCCGGCTCGGCCGCTCGCCGAACCCACACCTCGCGTTCGGTCACGGCCCACACAAGTGCGCGGGCGCGGCCGTGGCGCGGTCCGAGCTTCGGATCGCGCTGGAGGAGCTGCTCGCGCGGACGTCGTCGTTCGAGCGGGCAGGAGAGCCCGCAGATGCTCGGGTGGCCCGTCTACGGGCCCGAGACGTTGCCGCTCGGCTTGTCGCCTCAACCGGTGTGCCCGCGTGAACCTCGACGCGGTCGTCCTCGGGCGTGAACCACGTGTCGAAGCCGGCCTCGGCCGTGATCCGCTCGACGTAGGCCGTGACCTCGTCGCGGCGCTCGAGCGGCACGGGGCGCCCGTGGTCGTCGATCCAGCACGGCACGAACCCCGGATTCACGACGCCGCTCTCGATTCGGCAGTCGGCGATCATCGTGCTGCGGCTTTCCGGGTGGAAGGGGTAGAACGGCATCGCCGGGTCCGGCTCGAAGCCGAACAGCTCGCGCCGCCGTCGCGACCAGGTGGCGAGCTCGTCGGCGCTTGCCCCTGAGGGCGTGAGCGCGTGCGTGACGGCGACGAAGTTGCCGAGACCATGGAAGACCGGCTTGCCCCGATAGATCTCGATCCCGCGGAGGATGTGCGCGTGGTGGCCGACCACGATGTCGGCGCCGCAGTCGATCGCCGTCCGGCCGAGCTCCCGCTCGTAGTCGTGCACCCGGGCGGGGACGTGACCGATTCCCTTGTGGAACGCCACGACGACCACCTCGACTCTCCGCCGTAGCGCGAGCACGTCGGCGCGCAGGATGTCGAGGCTCTCCGGAGTGACGAACGTGTAGACGCGCGGCGGCCCGCCGGGCCCGGCGTAGTCGAGCTCGTAGTGTGTGAGCACGTCCAGGGCGGCCGCGCCCGCCTTGCGCGAGGTGGCGCGGCTCTCCCGGGGGCCGACGCAGTTGTACGAGAGGACCCCGACGCCTTCGACGACGGTCGGCCGGCGTGCCTCCTCGAGGTTCATGCCGGCGCCTGTCGTCTCGATCCCGAGCTCGTGCAGGGCGGCGACCGTGTCCTCGACCCCGTTCGGGCCGGAGTCGAAGATGTGGTTGCCGGCGAGCGTGGCGACGCCCACACCGGCCCGCGCGAGCGCCGCGAGGTGGGCCGGATCGGCGGGTGGCGCGGGGATGTCGACGCTGCTCGGGACCCCACGCGAAGTGTGCGGCACCTCGACGTGGCCGACCACGAGATCGGCGGAGCGGAGAAGCTCGAGGCTCGGCTCGAAGAAGGAGTCCGGGTCGGGCTCGTCGAGGATCAGGTCGCCGAGGAGCAGCAGCCTCATCTCGGGAGCCCCTCGACGAACCGCTCGAGCGAAGAGGCGAACGCCGCCTCGTCCCACTCGCGCGCGTCGGCGTTGTCGGCGTCTATCTCGAGGACGGGGATGCCCGCCTCCTCGAGCGCGCGCGTCACGAAATACGGGCTGCGCGACTCGGCGGTGACGAGGTGCACGACGCCGTTGACGCGGTGCGAGCGTGCCTCCTTCAGGTACCAGGGGTCGGCCCAGCCGGGCATGCCGAGGAAGTCCGTGAACGCCGCGAACCGGGCGGCAAGCTGGCGCAGCGGCGGCCCGCCGTAGCGGAGGTACCCGTCGGCCGCGATCGCGAGGTACATCGACCACACGAACACGGCGCCCTGCTCGTCGGCGAGGCGCTGGTAGAAGCCGAGGTTGAACCAGAGGCCGCGGCCGATCCACATCAGCCGCGCCCGCTCGTCCTCGCACACCGCGGCGCCCTCGGCGACGAGCTGTTCGACCTCCTCGTGGAACGCTTGCGCCGTGTCGCGCGCCCATTCGGTGCCGCGGTGCCATTGCGGGATCATCACGGCCGGGATGCTGTCGACGATGTCGAGCGGCGCAGGAGCGGTCGTCGCCAGCAGGTCGCGAGTGCGGCGGCTCCACTCCTGCTGCTCGTTCGCCAGCTCGAGTATCCGCGTGAGCCGCCTCTCGTCGAGGCGCTTGCCGGTCACGGATGCGAGGAAGCCGGCGAGGCGTTCGAGCTCGGCGCTCATCAGGTCGAGCCGTGCCTTTCCGACGACCTCTTCCCAGTCGGTCGCGATCCGCTCCCACCAGTCGTCCGTAAGCACCGGGTCGACTGCCTTCTCGAGCGCGAAGAACGGCACGCCGCGCTCGCGCTCCCACGCCTCGGCGATGCCGAGGTGCGAGTCCGTCCAGATCTGCGTGACGAACGCGGAGACCGGCGGCAGCCCGCCCCATGGCGCCTGCCGCGGATCGTCCTCGAGTGTCGAGCCGAGGGAGATCGCGCTGTACTGCTCGATCCAGTCCGGGTAGCCGCGCTCGCGCAGGAGCGCGAGGTAGTGCGGCGCGCGTTGCTTGGCGGAGCAGATCGACGCCCACCACTGGTTCACGACGTAGGGGATCTCCATCGCGCGAAGGAGCTCGTGCGGGACGTCGGCGTCGACGACCACGAGCGGCTCTCCAGACGCCACCCGCTCGTGGAGCGCGGCGAACCAGGCGCGCTGGTAGGAGAGCGCGGCGGCCGAGGTCTCGAGCCTTCGCGCGCCGCGCGAGCCCCGGAAGGTCTCGCTCATATGAGGCCCTCGATGTCGTCGGCCGTCGGCTCCTCGTCCTGACGGTCGAGGACGAACAGCGGAAGGTGGAGCGCGCGGCGCAGTGCGGGCACGCCCCAGGCGAGCGCGTCGTCTCCCTTGCGGATCCAGGCGAGCACGAGGTCCGCGCCGGCGGCCGCCGCCTCGTGGGCGACGAAGGCGGCCCGCGCGTTCGGGCCCCTGTGGCCCGCCGGGCCCTCACCCACGAGGTGGAGCCCCCGGGCCTCGAGGTCGCGGTAGAGGGTGGTGGTCGGCTCGCTCCCGGTCACGTAGACCCGCCGTGCCGGCCCGGGCAGCGGATCGCGGGCCTCCGCGAGTAGCTCTTTCAGCAACCGATTGGCCTCCGCGGCCGGAAGGGCCTCGGCCGCCCCGGCGACCGCGAGCGCGTCGCTCCCGCGAAGCCGCGGAGGAGATGCCCGCCGGAGGTCGGCGACCACCTCGAGCAGGCGGCGCGTCTCGTCGAGGTCGCGTGTGGCCGTCTCGATGGCGTCGATCGTCACCGGCGATCCGGACCAGCGAGCGAGCACGCCGAGGAGCTCGCCGACGCGGTCGCCGTTGTAGGCGCCCGACGTCTCGTTCGGCAGGTGGAGCAGGTCGAGGAACCAGAGCTCGGGCAGCGGCTCGGTCCGGGCGAGCGCCCGGAGCGCCGTGAACAGCCTGACGGTGCTGTCGGAGTCGTGGCAGAGAAGGACGAAGTCCACGCGCGGACGACCTTCGAGCAGGCCCGCCAGGACGGCCCGCGCAGGGGCGGCAACCCCCGGCCCGAGGATCTCGTCGGCGCGCTTCGTGATGGGGACAGACCCCTTCAGGACGATCTCGTCGGCGCGCTCCCTGATGGGGACAGACCCCCTCAGACGCAGCGGATGAAGCCCGGCGGCCGCGATCAGCTCGCGCGGCACGTCGGCGCCGACGTAGCCGACGACGCCTTCGTCCGGAACCGGCGGGCGCTCGTACACGGCGACGAGGGACTCGAGGGCGGTCACGGCTCGCCGAGGAACGGGATGACCGCCTCCAGGAACCCGGCCGGCTGCTCGCAGTGGACGAGGTGCCCTGCGTCGGGAATGGTCACGAGGCGGATCATCGGGTTTACCGCCGCCATCCGCTCGGCGTACTCGACCTTGAAGAGGGGAGAGTCGGCCCCGCGGACGAGGAGCGTCGGGCAGCGCATCGCCTCGACGTAGGGCCAGAGGCCCTGAATCAGCGGCTCACCGCCCGCGGCCGACCAGCGCACCCGGCCCTGGATGTCGCTGCGCCAGGTCAGGCGCCCGTCGTCGAGCTCCCCGAAGCGAGAGGTGAGCACCCAGGCGGGAATCCCGCGTGGGAGCGCCTTCGAAAGCGCGGCTTCAGCATGGGCGACCGAGTCGAAGACAATCGTCGGGTTCTCGAGCGAGGCCGGGCGGGTGTGGTCGGCCGGACCGCCGTCTTCCATCACACACCGGCGCACGCATTCGGGGCTCCGGGCCGCGTAGGCGCACGCCGTGACCGCTCCGAGCGAGTGGCCCACGAGGTCGAACGTCCCGAGGCGGAGCTCGTCGACGAGCTCGTCGAGGTCGGCGAGCGTCTGCTCGACGCCGTAGCGCGCGTCGGGGTCCCAGTCGCTCTCGCCGCAGCCGCGGAGGTCGGGCGCCGTGACGCGCCGGCCGGTGGCTGCGAGAGCAGGTGCGATCTCCTGCCAGTCGGTTGCGTCGAGCCCGCCGCCGTGAAGGAGCACCACGTCCGGCCCCTCGCCCCAGCGAAGGTAGGAGAGCGACAACCCTCCGCTCAGCCTGAACGAGCCGCGACTCACGAGAACCTGAGCGGAAGCCGGTCGACCCCGAGCCGCGGCCACATGGGGCGCACGACGTCGCCGTCCAGCTCGAAGGACGAGGTCCGGGCGAGGAGCTCCTCGAGCGCGACACGCAGCTCGAGCCGCGCCAGCGGCGCGCCGATGCACTGGTGGATGCCGCGCCCGAACCCGACGTGGCGGTTCGGTGAGCGCTCCAGGTCGATCTCGCCAACCCGCTCGAACGCAGCCGGGTCGAGGTTCGCCGCTCCGAAGACGAGCCAGACGAAGTCGCCGGCCGCGACGGCCCGACCTCCCAGCTCGGTGTCCTCGGTCGCGATCCGCCTCATCGCCTGCTGCGGAGCGTCGACCCTGACCACCTCCTCCGCGAACGCCGGGATCGAATCTGGGTTGGCGCGTAGGCGCGACTGAAGCTCTCCGTCACGGGCGAGACGCAGAACCGCGTTCCCGATCGCGCTCGTGGTCGTGTTGTGCCCGGCGGAGATGAACATCATCACGATCCCGACGACCATCTCGTCGTCGAGAGGCCGCAGCTCGGGGTCGCCACGGGCGAGAGCGCTGACGACGTCGTCACCGGGGGTGCGCCGCCGCGTCTCGATGAGCTCCGTCATGTACGGCCGTAGCTCCTCGCCGACCGCGATCCGCGCGGCGCTTCCCGGTGGGGTCTGTCCCCCTATCTCGTCGACCCTTCGGGACCAGTCGTTGATCAGGCGCCAGTCGTCGTCGGGCAGATCGAGCAGCAGGCAGAGCGCGCGGGTCGGGAACGGGTGGCTGAAGCCCGCCGCGAAGTCGCCGCCGCCCGCGGCGACGAGCTCGCCGATCATCTCCAGTGCGAAGCGCCGGAGCGGCCCCTCGAGTGCGGCCAGCCCCTCACGCGAGAAGTGCGGGTTGAGCATCCGCCGGTACACGCGATGTTCCGGCGGGTCGCACTCGAGCGGCGGCCGCCGCGTGTTGAAGAACGGGACGACGTTGCTGAAGCATGCCGTGTCGAGCGCGGTCTCGACGACGAGGTCGTGACCGAGCACGGCCCAGAAGCCTCCGAGCACGCCGTCCACGCGAGCAACGGGGCACGTCGACCGCGTCTCGGCGTACGCGAGGCTCGCGTCGGGAACCTGGTCCGCCACGAGCGGCTGCCAGGCGATGTTGGGGTCCCAGTCGCCCGTCTCGTCCTCCGCGGCGCGAGAGTATCAGGTTCCTTGATACTCCCTACGAGGTCAGCAGGGCACGCGTCCGCTCGTGCCGGGGGAATTCGGAAACCTGAGATAGTGCCCGGCGTGTCGAAGCCGCTCGACGGAATCACGGTCGTGGACATGACGATCGCACTGGCCGGGCCCTACGCGACGCAGCTTCTCGCCGCTCTCGGCGCGACGGTGATCAAGGTCGAGAACCCTGCGGCCGGAGATCCCGCTCGCAACAACGCGCCGTATGTCGGAGCGACAGGGCTCCACCTCGCGCGCGGCGAGCCAGACGACCTGTCCGTCTCCATGCTCGAGCGCGGGCGCAACAAGCTGAGCGTGACCCTCGACCTCAAGCGTTCCGACGCCCGCGACGTCTTCGACGACCTCGCCCGGGTCGCCGACGTTGTCGTCGAGAACTTCAGTGCCGGCACCGCCGACCGGCTCGGCGTCGGGTACGACCGCCTCTCGGAGATCAACCCGCGCCTCGTCTATCTCTCGATCAGCGGCTTCGGGGCCGGCGAGCCGGGCAAGGGGATGGACACGATCTTCCAGGCGCTCTCCGGCCTGATGACGACGCCGGGGAGCCGCGGCGACCCGCCGGTGCGCAACGCCGTCCCATTCGGGGACCTGGTCGGCCCGCTCTTCGGCGTCATCGGGACGCTCTCGGCGCTCTTCATGCGCGAGCGGACGGGGGGGCGCGGCCAGCACGTGGACGTCGGCCTTCTCGGGGCGCTCACCTCGCTGGTCGCGACCGAGCCGTGGGACACGATGGAGCGCGCAGGGATCGAGATGCGAACCGGGAACGTCGTGCCGCGGCTCGCCCCGTTCGGCATCTTCGAGACGAGCAACGGCCACGTCGCCCTCTGCGCGCCCACGGATGCCTTCGCGCGCGGCGTCTTCGAGGCGATCGGCGAGGCCGCTCTCGTCGAGGACGACCGGTTCTCGAGTCGCGATCGGCGCGTGGCGAACGCCGCGGAGCTGCACGCTCTCGTCGCCGCCTGGGCGGCGGAGCTCACCTCCGAGCAGGCGGTCGCCCGGCTCGACGGCCACGGTGTTCCTGCGGCGATCGTCCGCGACACCGCGACCGCCGTGCGCGACCCACGCGCCCTGCGCCGCGGCGAGACGGTGCCACTTCCTCACCCCGAGCTCGGGCCGGTCGACGATCTCTATGGGAGCGGCTTCCCGGTTCGGTTCTCCGAGGCCGACGCCGGCTACGACGCCCCCGCGCCCAGGCTCGGCGAGCACAACGACTTCATCCTCGGCGGCCTGCTCGGCTACTCGGCCGAGCGGATCGATGCGTTGCGCGCCGCCGGCGCTATCTAAAGCCGCTCCTCCTTCGTCATAAGCACGATCGTCCGCGTGGCGGGGCTGCCGGCGATCCAGTGACGCAGGAAACCGGAGAGTGCTCCGGTTTCCGAAGGCAGGCAGAACTCGATCGAGTATCAGGTAACTTGACAAACAACCCCCGGCTGGGTTAAAAGCGGCTGTCACCACCCGGTCATCCCCGCTCCGGGCGGACCGCGGACCCAGCGAACGTTTTTTCGAGGAGGCGCGCAACATGTCGGCTCTCAGATCCAAACTCCCGGGTCGCCGGACGATGACGGCGGTCCTCGCGCTGGCGGTGCTCGCCGGCGCCCTCGCGGCGACGGCCGCTTCGGCAAAGAAAGCGACCCCGGCTCCGTACACGATCGGTTGGGTCTCCGGCCTCACCGGCAGCCAGGCGACGAACTCCGCGTCGGCGACGCAGGGGCTCCAGGCGGCGCTGGCCAACGTGAACAAGAGCAACGCGGCCGGCCGGACGATCAAGGTCTTCTACGCCGACGACGCGGCGACGCCGACCACGGCCGCCGATGTCTGCAACCGGCTCGTGAACCAGACGCACGTGAACGCGATCGTCGGCTTCGAGTCGACGCCGTCGCAGGCAGCGTGCAATACCTATCTGACCAACAACAACATGCCGTACCTCCTGGCGCAGACCTCGACGTCAGGCTCGATTTGCCTCGGCAACTACTTCTCCCTCGCGAACGTCGGCAACCAGCAGGTCAACCCGCTCGTCGACTACCTCACCCACAAGCTGGGGACGAAGAAGATCTACATCGTCGCGAGTGACTTCTCGTCCGGTCACATCGGCGCGGGCCAGGTACAGGCGCGGGCAACGAGCGACAGCGCGACGGTCGTCGGCACCTCGTACGAGCCGCTCGGCACGACGGACTTCTCGAGCGACATCGGCAAGATCGCGGCCGCCGGCCCCGACACGGTGATCGACATCCTCGTCGGCAGCGACGAGACCGCGTTCTACAAGCAGTTCAAGACAGACCCGCGCTCGAAGGGCATCCAGACGGCGAGCTTCCTGATGGACGACGGGATCGCCGCAGCGATCGGCGGGCAGCTGCTCCAAGGGACGGTCGTCTCGACCGGCTACTTCAAGGACAACCCCGGCAAGGGCAACCAGCAGTTCATCGACGCGATGACCAAGAAGTACGGCGACAAGGCTCAGATCTCGGGCGCCGCGGCGGCGGCCTGGGACGGCATCTTCATCCTCGCCCACGCGCTCAAGAACGCGAAGTCGACCAACGGAACCGACGTGATCGCGGCGCTCATGAACGCCAAGACGTCGGGCCCGCGCGGCGACCTGGCCTTCAAGAACCGCCACTACGTCGCGATGACCACCTACCTCGTCCAGGAGCAGAAGGACGGAAGCGCCAAGCTCGTCGGCAGGCAGCTTCGGATCACCCCCCTCCCGGTGAACCCGACCTGCTAGACGGGCTGCCGAAGCGGAACAGAAGTCAAAGAAGTCATAGGGTAGGGGCCCGTGAGCCTGACGCTGGACACGATCGTCGCGATCGCGACGCTGGTTCTCGTCGTCACGGGCCTCTTCCTCATCTTCGGATTGCTCCATGTGATCAACCTGGCGCACACCGGGCTGATGGCGGTGGGCGTCTACGCCGAGTGGAGCTTTCGTCATCACGGGATGCCCTTTTGGCCGAGCGTCTTCCTCGCCGCGCTTGTCACGGGCGCCGCCGGAGCGGTGATCGAGGTGGTGGTGATCAGGCGGCTCTACGCCCGTCCGCTGGACACGATCCTCGCCACGTGGGGGCTCTCTCTCGTGCTGGTCCAGGGCATCACGGAGATCTACGGCGCGACCCAGCGCTTCCTCGATCTTCCGACCGTCGGCGCGACCGACGTCCTCGGGACGCCGTACTCGAACTACCGGCTGATCATCGTCCTCCTCGCGTGCGGTCTTCTGGCCTCGCTGGCGCTGATCGTCCGCTTCACGACCATCGGGCTCACGATTCGCGCGGTCATGACGAACGAGCCGCTCGCGCGGAGCCACGGCATCAACACGGTGCGGGTGAGGCAGCTCACCTTCATCACCGGGGCGGCGCTCGCCGGCTTCGCGGGCGCGGTGCTCGGGCCTATCCAGGGCGTCGACCCGAATTTCGGCGCCACCCTGGTCGGAACGGGCTTTCTCGCCGTCCTCCTCTCGGGCCGGACGCTCCTGGGTCTCGTCCTCTCCTGCGTCCTGCTCGGGACGATCGGGACGCTGTATGCCCGCTATGAGAACGCCGTCTGGGCGAACGCCGTGGTGATCGGGGTGGCGGTGATCATCCTGCGCTTCCGGCCGCAGGGTCTCGCGCTGCGGCGCTCATGAGCAGGCAGCGGCTGCTGCTCGGCGCCGGTGCGCTGGTGCTCGCGGCGCTCGTCCTCCTGATGCCCCAGTTGCTCGGCACCTACTACCTGAGCCTGCTCACCGAGTCGATCCTCTTTGCGATCGCCGCGCTCTCCCTCGACCTCGTGTGGGGGTACACGGGGATCCCGGACCTGGGCCACGCGCTGTGGTTCGGCACGGGCGCGCTCGCCGTGGGGCTGATGACGACGGACGTCGACCCGACTGGGCTCGTCCTCGGCGTTCACGGCGGGCTCGGCGCGCACGTCGCCGGGATCGCGATCGGGATGGCCGTCGCCGGAGCCATTGCTCTCCTCGTGGGGCTCGCGTCGTTCTCGCAGGGCGAGTCGGACCCCTTCTATATCGCGATCGTGACGCTGGCGCTGACCTTGATCGCCGGCACGGTCTACACGCAGGAGACGAAGTGGACGGGCGGCGACAGCGGACTCTTCGGCTTCGCCTACCACGGGTTCTCGGGCGACACCTGGTACTACATCGCCGCGGTGCTGCTCGTCGTCGTCGCGGGCGGCGCGCTCGTGCTCGTGCGTAGCGACTTCGGCCTCGTGATGCGGGCCATCCGCGACAACGAGCGCCGCGTCCGCTTCTTCGGGACGAACGTCGAGCACGCCAAGATCGGAGTCTTCGTGCTCGGCGCCGTGCTGTCGGCGCTCGCCGGCGGCGTCTACGCCACGATCGTCGGGATCGTCTCGGCACCGCTCTTCGGGTTCCTGTTCTCGACCCAGATGGTGATCTGGGTCGCGGTCGGCGGGCGCGGCACGATCATCGGGCCGATCATTGGCGCCATCGGCCTCAGCTTCGTGACCTCGGAGCTCTCGGCCTCCTACCCGACCGAGTGGGCGCTCTTCCTCGGGCTGCTCTTCGTCGCCGTCGTCGTGTTCGTGCCGGACGGAGTGTTCCCGCCTCTCGTCCGGCAGGGGAGGCGGCTTCTCCACCGGCGGCGGCCGCCGCGCCTGTCCCGCCACCTGGTCGCCGCGCCGCCGCAGCGGCCGGCGCTCCGGCCGCGCGGTGAGCCCGTATGCGTCGTCTCGGAGGTCGAGTTCGCGTACGGGGCGCTCGAGGTGCTTCGCGGAGTCGACTTCGAGATGAAGGCGGGCGAGCTCCTCTGCATCGTCGGCCCGAACGGCGCCGGTAAGTCGACCCTGCTGAACGTCCTGACCGACGGGAAGCTCTCCGCCCGCGGGTCGATCTCCTACTTCCTGCACGACGGCGAAGTGGTGCGCAAGGCCGAGCCGATCCACAAGATCGCGCGCGCAGGCGTCGCGCGGAAGTTCCAGATCCCGCACCTCTTCGACAGCCTCACCGTCGCCGAGACGATCCTGCTCGCCCAGCGGAAGGGCCGGATCCCGTCGCTCTGGCGGCGCACCGAAGCGAATCCCGGTGGCCCGCTCGGTGCTCGACATCGTCGAGGCGACCGGCCTCGAAGGGCGCGAGGACACGCCCTCGCCGGCGCTGGCGCACGGCCTGAAGCAGGGTCTCGAGCTTGCCGCGGCGACCTCGGTCAGGCCTGAGATCCTCCTGCTCGACGAGCCGACGGCCGGCCTCACGAGCAACGAGCGGCACGTGATCGGTGACGTCTTCCGGCGGCTCGTCGAGGCCGGGATGACGATCGTCCTGATCGAGCACGATCTCGACTTCGTCGCTCGGGTCGCCGACCGCGTGGTCGTGCTCCACGGCGGCAAGGTCGTCGAGTCGGGGACGCCGGCCGAGGTCTCGGAGTCGGCGGTCGTCCGCGAGGCCTACGTCGGGACGGCGGCGGTCACGTGAGAGGTCGACGTGGCGGATCTGCGTGCGGGCTACGGCTCGGCGACGATCCTCGAGGGCGTCGGCTTCGATGTCCCCGACCACGGCGCGCTCGCGATCGTCGGGCGCAACGGGATGGGCAAGTCGACGCTGCTCAAGGCGGTGATGGGCTACCTCAAGCCTTCGCGGGGAACGGTCAGCGTCGCCGGCCGCGACGTCACCGGCTGGCCCACCTACCGCCTGACCCGGATGGGCGTCTCGTACGCCGCCCAGGAGAAGTCGCTCTTCGGCGAGTTGTCGGTCGAGGACAACCTCTCGGTCGGGAAGGGCCGCAAGTGCCCGGCGGAGATCCGCGACGAGGTGATCTCCTACTTCCCCGTGCTCGGCCAGCGGCTCGGGCAGAAGGCCGGAACGCTGAGCGGCGGCGAGCAGAAGATGCTGACACTCGCGAAGGCGCTCGTCTCGGTCCCGGACCTGCTCGTCCTCGACGAGATCAGCGACGGGCTCGGGCCGGCAGTGATCACGCAGGTCGGCGTCGCGCTGAAGAGCCTGCGCGAGCGCCACGGCTGCACGATCCTCATGGTCGAGCAGAACCTCGACCTCAGCCTCGAGGTCGCCGACCGGGTTGCGGTGCTCAAGCTCGGCAGCCTCATCTTCGAGAAGCCCTCGTCCGAGCCGGGGCTCCGCGACGAGCTCGTGACACAGCTTGCACCTTGACCAGCGCTTCCGGCCGGCCGAAGCCGGCCGGAAGCGCAGGCAGCGCGCGGGAGAGCCGCTGCCGGCTTATGCGTCGTAGTAGAGGAAGAACTCGGCCGGATGCGGCCGAAGTCGCACGACGTCGATCTCGTTGGTCCGCTTCCAGTCGATCCAGGTGTCGATCAGATCCTGGCTGAAGACGTTCCCCTTCAGCAGGAATGCATGGTCGGCCTCGAGCGCGGCAAGCGACGCGTCGAGCGAGCCGGGAACCTGGGCGACCTCACCGTGCGACTCCTCGAAGAGGTCGTAGTCGGCCGGAGCTCCCGGGTCGAGCTCGCGCTCGATACCGTCGAGGCCCGCCATCAGCATCGCCGAGAACGCGAGGTACGGGTTCGCGGTCGGGTCGGGACAGCGGAACTCGATGCGCTTCGACTTCGGTGACTCCGAGTACATCGGGATGCGGATGCACGCCGAGCGGTTCCGCTGCGAGTAGACGAGGTTGACCGGTGCCTCGTAGCCCGGCACGAGCCGGCGATACGAGTTCGTCGTGGGTGCGCAGAACGCGAGCAATGCCGGGGCGTGGGCGAGGATCCCTCCCACGTAGTTGCGCGCGAGCTTCGAGAGGCCCGCGTATCCGGACGGGTCGGCCATCAGCGTCTGGCCTTCCTTCCAGAGCGACTGGTGGGTGTGCATGCCCGAGCCGTTGTCGCCGAAGAGCGGCTTCGGCATGAACGTCACGGTCTTGCCGTGCTTGCGGGCGACGTTCTTGACGACGTACTTGTAGGTCATGACCTGGTCGGCCATGCGGGTCAGCGTCCCGAAGCGCATGTCGATCTCGCACTGGCCGCCCGTCGCCACCTCGTGGTGGTGGAACTCGCAGGCGATCCCGAGCCGCTCGAGCGTGAGCACCATCTCGGTGCGCATGTCGTGGAGCGAGTCGTGCGGCGCCGGCGGGAAGTAGCCCTCCTTCGGGCGCACCGTGTATCCGAGGCCGAGCGCGCCCGAGTTCCAGTGACCCTCCTCGGAGTCGACCTCGTAGTAGGCCCGGTTGACGGTCATGTCGTAGGCGACCGCGTCGAAGACGAAGAACTCGCTCTCGGGCCCGATGTAGGACGTGTCGGCGACCCCGGTCGAGCGCAGGTAATCCTCGGCGCGCCGGGCGAGCCGGCGAGGATCCTTGTTGTACGGCTCGCGGGTGACCGGGTCGAGGATCTCGCAGATGATCGAGATCGTCGGCTCCTCGGTCGCCGGGTCGAGGATGGCGGTGTCGGCCTGCGGCATGAGCAGCATGTCGCTCTCGGAGATCCCCTGCCAGCCCCTGATCGAGGAGCCGTCGAAGCCGAGGCCGTCCTCGAACGAGCTCTCGTCGAACGCGGCGATCGGCAGCGTCATGTGCTGCCAGGACCCGAGGAGGTCCGTGAACTTCAGGTCGACCATCTTCGCCTGCGTCTTGCGCGTGAACTCGAGCGCCTCCGCAGGCTCCGGCGCCGTCTCGGCGCCGTTCACCAGGTAGTGCTTCAGCTCGGACATGTAACTGCCGCCTCCCGCGGTAGTGATGTGGACTGCGTCGCTCTTACAGCAGCAAAAAGGCCCCGCAAATGCGGCCCTCTCGAGCCGGATTCGCGAGGCCTCGTTGCCTCCGCTGCCGTCGCTGACGGCCGCGTTCGCAGAGGGTAGCAGGGTAGAGTCGGGGCCGCCGGTCAATCGAGCGCGGGGAGGCAGTCATGGGCATGATCGAGAGCAGGGCGCGGGCCACGTCGGATCCGGAGGCGCGCCGCGAGGTGCTTGCCCGGGTGCAGAAGGAGGGCGTCGAGTACGTCCTTCTCTGGTTCACCGACATCGAGGGTCACCTGAAGAGCTTCGCGATCACGCTCTCCGAGCTCGAGGGGGCGCTCGACGACGGCATGGGCTTCGACGGCTCCTCGGTGACCGGCTTCAACGCGATCGAGGAGTCGGACATGGTCGCGATCCCCGACCCTGCCACGTTCCAGATCCTCCCCGCCGGCGATGGTGAGCCGCGCATCGGCCGGATGATCTGCGACGTCGTCAAGCCGGACGGCGAGCCGTATGAAGGCGACCCGCGCCAGGTGATGAAGCGCGCGCTCGAGCGGATGCGCCAGATGGGATTCGACACGTTCAACGTCGGCCCGGAGCTCGAGTACTTCCTCTTCGCCGACTCGAAGGGGACCGAGCGGCTGGACGAGGGCGGCTACTTCGCGATGACGACCCTCGATGCGGCGACGGATCTTCGCTACGAGACGATCAAGGCGCTCGAGGCTGTCGGGATCCCGATCGAGTACCACCACCACGAGGTGGCGCCGTCCCAGCACGAGATCGACATGCGGTACGCGCCCGCGCTCGAGATGGCCGACTCGACGGTCACCTACCGCCTGATCGTCAAGGAGGTCGCGGCGAAGCACGGCGTGTACGCGACGTTCATGCCGAAGCCGCTCTTCGGCGAGAACGGCTCGGGCATGCACACCCACATGTCGCTCTTCAAGGACGGCCGCAACCAGTTCTTCTCCGGCGACGAGTCGTACCACCTCTCGCCCGCCGGGAAGCAGTTCATCGCAGGCCTGTTGAAGCACGCGCGCGAGCTCTCGGCAGTGTTCGCGCAGTGGGTGAATTCCTACAAGCGGCTCGTTCCCGGCTACGAGGCGCCCGTGTACGTCGCGTGGTCGCAGCGCAATCGCTCGGCGCTCGTCCGCATCCCGCTCTACAAGCCCGGCTCCGAGCAGGCGACGCGCGCCGAGATCCGCTGCCCCGACCCGGCGTGCAACCCGTACCTCACCTTCGCGGCGCTTCTGCACGCGGGCCTCGAGGGGATCGCGCGCGGCTACGAGCTCGCGCCGCCGATGGAGACCAACCTGTACCACCTGTCGGCAGAGGAACGGGCCGAGCGCGGGATCGTGTCGCTACCCGAGACGCTCGGCGAGGCGATCGACGAGCTCTCCCGCTCCGACCTGATGCGCCGGGCGTTCGGCGACCACATCTTCGATGCGTACGTGAAGCTGAAGCGGGCGGAGTGGGACGACTACCGCGTGCAGCTCACGCAGTGGGAGCTCGACCGCTACCTGTCTGTGCTCTAGAGAAACGTCCGGACCGACTCGCGGTCGATCCGCAGGCCGATCACCCTCGACCCGCCGTCGATCTGCTCGATCGTCTCGGCGGGGACGAGGCGCCGGCGTCGCGCGAGGAAGCCTGAGCGGACCGAGAGCGCGTCGGGCGTCTCGGGCGAGGACCCGTACATCGGGCACTCGACCTTGCCGACGATCCGGCCGCGCACGTCGGCGACGAGGTACCCGGTGGTGTGTGTGAGGTCAAGGGCCAAGGCGCTTACTCGCGAACTTATTCGTCGTTCGTTTTCGTATTCCCACTTGCCGAGTAAGGAGTTCGTAAACGTGTGCCGCACCCGAAACGTACGCTCCAGTGCGGATGGATCCCCGCGAGCGCCACCTCAAGCTCCTCACCGACACGATCGAGGCGGTCAACTCGACGCTCGACCTCGAGGAGGTGCTGACGCAGGTCGCGACGAAGGTCGCCGACGCGCTCCACGCCGACGCGTGCTTCGTCTACCTCTACGACGATCGTGCCCGCGAGCTCGTCCTCCGGGCCACGCACGGCACCAGGGTCGAGGAGATGACGCAGCGGCCGCGGATGCGGCCCGGCGAGGGGATCACGGGATCGGCGGCGGAGTCGCGCGAGCCGGTCATGATCCCTGCGCGGGCGAACGTCGACCCGCGGTTCAAGAACTTCCCGAACCTCCCCGAGGACGAGTACGAGTCGATCCTCGCGGTGCCGATCCTCGCCCGCGGCGAACGGCTCGAAGGCGCGCTCAACATCCGCACGCGCGACCCGCGGACGTTCACCGACGACGAGGTCGAGCTGCTGCTCGCGATCGCGGCGCAGGTTGCGCAGTCGATCGAGCACGCGAAGCTCTACGAGGAGGCGCAGCGGCGCGTGCACGAGCTCGAGGCGCTCGCGCGGATCTCCCAGGCCGTGTCGGAGGCGCTCTACCTCGAGGAGTCGCTCGAGGCGATCGTGAAGACGACGATGGACGCGCTCCAGGCGACGGGCGCGGCACTCGTGCTCGAGGACGGTGCGATCGCCTGGCCGGAGGGGAAGGCCGACGAGCACGCGATCCGGCAGCCGCTCCGGTGGCGGGGGCGCCAGATCGGCGAGCTGGTCGCCGACCGGGCGACGCCGTTCACCGAGCCCGACCGCGAGCTGCTCGCGTCGATCGCCCAGCAGGCGGCGGTCGCGCTCGAGCACGGGCGGGCGGTGATGCGAGGGGTGCTCGCCCAGGAGATCCACCATCGCGTCAAGAACAACCTCCAGACGGTGGCGTCGCTTCTGCGCCTCCAGGCGCGCGACGCCGCGAACGTCGACCCGCGCAAGGCCCTCGAGGACTCGGTCAACCGCATCCTGGCGATCGCGGCGGTCCATGAGGTGCTGACCGAGCAGCGCGACGAGGACGTCGATCTCGCCGAGCTCCTCGGCCGGCTGCGCGCGATGCTCGTGCAGGACGTCGGCGCCGCAGGTCGCGAGGTCACGGCCGACCTCGAGCCGGTGATGCTCGCGGGCCAGCGTGCGACTGCGCTCGCCCTCGTCTTCTCCGAGCTGCTCGGGAACGCATTCGAGCACGGCGGTTCCCACATCTCGATCGGCCTCCACGGTGTGAACGGCGAGGCGGTGCTGGAGGTCAGAGACGACGGCGCCGGCATCTCGGCCGAGGCGAAGGGGACGGGGCTCTCGATCGTCCGCGCGCTCGTGCGCGACGAGCTCGGCGGGACGCTCGAGCTCGCGGGCGGAGAGGATGGGACCTGGGCAGAGGTTAGGTTTCCGGCATGAGAATCCTCATCGCCGAGGACGAGACGATCATCCGGCTCGACCTGCGCGGGCTCCTCGAGCGCGCCGGGTACGAGGTCGTGGCGGAGGCGAAGGACGGCGAGGAGGCGGTGTCGCTCGCCCGCGAGCACGAGCCGGACCTGGCCGTCATGGACGTGAAGATGCCTCGTCTCGACGGGATCGACGCCGCCCGGCGGATCCTCGAGGAACGGCCGATCCCGATCGTGATGCTGACCGCGTTCGGCCAGCGGGAGCTCGTCGAGCGCGCCGCCGAGACGGGAGTCTACGGCTACCTCGTGAAGCCGTTCCGCGAGCAGGACGTGCTGCCGGCCATCGAGACGGCGCGGGCGCGCCACGAGGAGTTGATGGCGGTGCGGGCCGAAGCCGACTCCCTGTCGGAGGCGCTCGCGGCCCGGAAGGCGATCGAGCGCGCGAAGGGCCTGCTGATGGAGAAGGAGAAGCTCTCGGAGGCCGATGCCTTCGCGCGGTTGCGGCGAGCGAGCCAGGTTTCAGGACGGCCCTTGCGGGTGATTGCAGAGGCTGTTATCGATACGTTCGAGCCGGCATGACGGCAACCGTCACTCCTCCGAAGGAACGCCTCTCGCGCGGGTCCGGATCCGGGCTCGGCGACCCCTGGCGCGTGATCGTCCTGAACGACGACCACAACACGTTCGAGGGGGTGGCGTTCGCGCTCGCCCAGACGATCCCGGGCGTCGACTACGACAAGGGCATGCGCTTCGCCAACAAGATCCACGCCTCCGGGCAGGCGATCGTGTGGTCGGGCCACCGGGAAGCGGCCGAGCTCTATCACTCCCAGCTCGGCGGCTACGGCCTCACGATGGCGCCGCTCGAGCGCTGAGCGCGCTCGACGACATCCAGCGCGTCTTCGACGCCTTCGGCGAGGGCGACCCGCGCGCGCTCGTCGAGGTCATCGCCGAGGACGCCGTGTGGCGCGTGGCGGGCTCGGCGCCGGTGGCGGGCGAGTATCGCGGCCGCCAGGTCATCTTCGAGCTCTTCCGCGAGACTCGCCGCCGCACCGGGGGCACCTACCGGAGCGAGCTCCGCTGGGCAGTGGCCGACGACGAGCACGCAGTTGCGCTCTACCGCGCCCGTGGGAGTCGCCTCGGCCGCGAGATCGACATCGACCAGGTCCTCCTGATCACGCTCCGGGACGGGCTGTGGCAGGAGATCACGGCGCTCCCGACCGACCCGCAGGCGTTCGAGGCATTCTGGGCCGACGAGGGGCCATGACGGCGGCGAACCACGACGAACCGACGCGGACGACGATCAGCGGTATCGAGGTCGATCCCGTCTACGGCCCGGAAAGCGCCCCGGTCGACTACGAGCGGGACCTGGGCGACCCGGGCTCGTTCCCCTTCACGCGCGGCGTCTACGAGTCGATGTACCGCGGACAGCTGTGGACGATGCGCCAGTTCGCCGGGTTCGGCACCGCCGAGGAGACGAACCGCCGATTCCGGTACCTGCTCGAGCACGGCCAGACCGGCCTCTCGACCGCGTTCGACATGCCGACGCTGATGGGGCTCGACTCGGATCACGAGCGGTCGCTCGGCGAGGTCGGGCGCGAAGGGGTCGCGATCGACTCGCTCGAGGACATGCGTGCCCTTTTCGACGGCATCCCGCTCGGCGAGGTCTCGACGTCGATGACGATCAACTCGCCGGCCGCGATCCTGCTCGCCTTCTACGTCTGCGTGGGCGAGGAGCAGGGAGTGCCGCGTGAGCGGCTGCGCGGGACGATCCAGACCGACATCCTCAAGGAGTACATCGCGCAGAAGGAGTTCATCTTCCCGCCCGAGCCGTCGATGCGCCTGGTGACCGACATGGTCGAGTTCTGCGCGCGCGAGATGCCGCTCTGGCACCCGATCTCGATCTCGGGGTACCACATCCGTGAGGCCGGATCGACCGCGGCGCAGGAGCTCGCGTTCACGCTCGCGGACGGCTTCGCCTACCTCGACGCGGCGATCGAGCGGGGGCTCGGCGTCGACGAGTTCGCGCCGCGGCTCTCGTTCTTCTTCAACGCGCACATCGACTTCTTCGAGGAGATCGCCAAGTACCGGGCGGCTCGGCGGATCTGGGCTCGCGAGCTCCGCGGCCGGTACGGGGCGAAGGACCCGCGCTCATGGCTCATGCGGTTCCATGCCCAGACCGCCGGGGTGTCGCTGACAGCCCAGCAGCCCGAGGTGAACATCGTCCGCACCGCCCTCGAGGCGCTCGCCGCAGTGCTCGGCGGCACCCAGTCGCTCCACACGAACAGCTACGACGAGGCGCTCGCGCTTCCCACGGAGGCGGCGGCCCGGCTCGCTCTTCGCACCCAGCAGGTGATCGCCCACGAGACCGGAGTCGTGGACACCGCGGACCCGCTCGGCGGCTCGTACTTCCTCGAGAGCCTCACGAACGAGCTCGAGCGGCAGGCGTACGAGTACTTCGATCGGATCGACGCGCTCGGCGGCGTGGTCGAGGCGATCAAGCGGAACTTCTTCCAGGCCGAGATCGCCGACGCGTCCTTCCGCCAGCAGTCGGCGGTCGAGCGCGGAGATCGGATCGTCGTCGGCGTGAACCGCTACGAGGGCGAGGACACCGGGACGACCGAGCTCCTCCGGATCGATCCCGAGTCGGAGAGCCGCCAGATTGCCCGGGTCCGGGCGATGCGCGCCGAGCGTGACGCACCGGCGGTCGAGGCCGCGCTCGCGCGGCTCGCCGCAGACGCGGCCGGCGACGGGAACCTCATGGCACCGATCATCGACGCCGCTCGGGTGGGGGTGACGATGGGCGAGATGTGCGACGCTCTCCGCGAGGTGTGGGGGGTGTGGCGGGAGACGCCGGTCTACTGACTGTCAGGCCTGCGCCTGCTCGAACAGGTCCTCCCAGCGTGCGAGCAGCGCGGTGAGGTCGTCGCGGGCGGCGCGGTGGGCGTTCACGAGGTCGACGTTCGTCCAGTCGTCTGCGATCTGACGCTCGAGGTCGGCGATGCGCTCCTCGGTGCGGGCGATCTCGCGCTCGACGAGGTCGATCGGCGCAGGGCCCTTCGGGCGCTCGCGCGGCGGCCTCTCCTTCTTCGGCTTCGGCGGGGTCGCCTCGGCGGGCTCGGGGTCGCGGCGGGCCATGTACTCGGCCCAGCCGCCCGGGTAGGAGACGAGGTGCCGGTCCTCGATCGCAAGCACGCGGCCCGATACCGCGTCGAGGAGCGCCCGGTCGTGGGTGACGAGGAGCACCGTGCCGGGGAAGGCGCCGAGAGCCGACTCGAGCGCCTCGCGGCTCTCGAGATCGAGGTGGTTCGTCGGCTCGTCGAGGACGAGCAGGTTCGCGCCGCTCGCGACGACGAGGGCGAGCGCGAGCCGGCGGCGCTCGCCGCCCGACAGCGCCGTGACGGGCTTCTCGTGCTCCTCCCAGCCGGAGAAGAGGAACTTCCCCAGGAGCTTCTGGGCCTCCGGGCGGCGGAGGCCGGTGGCGGCGACGGCCGCGTCGAGCACCGACCCGCGCTCGTCGAGCTCGGCCTCGTGCTGGGAGAAGTACGCCGGCACGACGCCGTGGCCCAGCTTCACCCGGCCGGCTGCCGGTTCGCGCCGGCCGAGAAGCGTCTCGAGGAGCGTCGTCTTCCCCGAGCCGTTCGCGCCGACGAGCGCGACGTGCTCGCCCCGTTCGAGCGCAAAAGACGCGTCCTCGAGCAGCTCCTTGTCGCCTGCCCGGAGGGACAGACCCTCTGACTCGACGACGACCCGTCCGGAGCGCGCCGGCTTGAGGAACTCGAAGCCGAGCGCGCGCCTCGGTGATGGGGACAGACCCCCTGAGGTCGGCATCCCGGCCTTGAGCCGGTCGATCTGCTTCTGCTTCGATTTCGCCTGCTTGGCCTTCGTGTTCTTGGCGCCGAACCGTTCGACGAACCGCTCGAGCTGGGCGATCTTCTCCGCGTCCCGCTCGGCGGCCCGCGCCGCGTGCTGGGCCCGCGCCGCCTGCTCGAGGCGCCAGACGTGCCACTTCCCGGGAAAGAACACCGAGCGCCCGCGGTCGAGCTCGAGCACCGCCGTCGTCACCGCCTCGAGGAACCAGCGGTCGTGCGCGACGAGGATCACCCCGGCGTCGATCGTCGCGAGCATTCCCTCGAGCCACTCGAGCGTCTCGATGTCGAGGTGGTTCGTCGGCTCGTCGAGGAGAAGCAGATCGGGCTGCGACGCGAGCGCACGCGCCAGCGAGGCGCGCGTCAGTTCCCCGCCGGAGAACGTCGAGAGCGGCCGGTCGAGGTCGGCGTCGGAGAACCCGAGCCCGCGTACGACGGAGGCGGCCCGGTCGCGCCAGTCGTAGCCGCCGGCGTGCTCGAGGCGCCCCTGGGCGGCCGCGTACCGGCTCATCGTCCGCGGGTCGTGGGCGCCGCCGGCCATCTCGGCCTCGAGCCGGCGCAGCTCGGCCTCGAGCGCGACGAGGTCGGCCGTCCCGGCGAGCACGTAGTCGCGCAGCGGCCGCGCGCTTGTCGCAGGAGGCCGTTGGTCGTGGAGCGAGACGCGTGCGCCCTTCTCCCAGGCGAGCTCCCCGCCCTCGAGCGACACCTCGCCGGTCAGCACCCGGAGGAGCGTGGTCTTGCCGGCGCCGTTCGGCCCGGCGAGAGCGAGACGGTCGCGCCGCTCGACCTTGAACGACACCCCGTCGAACAGGGGCGTTCCGGCTATCTCCTTGCGGAGGTTGGATGCGATCAGGACTGCCACGAGACGTATTCAAGTGCAGCGACCCCTCTGCTGGCATGATCCAGGCGATGCGGGTAGCGGTTGCATTCGATCATCGGGGAGTGGCGCTCCGCGAGTCGATCATCGAGGCGCTCGAGGGTCACGAGGTCATCGACCTCGGCACACACACGAGCGTGCCGAGGGTCGACTACCCCGACAAGGCGCAGCAGATCGGGGACGAGATCACTGCCGGCCGCGCGGAGCGGGGTGTGCTCGTCTGCGGCTCGGGCGTGGGCGCCGCGGTGGCGGCGTGCAAGATCGCCGGGATTCGGGCATCTGTCTGCCATGACCTCTACAGCGCGCACCAGGGGGTCGAGCACGACGACATGAACGTCCTCTGCCTCGGCTCCGAGATCATCGGTGCGTCGGTCGCAAGCGAGCTCGTCGGCGTCTTCCTGGCTGCGCAGTTCGACGGTGGCGAGCGCTACGTCGCGCGTCTGGAGAAGGTGGCCGCAATGGAAAGGGGGATGAGGAATGTCTGAGTCGCGTCTGGCCGAGCTGGCGGCGCACGGGCAGTCGGTGTGGATCGACCTGCTCTCGCGCGAGTTCGTCCACTCCGGGGAGTTGAAGCGCCTCGTCGACGAGGATTCGGTGACGGGGCTGACGTCGAACCCGTCGATCTTCCAGAAGGCGATTGCCGGGGGCGGCGACTACGACGCCCAGATCCGGGCGAGCCTGGATGAGACCGACGACCCGCGGGAGATCTTCCTGCGCCTCGCGGTCGATGACGTGCGCGACGCCTGCGACGTGCTGCGTCCCGTCTGGGACGCGACGGGCGGCGCCGACGGGTACGTCTCGCTCGAGGTCGACCCGGGTCTCGCGCACGACGAGCGGGGTACGGTCGACCAGGCGGTCGAGCTCCACGGGCGCGTGGACCGGCCGAACGCCTACATCAAGATCCCGGCGACGGAAGAAGGCGTGCCGGCGATCGAGGAGTGCATCGCGCGGGGGATCCCGATCAACGTGACGCTGATCTTCTCCGTGCTGCGCTACCAGCATGTCGTCGCGGCGTACATGCGCGGCCTCGCGCGGCTGCAGGTCGACGGCGGCGACCTCTCGAAGGTCAGCCTCGGTCGCATCGTTCTTCGTCTCCCGACTCGACACCGAGGCCGACGCGCAGCTCGAGGCCCTCGGCAACACCGAGCTCCAGGGGAAGCTCGGCGTCGCCAACGCGAAGCTCGCCTACAAGCACTTCCAGGAGCTCTTCGACGGGCCGATCTGGGAACGGATGGTGGCGGCGGGCGCGACCGTGCAACGGCCGCTCTGGGCCTCGACCTCGACGAAGAACCCGGCCTACCGGGACGTCCTGTACGTCGAGGAGCTGATCGGGCCGGACACCGTGAACACCATGCCGCTGGAGACGCTCGAGGCGTTCGCCGACCACGGCGAGGTGCGCGGCGACACGGTGCTCGAGGAGCTCGAGGAGGCGGAGCGATTGATCGACCGGCTGGCGGTTGCGGGCGTCGACTACGACCAGGTCGTGGACAAGCTCGAAGTGGAAGGGGTGCAGAAGTTCGCCGACGCCTTCGACGAGCTGATCGAGGGCATCGAGGCGAGACGAGGCGAGCTGGCGGCGACTTGACGACTGAGCGTCGCGAGCTCGTCGCGCGCATCTGGTCGCGCGACCCGACCGTCTGGACGGGGTCGGACGAGGCCCGCTGGCTGGGATGGCTCGACGAGCCGTTCCGGATGCGGGACGACGTCGACCCGCTGCTGCGGCTCGGCGAGGACCTGCTCGACGACGTCGACTTCGTCGTCCTGCTCGGGATGGGCGGCTCCTCGCTCGCGCCGGAGGTGCTGCGAGAGGCCTACGGTGTCGAGACCGCGCAGGTCCTCGACACGACGCATCCCGGCGCCATCCGCCGGCTGACCGGGGCGCTGGACCTCAAGCGCACGCTCTTTCGTCTCGGCGTCCAAGTCAGGGTCGACGCTCGAGACCCGTTCCCACACGGACTACTTCTGGAAGCTTGCGCCGCGCGGTGAGCAGTGGGCGGCGATCACCGACCCCGGCTCGTCGCTCGCCGAGCTCGCCCGCGGGCGCAAGTTCGCCGCGGTGGCGCCGGGGGAGCCGACGATCGGCGGTCGCTACTCGGCTCTGTCCCCTTTCGGAATGCTGCCCGCTGCGCTGATGGGGCTCGACGTCACGGGGCTCCTCGACCGGGCTTGCGAGATGGCCGACGCGTGCCGTCTCGACGAGGGGAACCCCGGCCTCGATCTGGGGTTGGCGCTCGGGCAGGCCTGGCAGGACGGCGCGGACAAGGTCTGCCTGCCAAACCCTGGCGGGTTTGGCTTGTGGGTGGAGCAGCTGATCGCGGAGTCCACTGGAAAGCAGGGGAAAGGCCTCATCCCGGCGCCCGGTGTCTCCGGCGGTGCGCCTGACCGGCAGGAGCACGAGGTGCGGCTCCCCGATCCGCTCGAGCTCGGGCAGGAGTTCTTCCGCTGGGAGTTCGCAACGGCGGTCGCCGGCTCGATCATGGGGATCAACCCGTTCGACCAGCCCGACGTCCAGGCAGCCAAGGACAAGACGAGCGCAGTGCTCGCCGCCGGTGACGTAAGGCTGGAGCCGGAGGGTTCCATCGACGAGCTGATGGCAGGGGTCGAGCCTCCCGACTACGTCTGCGTCCAGGCCTTTGTCGACCCGACAGCCGACAATGAGACCCGGATCACCCGACTAGCGCGATCGCTCGAAGAGCGATCTGGCTGCGTCGTGACGCACGGCTTCGGGCCGCGGTACCTGCATTCGACCGGCCAGCTGCACAAGGGTGGCCCGCCGACGGGAGTCTTCCTGCAGGTGGTCGAGGACTACGGCGCCGAGCTGGCGATTCCCGGAAAGCCGTTCGGCTTCGCGCGCCTGATCCGGGCGCAGGCGGCGGGCGACTTCGAGTCGTTGCGAGAGCGCGGGCGCCGCATCGCCCGCATCCAGCTGGAGGAGGTGGAGTAGTGCAGCTCGGGATGATCGGCCTCGGCCGGATGGGGAGCAACATGACAGCCCGGCTGGAACGCGACGGCCACGAGGTGAAGACCTACGACCCGATGGTGCCGTCGACTGCAGCCACCCTCGAGGAGCTCCGTGACCAGCTCGAGGCGCCGCGCGCGTTCTGGCTGATGATCCCGGCCGGGAAGGTCACCGAGGACGCATTCCAGGAGCTTTTGCGCGTCGCCGGCCCCGGGGACACGGTCGTCGACGGCGGCAACTCGAACTTCCGGGACTCGCAGCGCCGCTACGGCGACGCGGCCACGGCGGGGATCCACTTCGTCGACGTCGGCGTCTCGGGCGGGATCTGGGGGCTGAAGGAGGGCTACTGCCTGATGGCGGGTGGCGAGGACGAGCCCGTCTCGCGGCTCGAGCCGGTCTTCCATTCGCTCGCGCCGACCGACGGCTACGCGCACGTAGGGCCGTCGGGCGCCGGCCACTTCGTGAAGATGGTGCACAACGGCATCGAGTACGGCTTGATGCAGGCCTACGCCGAGGGGTTCGAGGTGATGGAGCGCTCCGAGTTCGACCTCGACCTGCACGAGATCGCCGGGATCTGGCGGTACGGGTCGGTCGTGCGGTCGTGGCTGCTAGAGCTGCTCTATCTCGCGTTCGAGGCGGACGGCTCGCACCTCGAGAAGATCCAGGGCTACGTCGAGGACTCGGGCGAGGGCCGCTGGACGATCGCCGAGGCGATTGCCGAGGACGTGCCCGTCCCGGTGATCACGGCGGCGCTCTTCGCCCGGTTCGCGTCCCGCCAGGACGAGTCGTTTGCGGCCAAGGTCACGGCGGCGCTGCGGAATCAGTTCGGCGGGCACGCGGTGAGGGCGGCGGAATGACCATAGCCGTCGAGGAGCGCAACCCGCTCGTCGAGGGGCTGCCGCTCAGGCGTCGGCCCGAGCCGTGCGTGCTCGTCATCTTCGGCGCCTCGGGCGACCTGACCGAACGCAAGTTGATGCCCGCGCTCTACTCGCTGGCGTTCAGACGGCTCTTGCCGGAGCAGTTCGCCGTCGTCGGCGCAGCGCGCTCGGACTGGACGGACGAGGGGTTCCGCGAGGCGATGCGAAACGGCGTCGAGCGCTACGCTCGCGATCCGTTCCGGCAAGAGGTCTGGGACGAGCTCGCCGCCGGGATGCGCTACTTCAAGCTCGACCGCGCCGAGGACGCCTCGGTGGCACGGGACCTCGGTGCTCTGCTCACGGAGGTCGACGACGAGCGCGCCACCCAAGGGAACCGTCTCTACTACTTCGCGGTGCCGCCGGGCGCGTTCATCCCGCTCGTGGAGATGGTCGCGTCGATCCCGGCCGGCGAGGGGTGGAACCGCCTGATCGTCGAGAAGCCGTTCGGGCGTGATCTGGCCTCGGCGCGGGAGCTGAACGCGCTCGTTCAGGAGCACTTTCCCGAGCGTGAGATCTTCCGGATCGATCATTACCTCGGGAAGGAGACGGTTCAGAACATCCTGGCGCTGCGGTTCGCGAACGGGATCTTCGAACCGATCTGGAACCGGCAGTTCATCGACCACGTGCAGATCACAGTCGCCGAGTCGATCGGGATCGAGGGGCGGGCGGCGTTCTACGAGCAGGCCGGGGCGATCCGCGACATCTTTCAGAACCACCTACTGCAGCTGCTCGCGATCACGGCGATGGAGCCGCCGAGCGACTTCACCGCCGAGTCCGTGCGCAACGAGAAGGTCAAGGTGCTGCGGTCGCTTCACACGCCCGGTCCGAAGTCGGTCGTGCGCGGGCAGTACGGGCGCGGGTTCATCGAGGGCGCCGAGGTTCCCGGATATCGCGAGGAGGAGGGCGTCGCGCCCGACTCGCAGACCGAGACATTCGTGGCGTCAAAGCTCTACGTCGACAACTGGCGCTGGGCCGACACGCCCTTCTACGTGCGGATGGGGAAGCGGCTGCCGCGGCGCGAGACGACGATCGCGATCCAGTTCAAGCGGGCGCCGCATCCGCCGTTCGAGGAGGTCGCGGTCGAGGGGCTCCGGCCGAACGTGCTCCTGATCCACGTGCAACCCGATGAGGGTCTGTCCCTCGCAATCGGCGCCAAGATGCCAGGGCAGGGCATGTCCATCCGGACGGTGCACATGGACTTCCTGTACGGGAGCGCCTTCCGTGACGGCCTGCCGGAGGCCTACGAGCGGCTGATCCTCGACGCGATGCTCGGCGACGCAACGCTGTTCACGCGCTCGGACGAGATCGAGGAGCAGTGGGCGATCGTGGACGCCATCGTCGCCGGCTGGCAGCGCGACCGCGCGGCCTTCCCGAACTACGCGGCGGGGACCTGGGGGCCGCCGTCGGCCGACGACCTGCTCCACCGCGACGGCCGCTCGTGGCGGCGGCACTGATGGGGTCTGTCCCCCACGTAGAGGAGTGGTCGGGCGCCGGCGTCTCGATCTCCGACATCGAGTCGGAGCTCGCCCGCCTGCGCGCCGAGTCGGCGGACGAGGACGGCCACCCGCAGCAGCGGACGAGCGTGATGACGCACATCGCCTGGGTGCCGCCCGAGTGGCTCGAGACGGCGGAGCGCGTGCTCGAGGGGCTTCGCGAGCGGCATCCGTCCCGGACGGTGATCCTGGTACCGAGGCCGGGAGAGGATGGAGGGATCGACGCAAGGGTCTGGGTTCGCTCCTTCCCGCTCGGCCACCGGTCGGTCGCTGGGGAGGTGATCGAGCTGTCCCTTCGTGGCGACCGCTCGGTGGCGCCGGCGTCGATCGTTCTGCCGTTGGCGATCTCCGACCTGCCGATCTTCGTGCGCTGGCGAGGCGAGCCGCCGTTCGAGGCGACCCAGTGGGACCAGCTCGTCGGCCTCGCCGACCGTGTCGTCGTGGACTCGTCCGAATGGGGTCAGCTGCGTTACTCGGAGCTCTCGGGCGCGTTCGAGCGGACGGCCGTGTCCGACATCGCGTGGGCCCGGACGGGGATGTGGCGCACGGCGCTCGCCAGCCGCTGGCCGGAGATTGCCTCGCAGGAGATCCAGGTCCGCGGCCCGCGGGCCGAGGCGGCGCTGCTCCGCGGCTGGCTCGCCTCGAGGCTAGAGCGAGAACTGCCTCCGGCGGAGCCGGCGGGTGAGCTCGGCGTCAGGCTCGACGGCGACGAGGTGCCGGCGCCGCGGGACGAGCAGCTCACCCCGAGCGACCTCCTGAGCGCCGAGCTCGACAACCTCTCCCGCGATCGTGTGTACGAAGCGGGCGCGGTAGCCGCTGCGTCATAGCTAGGGCGGAAGGCCGTGCCGGAGGCGGCGCTCCCTGTGGATGTCCCGCCCCTCGACGAGCAGGATCAGCCGACGGAATGCCACCTGGCGGCTTGGGCCGAGATAGCTGAGGAGCTTCGCCCTGGCGATGAAGGGCCAGCGTGCCATCGCGCCGACGGTTCGCGGATAGCTGTTCCAACGGTCAGCGCGAGGGTGGTCGGCGATCCCGGCGTTGAACCCGTTGAGAGCGATGTAACGGATCGTCATGCGAAGGTGGGCGTCGGTTTCGACCCGCTTCGACTTGTAACGTCCGCCGAACAGCGCCCCCTTGCGCTCGTGCCGGCGATTGAACGCCTGGGCGTATGTTCCGTTGAGGTACTGCATCCCGCGTCCGAGAGTCGTCTCAGGAGTGCGGATCAGTGCGTGGTAGTGGTTGTCGAGGATCGCAACGGCAAGCACCTGCCAGTTGTAGCGGCGGCCGACCTGAGCGAAAGTCTGGACGAGGATCTTGCGGTCGCGGTTGTTGCGCACGATCACTGTCTCCGCCACAGCGTGGGTCGTCACGTGGTAGATCGACCCTGCAATCTCGTTCCTGGGCTGACGCGCCATCTGTTGCCCATATTGACAGCAGAGGTTGGCGTTCGCTAGGGATGTGGACAAAGCGTTTGCAAATCGTTGCGCCTCGCTCGCCACCTCATGGGGTCTGTCCCCTTCATGGTCGCCGTCCCCTTTAGGGGGTCTGTCCCCCGAGGAACGTCACGGCCGCGTCGTGGAGAGCGCCGTTCGTGGCGAGGAAGGATGCCCCCGGCGCCGGTGCGCCGTCCGTGAAGGTCGAGCAGCGGCCGCCCGCCTCCTCCACGATCAGCTGGACGGCGCTGTAGTCCCAGATCGCCAGGCTCGGCTCGGCGGCGACGTCGACCGCACCCTCGGCGACGAGGCAGTGCTGCCAGAAATCCCCGAACCCGCGGCTGACCCAGGCCTCCGAGGCGAGCCGCGCCCAGCCGGGCGGCATCTCGTGCCACTCGGACGTCGAGACGACGCTGTCTCCGAGCCGGTCGACGGCGGAGACACGGATGCGGTTCGCCTCGCCGCCCGCGAACGCGCCCTCGTCGCGGGTGGCCCACCAGCGGCGGCCGAGAGCGGGAGCGGAGACCACGGCCACGTCCAGCCGGCCCTCGCGCTCGAGGGCGATCAGAGTCGCCCAGATCGGCACGCCGCGCACGTAGTTTCGGGTTCCGTCGATTGGGTCGACGATCCAGCGGCTCTCACTGCCGTCGTCCCCTCCCTCCTCGCCGAGGACGCCCTCGCCGGACCGACCCGCCGCGACCAGCGCTCGGATTGCCTCCTCGGTTGCCTGGTCCGCCTCGGTAACAGGCGTCAGGTCAGGCTTCGTCTCGACGCGGAGGTCGAGCGCCCGGAACCGGCCGAGCGTGATCGCGTCGGCCGCGTCGGCCAGCTCGTGCGCGAAGCTGAGGTCGGGTCCCACGGGCCCGGAAACGTAGCCGGTTTCGGCAGCAACGGCCTACCGCTCGAGCGCCCGTTCGAGCATTCTTGCCACACCGACCACTAGGGGGTCTGTCCCCGGCTTTCCGACGACCTGCACCGACGCCGGCAACCCGTCCTCCGCAGGCCCGCATGGCAGCGCGAGCGCCGGCCAGCCGAGCACGTTGAAGGGGAACGTGAACCGCACGAACCCTGCGCGCGTCGCGATCTCGTCGATGTCGGCAGGCGGGGCCACGAACGCGAGCGTCGGGGTCACCACTATGTCGAATGGTGCGACCGCCGTCGCCATCTGCTCGCGATAGGTCTCGCGCGCGGCCGCCGAGACCGCCGCCTCGCCGTCGGACACCGCCAGGCAGCGCTCGATCTTCGGGCTGATGTTCTCGCCGTAGAGCTCGCCCTCCTCCGCATAGAGGTCCCGATGGACGTCGGCGATCTCCCGCATGAAGACCGGCGAGACCGCGTCGGCGAACGGAAGGTCGACCGGCTCGGCGTAAAGGAGCGCAGCCGCCTCCTCGACCCGCGCCCGGACGAGTGGCTCCGCGAGATCCAGCCAGGCGACCCCCACGCGCACGTCCGCGGCGCCCACCGACTCGGCGGCGAAGCCCGGCACGAGCGCCTCCATCATCGCCTCGCAGCCTGCAACGTCCACGGCCAGCGGCCCCGCATGGTCGAAGCTCGGCGCGAGCGGGAACACGCCGTCGGTCGAGACGAGCCCGAAGGTCGGCTTCAGCCCCGTCACGCCGCAGCACGCGGCGGGAATGCGGATCGAGCCACCCGAGTCCGTGCCCAGCGCCGCCTCCGCGAGACCGGCCGCGAGCGCCGCGGCCGACCCGCCGCTCGACCCGCCCGACGTCCGCCCGGGAGCGGCCGGATTCGGCACCGTCCCGTAGTGGAGGTTCTGCGACGTGACGCCGTAGGCGAACTCGTGGAGGTTCGTCTTCCCGACGTTCGCGTATCCGGCGGCCTCGAGCAGCCGCACGGCCTCGGCCGTCCGGGACGGCACGTGGTCCGAGAACACCGCCGACCCGTACGTCGTCCGCACGCCCTCGGTGTCGAACAGGTCCTTGACCGCGAGCGCGATCCCCTCTCGGGCCTCGAGCCTCGTGATGAAGACGCCGTCCAGCGCTACAGGTTGAGCGACGCGAACGCGATCGCGAAGGTCGCCCCGAAGAGGACCACGAACACCAACGTCAGAATCAGCGCGAGCTTGGCGTTGCGGCGGTTGAGCTCGGGGCTCGGCCCCACCGCGTCGCTCATCAGGTCGGGCGGCAACGACGGCATCAGACCACCACGTCGATCGCCATCGCGACGAAGAGCAGCGCGAGGTAGATCATCGAGTAGTGGAAGAGCTTCACGGCGTGGGCCTTGGTCGTCTGGCGCCAGAGCGCGAACGCCATCCACGACAGGATCACCCCGAGCACGAGCGCCGACACCCCGTAGACGAGGCCGAACAGCCCGAACGCGACCGGCAGCAGCGTCGCAGCCACGAGCGCGACGGTGTACCAGGCGATTTGCCGCGCGGTCTCGCGCTCGCCGCGCACGACGGGCAGCATCGGGACTCGTGCGTTGGCGTAGTGGTCGCGGATCATCAGCGCCAGGGCCCAGAAGTGAGGCGGCGTCCACAGGAACACGATCCCGAACATCGCGAACGCAGCCCAGCCGAGGTGCCCGGCCGTCGCGGCATAGCCGACGAGCGGCGGCGCGGCGCCGGCGGCCCCGCCGATGACGATGTTCTGCGGCGTCGAGCGCTTGAGCCAGCGGGTGTAGACGAGGACGTAGAAGAGGTTCCCGGCGAGCGCGAGCAGCGCTGTGGGAAGGTTCACGAGGGAGTCGAGCAGCACGAACGAGAGCGCCGAGAGCGCGATCCCGAACTCGAGCGCCCGCTCCGGCGCGATCCGGCCCGACGCGACAGGCCGGCCCGCCGTCCGCGCGCCCATCAGCTTGTCGATGTCCCGGTCGTAGTAGTGGTTCAGCGCCGCCGCGCCACCACACGCGAGCGCGAGCCCCACCATCGTCACGACGAAGATGTTCAGGGGCGGCACGCCGGAGGCGCCGACGAACACGGCAGCGCCGCCCGTCAGCAGCAGCAGCGACATCACCCGCGGCTTGGTCAGCGTCACGTAGTCGCGCGCCTCGCCGACCGGCCCCGCCGCGCCGCGGAAGGCCTGCGCGGCGAGCAACGAGGTCGCCCCGAACGCCGCTGCGGCAACGGCGAGGTGGATGCGCGGGTGCGTGAGGAGCGCTGCCAGCCCGAACAGCACGACCGAGGCGATCGCCATCGGCAGCAGCCTCCGCATCGCGACCCACGCGAGCACGAGGAGCCCGATGAGCGGGGGCAGCGCCAGCCCCGCGAGCACACGGTGAGCCGTGTGCCAGCCTGCCGCACCCGAGACGACCGCGAGGGCGGTCGCCCCGACTGCTCCCACCGCGAGCAGGCGCGCCCAGGGGCCCGCCGTCACAGCCGCCGCTCCTGCTCGAGCCGCCGGCGCAGGTCGCGCAGCGGCCGCGCGCTGATGATGTACGGCACGCGGTCGAAGTTGTACTCCGGCGGGGGCGAGGTCGCGTACCACTCGAGCGTGTCGGCGGCCCACGGATCGTTCGTGGCCCGCAGGCCGTTCCTCGAGGTCTTGATCACGTTGGCGACAAAGACGAGCATCCCAACCGCCATCGTGAATGCGCCGATCGAAGAGGTCATGTTGTAGGCCTCCCAGAGGCCTCCCTGATGGTACGTGTAGACGCGCCTCGGCATTCCGAGCAACCCGAGCAGGTGCTGCGGGAAGAACGCCAGGTTGAAGCCGATGAAGACGAGCCAGAAGTGGAGCTTCCCGAGCCGTTCGTCGAGCAGACGCCCGAAGATCTTCGGCCACCAGTAGTAGAGCCCGCCGAAGATCGCGAACATCGATCCGCCGAACAGCACGTAGTGGATGTGCGCAACGACGTAATAGGTCTGCGTGAGCTGCCAGTCGACCGGGAACGCGGCCAGGAAGATCCCCGAGAGCCCGCCGATGGTGAAGAGCGCGATGAAACCGAGCGCCCACAGCATGGGCGTGTCGAACGAGATGTTCCCGCGCCAGAGCGTTGCGAGCCAGTTGAAGATCTTCACGCCGGTCGGGACGGCGATCACCATCGACGAGACCATGAAGAACGTGTCCGCCCGTGTCGGGAGACCGACCGCGAACATGTGGTGGCCCCAGACGATGAACCCGAGGAACGCGATCGCGACGGTCGAGAGCGCGACGGCCTTGTACCCGAAGATCGGCTTCCGCGCGAACACGGGGATGATCTCCGAGATGATCCCCATCGCGGGCAGCACCATGATGTAGACCTCGGGATGCCCGAAGAACCAGAAGACGTGCTGGTAGAGGACCGGGTTGCCGCCTTCGGCCGGTGAGAAGAAGTGCGTGCCGAAGTTCCGGTCGGTCAGCATCATCGTCAGGCCCGCCGAGAGGGCGGGCAGCGCGAGCAGGAGCAGCCACGCGTACGTGAAGATCGTCCACACGAACAGCGGCATCCGTGTCCAGGTCATCCCGCGGGCGCGCATGTTCGAGATCGTCACGATGAAGTTGATCGCCCCCGCGAGCGACGAGAGGGTGAGCACGTGCAGCGACAGGATCCACAGGTCCTGTCCGCGCCCGGGCGAGTGGAGCGTCGAGAGCGTCGCGTACGAGGTCCAGCCGGCCGAGGCGGCGCCGCCCTTGGCCTCGAAGCTGAGGACGAGGATCAGGCCGCCGAGCAGGTACAGCCAGTAGGACAACGCGTTCAGGCGGGGGAACGCCATGTCGCGTGCGCCGATCATCAGCGGGACCATGTAGTTGCCGAAACCGGCGAGAATCGGGACGATGACGAGGAAGATCATCGTCGTGCCGTGGATCGTGACCGCCTCGTTGTACGACTTCCCTGTCATGAACGTCTCGTTCGGCGTCGCGAGCTGGGTGCGGATCAGCAGCGCCAGAAGACCGCCGAATGCGAAGAAGATGAGCGCCGTCCAGAGGTAGAGGATCCCGATTCGCTTGTGGTCGACGGTCGTCAGCCACGACGTCAGGCGGCCTTCCTTCCAGTCCGAGCGGTAGGGGCCGACGGAGGTGGTGTCGGCGCTAGCCATTCCCGGCCTTCAGTTCCTTGAAGTAGTCGACGAGCGCGGTGATCTGATCGTCCGACCAGTCGCTTCCGACCGCGGGCATCTGGATGCCCCCGTTGCGCAGGAGATTCGTGAGCTGCACCGGATGGGTCATGAGCGGGTTGTCGCGGAGCGCCGGGCCGATGTACTGCTCGTCGAGGCGGTGGCAGACCAGGCAGACGTGCTCCCATTCCTCCCTGCCAAGCGCCGGGCTAGTCGGGTTCGCGGCGCGCTCGGCGATGAAGCTCTCGTAATCGGCCCGCGGCGTCACCGTGACGGTGGCGAGCATGAACGTGTGCTGGATCCCGCACAGGTCGGAGCACCGCGCGTTGTAGAGGCCGCTCGGCGCCTTGAACCAGGTGTGATTCGTCCGGCCCGGGATCGCGTCGATCTTGCCGCCGAGCTGGGGGACCCACCAGCTGTGCAGGACGTCGTTGTCGGGCGCGAACACGTCCTCGTTCACGACGTTGTCGGCGGGCGCGACCATGTTCCCGACCGAGACGGCTCCGTTCGGGTAGTGGAACATCCAGTAGAACTGGCGGCCCTCGACCTTGATCGTCGTCGAGTCCGCGGCGTTCGCCTTCGGTGCGTTGGCGATCGACGGGAGCTTGAGCAGAACGAACGTCGCGATCGCCGCCAGGATCACCACGGGGACGACCGTCCAGATCGTCTCGAGCCTGGTGGAGCCGTGCAGCTGGAGGCCGTCGGCGTACCGCGCCCGCTTGCCGCGCCGGTACTTGACGATCAGCCCGATCAGAGCTCCCTCGACTCCGACGAAGACGATGGCGGTGAAGATGAGCACGAAGAGGTACGCCTGGCGCGTGTGCTCGGCGTTCGGCGAGTGCGGCGAGAGCGGAAAGGTGCCGCCGTTCCCGGCGAGCGCCGACGCGGCGAGCGTGAGCATGCCCGCGCACGCGATACCGAGTACGAGGGCCCTCCGACGCACGCCGTGGCATCGTATAGACGGTGGAGAGCCGCACGCGAATCGACCTTCCGGCGCATGTCGCGCGCCCCTTCGAGGTGTACGTGAACGGGGTCGCGCAGGCCGAGGGCACCGACTACGAGATCGTCGGCTCGAGCCTTCTCTTCTTCAGGTCGCTCCAGCGCGAGGGCTCGCTCGGCTTCTGGCGCTGGGCTCGCATGGTCCTCGGGATCGCCGGCAGCTACGGGAAGAACGACACCGTCGACGTCGTCTTCACGCTCAAGGGGCGGCGGACGGTGGTGTCGCTCGCCGCGCCCACGCCGGAGCAGGCCGCAGAGCCCGCGAGCTAACCTCGTAGGTATGAGCTCCCGCCGTTTCCGGAACGCTCTTGCCGGGCGCGGGTTCGTGTTGTTCCCGGCGGCTGCGTATGCGGTGCATCAGCTCAGGTTCGAGCTCGGGTACGGCTCCGGCTCGAGCGCCGCTCTCGCGGCCCAGGGACACGGCTACCTGGACTCGCTCGCGCCCTGGCTCGGGATCCTGCTGGCGCTCGGCCTCGGATCGCTCCTGATCCGGATCGCCCGGGCCGCGGCAGGCGCCCCCGACGCCCGCTCGGGCCGGTCGTTCGCGAGGCTCGCCGGCGTCGCCTGGGCGCTCCTCCTCGCCGCGTACGTGGTGCAGGAGTGGCTCGAGGGCGCGTTCGCGGCAGGCCATCCGGCGGGGCTCGCCGGCGTCTTCGGTCACGGTGGCTGGTGGGCGGTGCCGCTCTCCGGCCTCGCCGCGCTCGCCGTCGCCGCGCTTTTGCGCCTGGCCGACGCGGTCGTCGACGCGGTCTCGCCTGGCCCGCAGCCTCTCTTCCCGCACCCCGGCGCGCCGCTCCTGCGGCCGGTCGCCGCGACTGTGCCTTCGCTTTCCCCCCTCGCCCGCCGCTCCGCCGGCAGGGCGCCTCCGGGAACGGCGCGCTTCTTCTAGCCCGTCGTCGTTCCCGAAAGGAGAGCCAATGCTGGAGCCGCTTCGGCTCCGCACCGCCGTACCCGTGGTGCTCGCGGCGCTCGCGCTGCCCGCGCAGGCCGCCGCACACGGGCGCGGCGCCACGATCGCCCTCGACTACCGGCTTGCGCTGGACCCGTCCGTGCGCGCGCTGCCGGGCGTCCACGTTCGCGTGCTCGATGGGGACAGAGACCTTCAGGTCAGCGCGGACCGCGGCGTGCGCCTGATCGTGCTCGGCGCGCTCCGCGAGCCGCTGCTCAAGATCGACCAGAGCGGCGTGTGGGTGAACGCGAGCTCCCCGACGGCGACCGGCGACCGGCTGGTCTCGAGCTCCCGGCGGGGCTGGGTCCACGTGGACGGCGGTCGGACCGTGGTCTGGCACGACCACCGGCTCGCTCCGCCGCCTGCGACCTCTGCCGGGCCGGCCGGGCGGTTCACGGTACCGGTGGCGGTGAACGGGCATCCGGCCGCCATCTCGGGGACGTTCTTCCGCGTGGCGCGGCCCGCCGAGTGGCCGTGGGCGCTAGCGTCCGTCGGACTCGTGGCCGGCATCGTCCTCGCCGTGCGGCGCCGGGCCCTCCGGGGAGCGCTCACGGTTGGGCTCGGGGTCGCCTCGGGTCTTGCCGCGCTTGTTCTTGTCACGACGTTCGCGGTGCGCGACTCGCCGACCGGGGGCGTCGCCTGGCTCCAACTCGTCGCGGCGATCGCTGTCGCCGGAGTGCTGGGCGTGCTGCTCCTTCGCCTCCGCGGGCGCTCGCGCGTGCACGCCGCGGGCGTCGTGGGAGCGGTCGCCGCGGCCGTGAGTCTCAGCTCGCTGCCGGTGTTCTGGCACGGCGCGGTCATCTCGCTTCTCCCCGGGACGCTCACCCGGGTGCTTTGCCTGGTCGCGGTTGCCGGTGGGGCCTCGGCCGCCGTGCTCAGCTTCCTGCCCGACTTCGACGAGCCGGTGCGGGTCAGGAGGCCGCTGCCGCGATGAGACGGCTGCTCGTGCTCGTCGCCACCCTCCCGCCCTCTGTGCACCCGTGGCCGGTTGGCCCGGCGCCGGCCTACACCCCTCCTGCCCGGCCCGTAGCGGTCGTGGCGGGGGCGCCCCTCGACGGGCTCCGCTGCGGCGCCGCCGGCGCGACGTTCCGGGTACATCTCGAGGTGTTCGTCGACCGGAAGGTCGTGATCGTCCCGGCGGGGATCGGCGTCTCGGACAAGGGCTGCCGCTACCCGGTGTCCACCGAACGCCCAGACGGGATCGTCCGCGTCGCCCCGGGCCTGCGACTCGCCGACGTCTTTCGTGTCTGGGGCCAGCGGCTCGACGCCCACCGGCTCGCATCGTTCACGTCGGAGGAGCCCCTCCGCGCCTACGTCGGAGGGAAGCTCTTCCACGGCCCGCCCGGGGCGATCCCGTTGACCCGGCATGCCCAGATCGTCGTCGAGCTGGGCGGCTACGTCCCGCCGCATCCCTTCTTTCTCTTCGCCGGAGGTGACTCGTGAAGTGGTCCGTGAAGGGGTCTGTCCCCCTCGGAATCCTCGTGGCCGTTCTCGCGCTCGCCGGCTGCGGCGGCTCGGGCGGCACACAGTCGATCACCGTCCAGCCTGCCGCGACCTACAAGATCGTGAACTTCCGGCCCTCGCAGCCCGTGCCGGCCGGCAAGCCGGTGGTCGTCTCGTTCCAGATCGCGCAACCCGACGGCACGCCGCTCACGAAGTTCAAGACCGGGCCGGGCCCGCACACAGGCGTCCACCTCATCTTCGTGCGAAAGGACCTCCAGTACATCGTCCACAAGCACCCGCCGGTGGGCCGCCCCACGATCTCCGAGATCGTCACCTTCCCGGCGCCGGGGCCCTACCGGCTCGTCGTCGACGTGTATCCGGCCTCGAGCGACCAGCAGGTCAACGCGAACTTCCAGCTCTTCGAGAACCTGACGGTCGCAGGTCCGTACCACCCGCGCCCGCTGGGCAAGACGACCCTGTCTCAGACAGTCGACGGTTATCACTTCACCCTCCACGGGGCGAACGCGCTGAAGGCGATCCAGGCGCAGCTCGTCACGGTCGACGTCACCGGCCCCGACGGGAAGCCCGCCGTCTTCACCCCGTGGTTCGGGGCCCTGGCGCACGCGATCTTCTTCCGGCAGGGCAGCCTCGACTACTTCCACACCCATGTCTGCGCCCCTGGGGTGACCGGCTGCACGAGCGTGCTCGGGGCCGACCAAGGTCACGGGCACCTCGGCGACGCCCGGGAAGCTCAGGGTTGGGGTGCTCGTCCCCGCCGCGGGTAAGTGGCGCTTGTTCCTCCAGGGGATGGTCGACGGGAAGGTGCTGACGGCTCCCTTCGTGCTCGAGGTCCGCTGACCGTGCGGGCCCGGGCCGGGATCTGGGCGCTCGTCGGCGTCGCCGTGGTGCTTGCGACGCGCACGCTCGTCTACGCCCTCGCGCCGCAGTCGGCGCTTCTCGCCGAGCTCGCGGACAACCGCGCGGTCGGCCCGCACCTGACCGTACCGATCGTCGGGATCCTGGCTGCTGCCGCCGTCCTCGCTGCGACGGCCCTCACCCTCGCCGTGAGCGCGGTGCGCGTCCGCCTCCAGCTCGAAGGTCGGCGGCTCGTCTCTGCTCCCCGGGTCCAGCCCAGCGTCCTGGTCGCGCGCACGGTGGCACTGTTCCTCGCCACCTCGTTCGCCTTCGCGATGCTCGAGTCGACCATCCACTGGCGAGAGGGGCTCGGCTGGCACGGGCTCCACTGCCTCCTCGGGCCTGTCCATCGCGACGCGATCCCGATCCTGGCCGCGCTCTCGCTCCTCGCCGTCGCCATCCACGGTGCCGTGGAGCACTTGCTCGCCTGGGCGCGGCGGCTCTTCGCACAGCTCGCAGCGCGCCCCTTTGCGGTGCCCGGCCGGGCACCGGCAGCCTTCACCTTCGACCTCTCTCCGCGCCGGCGGCAGTCGGCGATGGGCGGGGCACGCGGGCCGCCTCCCCGCGCCGTCCCCGTTCTTTGAAGCACTTCCAGAGAGGAGCCATCAACGTGAGCGTTTCCCCAAGGGGTCTGTCCCCGTCAGGAGTCGGACGGCGCCGAGCGCCGGTCGTCCTCGGAGCCGTCGTCCTGGCCGCGCTCGTCAGCGCGTCGGCCGCCCTCGCCCACGCGCACGTGAGCCCGCCCGTGTCGGTCACCGGCACTCAGCTCTACAGCCTCGCCGTCCCGACCGAGAAAGAGGGGTTGACGACGACGAAGATCGTCCTCACCGTTCCATCCGGGTACTCGATCGACTCGTTCGTCGCCGCCCCCGGCTGGCACCGCGAGGTCCAGTCGGCGGGAACCGGCGAGAACACGGTGATCCAGAAGGTCACGTGGACCGGCGGGCACACGCCGACGGGTGAGGACTCGCTCTTCCAGTTCCTCGCCGGAGGCTCGTCGGCGAAGACCTACACCTTCCAGGTCGAGCAGACCTACTCCGACGGATCGATCGTCGACTGGAACGGCTCCGAGTCGTCCGACACGCCGGCGCCCACGATCGAGGTCAAGGACTCGCTCGGCGGCGGCAGGGACCTCGACGCTGACGGTGATCGCTCTCGTCGTCGGCGCGGTCGGCGTTGTCCTCGGCGCGATCGCGCTCGCTGCGCGGGGCAGCAGCGGAGGCAGGGAGCTCGCATGACGAGAAGGGGGCGGGGTGTCCTGATCGCGCTCATCTCGGTCGTCGCGCTCGCGGCTCCGGCCGCGGCGTCGGCGCACGCGTACCTGACGAAGACGTTCCCGTCGCCGAGCACGGTCCTCGACACCCCGCCCCCGATCGTCGCCCTCACCTTCGACGAGGCAGTAGAGCCTCGGTTCGCGATCATCTCTGTCACCGACAAGGACGCCAACCAGGTGGCGACCGACTCGCCGCAGCGGTCGCCGACGAACCCCGACACGTTGGTCGTCCACCTGAAGCCCCACCTGCCCGAGGGCTGGTACCTCGTCTACTGGCGGGCGATCTCCGTCGACGGCCACCCCGTCCAGGGGGCGTTCACCTTCGCCGTCGGCCCGAACCCGGGGCCGGCACCGCAGTTCGTCATTCCGCACATCGCGAAGAGCGCGACCACGACCGCGCTCGTCGTCGCGAAGTGGGCGATGTTCCTGACCGTGATGGCCTCGATCGGCTTGCTCGCAATGCGGCTCGCGATCGCGCGCCCGCTGACGCGCCGGGTCGAGGGGACGAGTCTTCGCGCCGTCACGATCGCGTTCGCGATCGTCTCGACCGCCGCCCTCGTTCTCGTGCCGGTGTTCCTCGAGGAGTCGACTGCGGTCGACTCCCTCCACGGCTTCTTCGACGTCGGCGCGCTCCTGCCCCTCTGGCGGACGACCGCGTACGGCCGCGCCTTCGTCGATCTCGAGCTCGTCTTCGCGCTCTTCGTCGCTGCGGCCTGGATCGCGATCTGGGTCGACCGGCCCGACCGGGACAAGCGCTCGATCGCGGAGATCCTGGCGGGGATCGGCGTCGTTGCCGCGGCGGCCGCCGTCGTCCTCATCCCCGGAACCGCCGGCCATGCGGCCCAGACTTCGCCGCGCGGGCTCGCCGTCGCGCTCGACTGGCTCCACGTCGCCTCCGGCTCCCTCTGGGTGGGCGGGCTCGCCGGCCTCGTTCTCCTGTGGGCGACGCTGCCCCACGCCCGCCGTGTCGCCGGGCTCGCGGTCGTCGTGCCGCGGTTCTCGAACGTCGCGCTCGTCTCCGTCGCTGTTCTCCTCGGCTCGGGGATCTGGGCCTCGGTGCTCAAGCTGCCGATCCTCTCGGCGCTCTGGACGACCTCGTACGGCCAGACGATCCTCGTGAAGGCCTCGCTCCTCGCAGTCGCGATGGGGTTCGGCGCCGTCAACTTCGCCGTCAACCGGCCGCGGCTCGTCGCGGCGCGCGCCAGGCCCGAGGTCGGGCCGCCCGCAGTCTCGCTCCTGGGGGTGATCACGTCCGGCGAGGTGCTGGTCGTCATCGGCGCGATCGCGGCCGCGGCCGTTCTCACGAGCCTCGCGCCGCCCTCGAAGTACCTCGGCCAGGAGAGCGGCGCGCTCGCCAAGGTCGGCCCGGGGCCCGTCGCCGCCGTCGTCCAGAAGGACGGGTATACGCTGAAAGTCATCGTCGACCCGAACAAGGCCGCGGCGCCCAACCGCTTTGCGCTCGAGATCACCAAGAACGGCCGCCCGGTCACCGGGGCGAACGTGACGACGACGTTCGCGATGCTGGACATGGAGATGGGGAGCCAGGAGTATCAGCTCACCGAGACCTCGCCCGGCGTCTACTCGAAGCTCACCCCGGCGCTCGTGATGGTCGGCCACTGGGGGCTGTCGTTCAACGTGACGCCCAAGGGAGGACAGCCGTTCACGGCCGTCGTCGTCGACAGGGCCTCCGGATGACCGGCGTCCGCCTCGCCGCGTCGCTGCTCGCCTTCGCCCTCGGCGCGGTCGCAGCTACGGTCGCGCTCGTCCTGCTCGGGAACGCGATTTGAAAGGGGTCTGTCCCCGTATGCTTGCCGTCGCGGCGCTGAAGAGGGTCTGTCCCCTCGCCGTGGTGGTCGCGGCGCTCGCCGTGCTTGCTCCGGCCGCCCTGGCCGACGGAGATCCGGCAAGCGACTTCCTGCTCTCCCAGTCGAGCTTCCTCTCGCCGTACGACGGGAAGATCCCGGCCTCGCAGCAGGAGCGGATCGAGGCGATGCTCCAGAGCGCGAAGAAGCAGGGCTTCCCGCTCAAGCTCGCGGTGATCGTCACCCGCTACGACCTCGGCGCCGTCCCCATCCTCTATCGCAAGCCGCAGACCTACGCCAAGTTTCTCGCCCAGGAGGACTTCTACTTCTGGAAGGACGAGCTGCTCGTTGTGATGCCGAACGGCTACGGGCTCTACAAGCTGAAGGGGCTCCCGCCCGCCGACAAGGCGCTGATCGCGAAGCTGCCGAAGCTGGACACGACCGACGGCCCGGCGCTCGCGACTGCAGCGGAGCAGGCGATCACGGCGCTCGCTGCCCGTCGCGGGCTCACCCTCGCCACCGGAACCGGGTCGAACGGCACCTCGGTGTGGGTCGAACGCGGCGAGATCGCCGGCGGCGCGCTCGTGATCTGCGCCCTGGGCGCGGGCGGGATCTTCCTCTGGCGCCGGCGAGGCCGGAAGGCGGCTGCGCGGTGACCGAGGAGCACGACGTCCGCGAGGCCCGGGTCCCGCTCGGCCCCGGCCGCCCCGCATTCACCAAGCGCACCCGGCACGGCCTCGGGGTCCTGCTCGGGCTCGCGGTCGCCACTGCTCTCGTCGTGGGCGTGCTCGCGGCCACCACCGGCTCGAAGAAGGCGGCTCCGCACGTCGTCACCATCCCGGCGGCCGATCGCTCCGCCTCGCCCGGGCTCTTGCGCGAGGCCGAGGCGGTGAACTTCCACCCCAACACGGCGCCGGGGGTCGGCCAGGTCGAGGGGCGCCCGCTCACCGGCGCCGACCAGCCCGCCGCGAAGAGCCTGCTCCCCGTCGGCTCCACCGCGCCGGTCTTCACGCTGCGGACGCCCACGGGCAAGGCGCTCAGCCTCGCCTCCCTGCGAGGAAAGGCAGTGCTCCTGGAGCTGTTCGCGACGTGGTGCCCGCACTGCGCCGCCGAGGCGCCCCACCTGAAAGCGATGTACGCGAAGCTCCCGAAGGACCGCTACGCGTTCGTCTCGGTCAACGCCGACAGCGAGGACGCCGCCAGCGTCCTCGCCTACCACATCTGGTTCGGGCTCCCGTTCCCGGCGCTCCTCGACCCGGGGACAGACCCCGGAAGCTTTCACTCGCCGGGGTCGCCCGGGCCCGTGTCCACGAAGTACAAGGTGCGGCTCTTCCCGACCTTCTACGTGATCGACCCGCACGGGAAGATCGCCTGGTCGGCCACCGGCGAGCAGCCGGACGCGTTGCTCCTGCAGAAGCTGCGCCTCGCGTCCCGCGCAGCCTGAGCGGTACCTTGAAAGGGTGCCCGGAGGACATTTCGGGGGCTTTGCCCCGGGGGAGAAGCCTGAGCGCCCCGCCGACAAGGCGGTGCGCCGCGCCAACCTGCGCCGGATCGGGTCGCTCTTCCGCGGCTACTGGCGCAAGCTCTCCGTTGTCACCTTCCTGATCCTGGTCGCGTCGGCGCTCGGGGTGATCCCGGCGTTCCTGCTCCGGGACGTCATCTCCAAGGCATTCCAGCCGGCTCCCGGCGGGCACGTCACCGTCGACCTCAGGCTCCTGACGGAGCTCGTCGCCGCGATGATCGCGATCTCGGTCATAAGCGGCGTCATCGGCGTCATCCAGGCCTACCTCTCGACCCAGGTCGGCCAGAGCGTCATGCACGACCTTCGCACCGCCGTCTACCGCCACCTCCAGCGCCTGTCGCTCGCGTTCTTCACCAAGACGCGCACCGGCGAGGTTCAAAGCCGCATCGCAAACGACATCGGCGGCGTCGATAACGTCCTCACCTCGACGGCGACGTCGATCATGTCGACGATCACGACTGTCGTCGCGACCGTGATCGCGATGTTCCTGCTCTCGTGGCAGCTCGCGGTGATCGCGCTCGCGTTGATGCCGATCTTCGTCCTGATCACCCGCAAGGTCGGTGGGGCGCGGCGGAAGATCGCGACCAAGCGGCAGGAGTCGATGGCGGACATGTCCTCGCTCGTGCAGGAGTCGCTCTCGGTCTCGGGGATCCTGCTCGGCAAGACGATGGGCCGCTCCGCCGAGCTCGCCGAGCGGTTCGAGGGCGAGTCGAACAACCTGGCGGACCTCGAGGTCCGGTCGAGGATGACCGGCCGCTGGCTGATGCAGTCGATCCAGATGACGTTCGCGATCATGCCCGCGCTGATCTACTGGTTCGGCGGCCTCCACGTGCACAACTCCGGCGGCACGGCCTCGTACGCTGTCGTCGGCACGCTCGTTTCCTTCACGACGCTGCAGACCCGACTCTTCGCGCCGATCGGGAGCCTGCTCTCGATCTCCGTCGACGTCCAGAGCTCGCTCGCCCTCTTCGACCGGATCTTCGAGTACCTCGACCTGCCGATCGACATCGCGCCCGGCAAGAAGACACTCGAGACCGTGCACGGTGACGTCGCCCTCGAGGATGTCTGGTTCCGCTACGCCGACGGGCCCTACGCGCTCGAGTCGGTCTCGATCTCGGTGCCCGCGGGCACGACGACCGCGATCGTCGGCGAGACCGGCGCCGGCAAGACGACGCTCGGCTACCTCGTCTCGCGGCTCTACGACCCGACGAAGGGCCGCGTGACGGTCGACGGGACCGACCTCCGCGACCTCAGCTTCGAGTCGCTCGCGGCCGCGGTCGGGGTCGTCTCGCAGGAGACCTACCTCTTCCACGCGACCGTTCGCGAGAACCTGCGCTTCGCCAAGCCCGACGCGACCGACGAGGAGGTCGAGGACGCGGCGCGCGCCGCTCAGATCTACAACCTGATCTCGTCCCTTCCCGAGGGCTTCGAGACGGTCGTCGGCGAGCGCGGGTACCGCTTCTCGGGCGGCGAGAAGCAGCGGATCGCGATCGCGAGGGCGGTCCTCCGCAACCCGCCGATCCTCGTGCTCGACGAGGCGACCTCCGCGCTCGACACCCAGACCGAGCGCGCGGTGCAGGAGGCGCTCGCGCGGCTCGTCGAGGGGCGCACGACGATCGCGATCGCCCACCGCCTCTCGACGGTGCGCGATGCCGACCAGATCGTGGTGCTCGACTCCGGCCGCGTGGTCGAGACAGGGACCTACGACGAGCTCGTCGCCCAGGGCGGCCGCTTCGCCGCGCTCGCCGCCCGCGACTTCGACTCGCTCGACGCAGAGCTGGCCGAGCTGGCCTAACGGAAGCAGACGAGCTTCGCGCCCGTCTTCGAGTCCGTGCAGGTCGCGGCGCTGGTCTTCGGTACGACGGTGCCGGTCGCCGTGTTGATCCTGTCCACGACCGTGAACACCCCGATCGCCCGCTGCTTCACCCAGGTGAAGTGCGCCTTGCAGTTGGCGGTCGTCCGGGACTTCGCGATGGTGCACGAGACGGTCGTGATCTTCAGGCCGGGGTACGCCTTGTTGTAGTAGGCCTGCATGTTCGCCTTCATCTGCGCGGCGAGCATCTGCGACGGGGTGGCGGCGCCGGCAACGGCGCTGAAGGCGAGGGCGGCGACGAGAGCCGCGGTTCCCTTCAGCACGAGATCTTCTTGCCCGTCTTGATGAGCGTGCAGCTGTGGGCCGTCGTCGTCCATGTCAGCGAGCTGCTCACGTCGTGCAGCACCGCCTTGATCGTGTAGACGACGTTCACGCCGTCGGGCTTGTCGGCAAAGTGGGCGAGGCAGATCGCGGTGACTCCGTCCTTCAAGGTGTTGCACGTCACCTTCCCCAGCACGAGCTTTGGCGCGACCGCCTTGAACTTCTTCTGGACGAGCGGCTTCAGGCTCGCAGCGGCGCCGGCGTTCTCCGCAGGCGTGCCGGCGAACGCGACCGTGGTGCACGCGAGGGCGAGAAGGCCTGCAACGAGAGCGAAGCGCACGGATTGATCGTAGAGCCGGGCAGCACCCTTTGCCTGAATTTTACGTTCGAATCTCCCCAATTCGACCGGGAGGGCCTAAGCTTCGGCGGTGGCGACGATGCCACCGATTGCGGAGTACCGCGGCCCGTTCGGGAAGCAGCAGGCCGAGCGGCTCCTCTGGCGCGCAGGCTTCGGAGCGAAGGCCGGCGAGGCCGAGGCGCTCGCGAAGCTCGGGTTCAAGCACGCGGTTCACGCGCTGACGCGCCCCGCGCCGTACGCGCTCTCAGGGCCGAATCCGACGGCCGACAAGGGCCGCCCGCTCGCACCGGCTGCAGTCATCGGCGACGACCATCTCTTCTGGCTCGACCGGATGGTCCGCACGAATGCGCCGCTGATCGAGCGGATGACGCTGATCTGGCACTCGTGGTTCGCGACCTCGAACCAGGGGGTCGCCTCCCAGCAGTTGATGTTGAACCAGAACGACTTCTTCCGCGGGAAAGCCCTCGGCTCCTTCGCCGATCTCTTGATGGGCGTCACGCAGGACCCGGCGATGCTGATCTGGCTGAACGGGAACCAGAACGTTGCGGGGCGCCCGAACGAGAACTACGGCCGCGAGATGATGGAGCTCTTCTCGCTCGGCGCCGATCGCGGTGCCTACACCGAGACCGACGTGCGCGAGCAGGCCCGGGCGCTGACCGGCTGGACGGGCAGCGTCAACAAGGGCGTCATCGGCAACTTCACGTTCGTTGCGAACCGCCACGACAACGGGAGCAAGACGATTTTCGGGCAGACCGGCAACTACAACTGGTCGGACTCGGTGAACCTCTGCCTGAATCATCCGTTGCATCCGTCGTACTTCGCGAACAAGCTCTGGGGCTACTTCATCCCGACGCCCCCTGACAAGACGACCGGAACCGCGCTCGCGGCGATCTACAAGGCCAACGGATACAAGGTGCACCCGGTCGTCGAGGCCATCCTCCAGCACCCCGATTTCTACAACGGGCCTCGCATGGTGAAGCCGCCGGTCGTCCTCAACGCGGGGCTCCTGCGAATGGCGGGCCGCTACATCGACACCTCGGCCTGGTGGGTCCAGAGCGCCGCCGCGGGCCAGCAGCTCTTCTACCCTCCCGACGTGGGCGGCTGGGACTACACCCGGTGGCTCGACACCGCGACCTGGAGAGCACGCTGGTTCATCGCCGCCCTCGTCCAGGGCACGACCGCACCCACGGCCACCTCGACCGACCCGATGGGACTCGTGCAGAGCGCTGTCGACTTCTGGGGCACCCCGACGATCTCGTCCCAGACGCAGGGGCTGCTCGTCTCGTTCGCGAAGGCGCAGCTCGAAGCGCAACGCGGCGCCGGCCGACGTCGAGACCGCGCTCCGGCGGCTCGTGGCCTCCTCCCCCGACCTGCAGACCGCCTGAGATGACCGTGCACGAGTGCAGAGACTGCAACACCACCGAATCCTGGCGGCGCAGGGTCGCCGCAGGCGGGTCGCGGGCTGCCCGGGATCGAAGCGGGCATGCCGCTGCCGGCCGGCACCGGGCTGACCCGGCGCGACTTCGTCTCGCGCAGCGCGGGGCTCGCGCTCGGGATCTACGGTGGCGCAGCGCTCTCGGCCCGGGCATTCGAGGAGGGGATCGCGAACGCGGCGTCGACCCCGGCGCAGAACGTTCTCGTCGTCGTCTACCTCTCGGGTGGGATCGACGGCCTGTCGGTGCTCTTCCCGGCGGGCGACCCGTTGTACTACCAGCTGCGTCCGAACATCGCGATCGCCCAGAGCGCCGGGTCGGCCTTCAGCCAGGATGCCCGGCTGCGCTGGCACCCGACGGCGAACGGCCTCGCGACGCTGCACGGCGAGGGCAAGGTCTCCGTGATCCCGGCGATCGGGTACGTCAACAACGACGAGTCGCACTTCACCTCACGGCACTACTGGGAGGTCGGGGCGCCGGACGCGACGCTTCGGACCGGCTGGCTCGGCCGCTACCTCGATTCGGTCGGAACGCTCGACAACCCGATTCAGGGCCTCTCGCTCGACACCGCCCTCCAGCCCGCGCTGGCGTCGAAGAAGATGCCGGTTGCGACGCTCCAGGCCGCCGACCAGTACACCTTCGCCCCGCCGGGGCTTCCGGCGCACCCGCTCGAGCAGTCGATGCTCCAGGAGGCGGCGAACATCGGCGCGGCCCACGCGACCTCGCCCGATCCAGGGCTCGCCGCCGCCGGCTCGATCGCGCTCGAGTCCCACCACCTCTACTCGGAGCTCGGGTCGTTCAAGTACGGGTTCAACTCGCCGGTGAGCTACCCGGCGACGACCGATCCGTTCCCCCACCGGCTCGCGGGGCTCGCGGCGATGGTCGCGGCCGGGCTGCCGCTCCGCGTCGTCACGATCACCTCGCCCGGCCGCTTCGACACGCACGCCTCACAGGCGGCCGCCTTGTCGAGCGGCCTGCAGCTGACCTCCGACTCGCTGCTCGCGTTCCAACGCGACCTCGAGGCACGCGGCGTCGCCGACCGCGTGATGGTCTACGTCTGGTCGGAGTTCGGCCGCCGCGCGGCCGAGAACGCCTCGGCCGGAACCGACCACGGCTCGGCGGGGGTCGGGTTCCTGATCGGCACGAAGGTGAACGGCCAGACGATCGGCGGGTTCCCCGGAGTGACAGGGGGCCTCAACAACCTCGGGAACCTGGCACCGACCGCGGACTTCCGGGCCGTCTACTCGTCGATCCTGGAGCAGTGGCTCAAAGCCGACGCGAACGCGATCCTCCCGAACGTCTCGGGCTATCAGCGTCCGTCGCTGCTCAGGTGAAGCGGTTCCCGTTCCGGATCCAGGTCACGGCCAAGGAGTACTTCTACACACTCTCCTCACGCGTGGCACCGCCGGGGGCCGCCGTGATCGAGTTCGTGAACTACGGCGAGGACCCTCACGACATGCGCGTCCAGCGGGCGGGAGGCGGGCGGCTCTACAAGACCCCCGTCATGCAGCCGGGCCAGTACTACGACCTGCACGTCGACCTCGTGGCGGGTCACTACGACCTCTGGTGCAGCATTGCGAACCACCGCCAGCTCGGCATGCAGGCGCTACTGATCGTCAAGTAGAGGTGTCGGACACCCTCCGAGGCTCGTAGCCGACCTACGGCTTCATCTGCGGTGTCCGACACCGGTTCGAGTTGTTTCGAACCGGCTACGGCCCGGCGGCGAATCCCGGGGATGATGAGCGTCTGCCTCGACTTGGTAGGGTCCTCCCGCCGCTCCCAGCGGAGCCGACCAATGCCGCGCCGCGACCTGGCACACCTCTCTGACGAAGCCGTCGTCGCGCTTACAGCCCGATCCGACGAAGTCGCGCTGGCGGAGCTGTACGACCGGTACGGCCGGCCCGCCTACGGACTCGCGCTGCGAGTGCTGCGCGACGAGGCGCTCGCCGAGGACGCTGTCCAGGACGCGTTCCTCGCGATCTGGCGGGGCGCCTCCCGCTTCATCCCCGAGAAGGCCAAGGCGAGCACGTGGATCATGACGCTCGTCCACCGCCGCGCAGTCGACCTCGTTCGCCGCGAGGAGCGCCGCCGCGCCGACCCGCTTCCCGACACCGAGCCGGTCTCGGACGGGCCGTCCGCGGCCGACAGCGCGTGGCTTCACCTCGAACGCGAACGCGTTCAGGCGGCCCTCGCGCAGCTTCCCGCCGCCCAGCGGGAGGCGATCGAGCTCGCCTACTACGGCGGCTTCACGCAATCGGAGCTTGCCGAGCGGCTGGGCGAGCCGCTCGGCACCATAAAGAGCAGGATGTTCGCCGGCCTCTCGCGGCTGCGCGAGCTTCTCGAGACACCCTCGGACGGAGATCCATGGAAACCGACAGCATCCACGACCTGAGCGCGGCCTACGCGCTCGACGCGCTCGAAGCCGGCGAGCGCCGCGCCTTCGAGGAACATCTCGCGGGCTGCGAGCGTTGCCGCGAGGAGGTCGCCGCGTACTCGGTCGCTGCCGAGGCGCTCGCCTACGCAGCCGGCCCGGCGGAGCCGTCGCCGATGCTCCGCGACCGGATCCTCGTCGCGGCGCGGACGGAGCGGCCCAACGTCGTCCCGCTTCGGCCACGCTGGGTCTACCCGGTCGCAGCCGTCGCCGCCGTGGCGGCGTGCGCGGCGATCGGGCTCGGGATCTGGAACGTCTCCCTCTCGAACCGGCTCTCGAACGCCCGGGCGCTGCAGAGCATCTCGGTGAGCGGCGCTCCTGGGAAGCTGGTCGTCGGCTCGAACGGGGCGGCCGCCCTCGTCCTCTACCGGCTGCACGCGGCACCCGCCGGCAAGACCTACGAGGCGTGGGTGATCCGGGGCAAGCGGGCCCCGGTGCCGGCAGGGCTGTTCAGAGGCGGCGGCAACACCTTCGTCCCGATCGACGGGAAGGTGCGAACGGGCTCCGTGGTCGCCGTCACCGTCGAGCCGTCCGGCGGCTCGACGGCTCCGACCACGAAGCCCTTCGCAGTCTCGGCTCCGGTCTAGCTCGTCCCCCCTGGGTACTCGCCGAGCGTGAGGCTCAGGGTGGCACTCTGGCCGCCCTGATGGACGACGGTGACCTTCACCGTCTGCCCCGGCTTCAGGCCCGCAAGCGCGGTCGAGAGGTCGTTCGAGGTCGGGGTCTTCGCTCCATTGAGGACCGTGATCCGGTCGCCCACGACGAGACCGGCCTTCGCGGCGGCGGTCCCGGGCAGGATCTTGGTGACGACGACGCCCGAGGCCTCCGCGGTGTCGCCGATCTCGATCCCGAGGAAGGCCCGGTGCGAATTCGTGACCTTGCCCGTCTTCACGAGCTGGGTCGCGATGTCGACGATCTCGTTGGACGGGATCGCGAAGCCGATGCCGGCCGCTGCCCCGCCGAGCTGGGGATCCGCCGCGGCGAGCGTCGGGATGCCGATCACGGAGCCGCCGATGTCGGTGAGCGCCCCGCCGGAGTTGCCGGGATTGATCGCCGCACTCGTCTGGATCGCGTTCGGAAGGACGACGCCGTTGCCCTCGGGCTCGGCGCGGTTCAGGGCGCTGACGATCCCCTCGGTGAAGCTCGACGACAGCCCGAGCGGGTTGCCGATCGCCATGGCGATGTCGCCGATGCGCAGATTGTCGGAGTTCGCGAACTTTGCGGGCTGGAGCCCGGTGCCGTTCACCTTGATGACGGCGAGGTCGTCCGGTGCGAAGACGCCGACGAGCTTGCCCGTCAGTTGCTTCCCGGACGACGTGGTCACCGTGAAGGTCTTCGCGGTGCCGACGACGTGCGCGTTCGTGACGATGTTCCCGGCCGAGTCGAAGACGATCCCCGAGCCGAGACCGTCGCTCGTCTCGATCTGGACGACCGACGGCGAGACGTTCTTGTAGACGGACGCGTACGCGTTCTGAAGCGAGACGGCAACCGAGCCGGACGACGCGAACGTCGTCGACTTGCTGGAAGCAAACCCGGCGCCGACAGCGACCACAGCGGCCGCGAAGACTATGGCGAGTGTTGTCGTGATCTTGTTCATGGTGTCGTTCTAGCCGACCACCCTGAACCACAACCTAAAAACCGCCTGAGGGTCTCCGTTACTGGGGACCCATGCCGGGCTCGTTGTTGGAGGCTGGGATGCCCTCCGGGCCCTTTGCGCGGTAGGCGCTGCGGAAGGCGGCGAACGCCTTCTGGTCGAACTTCGAGCAGACAGCGATGTGACCGACCCCGTAGTAGCCGTTCCTGTAGTACTGGGTCGGGTCGCCCGTCCAGGCGGTGAGCGCGATCTTGTTGCCGAGCCCGGCGTATGGCGTCCCGAAGACGCTGTCGGGTTGCTGGTTGTAGAACGCCTCGAGCTGGTTGACGGTCGAGGATGGCACCTTGGGGCCCCACCAGAGGACGACGGCGCCGTGCTCCTCGTTGTGGACGACCTGGCGGGGGTTCACCGGTGTGCGGTAGAAGCCCCAGACGGCCCAGAGCGGGTAGTGGGCCCCGGCGGACGGCGGCGAGGTGCTCCACAGGCCCTTGGTCGGAGTGGTGAGCGCTCGGGACGTCGGCGTGGTAGTTCGTCTTGTCCTTCCTGGGCGGGAACGGCTTGACGTCGCGGTAGGTGCACCCTGCGGCGAGCATGGCCGCCTTCGCGTCGGTGCTCTTGCCGCCGGAGGCGAGGATGACGGCGATCAGGACGACGCCGACGATCACCCCGACGCTCGCGAACCAGATCCAGCGCGGGACCTCGGACAGGGGGTTGGAAGACTTCGTGTCGCGGCGGCGGGGCGCCTGCACCGTGCGCGGGGGCATCGGTGTCCGTGCCTTCTTCTTCGCCACGAGAAACAGGATACGGGGCTAGGCGGCCTTCTCGTCGGCGAACCAGGCGTGCGCGGGAGGCCCGTACGGTGCCCGCGCGTCCTCGATCGCGTGCTCGATCCGCCCGGTCAGCTCGCGGGCGGCGGCGATCGTCGCCTTCCCGGCCGCGACCGCGATCGGCGTGCCCACGAGCAGGGTGATCCGTGGCAGGCCGACCTTCGGCTTCCCGGGCCGAAGCGCTTTCTCGCTGCCGACGATGCACACCGGCACGATCAACGCCCCCGTCGCGAGCGCGAGCTTCGCGGCGCCGCGGTGCCAGGGACGGTCTCGATAGGGAAGGCAGGTGCCCTGGGGAAAGATCCCGAGCACCTCTCCGGCGTGGAGGAGCTCGGCGCCGCGGCCGACAGACGAGCGGTCGCCTGAGCCCCGGTCGACCGGGAAGGTGCCGAACCAGCCCATGACGCGGCGGAGCACCGGGTTGCGCCAGAGCTCCGCCTTCGCCATGTAGCGGATCGGCCGGGGGGTCGCGAGCCCCAGCAACCAGGGATCGATCATCGACTCGTGGTTGGCGACGAGGATGACCGGGCCGGTCGCCGGAATCTGCTCGGCGCCGCGCAGTTCGACGCGATAGAGGCGCGCGAACCACCTCCGGAAGTGAATCCGCTCGAGGAGCGTGTAGAGGGGGGCGCGTCTCATCTGCGGCTGCCGGCCGGCGGGGTGCCCGACAGCGGCTCGTCTAGAGTAGCTATCCGTGATCGACGCCCCGGTCCCTCCCCCCAGGTCAGCTCGGCGCCGCCGCTGGGCACGGTCCGGCACGGCACGAGTCGCATCAGCCAGCTCGTCACGCTGGTCGCGGTGGTCGTCCCGCCGCTCGGCATCCTTGCCGCAGCAGGGCTCCTCTGGAACGTTGCGTTCCATCCCGCCGACCTCGCGATCATGGTCGGGATGTACGTCGTCTGCGCATTCGGGATCACGGTCGGCTTCCATCGCCTCTTCACGCACCGCTCGTTCGAGACCCGCGCTCCGGTGAGGGCGGTGCTCGCGATCCTGGGGTGCATGACGATGCAGGGGCCGCTGACCCAGTGGGTGACAGACCACCGCAAGCACCACGCGCTCTCGGACGTCGACGGCGACCCGCACTCGCCCCACGGCCACGGCGAGGGCCCGCTTGCGGCCCTCAAGGGCTTCGTGCACGCACACGTCGGCTGGATGTTCTCGAACCTCGGGATGGAGCAAGGGCGCATCTATGGCCGCGACCTGTACGACGACCGCATGATCCGGACGATCGACCGGCTCTACCTGGTCTGGGTCGGCCTGACGCTCGGGATCCCGTTCGCGATCGGCTACGTGCTCGGCGGCTGGCCGCTCGCGATCGAGGGCTTGATCTGGGGCGGCCTCGTCAGGATCTTCCTCTACCAGCACGCGACGTTCAGCGTGAACTCGATCTGCCACATGTTCGGCCGCCGCGACTACCGCTCCCGCGACGAGTCGCGCAACAACTGGGTCGTCGCGATGCTGGTGTTCGGCGAGGGCTGGCACAACAACCACCACGCGTTCCCGGCTTCGGCCCGGCACGGGCTGCACCGCTTCCAGGTCGACCTCTCCTGGTTGCTGATCCGTGGGCTCGAGCGGGTCGGGCTCGTCTGGAACGTCCGTGTGCCGACGGACGCGCAGATGAAGCGCCGCCGGATTCAGCCGGCGAACGTGTCGAGCTGAGCCGCCACGAGCCGCGCCCAGGTCGAGGCGCGGGGGAGCGGGATGAGCCGCCCGCCCGGAGAGCGCAGCGCGAGCCCGTGCACTCCTCCCCGGATCAGCGTGTAGCTGCCCGGGACGCCGAGCGCCCGTGCCCGCTCGAAGCCGCGGCGCGAGAGCGAGGCTGACACGCCGGGGATCCCCGGAAGGGAGCGGTCGAGCGACCCGTGGAGGACGTCGAGGCGCTTGCCACGAAGGGGGCCGACGTCGAGCCGGTCGGGGATCCACGGTGCGAGGCCGAGCACGCCCGTGACCCGGGGCTCGTCGGCCGCGGCGATCGAGACCGCGCCGCCCATCGAGAACCCGACGAGGAGCACCCGCTCGGCACCGACCTCTCCGACGGCGGCGCGGGCGTCCTCGATGCAGAGGTCGAGCACCTGCCACGACTTGATCCGGTAGCGCACCTCGGCGAACGCGAGCGACGGAAACCGAGGCGCCATCAGCGCCACCAGCCACTCCACGGAGGCGCTCCACGTTCCCGGAACCTCGCTCGCCTGTCCGCCGTTCAGGCACACGACCGCCGCGTCGCCGGCGCCCGTGACTCTCATGTCGGCGCCGGTTGCCAGCCTCATCGTGTGGCTTCGACCGCGCCGCGCGCCTCCGCCTCGTACGGGTTCCGCCGGTAGCCGGCCCGCAGGTAGGAGAGCGGCATCGCCACGGGATGGTGCTGCATCTGCCAGACGTGGCAGAGCTCGTGGCAGAGGAGATCCTCGTCGACGGGTGAGGAGCGGAGCAGGATCGTCTCCCAGGCGGCGTAGCCGTCGAAGCGCCGGAACCACGGCAGCCGGAACAGGGCGGGCACGACGTGCACGCGGACCCGGTCGGTTCGAACGGGCTCCGGATAGAGCCGGAGCAGGTCGAGGCGGGCCTTCGCGCGGGCGAGGAGCTCTGACTGCCGGGCTAGGGCCACCGGCCGGGGCCGGGCTCGCCCTCCGGGATCGCGGCCCAGTCGTGCCGCGGCGGCGAGAAGACCTCCACGAGCACGGCGCCCTCCGGGCCGGCGACCACGGAGTGCGGCACGTTCGCGAGGATCCGCCAGAAGCCGCCGGGGAGGACCTCGCCGAGCTCGCCGCCGATCGTGAAGGTCAGCGAGCCGGTGATGAGGAGCCCGACCTGCTCGTTCTCGTGGCTGTGCTCGGGCACGGCGACGTCAGGGTCGAGCTCGATCAGCGCAAGGGTGACGTTCTCGGACGAGACGGAGCGGCTGACGAGCCCGTCCCAGATCCGCTGGGTCGGGACCGAGCCTGCGTGATCGAAAGCGCTCAGCCGATCGACGTGCAGGGGGTGTTGCCGATCTTCTTGCTCACTGACGACACGTACTTGGCCACGTCGTAGACCTGGCTGAAGGTGACGTTCCGGAGCACGTACTCGGCCTGGATCCCGCCGACGCCGTTCTCGATGGCGCTCACGGCGCAACTGAAGGTGACCTGCACGTGATCGAGGTTGTTGCCGAGCGTCCCGCGTGCGCCCGCAGCAGAGAGCGTGTGGCACTTGCCGCAGAACTTCACGTAGACGATCTTGCCGTTGGCGACGTCGCCCGGCGTGGTTCCCGCCTTCGGGGCGCTCCCCTGTTGATTCGCAGCGATGGCCGGCACGGCGACGGCGACCGCGGCAACCAAAACGAGGGCACCGAGGCCCAAGGCGAGCTTTGATCTCATCCCTTGCGCAGACTGTAACGAGTTCGTCGGCTTTCGTCCACTAGATTCGGGGTTTTCGCGCTCGTCAAAGGGCGAAGCGTTCGACGTGGAGACAGCGCCGCGGAACGCCTGCTCGGCGCACGTTTCCCTCGATCGCGGCGACCATCGCCGGCGGGCCGCAGAGGAAGACATCCCGCTCGGAGACATCCGGCACGAGCTCGCGCAGATGCGCGGTCGAGAGCAGGTCGCGGCCCTGCGCTGAGAGGTGGTCGCCGACGACGTAGTGAATGGTCAGGTCGCGCCGCTCGGCGAGCGCGGTCAGCTCGTCGCCGAGCACGATGTCCTGGTCGACGAGGGCCCGGTAGATCACCACGGTGTCTCCTTCCATCGTCTCGGCGAGCGCTCGGACGGGCGTGATCCCGATGCCTCCCGCGATCAGGAGGGCCTTGTCCCGCCGACGCACGGATTCGGTGAACGCCCCGTATGGCCCTTCCGCGACGACGCGCGTCCCGAACGGGATCGAGCGCATCCGGGAGGTGTGGTCGCCGGCGGCCTTGACGGTGATCCTGAGCGTCCGCCCGTCCGGGCCCTCGGAGAGCGAGAACGGATGTGATGTCCACCAGAACCCACGCGTGACGAACCGCCAGAGGAAGAACTGTCCCGGCCTCGGATCGAGCCTCGCGACGTGGTGGCCGTCGATGCGGATCGAGGTCACCGTCGGCCCCTCGGCGACGACGTCGACGACGCGGAGGCGGTAGAAGAACGCCGAGCCGATGGGGACGACGACGCGGAATGCGATCACGAGGCCGATCGTCCCGAAGAAGAGGACGCGCCAGTAGGTCTCGGCGTTCGGATGGAACGCGCCGTTGATATCGCCGCCGGTCGGGATCTCGTGGAACCACGCGAACGCGATCCCGGCGTACGCGGTCAGGTGCACCCAGTACCAGAGCTCGTAGCGCAGCCCTCGCCGCACGATCGCGATCGAGGTGACGGTCACGAGCAGGAAGAGCGCGAGCCCGATCGTCGCGGTCACCATCCCGACCTGGAGGCCGTGCGCGAGCAGCGCCCAGAACTGGTCGACGAACGACTGGTTCACGTCCATCGCGCGGCCCTGCACCGCGAGGACGGTGTGTGCGACACAGAGGACGATGACGAGGTAGCCGTTCCACTTGTGCCAGACGGTCAGGTGGTCGAAGCCGATCGTGCGGCCGAGGAACGGGAGCCGGGCGAGAAGCAGGATCTGGACGAGCGCGAGGAATCCGCCGAGCAGGCCGGTCAGGCCGCCGAGGCGGCTCCAGAGGGTCGCCCACCAGTTGGGCGCGAACGAGAAGTCGAGATTGTGGTTGGCGACCCAGAGCCAGCACAGGGCCGCGACGTTCCCGAGCACGAAGGCCCAGAGGAGGGACGAGACGAGGATCCGGACGGCACGGTCGTGAGAGGGCGACACCCGGCGATCCAGGGCGGCGCGGGCGACCGGGACGCTCTCTGCCACCTCCTGAGTATCGCGGGCGCACTACCGGAGTGCTTCGAGTTCTGCGAGGGCGCGGACGAGGATCGGTGCTGCGGTTGCCGACGTCTCCGTGGCGGCGAGCAGCGCTCTCGCGTCGTTTCGCCGCATGGCGCGCTCGAACAGTGCTGCCGACCGCTGGAGCGGCCGGCAGGCCGAGACGATGAGTGCCGCGGCTGCGCGCCCGTGCCTGCTCGGCGTCCCGGCGGCCGCGAGCTCGCGGTTGCAGTCGCCGAAGTCGCCGTAGGCCACGAGCAGAACGTAGACCGCGTCGGAGTCTGCGACCGCGCGGCGTGCCGTGGCGAGGTTCGAGCCGCCCGTCGCGCTCACGGTGATGTCGTGCTGAAGTTGCTGGACGAGCCTGGCGGCGTTGTCGACCCAGAGCCGCGCCTCGGGCGAGCCTGCGGGGGCGGCGCCCGCCGGCACTCCCCCGCCGCCGCAGCCCGTTGCGAGCCCCGCCGCCGTGACCGAAGCGGCCGTCCAGGCGAGGCACCTGGGCGCGTTCGCCGGCCCCTCCTACGTGGCGCCGCAGTTCCAGCAGCCGAAGGTGCCGGCGATCTTCACGAGCGACACCTTCGTCCCGGTCACGGTGGAGAGCGTCGTGATGACCGTCGAGTACGTGCCGCTCCGCGAGAACTGGACGCCCGGGTACCCGGTCACCTTGCCGAGCGTCCAGGTGCCGGTCTCCTGGATGTACGGAGTCCCCTTCGCAGTCGTCATGTAGGTCCGCTTCCCGTGCAGGTTGAGCGTGACCGAGCCCTGCGAGCCCGTTGCGACGAGGGTGCCGTGCTCGAGGCCCGGCGCGCCCGTGCCGCTCTCCTTCTCGAACGTGCCGAGGGCGAGCTGCGTGGCCCCGGCGAACCTTCCCTTTGCGGTCGTGGCGCAGTTGTTGCGCGCGGATGCGAGGGCCCCGTTGTGGTCGAGCGTGTCGATCTCGGTGCACTTGCCGCTCAGGGTCGCCGTCACCGTTTTCGCGGCTCGCCGAGGCGCCGACGGCGGCGACGAGCGCACATCCCACGATCACGACCAGAAGCCCGCGCTTCATAGGCGGAAAGGTACAAGGCCGCGGCCCGTGCGTGCTCAGCCTTCTGCCTGAGCGGGCAAGGTGAACGAGACGCGGGCGCCGCCCTGCTCGCGATTCTCCGCCCAGATGCGCCCTCCGTGTGCCTCTACGAGACCCCGCGCGATCGCCAGGCCGAGTCCCATCCCCGCCTCCGAGCGCGCACGGTCGGCGCGCCAGAATCGCTCGAACATCCGTCCGAGCGCGTCGGGCTCGATTCCGCTGCCCGTGTCCTCGACGGAGACGAGGACGTCTCCGTCGCGACGCGCGACGTTCACGGCGACCGACCCGTCCGACGGCGTGTGTCGAACGGCGTTCGTGATCAGGTTGAAGAGCACCCGCTCGATCTTCTCCGGCGCGACGTCTGCGGTCGAGTCGCCTTCGGCATGGCCGACGAGCGCCACGTGCCGGGCCGTCGCCTCGGGCTCGAGCAGCCGCACTGCGGAGTCGACCAGACCCGCGACCGGCAGGCGCTGCAGCTCGAGCGTCAGCGCGCCGGCGTCGATCCGCGCGAGCTCGAACAGGTCGTCGACGAGGAGGGTCAGCGTGCGGACCTGCTCGCGCAGCGTCGGCAGGTAGTCGCCCGGCTCTGCCAGCCCGTCCTCGATCGCTTCGATCATCGCCTGCATCGAGGCAAGCGGTGTCCTCAGGTCGTGGCTCGCCCAGGCGACGAGCTCGCGGCGCGCATCGAAGAGCTGCTCGATGCTCGACGCCATCGCGTTGAAGGAGTCGGCGAGCCCCGCGAGCTCCCTGGCGCCGCCCGCCGGGGCGCGCGCCGTGAGGTCGCCGGCGGCGAGTCGCGCCGACGCGGCGCTCACGCGCTCGATCGATTGCGACGTCCAGCGGGCGAGCAGGAGCCCGGCGCCGACGGCGGCAGTCGCCGAGCACGCGGCGACCGCGAGGATCTTCGTGTCGGCGCCCATGTGGAACATCGCCCATCCGGAGGCGAACACGGCCACGAGCGGCACGCAAACCGACACGAGCGCCAGGCCGGCGAGCTGGAGCCACACGGTCGGCGCGGCGCGAAGAAGGTAGGCGACCCCGAGCCCGATCAGCAGGCTCGCCCCCGCGACCACAATGGCCAGCCCGATCATGGATCCAACCGGTAGCCGACGCCCCACACGGTCTGGAGGTGCTTCGGGTGGGCGGGGTCGGGCTCGAGCTTCTCCCGGAGGCGGCGCACGTGGACGGTCACCGTGCCCGTGTCGTGCGCCGGGAGGTGACCCCAGACGCGGTCCATCAGATGGTTACGGGAGAAGACCCGGCGGGGGTTCGACACGAGGAACCAGAGCAGGTCGAACTCGCGGGCCGTCAGCGCGACGGGGTCGCCCGCCGCGTCACCTCCCGGCTCGCGCCGTCGAGGACGACGTCGCCGAACTCGAGCCGCTCGGCCCGCGCCGTCCCGGCGCCGGCCCGCCGCAGCACCGTGCGGACACGCGCCGCGAGCTCGCGGGGCGAGAAGGGCTTGGTGACGTAGTCGTCGGCGCCGAGCTCGAGGCCGACGATCCGGTCCGCCTCCTCCCCGCGCGCCGTCAACATGATCACGGGCAGGTCGGAGCGGCTCCGGATCCAGCGGCAGAGCTCGAGGCCGTCGGTTCCGGGGAGCATGAGGTCGAGCACGACGAGCTCGGCGCCGCCTGCCTCGATCAGCTCGCGGGCGCGGTCGCCGTCGGCCGCCTCGAGTGTCGCGAAGCCGTCGCGCCGCAGGTAGCGGACGATCACGTCGCGGACGATCGGCTCGTCGTCGACAACGAGGACGGTCGTCACGGGTCTCGCCCTACCACTTCGGGTGGTGCGTCGCCGCCCAGTCCTCGCTGACCGACCCCGTCGTGATCCCGCGCAGCGCGTGCCGCGTCGACGGGTGGATCACGGCCAGGTAGAGGTGGCCGATGAGGAGCACGAGCGACACGTACATCAGCCCGTCGTGGAGGACGACGGTGCTCGCGAACCGCCAGCTGGTGTCGCGCTCGCCGAACCAGAGCAGGAGCCCGGAGACGAGGAAGAGCACCGTGAACGCGGCGGTGAGCGCGGCGTTGATCTTCTGGCCGGCGTTGAAGCGGCCCTGCGGCGCCGGCTTGTGGCCGGCGAGCCAGCGCAGGTCGTCGCGGTCGAAGTCGTCGATCTCGCGCGCGGTGCGGAGGACGCCTCGCCGGTCGCCGCCGAGGACGATCAGGGCGAGGACGGCGACCCACGCGATCCCGGACCAGAAGTGGACGTCCTGGATGAGCGTGCGGCGTCCGAACGCAACCGACAGGCTCGGCAGGTAGAGGATGAGCCCCGTCGCGAGCAGGAAGAAGAAGAACGCGGCGTTCGCCCAGTGCAGCGTTCGCTCCGTGCGCGAAAAGCGCCGCCGATAGCCCTCTCTCACGTGCCGTACCCGTTCGAGCGGCCGACCCAGGCGTCCTGGTCGTACCCGAGCTTCTCCCAGTAGCCGTCGTCGGCCTTCGGGACGAGGTTGATCCCGTTGAGCCACTTGACGTTCTTGTAGCCGTACATCTCGGGGATGATCAGGCGGAGCGGCGCACCGTGGGCGCGCGAGAGGGGCTTGCCGTTCATCTCGTAGGCGAGCATCACGTCGTGGAGGCCGGCCTGCTTCAGGGTCAGGTAGTCCACGTACGGCTGCTCTGCCGAGACGAACTCGATCGCGTGCGCGACGTCTTTCGGCTGGGCGAGGGCGAGCACCTCGCCGAGCCGGACGCCGCCCCACCGGACGTTCTTGACCGTCCAGCCGGTGACGCAGTGGAACGTCGAGACCTGCTCGACCTTCGGAAGCGACTTGAGCTCGTGGTAGGAGATCGTCGTCGGCGTCTCGACGTGCCCTCCGAGCGAGAGCTGCCAGGTCTTCGGGTCGAAGCCCGGCAGCGAGCCGGAGACCGCGTAGATCCGCCAGCCGCCCGAGGGCAGGAGAGGAATCGCGTTCTCGATCGGGCCGATCGCCGACGACAGGCGGCTCCAGGCTGCCCTGCCCCAGTAGAGCGAGGTGACCCCGCCGGCGACCGCGCCGAGGAACACGGCGCGGCCGACATGATGCGTGCCTTCGGGCTTCATCTGCTCCATCACCTCCATTGTCGCCTGAAACTGGACGGAGGATCGCCCCGGTGGTCCCTTACGGGTCCGTTAATTCGCCTTGCTGCATACGTGCCTCGACCGGACAGCTCCCGGAGCCGCCCTTGCCCCTGGGCCGACTTCCCCCGCCGGGAGTATGGTCGCGCGAAAAGCGGGAGGATGGAGGCTGGCTCATGTTCCGACCCTTGCTCAAGACGGGTCTTCTGGGCGCGACTGCCGCCGGAGCCGTGCTCTTCGCCGCCACCGGCTCGGCGGCCCAGAAGCCGTATCCAGGGCTGGCCGTGCTGGCGAAGATGAACCACATCGTCGTCATCTACGAGGAGAACCACAGCTTCGACAACCTCTACGGAGGCTGGGAGGGTGTCAACGGCCTTGCGAACGCCAAGGTGAAGCAGGTGAACCAGTCGGGTGCGCCGTTCAACTGCCTCATGCACCAGGACGTGAACCTGACGGTGCCGCCGCTGACGGCGACGTGCACCGATACGACGTCGACGCTCTCGACGATCACGAGTCACTTCACGAACCAGTCGTTCACGATCGACAGCTTCATCCCGCCGACCGCGACGACCTGCCCGAAGCCGGGCGTCTTCGCCGCGAACGGCGTCCTGAACGGACAGGGTGTAGCGGGCGGTTGCACCCGTGACATCGTCCACCGCTTCTACCAGGAGCAGTACCAGCTCGACAACGGGAAGATGGACCGCTACGTCACCGGCAGCGACGCGACCGGGCTCACCATGGGCGTCTACGACACCAAGGCGCTCCCGATCTACAAGTACCTGCACGGCGCGGGCCATCCGAAGTACGCGATCGAGAACAACTTCTTCCAGGGCGCGTTCGGCGGCTCGTACCTGAACCATCAGTGGTTGGTCTGCGCCTGCGCCCCGATCTGGGTCGGAGCCCCGAACGACGGAGGCGCCAACGACCTGCACTCGGTGGTCGACGGCAACGGGATGCCGAATAACTACCCGCTCTACAACTCGCCTCTCGGCGGCAACGTTCGGGACCTGAACCTGACCGCGTCGTGCAACCCGCCGGCGGGCCGTCCGGCGGCGCCGGCGCAGTTCCTGTGCGGCGACTACTCGGTCAACACCACCCAGCCGACCTACCAGCCGTTCCAGCCCGGAACCGCGTCGACGAGGCAGCTCCCACCGCTCGCGACGCCGACCATCGGCGACCGTCTCACGGCCGCCAAGGTCGACTGGGCCTGGTACTCCGGGGGTTGGTCGAACGCAGACGGCGAGGTCGGGGCCCCCGGCTGGACGAACGGCAACGGGCCGACGTGCTCGGATCCGTACGTGCTCTCGACGGCGGTGTACCCGAACTGCGCGGACGCCGACTTCCAGTTCCACCACCAGCCGTTCAACTACTACGCCGATCTCGCGCCGGGAACGCCCGCACGCAAGGCGCACCTGCGTGACGAGGTCGAGTTCACGAACCTCGCGGCTGCGTCGAAGAGCTCGTGCAAGCTCAAGCCGGTCAGCTTCATCAAGCCGAGCGGCGAAGAGAACGAGCATCCGGGGTACGCGAGCGAGAGCCAGGGGAGCGATCATCTGGTCGCGCTCATCAAGGCGATCGAGGGGAGCGCCTGCGCCAAGGACACCATGGTGATCGTCACCTACGACGAGTTCGGCGGCCAGGCCGACCATGTCGCCCCTCCGGGCACCATCGGTGGCATCCCGGGCCCGCACGACAAGTTCGGTCCTGGGACCCGGATCCCGGCGCTCGTCATCAGCCCGATGCTCGGCGCCGACTTCGCGGTCGACTCGGTCGAGCATGACACCACCTCGATCCTGACGACGATCGAGAAGCGCTGGAACCTCAAGCCGCTCGGCACGCGCGACGCAGGCGTGTCGAGCCTGGCCACGGCCTTCATGGCCAAGGGGCCGGCAACGTAGAGATCAGATCGAGGCGTGCTGGGGGCGGTACCTTTCCCGCCGCCCCCACGGCGTCAGGCCCGCGGCAGGTTCACCGTGTAGGTGGTGACGTTGTCACCCGGATGTGCGTCCGGGTTGTCCGAGGCGGCGATTGCGGTCATCGTCTGCGCGCCCGGCTCGTTCACCTGCACCGAGAAGCGGATGAGCGTCGAGGACTGAGCGCCGAGGAAGTCGAGGTGGCAGACGATCGTCGAGAAGCCCTCGCAGCCCGAGCCGCGCTCGTAGAAGGGCCGGCCGAGCAGGCGCATCGCCGCGGGCAGCTTGACGGTGAGAACGAGATTCGAGGCGGTCTGGGTGCCAAGGTTCTGAACGCCGGCGAGGAAGTCGATCTCGCCCCCGACGCCCGGGTTCGGCGAGTTCTGCTGGATGCCTGCGACAAGGTCGACGTAGCCTGCGGCGCCGGGGATCTCGAACGGACGGATCGGGCGGTTGAGGGCGCCCTCCAGGTCGGCTGCGTAGCTCGCGACATAGAGGCAGGCTCCGACGACGAGCGCGGCGCCGACGATCCGGCGGCGTAGGAGCGCCGCGAACGCCGCGACCGTGAACGCCGCCCAGCACGGCGCGGTGAAGAGGAGATAGCTCGACTTGATCGGGTCGCCGTACTGCTGGGGGAAGCGGACGAGCTCCGTCACGAAGGCGACGAACGCGGCGACGGCGAGGGTTGCGAGCAGGCCCAGGCCGACGTCGGTGGGCGCCCGGCTTCCCCGGCGGACGACCCGGAACGCCGCGGGAAGCGCGAGGGCCGCGAGCCCGCCGAGGGCGAGGAGGTCGGCGCCGAAGCCGAGCACGCTCTGCGACGAAGCCGTGGCCCGTTCCAGGCCCCACTTCTCGCGCGGCCCGTGGATCACCCCGAACCAGTCGCTCCAGAGATCGGCGTGGAGCTGCGGAAAGAGCTCGTTCGCGAAGTCCTGCCTGAACGGGTGAACGACGAGGGCCCGGACGGGGAAGGAGACGTAGAACGACCTCGGCTGGTGGGAGAGCATCAGTGACGCACGGGGCTCGAGGTTCGACTGCAACGGATTCGACCAGCGATAGGTGGCATAGCCCCACCACGGCCCGGCGATGAGGACGACGATGATCGCCGCACGGAGGAGGAAGGGCAAAGCCTGCCGGCCACCGAGGACGAGCGCCGAGACGCCGAGAACGCCCATCACGACGACTGCAGGCTGGCGCGTGACCGCGGCTGCGCCGATCGCGGCGCCGAGCAGCCACCCCTTCCGTGCCGGCCACCCGTGCGCCGACGCGCGGAGGAAGGCAAGGACGGCGAGCGCGCAGAGCAACGCGAACGGCGCCTCGGGGTGGAAGAGGATGCTCATCCGGTAGACGACGGGATAGGCGGCGACGACCGCGGCCGTCGCGAGAGCACGTCGGGGATGGCCGGGCCAGACCTCGCGGCCGATCAGTCCCGAGACGGCGATCAGCCCGGCTCCACAGACGAGCGCGACCAGCTGCCCGGCCGACCACGATTCGCTCCGCCCGAGGGACACTGCCTCGTCGAGGCCCCACAGGGCTGCGAGGGCGAGGGCGACCACTCCTCCGATCCGCACCCGGCCGCTCGCGGCGGTCAGGGCCAGGGCCCCGCCGGCGACGAGCGCGAGCCAGAGCGCGCGGGTGAACGTGTTCCAGGGCGCCTCGAGGGCCACCGACGGCGCATTCCTGACGATTCGCTCGGCTGCCACGGCGACTCCGGCGAAGAGCGGGGGCGAGGAGAACTCGTAGTTCACGGCACGCGGCGGGATCCGCCCGTGTACGTCGAGGTACTGGGCATAGGCGACGTGCTCGCCTGCGTCGTCTCCGCCGTTGCGGCCGGCGGTGGTCACGCCCTGCCAGCCGACGAGCAGGAAGACGCCGAGCGCGACCAGGAGCCCTGCGCGTAGGAGCGTCCATCTGGCGGGCTCGAGCCTGCGCACCCGCGGATTATCTTCGGAAGGCGAGTGGCGCGACGCGACCGTCACTCGTAGAACGTCACGACCGCCAGGATGGTGTAGATCGAGATCAGGGCAACGCCTTCGAACGTGGTCGCCTCGCCGTCGCTCGTGATGAACCACAGTGCGAGTGAGGTGAGGAGCAGCGCGCCGATGAAGACCGGGTCGAGCTGGAAGGTGAGGTGCGTCGTGAAGAGGAGCGACACGAGCACGAGCGCCGGGAAGAGGAATGCGGTGATCTGCGCCACCGAGTTCTTGACCACCGAGATCGCGAGGTCGCATTCGCCCTTTCGCGCCAGGACGATCCCCGTCACGTTCTCGACCGCGTTGCCGGCGATCGCGACGATCACGAGCCCGGCGAACGCCTTCGGGATCCCGAGGCGATCCATCGTGGGCGAGAGCGCGGTGATGAACCAGTCGGAGACGAAGGCCGCACCGACCCCGGCGGCGGCGAGCAGCACGATCGCGGTCCTCAGGGGGAGCGCCGGCTCGGCGTGCGACGGCTCACCGGGCATGTCGGAGCGGAGGTAGTCGACGATCCAGACCGAGTAGGTGACGAGAAGCGCAACGGCGCCCGCGATCGAGATCGCCTCGATGTGATTGGAGGCGCGGTCGTTCGCGGCGGTCGAGATGCCGAGGAGCACGATCAGGAAGCTCGCGAGCATCAGCAGGATCGCGTTGTCCTTCGGAAGCCGCACCGAGAACCGCATCACGCCGTCAGAGGCCGTGGCGGAGCCGGCGATGATGACGAGGCCGAGGACGAGGAGCGCGTTCGCGAACACGGAGCCGATGATCGAGGTCTGCGCGACGACCACCTCGCCTTGCGAGAGCGCGAAGATCACGATGAAGAACTCCGGCAGGTTGCCGAGCGTCGACTGCATCACACCGGTCACGCCTGGGCCGAACCGCTCGCCGACCTGCTCGGTCGAGAACGACACGATCCAAGCCAGTCCGGCGAGAGCCAGAGTCGAGAGCCCGAAGGTGAGCCCGGAGGTGGCGTGGCCGTAGTGCGCAGCGCCGGCGACTATGGTCACAACGGCGGTCAGGCCGACGAAGATCCAGGTCCTGCGCACGTCAGCCGGGCAGCCAGTCGGCCAGCGGGACCCGGGCGGCGAGCGGCGACAGGTCGCCTTGATCGCGCATCGCGATTGCCGCGTCCGCCATCGCCCTCACGGCGACCCAGGTGAGGCCGCCCCCGACGCTGATCCGCAGGGCGCCCGCCTCGAAGATCTCCTGGACGGAGAGCATCGGCAGCGCGAGCACGTTGACCGGCTTCGAGACGGCGGCGCAGACCTCGCGGATCTCCGCTGCGGTGCGGAGCCCCGGCGCGTAGAGGACGTCGGCGCCCGCCTGCTCGAACGCCTGGAGGCGGGCGATCGTGTCGCCGAGGTCGGGGTTGCCGTGGATGTGGTTCTCCGCCCGTGCCGTGAGCACGAACGGCCGGCCGAGGCTTCGAGCCGCTTCGACGGCCGCCGCGACCCGCTCGACCGCATGCGGTGGGTCGTAGAGCATTCCGGCGGGGTCCCAGTCCTCGATCGACCCTCCCGCAGCACCCCCCGCGGCTGCCCGTAGCACCGCGCTCGCGGCCGCTTCTGGCTCGGGCCCGTAGCCGTTCTCGAGGTCGGCCGAGATCGGCAGGGAGGTGGCCGCGTCGAGCTCGGCCACGTGGGCTGCGACCTCGTCGAGCGTCGCGCCGCCGTCGCGGCGGCCGAGCGTGAAGGCGAGGCCCGAGCTCGTCGTCGCGAGCGCCGGGAACCCGAGCGCCTCGAGCACCCGGGCCGAACCGGTGTCCCACGGGTTCGGGATCAGGAACGGGGGGCCGTCGTGAAGTGCCCGAAAGGTCTCCGCCTTGTCGTCGGCCCGCTCATCCCGGGAACCTATCGAGATGCGCGGAAAGTCCTCATAGGTTGCTGGCAGAAGCGTTACGAAGCTCTAGCCCGGGCCTTAAGAGGACAGGAATACAACAGAGTCGAACGAGGCTCATCCACCACAAGGGTCATCTACCACCGCGAGGAGATCGAGATGAGACGGCACCGCCTTACGTTCGACGCGAATCCCAAGGAGCTCGCTGCCCGCGAGGCCGCCGGGGCGGAAGTGGTGCTCCTCTGGAGCCGCCGCTCGAACCGTGCCGCGGTCGTGGTCGAGGACACCACGACCGGCGAGATCTCCGAAATGGAGGTGCGCGAGGGCGAGAACGCGCTCGACGTCTACGAGCACGCGCTCGCGTACCTCCCCACCCGCGCTTTCCCCGGGCGACCCCGGACGGCCGGCCCGGAACTGCTCCCGGCGGCCTAAGTACACCCGTCCTGCCACGATAGGCCCGTGGCAGGGCCGCGGCGCAAGCTCCTGACGGCGTTCGTCGCGGTTGCCGTCGCCCTGGCGTTCGCCGACTCCTCGGTCGTCGTGCTCGCGCTGCCGGACGTTTACCGGGCGTTCGGGACCTCGATCGTCGGCGTGTCCTGGGTGATCACGTCGTACAACCTCGTGGTCGCGGTGGTCGCCTTCGCGCTCGTCCCGGTGCTGCGCCGGGTCGACGTCGGGACGCTCACGCGCGTTGGGCTGGCGGTGTTCTGCGTGGGGTCGGTGGCCGCGGCCGCGTCGTGGACGCTGCCGGTGCTCATCGTGGCCCGGTGCGTGCAGGGCCTCGGAGCCGCGCTCCTACTCGCCGGGTCGCTCGCACTCCTCTCTGCGCTGACGGGCTCTGCCGAGCGGGGGCTAGCGCTCTGGACCGCCGCGGGGACGCTCGGGGCCGCGGTCGGCCCGGCGCTCGGGGGGGTGCTGACCCAGCTCGCCGACTGGCGGGCGATCTTCGCCTTCCAGGCGCCGGTCGCGCTGCTCGCGCTCGTCGCCGCGTTCGAGTCGCACCTCCATCCGCGGGCCGAGGGGGACGAGCGCGGCGGGCTCGCGGCGAACCTCGCCCTGGCGCTCGTATTCGGCGCGCTCGTCGGCGCGCTCTTCCTCGCGGTGCTGCTCCTGGTCACGGTATGGGGGCTCGCTCCTGCCGAAGGGGCCCTGGTGGTGACGGCGCTTCCGTTGGCCGCGTTGGCGTCGAGCAGGCTCGCCGCGCGTCTGGCGCCTCGTCTCGCGGCGGGGTCGGGTGCCGGGTTCCTGGCTGCCGGACTCGTGGCGCTGGCGGTGCTTCCGTCGGCGAGCCCGGCGCTCGTCGCCGCCGCGCTCGCGCTCTGCGGCGCCGGGCTCGGTCTCGCCGTCCCGGTCCTGACCCAGACCGCGGTCAGGCCGGACGAGGGCGTGGTGCGGCGCGGCACCGTCACCATCGGCGCCCGCCATGCCGGTCTCGTGGTCGCCCTCGCCCTCGTGGCGCCACTTCTCTCGCACGACCTGACGCACGCGGGGCACGAGTCGCTGCTCGGTGGGACGCGGGTGATCCTCGACGGGAACGCGCCGCTCCGCCAGAAGGTGCCGATCGCACTCGACCTCCGCACCGCGATCCAGAGCGCGCCGAACGGTGTCGTTCCGGACCTGGCCGAGCCGTTCGATCGCCGCGGCGCTGCGCAGGACGCGAACCTGCGGCACCTGCGCGACGACCTCGTCGGGGAGATCCGAGGCGCGCTGACCCGGGGCTTCCGCAACGCGTTCCTGCTCTCGGCGATCTTCGCCGTCGCGGCGCTGATCCCGATCCTGCTCGCGAGGCGCCTGGTCGGCAGCGCTGCCACGACGGCCCGCGCGCGGCCGGTCGTGCGCGGGCTCGCCCTCGTCGCCGTCACGCTGCTCGCGGCCGAGCTCGCGCTGGGCGGGCTTCGCTACGGGACAGCTCGTCTCGCCGATCCCTGCACGGCGAGGCCGGCGTTCGAGGGCGGAGGAATCGACGGGGCCGTCCAGCGGTTCGCGCTCTCGGGTCTCGCCGGGGCTGCGTGCAGCCTCGGCACCTCGCGGGAGGAGCTCGTGCTGTCCTTCTCGCCCTCGACGCGCGACGGCGCCGTCCGCTGGGACAGGGCCACCATCGACCGGGCGCTGCAGGCCGGGCTCGACCGCGCCTCGCACGACACCGCCGGCGGCGGCTTCCTCGGGACGGCGCTCGCATTCGCCCTGCGGGAGATCGTCGCGAACCCCGTTGATTGGTTCCTCGGCGCCAACTGACGGGGACAGACCCCTTGAAGCTCGCCGCGGCAGGGTCGCGCCGCCGCACCGAGACAGCGTTTCTGATGGGGACAGACCCCTTCACGGCCCCGTCACGCTCGCATGGCAAGGCCCCGCCGCCGCACCGAGACGGCGGTTCTGATGGGGACAGACCCCCTTACGTCCCGCCGGCTACGCGGGCAGCTCGAGCTCGACTCGCTCGTCGGTGAGCTCGATCAGTGCCGGGTCGTGCGTGGCGCAGACGACCGCGAGCCCTCGCTCGTGCGCGGCACGGGCGAGGAGGGCTGCGACCGCTCGCGCGTTCTCCTCGTCGAGGCGCGCGGTGGGCTCGTCCACGAGGAGCAGCGTCGCGTCGGTCGCCAGCGCGCGCGCGATCGCGACCCGCTCGCGCTCTCCCGCGGAGAGCTCGGCGACGCGGCCGTTCATCCGCTCTTCGAGCCCGACCTCTCCAAGCGCGGCCTCGGCGCGTCCGGCGTCCGGTGCGTGGCCGTTCCGCAGGCGCATTCCGAGACGCACGTTCTCGAGCGCGCTCAGGTAGGGAATGAGCCCGGGCTCCTGGGCGACGAGCGCGACCTCGCGTCGGCGAAGATCTGCAAGCTCGGTCCGGCCGAGCGCCTCGAGCTGCTCTCCCGCAACCACGAACGGATCCCTCGCTCGGCTGCTCGAGCCCGGCCAGCATGTGGAGGAGCGTCGTCTTCCCGCTCCCGGACCGGCCGACGAGGCCTGTGAAGACCCCGGCGCGGAAGCTCCGGGAGACGCCGGCGAATACGCACGCGGTCGCCCCAGCGCTTCCCCACGTCCGTCACCTCGGCCATCGGGTCGCCGGGCGGGACCCTGGGCCCGGTCGCGCCGGCCGGCGCCTCCGCCAGCTCCTCGCCGACCGGAGTGATCACGATCCGACCGCCCTCAATGCTCGCGTCGGCGAACCGGGGCGCCAGCGGTGCGAGCTCGTGAGGCAGGCGCGCCCAGCCCTTGCGAGAGATCACGAGCGCGCGGCGGAAGCCGGGGCGGGCCTCCTCGACGATCCGCCCGTCGCGGATGTAGACCAGCCGGTCGGCGATGGTCGCGGCGGCCGCGTCGTGGCTCACGATCAGGGCCGTCGCGTTCGCATCGCGCACGAGCTCGCCGAGCAGCCGGTACACGACCTCCGCGTTGGCGGCGTCGAGCTCGCCGGCCGGCTCGTCCGCGAGGAGCAGCCCCGGCCGGTGGGCCACGGCGGCGCAGACGGCGACGCGCTGCTGCTCGCCGCCCGAGAGCGAATCGGGGCGATCGCCGGCACGCGCACCGAGGCCGACACGCTCGAGCAGCGCGTCCGCCGTGGCAAGGCTCTCGGTCGGAGGAGCGCCGAGGAGCTGAAGCTGCAGCGCGACCGTGTGGCGGCAGGTCAGGTCGGGCGACAGCGACCGTGCGTAGTGCTGGTCGAGCAGCCCGACGTGCGCCGCGCGGAAGGCGGCGGTGCCGGCGTCGTCGAGCAGCCCGAGGTCGGTGCCGAGCACCCGTGCCGTCCCGGCCGTGAGCCACTCGAGGCCGGCGAGCACCCGGAGGAGCGTGGACTTCCCGGCCCCGCTCGGCCCGAGCACGACCACGATCTCTCCCGGCGCGACCGCCAGGTCGAGGCCCTGCAGCGCGACGGTCGCACCCGGCCCGGAGCCGTAGATACGGAAGGCGTCGGAGAGCTCGATGGCAGGCGTCATTCGAGCGTCCACGCTCCACGTGAAGGGGTCTGTCCCCGTAGCGCATGCCGAGCCGTCAGCTCCGTGAGCCCGAGCACCAGGAGGACCAGGACGGCGAGACCGACGGCAGCCGTGCCCCACGCGGGGTCCGTGACGAGCGGCGGGACGGGCGTCGTCGTCTCCGCAGAGACGCTGACGACCGAGACGACGAGGCGCGACAACACGAGGCCGAGCACGAGCCCGCCCACGATCCCGAACGCCATCAGGACGACCGAGCGCAGGCGCAGCTGGTTGCGGAGCGTCCCGGGCGGCACGCCTTGCGCTTCGAGGTCGAACATCTCGCCCCGTTCGTCGCGTGCGTCGCTGATGAGCGTCACCCACACGCCGATGGCGGCCAACAGGAGCGCAACCAGCCCGGCCGCACCGAGCGTGACCGTGATCCCGCGAGCGAGCGGTTGCGACGAGAGCTGCGCCTGGATCTCACGGCGGGAGTCGAGCTGGAGCGCCGCGAACGGCTCCTTGGAGAGCGTCGCCTCGGCAGACGCCGGGCCCGAGAGCCAGAGCTCGTCCGGCTCCGACGTCCCGGGAGCATCCGCGCCGAGCGCCGTCGCGAGATGGCTCTCGTCGACCACGACGAAGCCCTGGCCGAGGTCCTGCGAGTCCGGGAAGCGCTTGGCGACACCGACGATCTGCGCCGGCACCTGCGCGTCCTGGAAGTTCAGCGTGATCACCCCGCCGACGGGAGCCGAGCGCACGATGTTCGCGCTCGCGAGCACCTGAAGCGGGTGGCCGTCGGTCGGCTGGGGAAGACGAGCCACGATCGACTGATGGAGCTCGAACGCATACGAGAGCAGGCCCCCGGCGAGCTGCCCGTTCGAGGTCGTGACGAACCCGCGCCAGTCGGTGAGCGCCTTCCCGCCCGCCGTGAGCGGCCCGAGCTGCGTCGAGCCGACCGGGTTGAACGTGTTGTCGCCGCCGGCCTGCCGGTGGGCCAGCTGGTGCGCCTGGTTCGCCTCCAGCGAGGTCTGAAGCCCGATCAACCGCCGCGCCGACGCGGGCATCCGGGCCCCGAGGTGCCAGGCACCGGGCCCGCGCGAGCCGAGCCGCACCTTTCTCAGGCGCCCGGCGGCGTCGGCGACGAGGAGGTCGAGCTGCACCGGCACGCCCTTCACCCGAATGTCGAGGCCGACGTCTTCCGTGCCTGCCGGGATCGGGACGCCGCGCAGCGACACCGTCCCACCCGCGCCGAGGAGCTTCGCGATCGAGCGCGGCGAGAGCCCGGAGTAGTCCGACCGCCAGTGCAGCTTCGCGATCGCCTCCGCCGGGATGCCGAGCACGGTCGGCGCGAGCGCCGAGGTTCCCGCCCCGGCCACCGTCGCCGTCCGCCGGAGCACGGGGTAGGCACGCATCCCGGTCCGGCTGTAACTGGAGAGGGGAGCCGCGTCGAGCGGGAGGACGAGGCGCGGGCCCTCGGAAAGCGTGTAGTCGAGCGGCACCGCGTAGGCCGCCTCGTCGCGGGCGCCGTCCTCGAGCGTCGCACGGTAGCCCGCCGCGAAGAGCGCGAGCCCGATGCTGACGATGAGGAACGCGACCGTCGCCACGGTCCGGGCCGGAGCCCGTGCAAGTGCGAGGAACGCAAGGTGGAGGGCCGCGGCGGCGGAGCGCGTCCAACGCTCGCCGAGCCGCATCGCCGGCCCGAGCAGCCGGCCCGCCGTGACCGCGGCGACGAAGCAGACGAGCCCCGGAAGCAGGGTGTACAAGAGGCGGCTCCGCGACGACTCGACGCCGGCCGTGGCACTCGTGCTCGTCACCGCGAGCACGATCGCGACGAGCGCGCCGAGCGCAGCGACGTCGATCGGCCGCAGGCCGCGTCGCCCTCTTCGTTCCGGGGCGCGCACGGCGACCGCGATCGCCGTCGTCGAGATGAGCCAGGCCCCGAGCGCGATCGCGAGCCCGAGCGTGGTGAGGACGGAGTGGTCGAGGAGCGGCCCCACCGGCAGCGAGAGGGTCCCGCCCACGAGGGCGACGGCGAGCGTGCCGATCAGCAGCCCGGCCACCACCCCGGTGACCGTCATCGCGCCGACCTCGGTCGTGACCGCGAGCCACACCTGGCCGCGACGCGCGCCTCGCTGCGAGAGCCGCCGGGCCTCGTTCCAGACGCCGCGCCGGAGCCCGACGGCGGCGACGAGCGCGAACCCGAGCAGGAGCGCGCTGATCTCGCCGCCCACCAGCACCATGCGCTGAGAAGCGACGCGGCCGTCGCGCTGCGCGCTCTGGAGGGCCGCGTCCGCTCCGGTCAGCGAGTAGGTGTCGCCGCCGGCCGCAGCCAGCTGCGCCTGCGCCGCCGACTCCCCGGCCAGGATCCGAGACAGCTGCCAGACGTGGACGCTCCGCGGGTCCAGCGGCGCGGACCAGAGGTGGAGCCTCGAGATTCCCTGGAAGGCCGGAAGCTGCTCGAACGCGGCGGCCGACCGGGTGACGAGGAGCGGTGCGTCCGAAGCGGGGAACGCTGCCGAAGCGCCCGCCGGGGAGGCGAACCCGACGCGGACGAGGTGGATCCCAGCTTCGTCGAGCCGCGCGCTCCCGCCGTGGCCGACCTCGACGACCTCGCAGCGAGCCGGCCGGCAGGCGGCCGGCCAGCGCCCCGAGAGGAGCCGGAAGGACGAGGACAGGTCGTCCACTCCGGCGAGACTCACCACCTCGTGGTCGATCCGGAGCAACGGGAACCGCGTCACCGCCGCCGGACGCGCTGTCGTCACGAGCGCGAGCGCCGAGCGGGCGGCCCGGTTCGCCTGGCCGTAGGTCTTCCCGAACGGCAGGTCGTAGGCGCTGACTGTGAAGCTGCGCGCATCGGGCGGGATCGCGAGGAGCGAGCGCTGCAGCGCCCGGTCGCGCGCTGCGAGCCCGCCGCCGACTACGCCGGCGAGAAGCGCGGTCGCGGCGGCGACTCCCGTGACGACGAGGAGCGACCGGCCGGGCCGCGCGCGAAGCCGAGCCACGGCCACCGCGGCCGGGGCGCGAAGCCGGAAGCGCCGGCGGCGCTCGAAGGACGTGGCCTGTGAGAGGGACACCGGTGAAGAGGCTACACTGGTGTCGCCGCATGGCCAAGAAGAAGCCGCGCTACGACCTTCCCAATGCGGCCCCGGAGCCGCTGCGCCTCGTGCAGCGCTTCGTGAACACCGTCGACCTGAGCCACGACCGCGAGTGGCTGGCGGCGTTCCTGGCGGAGGAAGGGCTCGATGCGCCCACCGATGCCGAGCTCGACCGAGCCCGGGGACTGCGCGAGTCGATCCGGGAGCTCCTCTACGCGAACAACGGCCAGGGCCGGCCCGCCGAGCGCTGGGAGGCGCTGAACGGCGCGGCGTCGCAGGCGAGGCTCACGGTCGACTTCGAGACGCGGGCCGTCGTTCCCACGGCGCCAGGCCTCGATGGAGTCCTCGGCCGGGTCGCGGTGACGTGCCTCGGCGCCATGACCGACGGAACCTGGCCGCGGCTCAAGTGCTGCCGCAACGTCGCGTGCCGCTGGTCGTTCTACGACTACTCCCGAAACCGATCCGCCTCATGGTGCTCGATGCAGATCTGCGGCAACCGAACGAAGACCCGCGCCTACCGTCGCCGCATAACCCGTTAGACTCACCGGGCTTTGTGTTGCCTCGCCCTCTCGATGGCCTTCATCGGCCCGCGGTTCGCCCTTCTGCTCGTGTGGATCTTCGACAGCAACCGGGTCGATGCTGCGTTCTCCACCTGGGTGTGGCCGCTCCTCGGGCTCCTGTTCTTCCCGTGGACGACGCTCTGCTATCTGATCGTCTGGGGCCCGGTGAACGGCGTGTCGGGCGGCGGCTGGGTGCTCGTCGCGTTCGGCGTCTTCCTCGACCTCCTCACGTACTCCTCGCGCGCAGCGCAGTCGCGTTACGAGGCATCCCGCGTCTAGATCGGTGACGGCCTGGCCGGAGCTTCCCTACGAAGCCTGGCGCGACACCAAGGAGACGCTCCACCTGTACATGCAGGTCGCGGGCAAGGTCCGTGCGACCCTCTCGCCCGTCGAGCCGGGCTGGGGTCAGGCGCCGTTCTACCTGAGCGCCCGCGGCGTCACCACCTCGCCGATCCCGCTCGGTGACGGCGCCTTCGAGATCAGGTTCGACTTCGTCGACCACTCCGTCTCGGTGCTCTTCACGGATGGCCGGGCCGACCGCCTCGAGCTCGTGCCTCGCACGGTCGCCGCGTTCCACTCCGAGCTTCTCGGCCTCCTCGCGGCGGCAGGCGTCGAGGTCGAGATCTCCGCGGGACCGAGCGACGTCGAGGACGGCATCCCGTTTGCGGAGGACACCGTGCACGCGACCTACGAGCCGGAGTGGGCGAACAGCTTCTGGCAGGTGCTGATCGCGGTACGCGGTGTCCTGGCCGAGCACCGAGCTGCTTTCGACGGGCGGGTGACGCCGGTCCAGCTCTGGTGGGGGTCGCTCGACCTCGCCTACAGCCGGTTCGCTCCCGCCGAGCACGCCGCGGGCTTCTGGCCGGGCGATCCCGGCCACCCGAGCCCGGCGTTCTACGCCTACACGTCTCCGAAGCCAGACAAGATCGAGGCCGCGGCCGTCGAGCCGCACGCCGCGAGGTGGAGCGACGGGCTGGGCGAGTTCCTGCTTCCGTACGACGCCGTGCGCACCGCGACCGATCCGCGGGCGGCACTCCTCGAGTTCCTCGAGTCGGCCTACCGCGCGGGGCTGAGCGTCTAGCGGCCGTCCATCTGACTAGCATCGAGGAATGGCCGAGCGGTCGTTCTGGAACCCGATGGCGAACATGGGCGTCGATCCGCGAGCGCGCGATCACGATCGTGCGCGGCTCGGGCTCGACGGTATGGGACGACGAGGGAAAGGCCTACCTCGACGCGACCGCCTCCCTCTGGTACTGCAACATCGGCCACGGACGGGCCGAGCTCGCCGAGGCCGCCGACGCCCAGATGCGCACGCTGGAGGCGTTCCAGACCTACGAGCGCTACACCTCGCCACCGGCCGAGGCGCTCGCCGACCGCGTCTCGGCCCTCGCGCCGATGGAGGGGGCGAAGGTGTTCTTCTCCTCCGGCGGCGGGGACTCGATCGACACCGCCGCCAAGCTTTCCCGCGCGTACTGGACGGCAGTCGGGAAGCCCGACAAGCGCCTGATCATCTCCCGGCAGTTCGCCTATCACGGCTCGAACGCCTACGGCACCGCCCTCGGCGGCATGGTCGCGCTCGTCGAGCCGTACGGCCGCCTCGTCCCCGAGGTCGCCCAGGTTCCCTGGAACGACGCGGACGCGCTGGCGGCGACGATCGACGACATCGGCCCCGAGAACGTCGCTGCGTTCTTCGCCGAGCCGGTGGTCGGAGCCGGGGGCGTCATGCTCCCGCCCGACGGATATTTCGACGCCGTCCAGCGCGTATGCCGGGAGCGCGACGTGCTGCTGGTCGCCGACGAGGTCATCACCGGCTTCGGCCGGCTCGGCAGGTGGTTCGGGTCGGAGCGGCTCGGGATCGCCCCGGATCTCATGACCTGTGCCAAGGGGATCTCCTCGGGCTACATCCCGCTCGGTGCCGTGATCGTCTCCGCGAGGGTCGCCGAGCCCTTCTGGCAGCCGGGGACGGTGCACGCCTTCCGCCACGGCTACACCTACTCGGGCCATACGACAGCCTGCGCCGTCGCGCTCGCGAACCTCGACGTGATCGAACGCGAAGGCCTGGTCGACCGGGTCGCGCAGCTCGAGCCCGTGCTCGACGCGACGCTGCGGCCGCTCGAGTCGCACGCGCTCGTCGCCGAGGTACGGGCAGGCCTCGGCCTCCTCGGCGCGGTCGAGCTCACCGACGGCGCGAAGCTCGCGGCCGTCGTCGACGAGGCGCGTGCGCGTGGCGTCCTCGTTCGTGGGCTAAGAGGAGTCGCGCTGCAGATCTCGCCACCATTCGTCGTGACCGAGGACGAGCTCTCGACGCTCGGCCGCGTGCTCGCCGAGTCGCTCGACGCGGTCTAGCAGCGCTACACCGGGACGACGGCGCCCGCTTCCTCGGAGCGGAGCGCCGCAGTGAACAGGCGATGCGTCGCCGCCGCCTCCCCGGGAGTGGCGCAGTAAAAGGGCTGTCGCATTCCCGCACGGCCGTGGGCAAGCTCGTCGCAGAAGGCCGCCCACATCTGGAGCACGGCGTCGGAGAACCCGAATTCGAAGATCGACCCGGTGATCGCCGGATAGGCCGACTCGTACCCGAGGTCGGTGACGCGCCATTCCTGCTCGCGGCCGGGCTCGTAGGTCATCGTCCGAAGCGTCTTCGGGAACTTCGTCGAGTAGGCGATCGACCCCTCGGTGCCGTCGACCTCGATGACCCAGGTGTTCTTCTCGCCGGGGGCGATGCGCTTCGTCTCGATCCGCATCGGGAAGCCGGCCGTCTCACAGAGCAGCACGGCGTTGTCCCAGGTGTCGCAGGCGACGGGCTCGCCGTCCGGGCCGGGCCGCTCGGGGAAGACGTTCGAGAGGATCGCCCGGACGTTCGCCGGCTGCCAGCCCACCCGGAGCGGCAAGTGCAACGCGTGCATTCCGAGGTCGCCCATGCAGCCGTACGCGCCGTTCGTCGCCGCGAGCCGCTTCCAGTTGATCGGCTTGCCGGGGTCGAGGTCGCTCGAGTGCAGGAAGAGCGATCGCACCTCGAGGACACGGCCGAAGCGGCCCTCCGCGATCCAGCGGGCGATCGCCTGGCCACCCGGGTAGAACGGGAGCTCCGATGAGCAGCGGACGAGCAGGTCGGCCGGGATCGCGCGGTTGATCGCCTCGTTCGCCGCCAGGTCGATGCCGAACGGCTTCTCGCCCAGCAGGTGCTTCCCCGCCTCGAGGACGGCGACGTAGACCTCCTCGTGCAGGTGGTGAGGGACGGCGCAGTAGACGGCCTCGACCTCGTCGTCGTCCAGCAGGGCGGCGAGATCGGCCGTGAGGCGCGGAGCAGGGTCGAGCCGGTCGTACCAGGCGAGCGCGTCGGGGCTCGGGTCGCACACGTGGACGAGCCGCGGCCGGACGCCCAGCGGTGAAAGGTGCACCCAGCGCGCGGCGGCGCTCGCGAACTCGCGCCCCATGAGCCCGCCCCCGACGAGGCCGAAGCCGACGACGCGGTCAGCCATGGACGACGGACATCAACCGGCGCGTCATCGCAACGGGATCCGGGTGCTGGATGACGTTACGGCCGAAGACGATCCCCGCGGCGCCGAGCCTCATCACCTCGGCGGTCTTCGCGAGCACCTCCTCCTCGGAGGCCCGGCCGCCACCGCGAACGAGCACGGGCCGCGGAGCGGCGGCCTCGAGCACGCGGGGGTAGTCGGCGAGGTCGTCCGTGAAGTCGGCCTTGATCACGTCGGCGCCGAGCTCGACCGCCTGGCGGACGAGGGGCACGATCTTCTCGGGGTCGCCGTCGGAGCCGTAGCCGCGTTCGCCCGGCTTGAACACGAGCGGCTCGACCATGAGCGGCATCCCGGCCGAATCGCACGCGAGCTTGAGGCCGACGACGTTGCGGATGCACGCGCGGTGGAGCTCCGGCTCGCCGGGGATCTCGAGGAGGTTGACGACGACGCAGGCCGCGTCGAGGCGGAGCGCCAGCTCGACCGCGCCGGCGGCGACCTCGCTGAACAGCCGGCCGGGATGCTCGGGGCCGTAGACGTTGGCCACATCGGTGCGGAGCACGAGGGCGGGCTTCCGGCCCGCGCGTGACTGGAGGAGCGGCGCCTGCCCCGGCGAGAGCTGGATCGCGTCGGGCGCCGCCTCGACGAGCGTCGCGATCGTGCCCTCCATGTCCTCGATCCCCGCGAGGAACGAGGCCTCGCCGAAGAAGCCGTGATCGACGGCGACGTCGAAGCAGCGTCCGTCGGCGGCGAACAGGCGGTTGAGGCGGGCCTTCACGTGAGCGCAAGAGTACGTTCGAGGTCGGCGACGCCCTCGAAGGCGCCGACCGCGGTTGTCGCGAGCGCGCCGGCGGCGTTCGCGAAGCGGGCGCATGCCTCGGTGCCCCAGCCTGCGAGCCGCCCGTACAGGAACCCGGCTGCGAAGGCATCGCCGGCGCCGGTGCCGTCGACCGCGTCGACCGGGACCGCTGGGACGAGGCCGTCGAAGTCCTCCGCGGCGAGAAAGCAGCCCTCGGCGCCGAGAGTGACCGCCGCCGTCCCGGCTCCGAGCTCACGGAGCCGCCGCGCAGCACGGCCGGGGTCGCTCTCGCCGGTGATCCCCTCGGCCTCGGCCCGTCCGGGGGTGACGAGATCGCAATGGGGAAGCGCAGGCAGCACGCGATCCCAGCGCCCGCTCGCGTCGAAGACCGGGTCGAGCGAGGTGTGGAGCCCCCGCCGCCGAGCCTCGGCCAGGATCGTGGCGGCAGGCTCGCCGTCGAGCCCCCCGAGCACGAGCGCGCCCGCGAGGTGGAGGGCACGGCCCGAGTACGCGTCGTCGCCGACCTCGTCGGGGCGGAGCGCGTCGTTGGCTCCCGGGTTGTGCAGGAAGGTGCGCTCGCCGGCCGAGTCCACGAGCGCGACACTCGCCGAGGTGGGGACGCCGGGGTCGCGGATGACCCCGCGCCCGTCGACTCCCCGCTCGCGGAGGAGCGAGACGACAAAGTCTCCGAACGCGTCGGCGCCGACCTTGCCGATCACCCGCGTGCGGAGCCCGAGGCGCGCGAGGGCGCTCGAGGTGTTGAGCGCGCAGCCGCCCCCGCGGAGGACGACCGAGTCGACGAGCGCGAGCGTCCCCGGGCGGGGTACGGCATCGACGGGCCGCGCGACCACGTCGGCGACGAGGATCCCGAGGCAGACGACGTCGACCATCAGAAGCTGATCATCTCAGCTCGAGTGCGCTAGCCTCAGGTCGTGGGCACCGAGCCGGGAGCTGACGCCGTCGAGTCGGTAGGTCCGATTCAGATGCTCAGCGTCGCCTTCGAGGGGAACCACTTCAGGGGCGAGATCCTGCCCGAGCTCGAGCGGCTCAAGGGCGAGGGGACACTGCGGATCATCGATCTGCTCTTCGTGCGCAAGGACTCCATGGGCGGGGTCATGGTCACGACGGCGTCCGACCTCGACTGGGGCGAGGCGGTGTCGCTCGGGGCGTACTTCGGGGCGCTCGCCGGGCTCGTGGCGGCCGGCCCCGAAGGGATGGACCGTGGCGCGATCGCCGGTGCGGCGGAGCTCGCGGACGGGCACTACTTCGACGAGGACGACGTCTTTCGCGTGACGCAGACCCTGCCCGAGAACATGTCCGCCGCGCTCGTCCTTCTCGAGCACCTCTGGGCCAAGCCGCTCTGGGATGCGATCGACCGCGCAGACGGGATCGAGCTCGGGAACGACTGGATCCGCCCCGAGCTGATCTTCACGCCGAGCAAGCTGCTCAAGGAGCCTCCGAAGACGCTCGACGCAGGCGAGTAGTCGCCCCGCTTGCCTAGCCGAAGGTGAACACGAAGGCCTCGGCGCCCGGGTCCTCGAAGGTGATCTCGAACGTCCGGTCCTCGATCCTGCCCGTCTGACGGACGAGTTGGTACAGGCGCGGCTCGGCGACCGTCCCGTTGCCCGCCTCGTCGGTGTCCGTCCCGTGAGATGGGCCCGGCGGCTCGCCGTCGATCCGAACCTGGAACCCGGCCGGCGCGCCGCCCGACATGCCCATCACGAGGTGGAGATCGCGGGCGTGGAAGCGCATCGCGATCTTGCCGCCTGGCTCGTTCGACCGGATCGCCTCGCGGCCGATCGTCCAGCTTCCGCCGAGGGCCCAGCGGCCGAGCCGGAGCTCGTCCGGGATCGTGTAGTCGCGTGGCGAGTCCTCGTCGGGACGCTCGGGCGAGCCGAGCCCCTCGCCGCGCGCATAGCCGACGTACGTCTCCCCCGACTCGAGCGTGCTCCAGTCGGCGGGAGCCTCGGCGTCCTTCCCGACGATCGAGACGAGGTCGCGGTCGACGTCGGCGTGGCCGGCCTCGACCAGTAGCCGCTGGATCACGCGCTCCTGCTCGTCGTACCGGCCCTCGCCGAACTGGTGGCTCCGGATCGCTCCCTCGGCGTCGGCGTAGTACGCCGCGGGCCAGTAGCGGTTGTCGAAGGCGTCCCAGACCGCGTAGTCGCTGTCCACGGCGACCGGATACGAGATCCTCATCGTGGTGATCGCCCGGCGGATGTAGTCGACGTTGTGCTCCACCCCGAACTCGGGGGTATGGACGCCGATCACGACCAGCCCCTGGTCGCGGTACTTCTCGTCCCACGCGCGGATGTAGGGAAGTGTCCGCAGCCAGTTGATGCAGGTGTACGTCCAGAACTGGACCAGCACCGCCTTGCCGCGCAGCCCGGCAGGCGTGAGCGGCTCCGAGTTGAGCCACTCGAGCGCCCCGTCGAACGACGGCAGGTGCCCTTCTCTGACGAGCTCGTTCGTTGTCACGGTGCCCTCCTCTCAGCGCAGCGACCTGAACGCCGCGAAGTCGTGTCGGTGTGCTCCAGGAGCCTCGCGCAGCATCCGCCTCCTCGCCCCCGGGTCACACCCTGGTCGAGTGCCTGGTTCAGTCTCTCATCAACGAGGGTGGGCTACCCTCGACCGAGTGGTTCTCTCTCGCGCTCTGGTGACCGCGGCCCTGATCGTCGTCCTGGGCATCGGCCTCGGGTCCTCCCTTGCGCTGGGCAGCCGCGCGGCCGCCGGCGACACGACGACCGATGCGACTCCGAGGGCCGAGCCCGGTCCGGGTGCCTCGACGCTGCCGGTGCTCGCCCAGGTGGCGCCCGAGCTCGTGCCCGGAGGCGACTGGTTCAACTCGAAGCCGCTGACGCTTGCGAGCCTGCACGGGAAGGTCGTCCTGGTCGACTTCTGGACGTACTCGTGCATCAACTGCCTGCGCACGATCCCGCACCTGAAGGCCTGGTATGCGGCCTACCGGGCCGACGGGCTCGTGATCGTCGGCGTGCACAGCCCCGAGTTCGCCTTCGAGCACGTCGCCTCGAACGTCTCGGCCGCGATCAAGCGGCTCGGGATCGCCTACCCGGTCGTCCAGGACAACGCGTTCGCCACCTGGAAGGCCTACGACAACGACTACTGGCCGGCCGAGTACCTGATCGACCGGTCGGGCCAGCTCCGCGTCGACCACGTCGGCGAGGGGGACTACGACGAGATGGAGCAAGACATCAGGGACCTACTCGGCGCGAACGGGCAGGCAGCTGCGGTCCCCGACCGGACGCCGGTCGGCGAGATCACACCTGAGCTCTACCTCGGGTACGGCCGGCTCGACGTCTCGCACTACGCCGGCGCGATCGTCGCCCGCGACCGGCTCGCCGACTACCCGCTTCGGCGCTCCATCCCGCTGCACGCGTTGTCCTTCTCGGGCCAGTGGCGGGTCGCGCGCGATGAGGCGCTCGCCGGGAACGGGGCGGGTCTCTCGCTCCGCTTCGAGGCCCGTGACGTCTACATCGTCCTCGGAGGTCACGGCCGCGTGACCGCGACGGTGGCCGGCAGCCCGGCGAGAACGTTCGGGGTCAACGCCTACAGGCTGTACAGCGTCGAGCAGCTCTCCTCGGTGAAGAAGGAGCTCCTCAGGCTCGAGCTCACGCCCGGAGTCAGGGCCTACTCCTTCACGTTCGGGTAGCGAGGCGGTCTAGGGACCCGCTCCGGAGTCACTGCCGTGTCGCGCGGCGGCCACCGCTTCTAGACGTGTGTTCACTCCGAGAGCTCTCAGCAGATGGCGGACGTGGTTCCGGACCGTCTCCGTGCTCAGGTGGAGCTCCTGCGCGATCTGCTTCGTCGAGCGACCTTGTTCCAGGAGCCGTAGCACCTCGGCCTGGCGTGGCGTCAGATGCGCGGGCGGTGCGGTCGCCTCCGCCTCGAGCGGGCCGGTCAGTAGCCCGAAGACTCCGACCACGCGCTCGCCGCCCATCAGCGGGACGGCGCTGACCTCGAGCGCGAGGCGGGTTCCGTTGGTCGAGACGAAGACTCCGCTTGCCTCGGTCGCGGCGGTCGTGCCGAGCACCTTGCGAGTGAAGAGCTCCCGCGCCTTCGCCTGGTCCTCCGGGCCGACGACGGAGGTGAAGTGGAGGCCGCGGATGTTGCCGAGGAGGCGTTCGCCCGCTGGGTTGATCCACCTGACGAACCCGTCCGTGTCGAGGACGTAGCTCGGGACGGAAATGCCGGCGAGCGCCCGCTCGACATCCCCGCCGACCGCCAACCCTTGGGGGGGTGAAGCCATTCCGGCCAGTGTGGTCGATCGGCCGAGGTTTGTCACGTTTTGGCCGGAACGCCGAAGGGCGCCGTCGAGGGCGCCCTTCGGCTTCGAGCGGAGCTGAGGCTTGTTATTTGGGGCTTGTTACTTGGCGTTCACGCAGATGACGTACAGCGTCATGTCGGCAGCGTTCACGTTGTTGTTGACCTGCACGATCCAGCCGCTGTTGTCGTCCGGCTTGACCGTATTCGTGTTCCAGTCCATGCGCCCGGGGAAGGAGGCGATGACGCCGCTTCCGTCGGTGAGTGCCGGCGAGTTGAAGCCGCTGGCACCCGGCGAGGTGAACCGGTAGCCGCCGCCGATCGCGACCTTGTCGGGCGAGCAGGCGACCGTGGCGATCGCGCCGCCGCCGACGCCGGCGTACCCGGGACCCATGTCCGAGTTGTTGTCATCCTTGGAGTAGCGCCACGTGCGAACCTCGTAGCCGCTGACGCCGTTCTGCCCCTGCGAGCCCGGGTCGCCCTTCGGGCCCTGCGGCCCGTTAGCGCCGGTGTCGCCCTTCGGGCCCTGCGACCCGTTGGCGCCGGAGTCGCCCTTGGGGCCCTGCGCCCCAGGAAGTCCCTGAACGCTCGCGACGGTCGTTCCCTGCTGGCCCTCGAGCGCCTTGCGGGCGGCGGGCGAGAGGTCGGAGAGCGCGATGACGCCGTCCTTGATCTGGCTGGACGACGTGATCAGGTAGTGGTTGGCGGCAACTGCGCCGGAGGTGATCGCGAGCACTGCGATGAGCCCCGCGATGAGGGTGATTCCCTTCTTCAAGGTGTTCCTCTCGTTGATCCCAGGCCGTAACAGTTGGTGTGGCTGGAGCAGCGTTCGACCTGGGAAGCTCACGCTGACTCGCGAAAGCCACGGTAGCCCTGCCCGAGTGTCACCACCATGACGCAATCGGGTCGGTGGTACTGTCCCGCGACGGCTCGATTCCCCGGCGCCGACGCGGGTGAGAGGATCGCCGATCAGGGGTTTCACACATGCTCTTGGCGACCAGGTAGGCGCTGTCGAGGATGTCTTTCGGAATCGGGAGCTCCGGTGTCTCGAGCTCGCCTGGGGCGGTTTCTTCGTGGTCGAGTGGGCTTCGCTCCTGGCAGTCTCGGTCTGGGCGTACGGGGACGGCGGTGCCGCGGCCGTCGGTCTCGTCGGGCTGCTGCGGATGCTCCCCGCGGCCATTGCGCTCCCATTCGGCGCAGCCGTCGCCGACCGTTTCCCGCGGCACCGGGTTCTGGTCGTCGCGTACGTGGTGCAGGCGTTGCTCGTTGGCGGAGTCGCGGCAGTGATCGAGGAAAACGGGCCGGCCGCGTTGACGTATCTCTTGATCGCCGTCGTGGGCGTCGTCGCCGCGCCGTGCCGTCCGGCGCAGCTCGCGCTCGCGCCGATGCTGGCCCGTTCCCCCGAGGAGCTCGTGGCCGCGAACGTCACCCAGATGACCTTCGAGGGCCTGGCGACGCTGCTCGGCCCGGCGCTCGCCGGCGTTGTTCTCGCGGCGAGTGGGCCGCCCGCGGCCCTGGGCGTCGCTGCCGGGTTCTCGTTGGCCAGCGCGCTGCTCCTGACGGGCGTTCGGTCGCCTGCCGACCCGACTCTCGTCGCCCGGCTGGATCGCGAGTCCGCGCTCGACACGCTGAGCGGCGGCCTCCGGGAGTTGGCGCGCCTGCCGGACCTCGCCGCGATCCTCGGCGGGTTCTGGGTGCAGACGTTCGTCCGCGGGATGCTCAACGTGCTCGTCGTGTCGTTGACGCTGACGACCCTGGGTCTTGGCGAGGGTGCTGTCGGGTTCATCAGCGGCACGTTCGGGGCCGGCGTGGTGATCGGTGCTCTCGGCGCGACGTCGATGGTCGGCATGCGCCGGCTCGGCCGACCGATCGCGCTCGCCCTGGTCGTGTGGGGGCTGCCCCTGATCGTGATCGCCCTCCGGCCCGGCCTCGTGATCGTGGTGGTGGCCTTCGTCGTGTCAGGCATCGGTAACGCGGTGCTCGACGTGGCGGGCTTCACGCAGATGCAGCGCATCGCCGACGACCGCGTGCTGGGCCGCGTGTTCGGCGTGTTCTACGTCGGCATTCTCGCGTCGACCGGGATCGGCTCGATCGCCGCCCCGGCGCTGATCGACGTGGTCGGGATCAGAGGAGCGCTGGCGCTCGGCGGCGCGCTGCTTCCGGCCGTTGCGCTCCTCATCTACCCGCGCCTCAGGCGGATCGACGACTACGCCTCCGTGCCCGAAGCTGCGCTCTCGTCCGTCGTCGCGGTGCCGCTCTTCGAGCCGCTGCCGCCGACCTCGCTCGAGAAGCTCGCGCGGGCAGCGCTGAGGGAGGCCGTTCCGGCGGGCACGGTAGTGATCGCGGAGGGCGAGCGGGGCGACACGTTCTATGTGGTCGTCGACGGATCGCTCGAGGTCAGCTCCGACGGCCGGCTGCTCCGGACGATTGGCCCCGGCGACTCCTTCGGCGAGATTGCGCTCCTCCGCGACGTTCCGCGCACAGCGACCGTGTCGGCGGCAACGGATTCTGTTCTGCTCGTGATCCGCCGCATGGACTTCCTCTCGGCCGTCCTCGGCAACCTGGAGAGCGCCGAGACCGTCGAGGAGATCGTCTCCTCGCGAGTCGGAGCGCCGATCGAGGGGGTTGCGGCCGTCAGCAGTGAGGCTTGAGGGTCAGCGGCGCGCGTTTGCGCCAAGGCGCCTCGAAACGGCTGTTTGAGATCGAAGGCCCTGGGAGTATCCTTGGCCCATGGCAGGGGCCGGCCGTTCGCGGGACGGCCAACTCGGAGCCGCTCCATCCTCCGGGGCGATCCGGAATTGGCGCGGCATAGCGCCGCGAATTACCGCCGGCATGAGGCAGGAGCCGCCTCGCCGCCCCTGTCCCGCTCGGGCGACGACGTGTTCATCTTCGTCTACGAGGGCTCCATCGCCGTCGAGGTCGACCGCGATCGGCACGAGCTCGTCGAAGGCGACTCCATTCATTGCCACGCTCCTGCCGGGATCGCGTGGACCGCCGGCCCTCGCGGCGCGGTGACGCTGTGGGTGATGAAGGCGCGCCGCGAGCGGCTTCCCGACCCGCACACGTAGCCGATCTCGACGAGGCCGACCATCGGACCTCAGTTGCGTGCGGGTGGAAGGCCGGCTCGTCGGGTCACGGCGGTCCGGTCGCGGAGTATGGTGACGCCGCGCTTGACCTCGATCGTGCCGTGGGCTCGCTCGGCGGCGAGGACGGAGGCGACGGTCGCTCGTGATGCGCCTGCGAGCGCGCCGAGCTGCTCCTGGGTGATGCGGATCTCTTCTGCGCCGCTGGCCTCATCGACGTTTCCGAGCTCGAGGAGTCGGCGCAGGACGCGACGGCGCGCGTTCTCGTAGAACGCCTCGCTCAGCAGCTCGTTCATTCGTTGCAGCTGTCGGGCGAGCAGGCTGACGAGCACTCGGTCGACGCTCGAGTGTCGGGCGCGGAGCTCGTCGAAATCGATGCGATGCACACAGAGCGTCTCGCCCTCCTCGAGGGCCGTTACCGTCGCTGACCTCTCTCGACCGGAGACGAGCGCGAGCTCGCCGAAGGCCTCACCGCGAGCGCGGATCGCGAGGAGCGTGTCCTCGCCGATCGTGGTACGCCGCGCGATCCCGAAGCGGCCCTCGACGACGAGGTGGAGCGAATCCGCCGGGTCGTCCTGATGAAAGACGACTTCGCCGCGCCTGAAGGTTCGGCGGCGCGCGATCGCGAGCACACGGCGGAGGTCCTCTGCTGGTACCCCGTCGAAGAGCTCCCACTGCACGCCTTGATTCTAGGGCCAACGTCTGCGATTAGACATTCGGGAGCTCCGCGGCCGGAACGACGCGGGCGAGCCCTCCTCCTACCGTCGGTGTCGAGATGTCGCCACCGGCCCAGTCAGCAGATACGACCCGTCCGGCGGCGCCATCGCGTTCAGCCCCACCAGGCTGACCGACCCCCAAGCGGCAAGGAGAGAGTCATGGCCCTTCATCCCAGCATTCACTCCGACCTCACCCGGCAACACGAGCTGGAGCTTCGCCGGCGGCTCGCCCGGCCCGGTCGCGGCGCTGCCAAGCCCAGCAACGAAACGTCCGACGGGCTCGTCGAGCTCGTGGTGGCGGCGCGATCGGGAGATCCGCAGGCCTGGGCGTCGCTCGTCACGCGGTTCACGCCGATGCTTCGCGCCGTCGCCCGCGACTATCGGCTGTCGGCCGCCGACGTCGACGACGTCGTGCAGGCAACCTGGGTGGCCGCGTTCACGCATATCGCCCAGGTACGCGAGCCCGAGGCTGTCAGCGGCTGGCTCTGCGTAACCGCCAGGCGTCAAGCGCTCCGTACGATCAAGTCGCGTCAGCGTGAGATCGCCGTCGAGGAACCGCGCCATCCCGACGAGAGCGACCACCCGACCTTCGAGAGCTCCCTGGTAGAGGAGGAGGAGCGCACCGCCGTTCACGCCGCCGTCGAGCGGCTCCCCGAGCGGCAGCGCTCGGTGGTCACCGCCCTCTTCAACGGCCCCACCCCCAGCTACCAAGTGTTGTCGACGAAGCTGAGCATGCCACCCGGCTCGATCGGCCCGACCCGCGAACGCGCGCTGGCAAGGCTCCGCCTCGATACCCGGCTCGCCTCGGCAGTCCAACGGACACACACCGCGGGCAGGTGACCCCTGCCCGCGCCCGTCGCCAATGGTCGCCGGCGGCGACATGGATGAAACGAGGGCAGCTTCGTCTTCAGGCGTCGCGATCGACGAGAAACCGCACGCTCGAGCGCAACCAATCGAGATCGGGGCTCGCCGGAACATCGGCGAAGGCAACGCTGTCGAACTCGTGTGCGGCCGCTTCGGCGAACGCAGCAGCGGATCGCCGGGCCCACTCGATGCTGCCGCCCACCTTGAGCATGTCGTGGAGCCGAACAACCTCGCGCGGCAGCCGCCGGTCTCGAGGTCGCGACAGGAAGTTGTCGATCCAGGTGCGGTCGGCGCCGTGGAGGTGATTGAGGGCGTGCGCGATCACCAGGGTCCGCTTCCCCTCCCAGAGATCACCGTCGATCTCCTTGCCGTACCGTCCGCTGCTGCCCTCGAGGTTGAGCACGTCGTCCGTGATCTGGAAGGCGAGCCCGAGCAGGTAGCCGAAGCGGTCGAAGCGACCGAGGTCGGCATCGTTGCCGCCGGCGACGAGCGCGCCGATCCGCATCGGGTGGATGAAGCTGTACCAGGCGGTCTTCTTGAGGACGAGCCTCAGGTAGTCGTCGTCGCCGATCGAGAGATCGTTGTCGCGGACCCAGCCGAGCTCCATCGCCTGTCCCTCGAGACTCTCGAGGAGCATGTGGTCGACCTCGTCGTAGAGCCGGAGCGCAACTGTGGGGCCGAGGCGTTCGCCGCTCTGGCGGAACAAGCGCATCGCGAGCGCGTTCATCGCGTCGCCGGTGTTGATCGCAATCGGCACTCCGACCCGTCGATGCATCGTTGCCACGCCGCGGCGCGAGTCGCTGCCGTCTTCGATGTCGTCGTGGACGAGAAATGCGTTGTGCAGCATCTCGAGGCCCGCGGCCGCAGGCACCGCGTCCTCCGTGCGGCCACCGAGGGCTCGCGCCGTCGCGATGCAGAGCGCCGGTCGTAGACCCTTCCCGGACCGCTCGACGAACTCCTTGACGAGCCCGTACAGATGCTTCTGCGGCTCGCTGATCGGCACGCCCTCGGCGAGCGCGTCGTCGACCATCGCGCGATACCAGCCGAGCCGCTCGAGAAACCCGGTGGGACCGGGCTCGTCCACGACGCGAGCCGGCGCGGCGTCGGCGGGCTCGACACCTGCCGCGCCGCCGAGAAGCTGGTCGGACAGCTTGTCGCGCTGCCATCCTGCCCTTTCCAGTAGTCCAGCCGGACCGACGACGTCCCCGCTCCCCGGGACGAGGTCAGCGATGTCGAGGGCCAGGTCCTGAGGCGTTCGTACGTAGGCAGAGCCGGCCTTGACGGTCGGGTCGACGAAGCCCATCTCACCAATGCCCTCCATCAGATCCTCCGTCGCTTCCAGCGCATCGACCAGGGGTGCGACGAACGGCTGAACCTGCTCGAGCAGTGGACGCACCTGGTCGAGGAGCGGCGAGGCTCCCCGGACCGCGTGCGCCGCCACCTGCAGGAGCGAGTCGTCCCAGGGCAAGCCGCGCTCGTAGCGTGCAGCGTCGTGGAGCCGCCAGGGCGCCAGCACCTCGGGCTCGTGCAGGGGCCACACCTCGCAGCGAGGGCCCTCGTGGCCGACCGCGTCGAGGAGGCCGTTGACCGCGCGGCGAGCCGCCTCGTTGGCGCCTTCCATCGTCGCCAGGTCCGTGTTGGTGCGGACGTAGTCGGAGGCGAGGAACAGGTTCCGGATGGCCGTCGTCGCGTCCGGACGTAGCGGCCAGGTCCCTGTGAGGTTCACGAGCAGCGGCTCCCCGTTTCCGAGAGTGTCCGGGTGGGCGGGGTCGAGGTAGATGTCCGGGTCGAGGAACCAGGTGATGAGGTCTTCGTCGCGCAGTTGCTCCTCTTCGACGTTGACCGAGCGCTTGAGCTGCTTCCACGTCTCCCACGCGACCTCTTCGCGCGAGGACTCCATCGCCGTCTGGCCGTCGGAGCCTGCGGCCGTCCAGTCCGAGATGTCGACGGAGACGATGCCGCGCACGTCGCCGCCGCCGAGCTGCTCCGGGGCGACGGTCCGCCAGTACTGGAGCTGCGAGATGCTCGTCAGCGCCCATTCGGTATCGATGTGGATCACATGTCCGTGCTCCATCCGAACGTCACGCCGCAGGTAGTACTGGATGCCGTTCATCCAGTCGACATTCGGCGCGAGCGCGGGCAGATTCGCCAGTGCCGGGTCGGCGGAGAGCAGCGAGGCATTCAGGAGCCCGGCGATCCGTTCGAGCGGGAGCGCGGCCACGTAGTAGTCGCCCGTCACGACACTCCGCACCCCGTTCGCGGTCACCCCGACGCCGGTGATCCGGCTCCCGTCGCACATGATCTCCTCGACCTCCGTGTCGAGCCGGTAGTCGACGCCTTGCGCCCTGAGGTGCGCGAGCCACGGGTCGACCCAGACGAGGTTCGTCGGGCCGTCCAGCACCCGATCGGTCGAGCCCTCGGTCGGGTTGACGATGGTGAGCAGCAACTGCAGGAAGATGTCGCCGATCGTTCGCGTGCTTGCCTTTCGCGCCTTGGCCGCCACCAGCGAGCGCGTGATTCCCGAAGCGAGAAACTTCTGGTAGGAAGCCGACCGGGCCTCGGCCTCGACGAACTCCCACCACCCGGTCTGCTCGTACTCGCCAATCCGGCGCTCCTGGCACGACGTGAGGATCTGCCAGATGCGCGCGCCGAACACGGCGAGGTCCTCTGGCGTGAGATCGGTGATCGGACCGAACGCGAGGAGGATGTCCCGGAGCACCGTGCCCGCGTCCTGTGGCGTGGTTGGAAACACCGCCGGCACAGCGAAGGTCGGCTTGCCGTACTGCGTGAAGCCGACCCGGGTCGTCGGAACCAGGTGATCCGCAACCGGTCGCCCATCGAACGACGGGGTCCGCCGCATCGTGTCGATCACGTGCTTGTAGAAGCCCGGGAAGAACCGGAACCCGTGCTCGCCGGGCAGACGGTGCTCGATCGACTCCACGCCGGTGTCGGCGAGCATGCGTGCGCCGAGACCGGTGCCGTCGTCGGCCACGGGGATGCTCCTGGCCTTCCCGCCCGGGATGTCGCGGCGCTCGAGAACGAGAACGTCGAACCCACGTTCGATCAGCTCGTGGGCGGCGCTCATGCCGGCGACGCCTCCGCCGAGGACGACGACCCTAGTCACCGGAGGACACGCTCGTGACGTGCGGCGCGTAGATGTCGCACTCGAGGCGCAGCTCCTCCATCACCACGTATCCGATGCCGAAGCACTGGAACGGGTTGATCCAGGCCCAGCGTGGGTCGGCCGTGATGTACTTGGGTGTCAGGTATACGTGCGGCGTTCCGACGAAGACGCCGCGAACCACGCGTTCGTATCCTTCCGGTCCGACGTAGATGACGCCTCCGGATTGCTCGAGCACGAGCCCACCGTTGTGCATCTCGTACGTGACGCGGATGTGGACTACGCCGACGCCGTCCGGACGGACGGCCATCCAGTCGCCGCCTTCGGGCCGTACCGTGCCGTTGAGGCGCGGGCCGCGGATCTCTCCCTCCACGACGAAGAAGTTGATGCGGTATCCGTCCGGCGTGTGCCCCAGCACCTCGGGACGCAGTCGCACGGTCAGGGCGCCGAGAAGCTCGAGCTCGTAGCCGAAGCGCGGACTCCCGGCCGTGTCGGACGTGGGCGGCGGTCGCGGATCGACCCGCGGGGGAGGGGCTTCGGCGGTCATCGTCATCCACGTGCCGTCGGCGGGCGCGACGTCGATCAGCCGTCCGGCGCGTCTCAGCTCGGCGCGGTACTCGAGCCGCTGGCCGCTCGCGAGCGCCGGAAGCCGCGCCAGGAACGGCTGCGACTCCGGACGCACGCCGGGCTCCACCGGCGCGGCGTGCGCGACCCGTACCGGGCCACCGTCGACGCGGTAGGAAACGTCGACCCGGTTGCTCGGGTGGCCCGGCCTCGCGACGAGCTCGATCGTCGGCTGCGAACCGGCCGCGACGGCGCTGGACGGCTCGGCCGACATCGGCGTTCCGATGCGGAGTGTGGGAGCGTCCTGATCCACCTACGACTCTAGCCTGCAGATGGCCGCCGGCTGCTTGATGCGGAGCACGATCTTCTCGAACACTCGGAAGACGAACGTCGGCTCGTCCGTGACCGTCAGAAAGTTGACCGACATGTCCCTGGCGACGACGAGGTCGACCGGCGCCCCGCCGAGCGCGACGACCACTCCCGTATTCGGTCGTCGAGCGCGGACGACCGAAGCAACGAACCTCCGCCGAGGAACGGGATGATGCGGTCCTGCGGCAGCACGAGCGAGTCCTGCTGGCGTCTGGACTGCGTTGAAGAATCCGTGCCCGAGAACGACGGCGAACGGACCGAAATGGCCCGCTCGCCTCGAGCATCAGGATCGCCTCTGACACCGCTGCTCACCAACTCGTTCGCCGAGCGTGTGGCACCGGCTCGAGCGCGAGCTTCGTCACGGCCACTGTGTCCTGCCGCATGGCTCGTCGGACCACAACCCGTTCGTCGTCTGGCCACCGGTGATCTGCCAGTTCGCCGGCAGGGTGGCTGTCGCAGCCGGCCGGAAGCTCGGGGCTGCAGCATCCAGCCCTCTGAACACCACGAGATCCTCGAGTCGCGCGAGCACGTTCGCTGCGCGGCGGAAGAGCTGCAGCGCGCTCGATAGCTCCGGATCGGCGATCTGGGCGGCCGCGCAACTCCACCTTCACCTGCAGCGTCGCGAGCTGCACGGTCGTCCTGTCGTTGATCGTCGCTGGGCGTGACACCCGTGGCCGTGGACACCGTCGACTGATCGTCTCGCCTCGCACGAAGTCGGCGTCGGGCGGCAGCGGCCCGAAGAGCGGCAGGAAGCTCGCGGCCACGCGCGCGGACCTCGCTTCCTGCTGGATCACGTCCTCGATGCGAGCCCACTGGTCGTCTGTCCACGGTATCTGGGAGCTGTCGTACGCCATCTCATCGCTCCTGGTCGACGTTGACTCTGGGGACAGCTGGAGTGCCGTCGTGCATGCTGGTCGTCGGTCCGAGCGAGCGGCGAATCGTTACCGGGCATCATCCGATCTCCTCGAGTTGGGGGCGTTACCTGGCGACCAAGGCCAGCGCACGCATCCGCGCGACCTCGGGTTGGTTCGATTCAGGATCGATCGTTCGTGCTGCTTCGTCGACGAGAGTGACGCCCTCGTCCCTGCGCCCGCCGGCGGCGAGCAGGTCGTGTAGATCGAGCGCGGCGCGTAGCTCGAGCATGCTCGCCTTCTGACCGCGCGCCTTGGCGAGCGCCTGGCGCAGCGAAGCCTCGGCGCCTTTGACGTCGCCGCGGCGGAGCTGAACGCTCGCTCGCAGGCGGTCGATCTCCGGCTCCCACATGCGCTCGTTCCGCGTGTCGGCCTCGACCTGGGCTTGTTCGAGGTGGGACCACGCCTCGTCCAGCTGCCCGAGCAGAATCCGAGCCCGAGCGCAGAGGGCGTTCATCGCCAGGAGCGTCAGCCGTGAGCCGATCTGCTCGAACTGCTCGAGCCCTTCGCGCATCAGCCTGTCCGCGAGGGGAGCATCACCCTGCGTAGCCGCTGCCGCACCGCGGTAGACCGTGCCCACCGCGTGCCACATGGGGATGCCGTCCTCCTCGCAGAGCGTGCGCAGCTCGTCGGCGACGCCGATCACGTCGTCGACCTCGAGTGTGTACCACTCGAAGCAGAGGCTCATGTGGAGCCACGAGCCGAGAACCTGTGCGATGGCGGCCGGATGGTCGAGATCTCGAGCAAACCGCAACGTCAGCATCCGTTCGCGCGCGGCCTCGTCGCCCTGGCCGAGCATCCAGAGGGCTGTCGCCCGGATGAAGTGCAGGCTCGCGGTCATCGAGTTCCCGAACGTCGCGACCAGCTCGCGTTCGCGGTCGGGGTTGAAGAACCCGAGGCCGGCTTCGGCCTCGCGCAGCGCCTCCTCGAACTCGCCCCGTTCGAGGTGGGTGTAGCCCGTCATGCGGCGTGCTGTCAGCCGGAGGGTCGGAACGCCCGAATCTTCGGCGAACTCCAACGCTTTCTCCGCTGCGGCGGCGGCCTCGTCGAGCTCCCCGCGGAGAAAGTGGTTGTACCAGAAGCCCGCGAGCGAGGGATAGAGCTTGTCGTTGCGTTGGAGCCGAGTCGCCAGCTCGTACGCTCGTTCGCACGCGAGCCGTACGGGAGTGGAGGCAGGGCCGTCCACCCACATCAGGACGGGTATGACCGCGTTCTGCACATCGAGCTCGCGCTCGAGCCAGCCCGGATCGTCCGGCAGCCTCGAGAGACATTCGAGCGCGTGCCTGTAGTGCGCCGCCGCTTCCTGCCAGGCCGTCGATTCGACCGAGCGCCGACCCGCGGCCTCCCAGAAGCCGATCGCCTGATCGTCTGCGCCGGCTCCGGTCAGGTGCTGCGCGATCAGCTCGGGCTGCTCGTGGGTGACCTCGGGAAAGTCCCGCTGCAGAACCCTCGCGATCCGCCGGTGAAAGAGCTGGCGGTTCTTCCGCAGCAGCGATTCGTACGCCGCTTCCTGGATGAGTGCGTGCTTGAAGACGAACTTCTCGGTGTCGCTGGAGGCGACATGCCACGCAAGGCCCGCTTCGACGATGGTCTGCAAATCTTCGCCGAGCGCGGCCTCGCTCCGGTCGCTGACCGCCCGCAGGACCGCATAGGAGAACTCCCGACCGATCGTCGCGCCGAGCTGCGCCGTCGCGCGCGCCTCGCCCAGGCGATCTATGCGCGCCATCAGCGAGGCATCGACGCTCGCCGGAACGAGGCCCGGCGGCAGCGGGCCGCTCAGCTCGAACGCGCGCTCGTGCTCCTCCATCACGCCCGACTCGATCACCGTCCGGGTCACCTCCTCGACGAAGAGCGGCACGCCGTCGCAGCGTTGCGCGATCTCACGCATGACCTCGGCCGGGATCGACTTTCCGCCCGCGACTGCGCGTGCCACCGCCTCGACGTCCGCACTCCCGAGCGGCGCCACCTCGACGATGGGCGTTGCGCCGTTGACCGGCCACGGCGGGCGGAACTCCGGGCGGGCCGTGAAGAGCCCGAGGAGCGGCAACTTCGGCGCCGACGACACGAGGAGCCCGATGAGCTCGAGCGTCGAGGGGTCGGCCCAGTGGAGATCCTCTGCGACGAGGATCGTCGGGCGCCGCGACGCCAGACGATGGACCACCGCGATGAGGACCTCGAGCGTTCGCTGGCGGCGTCGGATCGGGGACATCACTAGGGGCGGATACCGGTCGCCCGTGGGAATCGAGAGGAGCTCGGCGTAGAGCGGAGCCGCATCGGGCTCGGGGATCCCGAGCTGGACCATCCGTTCGTCGATACGGTCGAGCTGCACGTCGGTGCTCATCGAAGCGGTCGAGCCCGAGCCGGCGCCCGATCAGCTCGATCACCGGCAGAAACGCGCTGTTCCGCGATGTACGGCGTGAACCACAGCGTCAGCTGGTCGACGTCCGGGCCCGCGACCTGCTGCGTGAACTCCTGCACGAGCCGCGACTTGCCGATCCCGGGCTCACCCCGGACGGTCACGAACCTGGCGGAACCCGAGTTCACCGCCGCCCACTCCGCCTCGAGCGCCCCGTGCTCGCGCCTGCGCCCGACGTACGCAGTCAACTTGCCTCCCACCTCGAGCCGCGACTGCGCTCCGCTGACCCCCGTGACGCGCCACAGCTCCATCGGCCGCTCGACGCCCTTCAACTCGACCTCGCCGAGCGACTCGCCGGTGAAGTACCCCTGCACGAGGCGCCAGGTCGCATCGCTCACCGCAAGCCCGTCGACATCGGCCATGTCCTGCACGCGCGAGGCGATGTTCGGCGGGTCGCCCTGCGCGAGATCCTGCTTCCCGTCGCCCGCGCCGACCGCCGCGATCACGACTCGCCCCGTGTGCGCCCCGGCGCGTACGTGCAGAACGACGCCGTCGCTGCGCGTGCTCCGGCGGTTCCACTCGGCCATCGCGGTCAGGATGTCCAGCCCGCAATGCACCGCCCGCTGCGCGTCGTCCTCGTGCGCCGAGGGGAAGCCGAAATAGATCACGACCCCGTCCCCGAGGTACTGGGCGACGTGCCCCTCATGGCGCTCGACCACCTCCCTGCAGACCCGCTGGTACTCGGAGAGCAGGGCGAGCAGGTCCTCGGGGTCGAGAGCCCGGGAGAGCGCCGTCGATCCCACGAGATCGCACATCAGCACGGTGAGCTGCCGGCGCTCGCCGGCCTCGGGAACCGCGGCTGCGATCGTCGAGCAGCTTCCCGCAACCCGCGCAGAAACGGGCGTTCGCTGCATTGACAAAGCCGCAGGCCGCGCAGTTCACGTCATCACGAAGGTTCGGGCCGGCTCAGCGTCGCCCAACGTTCGGTCTCTTCGGCCAGGATCGCGAGCGCGCGCGGTACGAGCTCGTCGGACAAGCCATCGTCGCGGCGCCCGATCGGACCATCGGCGGCAGCCTCGACCGGGTCGGGCCTCAATGTCAATCCGTACTTCGCCGCAAGCCGCACGATCTCGGCCGGCGGCAGCGGCGACCACGGCGTCCCCGGAGGCAAGCTCGCCTCGCGGAAGAATCCCTCGACACCGGGAGGCGACACGAACCAGACCATCTGTCCGGTCTCACCGCTCGTGTTGCGCACCTCGTGCCAGGCGCCGCGCGGGAGGTTGAGGGTCGTCCCGGGGCCGACGGCCGTCTCCAGCCCGTCGACCGTCGCCGAGAAGCGCCCCCGGGTGAAGAACAGGACCTCGTGCTCGCGGGCGTGCTTGTGCATCGGGATCACGTAACCCGGCGGAAACTCCCAGGTCCCGACCGTGAAGCTGGACGAGGCGTTCGCGGGAGACACCTTGAGCGTGATCAGGCACGGGATCGGCCCCGCCCGGAAGAGCAGCTGCTCACCACCGTCGGGCGGGAGCAGGAACGAACCCGACGCAACCGCCGGGCTCGGAAGTGTTCCGACACCGTTCATCCCGCCGCCGTCGAGCAGCTCAGATCCCCGCCTTCCCCGGAAACAACTGCCTCAAAGCTGCCAATGCTAACCCGGGCCGTCCTATAAAGACAACCCCCGACGGGCGGTATGACAGTAGCGCGAACTCGCAGCGCGAGAGGCATATACTCGGCGTCCCCCCGACATGAAGGAGTCCGGCGTGAGGACGACGCCCCTTACCGTCAACGGCGTTGCCCACGAGCTCGAGCTCGAGCCGCGCGAGCTCCTCGTCTATGTCCTGCGCGAGCGGCTCGGGTTGACGGGGACGGTGGTCGGATGCGACACGTCGTCGTGTGGCGCATGCACGGTGCTCCTCGACGGTGTTTCGGTGAAGGCATGCACCGTGCTCGGGGTCCAGGCGGACGGCTGTGAGATCACGACGATCGAGGGGCTCTCTCAGGGCGGATTGCTGCACCCGCTTCAGGAGAGTTTCCACGAGCACCATGCCGTCCAGTGCGGCTACTGCACGAGCGGCATGGTTCTCGCCGCTGCGAGCCTGCTCGCCGAGTCCCCCAGCCCGAGCGAGGAAGAGATCCGCCGCGGGATCGGGGGCAACCTGTGCCGCTGCACGGGCTACCAGAACATCGTCGATGCGATCGCGGCGGTGGCGCGATGAGCGCCCCGGTGGAGCTCGAGATCGGCGCCGTCATCGGGGTGTCGGTGCCGCGCAAGGAGGACGCGACGCTGCTCGCGGGGCAAGCGCAATGGGTGGACAATCTGCGGGCACCCGGCATGGTCGTGCTCGGAATCGTGCGCAGCCCACACGCGCATGCGCGCATCTCGAAGGTCGACGTCACTCCCGCGCTCGCGCACGCGGACGTCATCGGTGCGTGGTCCGGCGCAGACCTCGCCGATGAGTGGGTCAGCTCGCTGCCGTGTGCTTGGCTGCCGACGGAGGACACGAATGCTCCGCCGCACTGGCCGGTCGCGGTGGACAAGGCGCGCCATGCCGGAGACGCGGTCGCCGTGGTTGCTGCGACAAACCGGGGGGCGGCGGAGGATGCGGTGGAGCTGGTGCGGGTGGAGTACGAGCCGCTGCCCGCAGTCCTCCAGGCGAAGGCGGCGCTCGCGGACGACGCGCCGCTCGTGCACGAGGAGTTCGGCACGAATCGCTGCTACACCTGGAAGCTCGAAGCGGGAGAGGTCGATCGTCTCTTCGCGGAGGCCGACGTCGTCGTCGGGGAGCACTACCACCACAACCGACTGATCCCGAACGCGATCGAACCGCGCGCGGTGTTCGTGCAGACCGTGCCCGCGGCGGGCGAGTACACGCTCTGGTCGACGACGCAGATACCCCACATCCTTCGGGTCACTGTGAGCGGCGTTTGCGGCATCCCCGAGGCGAAGCTGCGCGTGATCGCGCCGGACGTCGGGGGCGGCTTCGGCTCGAAGTTGAACGTGTACGCGGAGGAGGCGATCGCACTCGTAGTCGCGCGAAGGCTCGGGCGGCCGGTCAAGTGGACCGAGAGCCGCACCGAGGGGTACCTGGGCACCACCCACGGACGCGGGCAGTCGCAGGAGATCGAGCTCGCGGCGACGAGCGAAGGGCGAATCACGGCTGTGCGCGCGAAGCTGACCGTCGACTTCGGCGCTTACCTCCAGGTCATAACCACGGGGACGCCGTTGCTCGGCGCGTGGCTCTACGGCGGCGCGTACGCGGTCGAGGGTTATAGCTTCGAGTGCACGGGCGTCTTCACGAACGCGACCCCGACGGACGCGTACCGAGGCGCCGGTCGTCCGGAGGCGACGTATGCCATCGAGCGGGCCGTCGACGCCCTGGCGCGCAAGCTCGGCAAGGATCCGGTCGAGATCCGGCGCGTGAACTTCATCCGCGAGTTCCCGGCGACGATGGCGACCGGGCTCGTGGTCGACTCGGGGGACTACGACGCCTGCCTCGACCGGGCGCTCGAGCTCGCGGGCTACGACGAGCTGCGTGACGAGCAGCGGGCCCGGCGGGCAGCGGGCGATTCGAGACGTCTCGGCGTCGGGCTTGCCACCTATCTCGAGATGTGCGGGCTCGCGCCGTCGCGCATCCTGGGTGCGATCGGCTACTCCGCGGGCGGGTGGGACAGCGCGACGATCCGCTGCCTCCCGACCGGCACGGTGCAGGTGCTGACCGGCACCTCTCCGCAGGGCCAGGGGCATGAGACGGCGTTCTCGCAGATCGTCGCCGACCGGCTCGGCTACGAGGTCGAGGAGGTGGAGGTCCTGCACGGCGACACGTCTGTAGCTCCCCTTGGCATGGACACGTACGGCAGCCGCAGCCTCGCCGTGGGCGGCGTCGCGATCTCCTATGCAGCCGACAAGCTGATCGAGAAGGCAAGGCTCATCGCGGCATATCGCATGCAGGTCGACGTGAACGACGTCGACCACGTTCGCGGCGCGTTCATCGGGCCCGACTCGTCGCTGACGCTCAAGGAGATCGCATTCTTCGCCTGGACCGCGCACGACCTGCCGGACGGAATGGAGCCGGGCCTCGAGGCGACGTTCGTCTACGACCCGCCGAACTTCTCGTGGCCGTCGGGCGCCCACGTCGCCGTCGTCGAGGTCGACGTCGATACCGGCGCCGTGGAGCTCCTGCGCTACGTCGCGGTCGACGACGTGGGCAGGGTCGTCAATCCCGCGATCGTCGCAGGCCAGCTGCACGGCGGGCTCGCCCAGGGCGTCGGGGAGGCGCTCTACGAGGAGGCGATCTACGACGAGGATGGCATCCTGCTCACGAGCGACATGACCACCTACCTCGTCCCCACCGCGGCCGACCTCCCGCGCTGGGAGCTCGAACGTACCGAGACGCCCAGCCCGACCAATCCGCTCGGCGTGAAGGGCGTGGGCGAGGCCGGCACGATCGCCGCGCCTGCGGCGGTGATGAACGCCGTCGTCGATGCGCTCGCCGAGGACGGTGTCGCCGACGTCGAGATGCCTGCGACGGCCGAGCACGTGTGGCGCGCACTCGAAGCGGTGCGGCGTTGATTCCTGCCCCGTTCGACTACGAGAGAGCGGAGTCGGCCGAACATGCCCTCGAGCTGCTTCGGGAGCGGGAGGACGCGAAGCTGCTCGCAGGCGGACACTCGCTGCTGCCGCTGCTGCGGCTGCGGTCGGCGCGCCCGTCGCTGCTCGTCGACCTCGGGCGGCTCGAGCAGCTCTCGTACGTTCGCGACGCAGGCGACATGATCGCGATCGGCGCACTGACGCGGCACCACGATGTCGCAAATGCGGCGCTGCTGCAGGCGCACAACCCGCTCGTCTCGCACGCGGCCGGGCTGATCGGCGACCCGCAGGTGCGCCATCGCGGCACCGTCGGCGGCTCGATCGCTCACGCGGACCCTGCGGGCGATCTGCCGGCCGTGCTGCTCGCACTCGACGGCGAGGTGGACATCCTTGGCGTGGACGGCGTCCGTACCGTCGCGGCGCGAGACCTCTTTCGCGGCCTCAACCAGACGGCCCTGGGCGCCGGCGAGCTGCTGACCGAGGTACGCGTGCCGAAGCTCACAGGCGACCACGCCTGGAGCTACACGAAGTTCCGCCGGGGGGCGGGAGACTGGGCGACAGTCGGCGTGGCCGCGGTCGCGCTTCGCCGGAACGGCGGGGTCGTCGACCCGGCGCTGGCGCTCGTGAACATGGGGACGACGCCGCTTCGCGCTCGGGCGGCCGAGGAGGCATGGGCGGCCGGCGCGGACGCGGGGGCCGTTGCGGACGAGGGAACGGAGCCGCCGAGCGACGTCCGTGCGAGCGCCGAATTCAGGCGTCACCTGGCACGCGTGCTCGTCAGGCGCGCCGTCGAGCAGGCGATCGGCCGTTGAGACAGAACGCGGAGGATGGCGAGAACCAGGTCGAACGCCGCCGTTAGCGCGGTGCACCCGCCCCCGACGACGGCGAAGCGCACTGCCCGGTCCGGATCAGTCACGGCTTGGGGGACACGAGATATCGGGCAGGCTCCTATATTCCCGGGAAAATGGTGTGCAAGGTGCATCCTCGCCTCCCCGACGGTGGCTTTTGCGACGAGGCGTGGATCGAGGGCGACTCGAGACGGTTGAGCACGCGCTCCGAGCTTCGTACCGGAGAGCTCGCTCGGAGTACGTCCGCAAGCAGATCGTCCACAATCTCAGCGGCGACTACTGGAGCGACCCCGAGAAGCGCCTGGACGCACCGGTTGAGTTGCTCGCGGTTAGAGGGCTGAAGTACCGACACGAGAGATAAGGATGCTTTCGAAGAACTCACCGGCTCGACGCCCCGTTCGACGGTTGACGTGGCGGGTGATGGTCTCCTCGAGCGTGAGTCCCGCTCGCGTCAGGATCTCCGGGTAGAGGCTCCGTGAGTCGTTCACAACGATCACGATTGGGGCATTCCGATCGAGTTGAACCGCGGCGTTGGCGAAGACCGCGGTCATGTCTTCCGCGTATGCGGCGAGTGACCGGTTGCTCAACCCTTGTGCCGCTGCTCCGATCTCCTCTTGCCGGCGATCGCGGAGCCTCAGGAACTCGTAGGAATAGCGGTGCTGCTCGTGGTAGTCGATCAGGCCGGGGTACGGCGGCGAGGTGATGATCCCGTCCGCTCTACCGGCCAGCCGCACGGTCCGCGAATCGTCGTGGATCACTTCGACGTCTCTGCCCGTCCGGACCTCGGTGAAAGCGCGAATGCGCCGGACCGTATCGAGCGTGTAGCGCGAGAGGAACTTCTCCGCCTCCTCAACGGGGCGGCACGTGCGCTTGTGCTTGTGACAGTAGTACGGGGCAATCGTCGGGGCCCGCGGGAAGTCGAGGTCGAAATGTGTCGTTCGGCGAGCGGATCGCGCGGCTCGGGAAAGAACGATCTTCGCAACGTCCCAGGCCGGATCGTCGAGACGCTCGGACGCCACCTCGTAGTAGCGGAGGAGCTCACCCAAGGCCCGCGGCGCATACCAGCCCCGGAGCCAGTCGCCGGCCTCGTCGATGGGCGCAGGCCCCGCCTGCCGAGCTTCGGCAAGGGCGGCCCTCAGGCCCAGCTCGAGCGCGCCGAGTGAGTAGGAAGTCGTCTTGACGCGGCTGAGGAGGCAGTTGAAGGCCGAAATGTCGCAGCCAACGGCATCCGCTCCGAACGCGTTTGCCTCGACGAGCGTGGTGCCCGAGCCCACGAAGGGGTCGTAGACGCGCTGGCCCGGACGAAAGTAGCGCTTCAGAAAGACTTCGACGAGCTGGGGAACGTACTTCCCGAGGTAGGGATGCATGCCGTGAACGTGCTTCGTCCGCTCCGTCTGCGGCAGCTCCGCCTCAGACCAGGAGAGCTCCATGTCGATACTCGAGTAGAGGGCCTCCTGAGTCTGCCCCACCATCTGCGCAGCACTCTACGAAGCGGTCCGGACAACCCTCGTGGCGATTCCGACAAGCCGTTCAGCGTCCTCGGTGGCGCCGGCGATTGCGCCGGCGACGACGAGTGCGCCTACATCAGGTTGGGCGTGTGTAGGTCCGAGAGTGCGCGCGCGGTCTGCCGATCGAAGCCGGCAGCGCGTAGGCGTCTGATCCGGTTCGCGTTCATACGGCCGAGTAGCGCGCGCACCGCGGCACCCGCCTCGCCGATCTCGGCAGGCTGCGACGAGCGCGCCGCCATGCCGACGAGCGCTTCACCGACGACAGGGCTCAACCCGTCGAGGCTGACGAGCTTTGCCGCGCGCGCTTCGACCGCAGCAATCAGGCGATACCGTTCGTCGGGGTCATGTGCGAGGCGGTGGCGAATGTGGGCGATTCCGAAATGAACGTGCCTCCGCTCGTCCCGGTGGGCGAGCCGGGCTGCGGACGCTGTAGCGGCGTCGGGTGCATGGTTCGCAACGAATGAGAGCAGGTCGAGGAACGTCCCCTCACCGAGGACGTTGAGCAGTAGCGCAGCGGCGCTGAAATCCCGCTCGTCGAGGAGCGTTTGCAGCGAGAGTTCGGTCGTCGCCAGCGCGTATGACCGCTGACCGCCTGCAAGCGCTCGCTTCGTGAACACCTCGACGTGGCGTGCCTCGTCGTGGACATGGCTTGCGAGCCACATGAGGACTTCGACGTACGCCGGGTTCACCTGCGCCAAGTAGCGAGCAGGCACGTAGTACGCGGCGTACTCGTTTTGCGCGATGTACGTCATCACCTGAGCGACTGCTCGCTCGACATCCGGCTTCAGTCCGAAGACTGCCTCCCAAGGGACGTCGCGTGTCGCATCCCACTGCTGGCGTGCGGCCCGGTCGGCGAGGTCGGCCAACTTGTCGGTCCAGATCCGGTCACGGGTGGAGAGCGCCCAGTCGTACATCGCGCCGGTCTCCTGTGGCACGGCGCCCAGGGGAATGAGGCCCGAGGACCGATTTGCCTCGCCGGGCTCGTCGCCTGCGAGTCTCCGGAGCTCCGCCGTCGGGTAGATGCCTTCGTCCAGCCTCGCGGTTTCGCCGAGGGCGGGCGACTCGACAGCCGGCGAAACGTCGAATGTGACGATCCATGAGGCTCCCTCTCGCCGCTCCCCGGTGACGGCATGGCCCGCGCGCCTCGCCCAGGCGGTCAGCTCGATCATGCTCGACTGCGCGGCGACGACCACGTCGAGCCGCTCGCCGTGCCGCAGTGTCGCGAGCGACGCCGAGACGAGCACCTCGAGTCCTGCGCCGAGCTCTAGTGTCCCCGTCTCGCAGCGCCGCAACTTCATCCCAGATAGGCCTGCTCCCGCATGGCTGCTGTCAGTGTCTCGTACCCGGCCTTGTCCGCCGGCAGCCAGCGTTTTACGCCTTCGAGGTTCATCGCCGGGGTCAGCGTTGGATCGTCGTACGGCATCGCGAGTAAGGCCTCGCTCCAGCTTGCAGCCCGCTTCTCGTCGAATGAGGACAGCGCCGTGAAGTTGCAGTGGTAGTAGGGCGGGCTTCGCCACGCAAGCTCGAGCTCCGCGACTGCCGGGTGGCCCTGAAGCCGTAGCGCGACCCAGGTGGCGTCCCCGAGCGCACCGGCATCGGCCTTGCCTTGGCTGACCGCCTCGACGACGCGCACCTCCGAGTCGCCGGTGTCGCCATGCTTACCAAGGTCGGTGTCGAACCGGACGAGCTCGGGATCAGCGCCCGCCTCGCGAACCCAGTGCAGAGGCAGGATTGCTGCGTGTCCGGAGTCGCGGCTGCCGAGGGCCAGTCGCGTGCCGTCAAGCGCTTCGAGTCCATCGAACGTGTGATCACGTCGTGTCGCGATGACAGTACGAAACTCCGTGTCGACGTCGCGCATCCCGAGCAGTCGTGCGTCCCCGCCGATCCGATGCTCGGCGGCGACGTATGCGGTGTTCGTGTTCCAGGCAACGTCGACATCGCCTTCGAGCAGAGCATCGACGAGCCGCTCGTAGTTCGAGTACAGGACGTAGTCCGTCGGAACGCCGGCGTCCGCGAAGTACTCGCGAAACCGCTCCCAGATCGTGACGATTCGTGGGTGATAGGCGACCGCGCCGACGAGGATGGAGTCAGCGCTGCTCATGGCACCGGGAGCCCTGCGAGCGCTTTGCCGATCCAACTGCGGAGGACTGCGTTCGTCGGCGCCATCACCGAGCCCGCGCGCGCGTCACGCAAGAACCGTTCGACCGAGAGCGCCGAGGTATAGCCCTGGCCTCCGGTCGCCTCGAGCGCCTTCTGGGTGACCGCGATCGCGGCCTCGGTTGATGCGACCTTCGCCTCCATGATCGCCACGAGCGCCGACTCGTCACTCTTGTCGCCGAGCGATGCCGCCTCGCGTACGAGCAGACGGGCTTGACGCACGGCGAGGTCCATGTCGGCTATCAGGTGCTGCACGTACTGGATCTCGGCCAGAGATGAGCCGTCGGGGTAGCGGCGGTCACGCGCGTGTGCAGTCGCCGTTGCGGCTGCTGCCGCCGCGATGCCGACGTTGACGGCCGAGAGGCCGACGAGGAAGAACGGTGCGACGACACCGAAGACAAGCCCTGTTGCAGCTCCGGCCTCGCCGATGCGGTCAGCGTCGGAGACCACGACGCCGTCGAGCTCCATCGCGATGGACGAGTTGCCGGCCATGCCCAGCCCGTCCCAGGTGCCGTCGAAACGGACGCTTGGGTCGGTGCGCTCGACGAGATACGCGTCTGCGCTGCCCTCGGCCTCGCTCTGAACCAGCACGAGGTACACGTCTGCGTTGCCGCCCGACGTCACGAAGCTCTTGCGGCCCGAGATCGTTACGGAGCCGTTTGAACGGACAGCCCTCAGTTCGGGGTTGTAGAAGTGCGCGCCGGTCCCTCGCTCGCTGAACGCAAGCGTTCCGATCATGTCGCCTGAGGCCATTGCGGGAAGGAGCGTGCCGGCGCGCTCACCGCCACCGATGGAGACCGTGGCGGCCGTGACTTCGTGCATCAGGAAGACCATTCCCGACGACGCGCACGCGGCGCCGATCGATTCGCACGCCTCGGCGAGAACGGAGAGCCCGCCGCCTGTGCCGCCGTGCTCCACCGGCACGACAAGCCCGAGTGCGCCTGCCTCGCTGAGCGCTTTCAGGTTCTCGCGCGGGTACTCCCTTTCGCGATCGATGCGTGCGGCGCTCGCAGCGACGGCCCCGGCCGCTACGTCGCGCGTCGCGGAAAGCACGGTCTCGATGTTCTTGCCCACGGCAAGTGTCCTTTCGCTGGATGAGATGAACACGCCGCTCGACCCGAGCGGCCCAGATTGCAACCGCTCAACGGCGTCTCATCACATTCACCCCCTTGCCACGTGCCGAGGACACCACATCGATCATATGAACTCCGGTTGTTTCGAGAGCGATCGAAGGGAGATGCCCCCGGCAAGAATCGAACTTGCGCACGCGGTTTAGGAAATGAGCCTTTTGCGGCTATTTGCGCGTCCGATGGTTCGCCTACTCCGTTGTGACCGCGGTTCGAAGCTGGTGAAGTGTCCTTGAGGTGCAGTTTGTTCGCCCTCCTCCGGCCTCTCCCGGTAGACGGCCGGTAGACGGGGCGCGGGCGCATGTCGCCTCGAAGAGGACTAGTGGAAGCCGGCGGCCAGCTTTGCCCTTTCACCTCGTGATCGCGAACGTCAGCGGCCGAGGGGGCGCGGCCCATTTTTGTTGATCACTGCCCTGCGCCGTCAGACCGAAGGACAAATGGAGTTGCGTCGCGTGGGTGTTGGGTGAATGTGATCATACGGCCCCGACGTTCGAGCTCGATCGCTCATGCACTCACTGCCCGCCCATCCGACCGCTGTCTTCTATCGCGACGTGCCCGTGCCTATGCGCGACGGCACGGTGCTGCGTGCCGACCTATGGGTTCCGAGGGTGGAGAGGTCCGTTCCGGTGTTGCTTGAGCGCCTTCCCTACGACAAGTCCATCTCCTCGCTCACGACCCTTGAGGCGGGACTTGATCCCGTTCGCGCCCTTGACGCGGGCTATGCAGTCGTCTTGCAGGACACTCGCGGCCGTTTTTCGTCCGACGGTCACTTCGACCCGTTCGTCAACGAGGAACTGGACGGCGTCGACACGATTAACTGGTGTGCCGACTCTGCCGTTTTCCGACGGCAACGTCGCGATGTTTGGAGCCTCGTACTTCGGGACGACGCAGCTGCTCGCCGCCGCGGCCGCCCCGTCGGCACTACGCGCCATTGCCCCGACTGTCTCGGGTTCCGACCTCTACGAGGGGTGGACCTACCAGGGCGGCGCGTTCCAGCTCGGCTTGGTGCTGTTCTGGGTGCTGGCAATCCTCGCTCCAAACGTCGTCTCCCGTCTTCCCGAGAGCGAACGAAGCACGTATAGGGACCTGCTCGCCGATGCCTGCCGAAACCTCGATGCGTTCTACTGGCGCCTTCCACTTTCGGACCTCGGCGGTTTGGAAAGCGTGCTGCCTTTCTACCTCGAGTGGCTCACACACCACGAGGGTGGGGACTACTGGACATCGCGAGCGATTAGTCACCGGTACGCGTCCATGAGGACGCCCGCGATCCACATCGGCGGGTGGTACGACTTCTTCGCGGCCGGCACGATCGAGAACTACCAGGAGCTCCGGGGGTCGGCTGCCACCGACGAAGCCCGCAAGGGCCAGCGGCTCGTCATGGGGCCGTGGTCGCACGGAAATTTCACCGACGCTGTTGGTGAGCTGCGATTCGGATTCGATGCAGCCAAGCCCTCGCTCGACACCACGGCGATGCTGCTCGGGTTCTTCGACTCTCAGATCCAAGGTCGGCCGTTGGACGCGCCAGAGGTCTCTGTGTTTCTGATGGGCGCCGATACGTGGACTGAGGAGATCGACTGGCCGCCGCCAGCCGCGAGGCAGGAGACGTGGTTCCTTCATTCGAGGGGACACGCGAACACGCTGCGGGGCGATGGCGTGCTCTCGCTTGCGCCCCCCGCCGGTGACGAGCCGCCGGACGCCTATGTCTTCGACCCGACCGACCCCGTCCCGACCGTTGGCGGCTCGACCTTTCTCCCGGGTGCCGCCGTGTCTCATAACGCAGGCGCGAAGGACCAGCGCGCGGTCGAGGAGCGGAACGACGTCCTCGTCTACACGAGTGAGGTGCTGGAACAGGATCTCGATGCGGTGGGGCCGGTTCGTGCGGTGCTCTTCGTGCAAACTTCGGCCCCCGATACCGACTTCACGGCGAAACTGGTCGACGTCCACCCGAACGGAAGGGCGTACGTCGTTTGCGACGGGATCGTCTCGCTCCGCCACGCGCGATCGACGGCTCCGCGACCCGAAACGAGGAATGTCGAACAGGTGAGCGTCGAGCTCGGGCCGACGGCGATGCGGTTCAAACGTGTCTCACCGCATTCGGCTCGAGATCTCAAGCTCTAACTTTCCACGTTTCGCGCGGAACCCGAACAACGGCGTTCCGGCGACGCAGGCGCGCGTGAGCGACCTGCGACCCGCGCGCCAGCAGGTCTTTCACGATGCTGCTCGCCGCTCGACGCTCGAGCTGACCGTACGGCGTTCCTGACGGGAGCTCGACTCGACCTCAGCACCAGGCGCGGTGTCGGCTTGCGGGCACCGCCGCGGTCATCATTCCGGGCCGTGCTTCAGACGCGCTGGGAGGCTGGCGATGCCGCGTTGTTCCTGGCGTGTGAAAAGGCGCGTGACTGGTCCGATGATCTCGTACTCGGGGACACGTGTGAAGAACTCCTCGAAGGCAATCCGCGCTTCGGTCTTCGCCAGGGGGGCGCCGATGCAGTGGTGGATTCCCTGTCCGAATGCCATGTGATGCACGGGCGACCGGCGGAGGTCGAGTTGGTCGGGATGCTCAAACTTCCGCTCGTCGCGATTTGCGGATCCCCACAGCAAGATCAAGCGATCTCCTTCCGGGATGGTCTTGCCGTGGAGCTCGAAGTCGCGTGCTGCCGCTCGTCCAAGCCACTGCACCGGCGACTCGTAACGCAGCAGCTCCTCGATCGCACTTGGTATGCGATCGGGCTCTGCTGCCAGCAAACGTCGCTCGTCTGGAAGCGTCGCCAGCAGCAACAGCGAGTTCGAGAGAAGCGTCGATGTGGTGTGGATGCCGGCGATGAGGAGGATGCGCGTCATTCCATCCACCTCGTCGGCTTCCATGCGACCGCTGTCGACCGCTTGGGCGATGGTCGTCAGGAGGTCGTCGCCTGGGCTCTGTCTTCGCTCGTCGAGTGACGCTGTGACGTACTCCTTCATCTCCTCGGCGGCAGTCAAGACATCCTCGGGCATCTCAACCTGGCCGGGGACCCGACTGACCATCCGCACGAACCAGTCCTCGAGCAGGTGGTGATCGGCGCGAGGGACACCCCAGAGTTCTGCGATCATCGTCAGCGGTAGGCGCTGCGCGAACTGGCTTGCAAGATCGCACTCGGATTGCTCGGCGAGCCGGTCAATGAGTTCGATGACGTGGCCGCGGATCACCGGCTCGAGGGATTTGATCCGCTTTGGTGTGAAGCCGTCTCGGACTACCTTCCGGAGTTGGTCGTGGCGCGGCGGATCCGTGTCGAGAAAATCCCCGGGGCCGTGGGAGAAATCTTCGGCGAAGACGTCGACTCCGCGGCCGTTGATGAAGGTCTGCCAGTCGCGCGCTGCAGCTTGCACGTCGTCGTAGCGCGAAAGGACCCAGATGTTGCGCTCGAGATTGTGATGGACGGGATCGTTGTCGCGGAGATGACGGTAGACCGGGTATGGATCCTCGTAGAACTGGATCGGGTCGTACTCCACCACGCTCGCGGCTGAGCCGGTCAAGGGACCCGTGGCTCCTCGTGCGTGCCCGTGGTTCGAAGGACTCCAGCTATACGGTCGCACAGTCCGGCGTTGGCCGGAGCGCACCCAAGATCGAGGACTCTCCGACCGACCATGGTGTGCCATCATACCAATGTGACCTTTGAACCCTCGCCCATGGCGGTCGTACAGGTTGATCGGTTACGGCGCCGAACCTCGCTCACATGAAGCGATGCCAGATTCGCGTGAGCCTTCCGAATCGCACTTAGGGCAAGCAGCCCGTGAGCGGCGAAACCGAACGCTTTGCCCTCCTCCGCGGAACGCCGGAACCTCCGAGCGAGATGCGCGAGGTCAGCGCGCTCGATCTCTGGGCTCTTCGTGACGGGATCGATCTGAGGTACGTCCACCTGGGCGAGACTGAGTTGCTGCGACGCGTCTACATTGCTGTTCGCGATCGCGAGTGGCGAACCGTCTTGCCCCGTTCGTGTGAGATCGAAGCACGCGAGAGCGACCACGGCTTCAGCGTCCGGTTTGACTCTCACTACCTGAGTTCCGAGGTTGACCTCGTCTGCCGCGGCACGATCGCTTGCGAGGATGGCGAGCGGCTGGAGTTCCTCTTCGAGGCAGAAGCTGCTCGCGACTTCCCCTACAGCAGAATCGGCATCTGTCTCCACCACCCTTGGCGCGAGACGGCGGGGGCTCGCTTCCGGGCCCGAACACCCAGTGGTGAGCTAAAGGGCGCGTTCCCGGAGTTGATCGGCCCGCAGCTCTTTCGCGACGGCTCATTCCAGCCGCTTTTCGCGCCGTTCGATCGCCTGGAGATCGAACTCGAGAGCGGTGGAGCACTCACGTTCGAGTTCGAAGGCGACCTGTGGGAGACCGAGGATCAGCGCAACTGGACGGACGCCAACTTCAAGACTTACTCGACACCACTGGCGATGGGCCCCCCTCCACCGTTGCGTCAGGGCCAGACACTGCGGCAGCGGATCGTCCTCGACGCGAGTGCCGTCAAGGCCTCGGGCTCAAAGCCGGCCACCCAGCCGCGGATCACAGTGCTGGGTCCCCTGGGGGTGACCATGCCAACAGTTGGTCTGGGGGCCGATCGCGATCGCCATCGACTCGATCAGCGTGAAGCCGAGCTGCTGAGGGCGCTTTCGCCCAGGCACATTCGAGTAGATCTGCGACTCGACCGCGACGAGTGGCGCGAGACGCTGGCGGCCGCCCAGGAGACGGCGGCAACGCTCGAGACGGCCCTTGAGCTCGCGTTGATGCTGACCGGGGACGACTTGGGGCACTTGGAGCACCTCGCGCGAGCGATCGCTACGGGCCCACCTGTTGCTCGGGTGCTGGTCACAGTCGCTGGCGTAGGTCCACGCGTCCATGGAGCAGACAACGCCGGCGCCACTCGTGCATCTGGCCCGCGAACGACTGGCTGGGGTTATGCCCAACGCAGAGTTCGTCGGGGGCACGGAGATGCACTTCGCCGAGCTAAACCGTGTGCGTCCCGAACCAACGACCTGGGACGGGGTGTGCTACTCGATCACACCGCAGATGCATGCGTTCGGGGACGTCGACATCGTCGAGAGCCTTGAAGCCCAGGCGGAGACGGTCCGCAGCGCGCACGTGCTTGGGACAGGCAAGCCGGTCGTTGTGTCTCCGGTTACTCTGGCGCCTCGTTCGAATTTCTATTCGAGTGATCCGGTCGAGGCTGCCGAAGTGGGGGTCGGCCTGCCAGCCTCAGTCGATGTCCGACAATCGAGCCTGCTCGGCGCGGCGTGGACCGCGGGCAGCTTGAAGTACCTCGCCGAAGCGGGCGCCCACAGCGTCACGTACTACGAGACCACGGGCTGGCGTGGAGTTGTCGAACGAAGCGCCAGGTCAGCTCTTCGAGATCGATTCTGCTCGGAACCAGGGGCGCCGTTCCCCCTATATCACGTGCTCTCGGACGCGTGCGAGTGGGTCGGCCTGGACGTCCTTGAATGCCGGTCGAGTGAACCGCTAACTGTCATCGGGTTCGCAGTCCGCGATGCCGAAGGTTGGATTCATGCGCTGCTGGCGAACCTGACATCGCAGTCTCGCACGGTCCTTCTTGAGGGCCTCCCAAGCGATACGCGCGCCCGCTTCCTCGACGACTCCCGTGCCGCTCTGGCCGCGCGGAATGTCCAAGCGTTCCGGCAGGGTGGCGAGGCCATCGATGCCGGCGAGCCCCGCACGCTCGCGATCGCTCCGTACGGGGTGATACGGATCGACGGAAAACCGTGAAGGGATAAGGAGCTTCGCCGGCCGGCCCAGTCTCCCGGCGGCCGTTACCGTTCAGCGGCTCTCGAGAAAAGACCGGTACTGCTGAACGTACTGAGCGACCCCATCGTGCAGCGACCCGTACGTCGGCTCCCAGCCGAGTTGAGCGCGTGCGTTGTCGACCGAAACACGGCCGCGAAGACCCACGACGAGTTCCTCGCCCTCACCGAGTTCGTTCCCTACGGACACGTCAGCTCCCGGCACCACGTCTCGAACGATCGCCACGAGTTCTGAGGTGGTGGTGAGCGGACGTCCGGTAGCTCCGTAGAAGACGCGGTCAGCCTCATCGGGCGCCGCGAGAACAGCGACGACGAGGCTCGCGATATCGCGCGCATGCGTGTAGTCGCGCGGGTGCGGCCCGCCAAACTCGATGTGGACGGGCTCGCCTCGCACGGCCCCTTCGACGAAAGCCTTGATTGGCCCAACCCAGATCGTCATCCCGAGTCCGTAGACCGCGGAGGGCCTGATCGTGCGGAAGTCGACTCCGAGCGACTGATGGTAGGCGTAGCAGAGCAACTCGGATGCTGCCTTCGCTGAGCCATAGAAGTCGGTGCCGGGCCCCTTGGTGGCAAGGATCACCGGATGGTTAGCGTCGATCGGTTCGTATTCGACGCTGGGGAGCACCCCGATCGACGAGAAGTTGATGATGCGGTCGACGTCGAAGGCGAGGGCAGCCTCGAGGACATTGACGGTCCCAAGGATGTTGACCTCGATCCCGGTTGTTCGGTTCTTCGCGAGATAGGCGGGGTCGATGATCATTCCCATGTGGACGATTTCGTCGGGGCGATGCGCCTTGACGACGTCGGACAAACGCGCGACATCAGCGACTGATCCCAACTCGACCGACACTCGGCCCAGGTCCTCGCCGAGGATGAACTCTCCCTCCGGAGCGAACGGGCGCAGATCGAAGGCGATAACCCGTCTTCCGCTATCGAGCAGAGCCCGAACGACATGCGGGCCAATGAACCCTGTCGCCCCGGTAACGAGGACCGTGGACTCCGCCGGCGGCTTCCGGGGCCCACCCTTCCGTGCCTGAGCTTGAGGCGGCACGAACCCCTGATCAGTCCGCTCGTCAGCCATGATGCCTCCCTTCACGGGTCGCAGCCGGTTTCGAAAGCTCTACGATGGTATTCCGTATGATATCTCGGGCGGAGGAAGCCACAGTGCCACCTGGCTACGACGACTGGCTGATCATCGACGGCCTGCAGGTGGCGAAGTGGGGCCGCGAAGTGTTCGAGGACATGCGCACCGCCGGCATTACCGCTGTCAACTGCACATGCTGCATCTGGGAGGGCTTCGAAGGGGCGATGGAAAATGTCGCTGCCTTCAAGCGGTGGTTCCGAGAACTGCACGATCTGATCCGCCCGGTCTACGCGGTCGCAGACATCGAGGCGGCGAAGCGCGAGGGTCGGGTCGGGATCATCCTCGGCTGGCAGAACATCAGCGGCATCGGCGACAGGCTCGAGTCCCTCGCGCTCTTCAAAGCGCTCGGCGTTGGGATCATGCAACTCGCCTACAACACGCAGAACCTGGTGGGGTCGGGCTGCTATGAGTCGACAGACTCAGGTCTGAGCGACTTCGGCCGCGAGGCGGTCGCCGAACTCAACCGCGTCGGGATCCTGATCGACCTTTCACATGTCGGGCCTCAAACGACCCGCGACGTTCTTTCGTGCACCGATAGACCGGTGGTGTTCTCGCACACATGCCCAGCGGCTCTTCACCCGCACCCGCGCAACAAGTCCGATGAGGAGCTCCGAAACATTGCTGACGCCGGCGGACTGGTTGGAATCACGCTGTTTCCGTGGTTCCTGAGCGCAGGAGCTGCAGCCACGATCAGCGACTTCGTCGACGCGCTCGAGCATGCAGTGGGTGTCGCTGGCGAGGACCACGTTGCGATTGGGACCGATTTCACCGACGGCCAGCCGGCGGAGTTCTTCGAGTGGATTCTCAGAGACAAGGGTTATGCGCGGAAGATCGTCCCGGAGTCGCCGAGCAGCGTTGCAGCCCTGGCTCTGCCGCGAGGAATTTCGGGGATCCGTGACTTCCCGAGGATCGCGGAATCCCTGGCGGCTCGGGGCTGGCCCGACGCGAGGATGCAGAAGGTGCTCGGCGGGAACTGGTACCGCGTCTTGAACGACGCCTGGAACGTCGCGACCCCCTAGGCACGCGCGGAATCGAGATGCAAGCGCGACGCCGATGCTCGGAAACGTCACCGCGGGCGGTCGGCTTGAGAGTGCATCGGCGGCGGTGAAGCCAGCCGCCTGAGGGCGCGTCTCGCACGAGCTCTTCGCAAGGCCACGCCGCCCGCGCGAAGCAGGGAGGTCAGACGCGCGTCCGTGCGGTACCTGCAATGACGGGGTTGGTGATCGAGCCAATCCCGGACGCCGACACGGTGACGGTGTCGCCGGGTTGGAGGAACGCGGGCGGCTCCTGAAAGGTGCCGATTCCGGCCGGCGTCCCGGTCGAGAGAATGTCTCCCGGTTCGAGTGTGATGATCGACGAGAGCCACTCGATCGCTTCCGGAGGCGGGAAGATCTGGTCGCTGACAGGCGCATCCTGACGAAGCTCACCGTTGACATGGGATTGAATCCTCACGCTCATCACGTCTTGGAGCTCATCCTTGGTGAGGAGCCATGGTCCCATCGGGCAGAACGTGTCGAAGCTCTTGCCGAGATCAGCCTGCGCGTTGTTCATCTGCACCGACCGAGCGCTGACGTCGTTGATCACGGTGTAACCCAAGATGTAGCCACCCGCGTCCTCTGCTCGCACGTTCTTTGCGCGTCTGCTGATTACGACTCCGAGCTCAACCTCATAGTCGACGGCAAACCCGTACTCGGCGAAGCGCAGCTCGCTGTCCTGCGACCTGAGGATCACGTCGTCGGACGGCGGAATCACAATCGGGTCGCCGTTTCCGATCACTGAGCTCGAAAGCTTGATGAAGTCGAAGCGTGGCTCAGAGGGCGGTGTGAAGTTCGACGCCTCCGCGCCGTGAGCCATGTAGTTGACACCCGATCCGAAGATCTTCTGGGGCTTGATTGGATAGGTCACCCGATCCACCACTACTGGGTCGCCGCTCGTAGCGTCGGCGGCGGCGTGCAATCCCCGCTCTCCGTCCTCGACCAGAGCAAGCGTGGTCGGGTAGCCCGTGGCGAAGATGTCTTCCCCGACCTGGACGCCGGAGAGAAGCGTTCCCCCAGCGACATACTGCACCAGCTTCATTCGGAGTCTCCTCTCGTCGTTTGTCGAGCACGTGAACCTGACGGCGCATGCTGTATGATAGTACGACTGATCGAGCACGGTTGAGGAAGGGTGTGGGGACTGCTCCCACACGCGACCGGGGCACCTCTCCGACTGAACGACCCACGCCCTGCGGCAGCCCTAATCGACGAGGAACTGGTACGCCATATGATGGGTTTCTAGTGGCTATCGCCGTACTTGATGACGATCCGACCGGGGCGCAGGAAGTCGCCGACACTCCTGTCGTCCTCGATTGGTCGCAATCGGTGCTGGCCGGAGTGCCAGACGGTCCGTTTCACGTCGTCACTAATACCCGAGCTCACTCTTCAGCCGACGCCTACAGGATCACCCGTGACGCCGCATCCTCGGTTCTCGAGCGGTTCGAGGGGGCAGAGTTCGTGCTACGCGGCGATAGCACCTTGCGTGCGCACGTACGCGAAGAGTACGAGGCGGTTCGCGACGTCGCCTTTCCTGGGCAGACGCCCGTATTGCTCCTCGTTCCCGCGCTGCCTGCGGCTGGTCGCGTGACGATCGATGGGATCCAGTCTCTCGAACATGACGGGCGGCGGGTGCCGTTGCACAAGACGGAGTATGCGACCGACGGCGCCTTTGCATATCGAAGCGCCCGCCTCCTCGACTGGGCCGATGAGCGCTCCGATGGCTTGTTCAACGCCGCTCGTGGCAGCGAACTCGGGCTTGCCGAGCTTCGATCACGCGGAGAGGTGGCCGTGCGAGAAATGCTCGAAACATCGGTCGCTCGCGCTGGACCAGTCGCCTGCGCACCTGACGCTGAGACCGACGCCGATCTCGAAACGATCGCCGCTGGGTTTCGCGCGGCTCGGGACGATGGCGCGCCGGTGATCGTTCGGTCGGCGCCAGCGTTCGCAGCGATCTTTTGCGGAACGCGGGCCAAGGGAACCGTTCCGGTTCCGCGTCGGTCCTCCCTCGTCGTGGTTTGCGGCTCGCACGTGCCGCAGACCACCCGTCAGCTTGAGGCCCTGCTTTCTCGGAGGCCCGGCGTTCTCGTTGAACTCGAGATCCCACGGCTGCTCACGGGCGAGCGAGAGGAGGAGGTGGCTCGAGCGGTAGAGGCGGCTCGGGCGTCCCTTCTGCGCTCCGGACTCGCCGTCGTTGCGACCCCCCGCGAGCGCTCGGAGTTGGTTCACGACGCGTCCACGGGCGCCGTTCTCGCCGAGAGTCTGGCGCGCCTCACGTCCCTTCTTTCCGGTGAGGTCGATCTCGTCCTCTTCAAGGGAGGAATCACCTCGGCGGTTGGCGTTCGAGATGGTCTGGGCTGGGGCGCGGCAACGGTGGTCGGGCCGGTCGAGAAAGGTGTTTCCCTCTGGCAGTACGACGAGCATCGGCAATGCCTGGTCTTTCCGGGCAACGTTGGCGACGACAACGCGCTCGCCCGGGTCGTGTCCGGAGTCTTGAACTGATGCTGACCCCGTTCACCGAGGTAGTAGGGGAAGCGCAGTTCCGGGGGGCTGCCGCCGGGGCTTTCACGTGCTACGACCTCGAGACCGCGGCAGCGATACTCGGAACGGCTGCCGAACTCGATCGAGCTGTGATCCTGCTGGTGAGCGGTAGTTCACTGAGTGGGGAGTTTGGCGAGGCGTTTCTCGCGGCATTGGGTGCCTACGCCGAGCGAGCGCGAGCCCGCGTCTGTATTCAGGTTGACCACGTCGACGACCTCGAGCTGATCGCCCGAGCGCTCGAGCTCGGCGTCGGGGCCGTGATGGCAGATGGGTCGCGGCTCCCGTTACAGGACAATGTCGATTTCGTTCGCCAGGCGGTCACACTGGCCACCAGCAGCGGCGCGATCGTCGAGGCCGAACTGGGACGCGTTGAAGGCGATGAGGATCTGGCCGCGGCGAGCTTGGCGGGAAAACTCACGGAGCCAGAAGAAGCTGCGTGGTTCGTTGCTGAGTCGGGCGCTGCTTGCCTTGCTATCTCAATCGGCAACGTCCACGGGCACTATCAACATCCGCCGCGCCTCGACTGGAAGCGTCTGCGAGCGATTCGCGCGGAAGTCGAGGTGCCGCTCGCCTTGCACGGTGCGTCTGGTATCTCCGACCCATTGATTCATAAGGCCGTCGCATCTGGAATCGGGAAGATCAATGTCAACACCGAGCTTCGAGACGCGTATCTTCGAGCGACCGCTGAGGCGATCGGTTTGGCCCGCAACTCCGCGGCGATCGTGGAGATCCATCGCGCTCAGACTCAGAGCGTCTCGAAGATCGTGGCTGCAAAGTTCCGCCTCTACGACAGGAACGGTCGCCATGAGTGATCGTCCCCACCCAGAGACCGTTGAGCCACCGGTTGCTGAGACCGCCTCGGCTGGACAGATCCGTCGCCTCGACCACGTCGCGATCGTGATCCGGAATACGGATGTCGCGCTCGGCCACTTCCGCGACAAACTCGGCTTGACCGTGGTTCACAGCGAGGAACTGGAGCAACCTCGCGTGCGACTCACCTACCTCGATGCCGGCAATGCGCTGATTCAGCTGGTCGAGCCTCTCGATGACTCCAGTGACGCCGCGCACTCACTGAACGAGCAAGGTGAAGGCATCCACCACATTTGCTTTGCCGTTGACGACGCGCTGCTCGGAGCCCGTGAACTTTCCCCGGACGGCGCCGCCGTCGTGCGCGGGGACCGGCCGTGGAAGAGTCTCGGCATTCGTCCCTGGCGCTTCCGCGCATGGGGTGCGTATCGAATGCACGGAGTTCAGACGGGAAGAGGACGTCGATGACGTCCCCGGCTGGCTCCCAGGCGCTTGAACCTGCGGAAGCGGAGTCGCCTCGGTCAGGCCGGGGCGTCTTCGACACTGTGCGAGCCGGGAGAGACGACCAAGGTTTGACCGACTAGCGGAGCCACGGCACGTCGGCGACCGGTGGTGTCGTATTCGGGCACAAGCTCGAGAAAGCGCTCGACTTGCTCGTCGGGCTTCAGGTAATGGCAGGCCACGGCGAGGTCGAGCCCGAGCATCTCTGCCACGCGGGCTGCCTCATCGGCGTCCATCTCTCCAGTCAGAAACTCTCCCGGGCCAGTGATGAGATGAGCAAGCTCGATTGGCAGGGTGCACCCAAGCAAACCGACGGTAGGCCGGTAGAGCTCGCCGATCAAGCGCATGTCAAAGATACAAGTGTCGCCGTAGTGGTAAATGCGAACTCCGGGCTCGGTTTCGAACATGAAGGCGATGGGATTCCCGACAACTTGTCGGCCGTCGGCGAGCGTTGCGACCGACCAGTGATGACACTCGACGGGGCGTATCCGTAGCCCGGCAACCTGAACGACGATTCCCCAGGTTGTCGCTGTGATCTGGTCGGGGGGGAGTCCGCGATCGATAAGAAGCGCTCGAACCGCCGTGTCGCAGATCACCGGAGCGCCAGTTCGCCCCGCAATGCTCGGCGTGTCGCCAAAATGATCCATCGCAGCGTGGCTGACGAGGATCACATCCGGCGGCGCGAGATCGTCGGGACCGCAAGGCGCAAGTGGATTGTCTGTGAGGAACGGGTCAATAAGGATGCGATGCGTCGGCGATTCGATTTCGTAGCCGGCCGCGCCGAGGTACCTGAGGCGGGTTGTCATCTCAACCCTCGATTGGATTCCCAGCCGCGGATTAGCTGCATGAGGGCACGGTTCAAGGGAACAGCAACTCCCAGTTCATCGGCGGCCTTCACCACCGCGCCGTTGATCACGTCGATCTCGGTCCTGCGGCCGGCTTCGAAATCCTGGAGCATCGAGGCTTTGCTCGCCCCGGCACGAGCCGCGAGCCCATGGATGTAGTCAGAGTGCGCGCTGCCGTCGATCTCGTAACCGAGCGCGTTTGCGACTTTGCTTCCAGCGCGACCTCCGTGATCAGCTCATGTGTTTCGGGGTAGGCCGTGAGCGCGCCCGCTGTCATGCCCGTAAGCGCCGCTGCCGGCAACGAGGAAGCGTTGAGATGAGCCCTCTTCCAGATCTCGGGACGAACAGGACTCGCCACCTAAGCCTCAAGACCACTCTCGTAACGCGTGCGGCGACTCGCTCGGCGCCCGCCGGAATGTCGCCGAACGGTCCAACGGTCGTCGGGCCGACCCCGAGATGGGCGACTCTGCCGAGCCCCATCACAGTCCCGCTGTTATACGTGACGCCAACGACGACCTGTCCGCGGGAAGACGGGCAGCAAGCACCGCTCCGTTCCCCAGCCGTTCTGGAGAGAGGCGACCAGCGTGTCCGAGCCCACCAGTTCGCGTGCCGCCTCGGCCGCCGACTCGGTGTGGTAGCACTTGACGCAGAAGACGTCCGATGTCGACCGCGCCTGTCGCAGACGGGTCCGACGTTGACAGTTGGGTGACCGTTTCCTCGTCATCGCGCACGATCGCGACGCCCTCGGCGTTGATGTGCTCGACGAGTGGGGCAGCGACGTCGACAAGAGTGACGTCGTGACCGCCTTGCGTGAAGCGCGCGGCAAAGATCGATCCCATGGCCCCGGCTCCAATGACGGCGATCCTCATCTCTCTTCCTCCGTTCATGCGACCACGTTCGACTCCCTCACCAGAACCGATCATACAACCTTTTGTATGACAGCATCCACTCGGGCGTGTAGCACCGACCCCACGGTCATTGCCGTTCTCGCCCACGAACTCGATGTGCGATTCGTCGGGGTCGGCCGCGCTCTCGGAGTCCCGGAGCAAGGACAGCCTTCCGCGCAGCCGATGAACCTCGTAGCCGGCGACGGCGCGATAGCGACGCTGACGCATCCTGAGCGCCAGGCTGTTGATGGCGAGGGCGAGCAGAAGGATCACGCCTTCCGCGATCTGCTGATGAAACGTCGACACCTGATCGACTGTCAGTAGGTTTTGGATCAGGAAGAGAATGGCGCCGCCGGCGGCGGCGCCGAGCATGCCACCTCGTCCTCCGATCAGGCTCACTCCGCCGAGTGCAACACCGGCGAAGGAGACCAGCAAGTAGTAAGCACCGACGGTTGGATCACCCGAGCCGAGGGTGGCGAAGGTCAGCGACAGATCCGCGTGCGCAGCTACTGCCCCGGAGATCATGTAAACGCCGACCCTCATGCCCGCCACGCGGATTCCGGCCGTGAAGGCGAGACGGTCATCTCCGCCGAGGAGTACGAGGTTTCTGCGGAACGCGCTCGCTTGCAGGAGCAGCCATGCGAACGCGACGACAAGGATCAGCACGATTGCTCCTGCGCCATCCTGCCTGAGATGTCAGTCAGCCAGGTGGGCATGCTGCACCTGGCTCGGCAGGACCTGTACGGACAGGCCGGAGATCGCCAGGTAGGCCGCGAGGGTCACTATCACCGCTGGGAGGCGTGCGTAGGCGATGAGGATGCCGTTCACGACTCCCACCCCGATCCCCACGGCGAGCGCCAGCGGCAACACTGTCTCGGGGCTGGAGATCCCGGCGGGCAGCAGCACCGCCGCGATGAAGACGGTGATAAAGCCTGCAAGAGGCCCAACCGAGAGATGAGCCCTCCGTGACCGGAAGAGACCGGCGGTGCCTGAGCCATCGCGATCAGTACGAAGGGGCAGACGGCGATGCTGGCTTGCGGCCAGTTGCTGTACGCGAAGAAGTTCGGCTCGACGACCGCAGTCGCGATCAGGAGGATCGTCACGGCAATCAGGGCCGGCCATGCGTATGACGTTCCTGGGCCGAGGCGACTAGGCTGTGCCGGACCACGACTGAGCTCGATACCGCGCCTCATTCCGCTCCCCCACCGAACATCGCGGCGACTACGTCAGGCGGTCTCATATGGCCTTCGAGGACTGCGTGGCACGTTTGCTCGTGAAAGACTGCGATTCGGGGGCAAAGCTCGCAGAGCTCTTCGACCTCGTCGAGAGGAACAGGATCGCCATGCCATCGTGGGCGAGCGCGGAAAAAATGCGGTAGAGCTCGGCTTTGACCCAAAGATCGACGCCTCGCGTGGGATCGTTGAGCAGAAGAAGCTTGGGATTGGTCGCGAGCGCACGGGCGAGCAGAACCTTCTGCTGATTGCCTCCGCTCAGGCTCGAGATCGTCGTCCTGATCGTCCCTCCCTGCAGCTTGACGGCGTCCAGCTCATGTTGAGTGGCGGGCAAGCCGGCCTCGGGCGAGAACGCCGAGACGTGAATACCTCGTCAGGCTCGGCAGCGCGACGTTGTCGAGCACAGCGAATGGAGCGAAGATACCCTCGGTCTTCCGGTCTCGAGGAACGTAGGCGACACCTTTCTTGAAGCCATCTTCGAGCCCACGCACCCGCGCGAGATCTCCGTTCCGCGCGACCGCGACGGAACCGCTTGCGAGCTTGCGCAGCCCGGCAACAGCTTCGAGGAATGCCACCTGTCCATGCCCTTCAAGTCCAGCCAGTCCGAGGATTTCGCCGTCTCGGATCTCGAGCGCGAATGGTCGCCGCCCATGAACGAGGACGACACCTTTCGCGCGCATCCGTATTGGCGTTCCGACCGCAACAGTCGGCGTGTCTCTCCCCACCTCTTGCGCCGACGGCGTGTCGCCGGCTCGCCGCCCCGACATCAACTCGGCCAGGTGGGCCGGAGTGCTCGCGCCCTTGAAGCTTGCCACGCTCGTTCCGGTGCGCAGAACAGTCACCCGGTCTGCCAGGCGTTGAATCTCGTCACTTCGATGGGAGACAAAGAGGACGGAAGCTCCATTGTCTGCAACCAGTCGTCTGACGAAGGCGAATAGCCGCTCTCGATCTTCGACGTCAAGCGAAGAGGTGGGTTCGTCGAGAATCAGCAGCTCGCAGGAGCGGACCACCGAGCGTGCGACCGTGACGAGTTGCTTCTGCCCGAGTGATAGGCGGCCGGCGACGGTATCGAGGTTGATCGCCCCCAGCCCGAGTTCGTCGAGGACCGCGCGAGCGGTCGCCTCTTCTTCGGATCGTCGTAGCCCGCGCCGCACGAGTCCGTCAACGCCCGCGAACACGTTGTCACGCAACGACGCTTCCTCGGCGACCAGGACTTCCTGAAAGACGGTGGCGATGCCAAGGGCACGTGCCTGGCCCGGCCGAGTGAACGCGACAGGCTTCCCGCGCCAGGAGACAACACCGCGGTCGGGCGCGAAGACTCCGCTGAGGAGCTTGATGAGCGTGCTCTTGCCGGATCCGTTTTCACCGACCAAGGCATGTATTTCGCCGCGCTCTAGTCTCAGATCGCAGTTGACGAGCGCTTGGGTCGGACCGAACGCCTTCGAGGCTCCTTCAACGACCAATGTGGCGGAACTGGAAGCCTCGTCGCCAGGCTGAGGTCGCTGGCTCACTTCAGCCTCAACCGGCGGCTGTGAGCTAGACCCGTGCACTGATGTGTTGCTCGCGTCCATAGACCGCTACGAGTAGGACCATGAGCAGGCCGAGGAAGATCTCCTGCATGGGCGTCCCAAGGCCGACGCCGAGCAGCAACGTGGTCAGCTGCGTGACGATCACGGCGCCTGCCATCGTCCGGCCTACGCCACCGCGGCCGCCAAGAAGTGAGGTGCCGCCGACTATCACCGCCGTCACCGTCTGGAAAAGAAGGGGGTCTCCGACAGAGGCGTCAGCGGTTCCGCTGAACCCGCCGTAGAGCACGCCCGCAACTCCAGCGCAAAGCCCACTTATCCCAAACACGGCAATCCAGGTCCGATCAGGTCGCCCAAGGGCGAGCCGAGCGGCGTGTCTGTTGGCGCCGGCGGCGTAAAGCCTTCGTCCGAAGACGGTAGTCGCCTCAACGCCGACTACAACGATCCCGAACAGCAGCCAAACGACCGTTGCGCCTGGTAGCGGGATCGGCCCCGTTGTCCCGATGACCGACGATGCATTGACAAGCCAGTTGGGAACGGTTCCCGTGTACGAAGCGTGCGTCCACGCGAGCACGCCGCCGAGGATGATGTAACTCGATGCGAGCGTAACGACCAGCGAATGCGTGTTTAGCAGTCTCGAGACACTTCCGTTGAAGATTCCAATTCCGAGCGAAAAAGTTGCGATCAACAGCGCTGAGGTCCAAAACGACCAACCGTCACCATTGAGGACGGTGACCATCACGTCGGCCATGCCGACGACGGCAGGTATGGAAAGGTCGATCCCCCCGACCATGATCACGAGTGTTTGCCCGATACTTGCTATTCCCAGCATCGAGCTGAGGAGGAGAATCGCCCGCATTGAGTTCCAAGTCGCCGATCCTGGAATCAGGAAGCTCGAGAGGGCGAAGAGGACGGGGATCATCAAGAACGGGATGACGCCCCCGAGCGCACCATGCTCAGCTACGAGGCTCTTCGTCCTCTGAAGAGCGTTCGTCGCGCGGCGAGCGACCGGTGGACCCTCGTCGCCCGCCACAAATACTGAGTCGTTTCTCATCCCGGCAACTTCAGACGCGATACAGGGCTGGTCTGGGCAACGCGCGCGGGCATTACCCAGACCAAGCCCTGTCGCACCGACATCCGTGGAATACAGCTACCCCTTCATTGTGACCGGAGGCGTCTTTCCACCCTTGAAGTAAACATCCCAGAAGCTGTTCGGCACTGCCGCACCGCCCGGCGGATTGGCGAAGCATGAACTCTGCAGAGTCACACTTCCGTTTTCCTTGACCAGGGCGTTGTAGTAGGACTTGAAGTTCTGGGGCGTCACCTGCAACTCGGGATACATCAGCGTGCTGACCGCAGGCTTCCCTCCGTAGAGCATTCTGAGCGCGACCTGAAGAGACTCGTACATCGCAGGCTTCGCGCCACCGACGAGCGTATACGGTGCCAGGCTTGGATTCTGCTTGACGTAGGCGAAGAACGGGCATTCGCCTCCGAAGCTTGCAACCTTCGCGAGTGGCCGCCCAGATTGCTGAAGGGCCTGCTCTGCGGCGACGTCCATCTGGCCGCTCTCCCAGATGCCATCAATCGACTGCGGGTGAGTGGCGATGAATTGCAGCATCGCAGTCTTCGCGACTGAGGGAGTCCAGCTTCCAGTAATCGTACCAAGCACCTTGATTCCTGGATACTTCTTGAAGACTGCAAGCGCGGCATTGTTTTCCGCGTCTGTCAGACTGACTCCTTGCAATCCACCAATCAGTACGACGTTGCCCTTGCCGTGGAGCTGGCTCACTAGGCGTTCTGCACCGAGTTTAGAAAGATATGACGTGTTAATGGTGACATTCTCGGCGTAAGGACAGTAAACGGTCGAGTCCTCGATAATTGCCAAGACACCCTTTTGCGCAGCAGCTTTGAGTCCGGAACAAAGTCCGGTAGGTGAGCCGGCGTCAATGATGATCACCTGACAGCCCTGGCTCACCTGCGTATTTAGCTGCGAGAGCTCCTGCGGCACATTCTGATTCGCATTGGTGACGTTCGCCTTTCCAGGAGTTGCCAAACCGGCCTTCTGTAGCTGCGCCAGGAGTGTGTTGAACTCGTTCAGCGACTCTTGCCGCCATGCGTTGCCGAGATACGACTCGTTGTAACAGATCTTCCATGGAGGCTTGGGCGCCGTCCAGTTTGCATAGGGATTTGGCAGCAGCGTCGAGAATCCCTGCCACGCGTAGTAGTACTGTTGCGCTGCGGCAGGAACAAGGCTGAGGCCACTCTCCGAAGAGCTTCCCTTGGCGCCGTAGGCGGTGGCAGAAAGGGTGAGGATGGCGCCCGCCGCAACGGCGAGGAACATCAGTCTTCGAGATACAGGACTCCAGGCCCGCATAATTGACCTCCCTGAGTGAGCTGATGAGTAACAGGATGCGGTCGAGCGCTTGGGTACTCGACTGGACAAGTCGTAATGTCGATCTTCAGCAGATTCCCACCTCCGAACACGAGCGGCGCGCCGACCCGGCTCGCTTCTCCGCTGCAATGGTGTGGATTCCTATCTCCCCCAACGCACGATCTCCCCTGAGTCGCCCGGTCGGGTTGCGGCAGGAGTCCCTGGTCGACCTTCTCTGCAAGTTGTGGTTCTGGCTGCCGGCGCGCGCTTGTTGCGTGCCCGGGAGGCTCGAGAGGGTGGGCATGTGGCACGCCATAATACAGGATTGACGTCAGAATTCCACCCCGAAGTGGCATGCCGTATGACAAAGGCTCGCTCCCGTCCGAGCTGCCAACGATCGTTGATCTTTGGCGCTGGCAGGAGTTCGCTGCGGACAGATGCGTAAGCGCCATGGCCGAGCCCGTGGGGCCCAGCAGGCCGGTTTTCGCCCTCAGCAGTCGGTGCCAGGCAAGAGTGAAGAGGCGGGGTTGCCACTATCAGCGGCCGCGCGATCGCCGGCGCAGCGGCACCTACGGCGATCCGCTCGTCAGCCCGGATGGGATCGAGGCGGTCTTTGTGGAGGGCGAAGCGTTGTCTGCGGCGGAAACCCAAAACCGGGGCGCGTCCGGGACGCGTCCTATCAACGCGCTCAGCCCGACACTCTTGGGTAACAGGCAAGTGGCCAAGAGGCCCTGCGGCAAGAGCTGGCCGCGGCGAAGGCCCTCAGGCACCGAAACCGGGTTGTGATATACAGATATGCCAGAATACAGGCGGTAGGAGCAAGATAGGTGTTCCGCCCCATAGGAGGGCGATGACCCAGCCATTTACACAGCTCAGGCGGGAGCCGACCCTCGCTGAACGCGTCGGTGACTCGATTCTGCAGCGGATCGTCGCTGGCGAGTTCAAGCCGGGAGACAAGCTCCCCTCGGAGAGGGAACTCGGTGAGCAGTTCGGCGTTTCTCGCACAGTCGTTCGCGAAGCGGTCCACGGTCTCACCGGCCGCGGCCTGATCTCAGTCCGCGCCGGTAGCGGCCTGCGCGTCGCCGAGATCGATCCGGCCGCGATCGCCGAATCACTGACGCTCCTGATGAGGAGCAATGGGGAGCCGGATTACCACAACGTTCATGAGGTCCGCGTCATGCTGGAGGTACAGATGGCAGGAGTCGCTGCTGAGCGCGCGCAACCCGATGACCTCGAGCGGTTACAGGATGCAGCCGATGCCATGGAGCGTGCCCGCGGAGTCGAGCAGGCGGCCGTGCGAGATCTCGAGTTCCATCGAGCGATTGCCAAAGCAACTCATAACCCGCTCTATTTGGTGCTCCACGACGCCATCGGAGACGCCCTGATGGAGGTCCGGCGCGCGAACCACGCCCGCGGAGGACGCACCGACGCAATCGAGTCGCACCGCAAGATCGTTCAGTTCATCTCCGCCCAGGACACCGAACAGGCGAAGAGCACAATGCGCCACCACCTCGAGATGGTTGAGCAGATCTGGGAATCGACCGTCGCGGAAACCGAGGGCTCTGACTAGCGCAATTCGGCTGCAGTGCAGGTCGGAACTCACCCGCGTCGAAGCGTCTCTCCTCCTACCGGACCGCCAGTTCCATCGCGACGACTTTGACGCTTGCCGCCCGCTCGAGACGATCGGCCGGCTTGCTAGAGCGGGTTTGGAAGCATGCCCCCGGCAAGAATCGAACTTGCGCACGCGGTTTAAGGAAACGAGCCGTTTGCAGGCATTTGCGTGCCGTACTGTTCGAGGATTCCGTTCTGACGCGCCTCGAGGTGGTTATCAGGTGCTCGAAGAGGATACGTTTCCGCTGGCTCCCGTGGGTCCCGGTAGACGGCTGGTAGACGGACACGGCCCTTGCGCCAGGTGCATGGAGACGTCCCTTCAGGAAGGAGCCTGAAACCAATCCGTGAATTCAAACCGGCGTCGAGCGCTGTTCACGGCCCGATCGAGACCATCATCCTGTCGATGCCGGGGAAGATGTTCGACCGGAGTCGGCGTACCTCGCCGACCTCGACTCGGGAGAGGCGAGGGAGGAGCTCCTCGAACATCACGCGGGCTTCGAGCCGGGCCAGCGGCGCCCCAATGCAGAAGTGGCGGCCGAGACCGAAGCCGAGATGCGGATTCGGTGTCCGCCGGATGTCGAAGCGACCGGGTTCGTCGAAGACCCGCTCGTCACGGTTCGCGGAGACGAAGAAGAGCGTGACCGTGCTTCCCGCCGGGATCGCTGTTCGCTCGATCTCGAGGTCGCGGAGCGCTCGGCGGCCGAGCCAGATCACCGAGGGGACGAACCGGATCATCTCCTCGAGGGCCGTGGGCAGGAGGGAGGGGTCGCGCCGGAGATCGCGCATCGCGTCCGGGTGCCGAGAGAGCTCGAGCAGCCCGCCCGAGATCAGGTTGCTTGTCGTGTCCTGGCCGCCTGTCATCAGCGTCCGGAGATTCCCGAAGTACTCGGCGTCGTCGAGGGGCGCGCCGTCGATGCGTGCGTAGGCGAGCCGTGTCGCGATGTCGTCCTCCGGGCGCTCGAGCCGTTGGGCTCGGAGCCATGAGAAGTACTCGATCATCTCGGCGACGACGCCCCGAACGACCGGGCCGTACGGCTCCTCGACGATCGAGATCGTGTTCCAGCGTTTGAAGCGCTCATCGTCGGCCTCGGGGATCCCGATCAGACGACCGATCACGCGCATAGGAAGCACGTCGGCGACTTGTGCCGCGAAGTCGACCTCCTCGTGTGCCGACATGGTCTCGAGGAGGCTGCAGGCGATCGATCGTACGCGCGGCTCCATTCGCGCGACCGCGCTCGGCGCGAACTCCGCGCCGAGCAGCTTGCGCACCTTCGTGTGTCGTGGCGGGTCCATGTGGAGGATCGAGCGCGGGTAGTCCTCGGGGAGGTCCTCTAGCTCTGTTCCGCTCGCCGACGAGAGGGCGTCGACGGCGCGCAGTGCCTCTGTGATCCCTGAGTGGGTCAGGATGGCGAAGAATCCGGGGTCCTCCTGCCAGAAGACCGGATGTGAGACCCGCAGCTCGGCGAGCGCGCGGTCGGGGTCGCCGCCGCTGAAGAGACCGATGTCGAGCAGGTCGAGCATGAGGCCCGGGTCAGCGTCCACGGGGAGCGAGTGCCTCCCGTCCCGCGAACGCCGCCGCCGGATGCTCTGCTTCGAGGCGTAGGAGCCTGTTCCATTTCGCGGTGCGCTCTGAGCGCATCGTTGAGCCCACCTTGAGCTGCCCCGTTCTCCAGGCCTGCTTGAGGACGAGCGCGACTCCTTCACCCGTTACGGCGACGACCAGTGCGGAGACTCCGCCAGTCAGCTCGGTCGCGTTTAGGTTGACGCCGTCCGGGTTCAGGCCGTGTGCGTCCACCCAGGAGGGTGCCGAGTCGATGGTGAGCGCGAAGGTGGCCTGACCCTCCCTTCTCATGCCGCGCGGAATCGCAGGTCAGGCCGGTCGAGGACAGCGGCGTTCACGATCGCCTCGGGTAGTCGCCCGGAGAGCACCGCCGCGACGTTCGCCGCGGCTCGCGTCTCGAGGTCGACAACGGCTTCTTCCGAATAGAAGGCCGTATGCGGGGTCACGAGCACACCGTCGACCGCGAGCAGCGGGTTGCCTGGGGTTGGTGGCTCGGCCGCAAGGACGTCGAGCGCTGCCCCCGCAACCCATCCTTCGGCAATCGCCCGGTTGAGCGCAGCTTCGTCCACGAGTGCGCCGCGAGAGGTGTTGATGAGGTAGGCGGACGGCTTCATCAATCGGAGCTCTCGCTCGCCGATCAATCCACGTGTCGCGCTCGTCGCAGGCGCGTGGAGCGTCACGAAGTCGGAGGCTAGGAGAAGCTCGTCGAGGGTTGCGGCTCTCTCGACGCCTGCGGGCAGGCTCGTTGAGTCGAGCCTCGGTGTGTAGGCGAGCAGCTTGAGCCCGAACCCGGCCGCCTTGGGTACGAGCGAACGAGCGATTGCGCCGAAGCCGACGATCCCGAGCGTCTGGCCGCGCAGGCGGTGTTGTCCGCGCGCCGGGTCGAGGCTCCATGCGCCCCGACGGACGGCGTTGGCGAGGGGGACGACGTGTCGTGAGCAGGCGAGGAGGAGCGCCATCGTGTGGTCGGAGACCTCGTCGATGCAGAACGCTGGCACGTTTGTGACGAGGATGCCGAGTTCGGTTGCACGCTCGACCGGGATGTTGTCGACGCCGATCCCGAAGCGGGATACGACCACACAGCGGGGTGCTGTGTCGAGCGCCTCGGTCGGGATCCGGCTCCAGTTCGTGAGGATCGCGTCCGCTTGGGGCGCTAGCGCGGTCAGCTCCTCGGCGTCACCGGTCTCGGCGACGAGTAGGTCGGCGTCGACGCGCGCGAGGATCTCGCGCTCGATCTCGAGCGACGGCCAGGCGAAGTCGGTGACGAGGACTGTGAAGCGACCCATTACGAGCGATCGGGTTCCAGGGGTGGTGCGGCAAACGCGGCGTAGAATGCCCGCTCGCGGCTCTCGAGGAGGGGGATCCCCTCGCCGAGTGCGTGGCGGGCGAAGTGCTCGGACGCGGTGTGCGCCTTGTAGGCGTCCTCGTCGGCGTATTCCTCGTAGAGCAGGAAGACGTTCGGGTCGTCGAGGCTCCTGTTCACGAGGTATTTGATGCAGCCGCTCTCCTGGCGGGAGAGGGGAGCGAGCTGTTCTAGCGATGCAGCGACCGCGTCCTCGTTCCCGGGCTTCGCCGTCCAGCGCGCGATCACGACATAGGTCACGACGGAACCTCCTCGGCCGGCCACTCTACGGCGGAGAGACTCCTCACGGCCGCACCGCCTTCTGGAAAGTCTGGGAGCTCTCGCGGATCAGTCCCTCGAGGCTGACCGCGATGTACCGGGCCCCGCGGTCCCGCCAGGCGCTCGCGGCCGCGGCGTTGCCGACGAGGACGCCCAGGGCGGCGCCTGAGGAGGTGACTGCATCGGCCACCGTTTGTGCGGCGTGTTCGACCTCGGGATGTCCCGTCTGGCCTGGCACGCCGAGAGCCTGGGAGAGGTCGGTCAGGCCGAGGAACACGACGTCGACGCCTTCGACCGCGAGGATCTCCGGGACCGCGGCGACTGCCTCGGGCGTCTCGATCTGGACGACGACGAGCGTCTCCTCGTTCGACCGTGCGACGTATTCGTCGTAGGTGCCGAGCAGCCCGAACCCGGCCGAGCGCGCGGCGGCCAGCCCGCGTTCGCCGCGCGGCGCGTACTTGATCGCCCTGACCGCCTGGTCGGCTTCGTCGGCCGAGTTGACCATGGGCACGTGGGCGCCCTGGGCGCCTGTGTCCATGAAGCGGAGGATCACCGACGGCTCGTTCGTCGTGACGCGGACGAGCGGCGTGACGTCGTGCAGCTCTGCCGCTCGGACGGCGTTCTCGCAGTCGCGCGGCTCGAGTGTGCCGTGCTCGCCGTCGAGCACGACGAAGTCCCATCCCTGGAAGGCGATGTATTCGACCAGGGTGGCGTCGCCGTAGCGTGACCAGCAGCCGACGACGGTCCCTCCTTCCCGGAGTCGCAGCTTGGTGAGGTTCTGCTTCATGGCGCCTTTCTCTTGTTGGGTCGGATGCGGGAACTGCTTCTTCGTGCCCGCGTCAGGACGAGGAGCCGGTCGAGCGGCTCGGCGAGCAGTGGCTCGGCACCGCGTGGGCCGACGACGAACGATCGCTCGACGTGCAGGGAGGCGACGCCGGGCAGAAACGTCGCCGCTTCGAGGTTCACGACCATGCGCGCCTCGAGCTCGAGGTCTCCCGGCAGGTCGATGCACTCGTCTCGGATTCGGGCCCTGCTGCTCGGGCCGATGAGCGGGTACTCGCGGGCCTGAAGACCGATCCCGTGGCCCTGCGGCGAGGTGACGACGCCGGTGCCCTCGATCGCGGTGTGCATTGCGCTCCAGACACTCGCCGTCGAGGCCCCTGCGCGGAGTTGCTCCGCGCCCACGGCAACGGTGTCGGCCAGCGTCTGGAAGCGCGCCGTGAGCTCGCGGCCGGGCGGCCTGAAAGCGACTGTCAAACCGGTGTCGGAGCGGACAAGGCTGCGGATGCACCCGTAGTCGAGGTAGGCCACTTCTCCGCTGAGCCTCTCGTTCGAGTGCATCGCGATCCCGGTGCCTCGAGGGGAGAACGCGAAGTGGTCGATCTCGGCCCCGTCTGCGGCAAGGAAGGCTCCGAAGCGTCGTCGCGAGCTCGTCCAGCGTCGCGTCTGGCCGCGCACCGTCGAGGGCGCCCCGGCGGCACGCTCGGCGGACTGCGCGGCGTCCCGAAGGAGCTCGATCTCCGCTCTGGTCTTCACGGCACGGAGGACGCGAAAGGCGCTGGTGCAGTCGCGGAGCTCGGCGTGCGGCAGCGCTGCGACGAGCAGACGCCGCTCGCGCGGCGAGAGCCCGGTGAGCTCGACACCGATCCGGCTCCGATCGACCCCGCGCTCGCGCAGGGCAGCCGCAAGCGCTGCGGACGGCGAGGCCCACCGGCCCTGCTCGAGGGCGCGGGCAAGCGTTCCGGCCGGCCTGCGTCCGTTGGCGAAATCGAGCTCCGCGCGACCGAACGGGTAGATCGAGGTGCTGAGCCCGGCAGCGCCCGCGGCGAACATGCCGTGTACGGCGAGGATCGGGCGCTTCCCGCCGAGAGTCGCAGCAGCGAAGCTCGTGAACGCAGGGTCGACGCCTCCGCCCGGCCGCAGCATGAACTCCCTCGTCTCGGCCTCGAGACGATTTTGGTAGCCGCAGAGATAGGCGACATTCACAGCCGAGGTCGCCACGATCGCGTCGAGCCCGGCTCCGCGCATCAAGTCGGCGGCGCGTCCTCGATTGAAGAGCACGCTCATGCGACGAACCTATCCGATAGCCCGATCAGCCGATAGCATTGGCTGCCGGAAGGATAATGAATTTCGCGGGGAAGCTCGAAGCTCTCTTGTAGGATAGGTGATATGCTGACGGTCATGAGCTCGGTTGCGCGGGGTCATTCGCAGGAGTCTCATCGATGCGCGACGTAGCGTTCTGGCCACGCACCTTCCTCGACGAGCTGGAGCAGGCCCGGGTGGGCCCGGAGCCCGTCCTCTGGGCACTCGGGGTCCGAGCTTCCTGTTTCGCAGTTCCGGAGCGACGATCTGGATCGACCCGTACTTCGGCGGGACGCCGGACGACGCGGTCGCCGACGCCTACCGCGCGACCGCGATCCCGATCAAGCCGGACGAGATCCGTGCCGCGGATGTCGTGATCTCGACTCACGACCACGTTGACCACTGTCACGAGGGGTCGGTGATGCCGATCCTCGCCAATACGGGAGCGTTCTGCGTGGCGCCGAGCACCTCGGCCAGGCTGATGCGCGAGTGGGGCGTCGACGACGGTCGGCTCCGCGAGGTGAAGCCCGGCGACACGGTCGAGTTCGAGGATGTTCGGATCTCGGTGCACGGCGCGGCCGATCCCGGTGAGCCCGGTGCGGTCACCTATGTCCTCTCCTCGGGCGGCACGACGCTGTTCGTCTCGGGTGACACCGCGGGCTGCTCGGCCCTCGCCGAGGTCGGCGCGAGCCGGCCCGACTACGCGCTCCTCGCGTTCGGCCGCACCTGGTACATGAGCGAGGAGGAGATGCTCGCTGCCGCCCGCGATCTCTCGCCGGGCACGCTGCTGCCCTTCCACTGGGAGTTCTGGCGCAATCACACGGGCGACATCGCGCATCTGCTCGACCTCTATCACCGCGAGCGTCCGCCGTTCGATCTGAAGGTCCTCCTGATCGGTGACTCGCTTCCTCTCACCCCGCGTACGGACTAGCGTTGCCGCCCCCCTCCCGTCCAGCCGCGCGACCGTGAGTCCCTCCGACCAATCCCTGTTTCGGTTCTGGTTCGAGCGCAGACCCCCGGAGCGCTACGCGCGCCTCCTCGAGGGCGCGGCCGTGATCGTCGGCGACAACAGCCGCAACGGCAGCGGCCCGGACGGCATCGCGAAAGCCCAGGCCGTGGTCGCTTCCGCACGCGTTCGCTATGACGCCGAGCTGATGGACCGCGTCCCGGGCCTCCGGGTCATCTCTCGAACCGGCATCGGCGTCGACAACATCGAGCTCGACGAGGCGACGATGCGGGGCATCGCAGTGTGCAACGTCCCCGGGGGCCCGACGGTCTCGACCGCCGAGCACACGGTGACGCTTCTCATGGTCGCGGCCAAACAGATCCCGGCCGCGGCCCAGGCGCTCCGCGAAGGGCGCGGCGACTTCTTCAACGACTACCAGGGCCTCGAGCTCGACGGTCTCACCCTCGGTCTCGTCGGACTCGGTCAGATCGGCCGCCGCGTCGCCCTGATCTGCTCGAGCATCGGCATGTCGGTCATCGCCTTCGACCCGTATGTCGACCCCGCTGTCGCCGAGGCGATCCCCACGGAGCTGGTCGGGGATCTCGAGACCCTGCTGCGCCGCGCGGACGCCGTCTCCCTTCACGCACCTCTCACCGACGAGACGGCCCGGATGATCGACCGGGATCGGCTCGCGCTGATGAAGCCCGGGGCCATCCTCGTCAACACAGCCCGCGGCGGGCTCGTCGACGAGGCGGCACTTGTCGAGGCGCTCGATGCCGGCCACCTCAGTGCGGCCGGGCTCGACGTCTTCGATCCCGAGCCGCCGCGGCTCGACAACCCGCTGCTTCACCGTCTCGATGTGATCGCGACGCCCCACGTCGCAGGCGCGACGCTTGCGAGCAAGGACCGGCTCTGGCGGATCGCGATCACGCAGGCCCTTCAGGTCCTGCGCGGCGAGACGCCGACGAACCTCGTCAATCCAGCGGCCAACCCCCGCTAGGCCGGCCCGGCTCATCGGCGAGCGCGCCTCGTGAACGTCTGCATCGTCGGCCACGGGATGATGGGTGCATGGCACGTGAACGCACTCGAAGGAACGGGCGCGTTTCCGCACACCCTCGTCGGGCGCCGCCCCGAGGCGACCGCCGAGTTCGCCAGGAGCCGGGGTTTCGCCCGCTGGACGACCTCGCTCGAGGAGGCACTCGGCGACGATGCGGTCGACGTCGTCATTCTGGCGACGCCGAGCGAGACCCATGCGGAGTCTGCGATTCTCGCGCTCGAGCGCGGCAGGCCCGTTCTGGTCGAGATCCCGCTCGCGATGAGTCTTCCGGACGCCGAGCGGGTCGTCGAGGAAGCGGCCGCACGCGGGCTCCCGCTCGGCGTCGTCCACCCGCTCAGTGCCCGTCCCGAGCTCGACGAGCTGCGGCAGCGCGTCGAGGCCGGGAGCGAGCAGGTTCGCCAGGTGGCAGGGCGCCTCTACCTCCATCGCCTCGAGAACGTCGGCTCGACCGGATACCGGCGCAGTTGGACCGACAACCTTCTCTGGCACCACATGGCGCACGTTGTCGACGCCTCCCTGTGGGTCTGCGGCACGGATGAGGTCGAGGTGCAGAGCGTCATGTCCCCGGTGGACGAGCACACCGGCGTGCCAATGGATGTCGCCGTCCTCATGCGCACGGAGCTCGGACAGCCGTTGCTCTGCTCCGGCTCGTACTACGGGCGTGAGCGGATCTTCGACCTGCTCGTCGTCACCGACCGCGACTCGTATCGACTGGACGTGTTCGCGGCGATGCTGGTCACGGGTGCCGGCCCGCGTCCAGCCCTCGCCGAGGAGGAGTGCTGCTGGCGTGTCACACGCGACTTCCTCGAGGCGGCTTCGAGCGGGCGGGCGCCGCTTGTCCCGGGGGAGTCGGTACTGGCCGGGATCCGGGTGCTCGCCAGGGTTCAGGAGGCCTGGGATCGTGAGCACGGTTCGACACCGCTTCCTGGCCGGCCCCTCCTAGAGCCGGTTCCTCATCGATCGAAAGGAGCCACGAGGAAATGGTCGCCAAGACGTTGGACCACATCGCCGTCACCGTGTCCGACACGGAGCGCTCGTTGCGGTTCTACCGCGATGCGCTCGGCCTGGAGCAGGTAGAGCAACACCAGCTCGATGGAGCGAGGATCGAGATGGCGCTCGGGGTCGCCGGGGCGAAGGCTCAGTCGACCCGACTGGCCGTCAAGGGCACTCCGTCGATCCTGATCGACCTCATGGAGTTCCGGACGCCCGTGAAGGAGCCCGTGCTCGCCCCGACCGGCGCCGTAGGCTCGACCCACTTCGCACTCGCTGTCGAGAACCTCCCCGAGGTGTACGAGCGGCTACGGTCGCAGGGGATCGAGTTCGTCTCCGAGCCGGTGACTTTCGAGCTCACGGAGGGCTCGGTGACCGTTGTCTTCACCCGCGACCCGGATGGCAATATCGTCGAGCTGGTGGACGAGCAGCAGGGCTGAGGTGCGCCTCAGCCGGCGGTCTCGATGACCGCGATCTCCTGATCCGGGACGAGCGGCGCGCCTTCCGCGACGAGTTGGCGCAACGTGCCGGCCTCCGGTGCGGTCACCTCCATGACGACCTTGGCGGCCGTGATCTCGGCGATCGGCTGGTCGGCCTCGACGCGGGCGCCGTCGGGCACGAGCCAGGTCGTGAGCTCGCCGTCGTCGTCTCCGCCGAGGATCGCAGGATCGATCCGGACGGTGCTCATCGGAGCGCTTCCACCGTCGAGAGAGCTCCGGCGCGGATCGCTCCATCGTCGCCGAAGGCGAGCAGGAACTGGACGCCCTGCTCACGGCAGGAGCGCGCGTGCTCGAGATCGTAGGCTCCGGTGCCCATCGGCTTGCCATGCCGGGCGCATGCGTCCTTCACGCGCGCAAACGCCTCGAGGTACGTCGTGGATTCGTACTCCATCGGCGTTCCCAGGCTGATCGAGAGATCGACCGGGCCGATGCAAACAGTGTCGATTCCGTCGGCCGACACGATCTCGTCGATGTTGTCGACGGCCTCCGCCGACTCGATGATCGGGATACAGAGCATCGAGTCGTTCGCGGTCTCGAAGTATGAGGTAGAGGCCGCGCCATACCGGCCGGCGCGACGTGGCCCGAAGCCCCGGCGCCCTGCGGGCGGGTAGCGGCACGCCGCCACCAGACGCTCGGCCTGAGCGCCGGTCTCGATGAACGGGCAGACGACGCCGGGCGAGCCGAGGTCGAGGTAGAGACGGACGAGGTCCGGATCCAGTCGCAGGGGCCTGGCGATCACGACGGCATCTGTGGCCACGCCTGCCTGGAGCATCGCCTGCACGGTCTCGGGACTGTGCGGCCCGTGCTCGGCGTCGACGACCAGCACGTCGAAGCCGGAGTCGCCGAGGATCTCGATGACCGCCGGGTCGGTCAGGCCGATCTGTGCCGCGAGGATGATCTCGCCGCGTACGAGCCGGTCCTTGACTGCGCGAGCCTTCTCGAGCTCGCGGGTCACGTGCGGTCGCCCTCGAGCGGATCCTCGACGAGGAACATATGGGCTATCCTACTTGTCCGTTCGCGGCTTGTCGAGCAATCTCGGGACCTGTCTCGAGGGAAGCCCTGTAGGATAGGGGACGGATTTGTGAGGTGATGGCCTCCGAGCCCGTCCCGATGACCGTAGCCGGCCGCCCAGAGAAATTCGTCGATGAACCGGGGAAATTCGCCGATGAACCCGGGAATTCGCCGATGAATCGGGCTCGGAGCCTGCAGTAGCTGCTCCGGCGCAGGGCCTGAGGGCGCTCAAGCGGACGCCGCTCCTCCATCAGATCCAGGAGGAGATCAAGGAATATGTCATCCGCAACAACCTGAAGCCAGGCGACCCGCTTCCCTCCGAGGGCGATCTCGCGCGTCAGCTCGGCATCGGTCGCAACTCGGTGCGCGAGGCCGTGAAGTCGCTCGAGGTGCTGGGCATTCTCGAGGCGAGAGCCGGCTCTGGCCTCTTCGTCAAGTCGTTCAGCTTCGACGCGATCATCAACAACCTCCCGTACGGCCTGCTCTCGGACGCGAAGACGGTCCGGGACCTCGCCGAGGTGCGCGCCTACCTCGAGTACGGGCTCGTCGAGCACGTGATCGATCGAGTCACGCCCGAGCAGATCGAGCGGCTCGAGAGCACCGTCGAGCAGATGCGGGTTGCAGCCGAGCGGGGCGGATACGCACCCGAGGCCGACCGCGCCTTCCACGAAGCGCTGTACCAGAACCTCGACAACTCGGTGCTTCTGAGCGTGCTCGACGTGTTCTGGCTCGCCGTGTCGAAGGCGACTCAGCGATCGAATGTCGTCGACCCGCCGGACCCGAAGGAGACGGTCAAGTCCCACCGGCGGATCCTGGAGTCATTGCGCGAGCGGAGCCCCGAGAAGATGCACATCGCCTTCGATCACCACTACAGCCGCTGGAAGTTCCGGATTCCGAAGGCGCCCGACGCGGCGACCTGAATTACTCGCTCGGTGCTTCTTATAGGATAGCCCGATAATGGTACAGGGGCTTCGACGGGCTGACCGCACTCGGTCGAGCCGGAGTGGGCGCGCCCGCGATGACGATTGACGCGTACGCCCATTGCGGGCGCGAGAAGTACCTGCCCGTCGAGGCGCTCGCAAGCGTCATGCGCGAGACCGGCGTCGAGTGCGCGGTGCTCTGCCAGCATCTCGAGCAGTTCGACAACTCCTATCTTGCGTCGCTGCTCCGCGCCGAACCGCGCCGATTCGCAGGCGTCGGCGCTTGTCGATCACCGTGCCCCGGAATGGGAAGAGGCCCTGGCCGACGTTCGCCGGCTCGGCTTCCGCGGCATCCGTGTCACGAGCGAGGCGCTTCACGAGAACCCCGGCCTTTCGCAGGCGGCCGCCGCTGCCGGTCTCCACCAGATCCTCTATGTGCCGGAGGGGATCGCTGCAGTCGTCGGGCCGGTGCGCGAGCTGTCCTCGGCCTACCCGCAGGCCGGCTTCGTCGTCTCGCACCTCGGCAACCCGGCGGTCGAAGACGGCGAGCTGCGCCGCGGTAGAGAGCTCCTCACCCTGGCGGACCTGCCGAACGTCTATGTGCTGCTCTCGGGTCTCGGCATGTTCTGCGCGTATCCGCACGCGCCGCTCGACGCGCTGGTCACGGATGTGATCGAGGCGTTCGGCGCCGAGCGGGTGATGTGGGGATCGAACTTCCCGGTCGGCGGCGAGGCCGCCTCCGACTATCTCGGCGAGCTGCGCATCGTCCTATCCCGTGAACGCTGGGGAATCGATGTGGACGCCGCCGCTGCGATCAGCGACACGACTGCAAGGAGGTTGTGGTTCCAATGAGCGACGTGATCGTGCGTCCCCACGCCCTGGACGAGTTTCCCGAGATCCTGCTCATCGAGAGGCCGAGCGACCCCGGGCTCACCCCGGCAACCGGCGCCCGCCTCCTCCTCGAGCTCGAGGTCATACGCCGGGCCGAGGAGTGGTTGCTCGAGCACGAGGAGCTCGTGCACGGACCGGTGCACTCGAGCATCGGCCAGGAGGCCGTTGCCGTCGGCACCATGGCGGCCCTGCGCGAAGGGGACATGATCACCTCGACACACCGCGCCCACCATCACGTTCTGAGCAAGACGTTGTCGCACTACGCCGGCCCCGACTACGACCCGCTCTCCGACCCCGTGCCCGAGGCGGTGCAGCGCTGTGTCATCCGGACGATCGCCGAGATCCTCGGGCTCGCGGATGGATGGGCGGGTGGCCGCGGCGGGTCGATGCACCTGATCGACCTCGAATCAGGGGTTGCCGGCACCACTGCGATCGTCGGCGGCGGGATCCCGATCGCCTCCGGGCTCGCCTACGCCGGGCGTCTCGCCGACCCTGTTCGCGTCGCGGTTGCGTTCCTCGGCGACGGAGCCGCGTCGATCGGCGCGTTTCACGAGGGGATCAGCATGGCGCGCGTCTGGGGGCTTCCAGCGATCTTCGTCGTCGAGAACAACCTCTACTCCGTCGCCACGACCGTTGAGGAAACGGTCGGGTTCACCGACATCGTCCTTCGCGCCGCCGGCCAGGACATGCTCGGGCTCGTCGTCGACGGCATGGACACGCTCGCGATGCGGGAGGCTGTCCGCCAGGCCCGGAGCCACGCAGCGGCCGGGAACGGCCCGGTGCTGATCGAGGCCAAGACGTATCGCTACCGCCACCAGAACGGGAAGCTCCCCGGAAGCGCCTACCGGTACCGCACGAAGGACGAGGAGGCCGAGTGGGGGGCTCGCGACCCACTCGCAGCACTCGCCCGCGACCTCGACGAAGGCATTCTCACGTCAGCGCAGATCGAGCAGGTACGAGCCCTTGCGGCCGACCTGGTGGCCGCAGCCGGCGACTGGTGCACCGTGGAGCGCGAGGGCGTACGCGCGATCCGCCCCGAGCGGCAGCCGAGCCCGACCGACGCGGAGCGGCGGCGTCCGCGGGGATCTCTCCGAGTTCTCGGGCGTTGAAGCCGCCGAGCCTCTCGACGCGAGCCGGCGAGGTCGAGACGATGAAGTTCTCCGCGGCGATCTCGCGCACGCTCGCGCGGGCCCTCGAGCGAGAGCCGCGCTCGTTCGTGCTCGGCGAGGAGGTCAGCCATCTCGGCGGGGGCGCGTACGGATCGACCAAGGACGCGCTCGCGGTCGCCCCCGACCGGGTCTTCAGCACCCCGATCGCCGAGAACGGCTTCAGCGGAGTTGCACTCGGCGCGGCGCTCGCCGGGCTCAGGCCGATCGTCGAGCTGATGTTCCCGGACTTCGCCCTCGAGGCGGCAGACCAGCTCTTCAACCACATCGCCAAGGCCCGGCACGTCTACGGCGGGGCACTTCCCGTCCCGGTCGTCGTCCGAACCCGGACCGCCCAGGGGCGCGGCTTCGGGCCGCAGCACAGCACCGACCCGGCGGCTCTGTTCGCCCTCTTCCCCGGTTGGCGCATCACGGCCCCCTCCACGCCGGCGGACTACGTCGGCCTATTCAACGCCGCGCTGCTCTGCGAGGACCCGGTGCTCGTGATCGAGCACCACGCGCTCTGGCCCGTCGGCGGGGACGTCCCCGTGGGCCCGCTCGACTACGTCCTCCCTCCCGGGAAGGGACGGCTTGTCCGCGCGGGCGACGCCGTGACCGTGCTCGCCTGGTCGCATCCGCTCCATCGCGTGCTCGCTGTCAGCCGAGGAGCTCGCGGCCGAGGGGATCGAGGTCGAGATCATCGACCCTCGCTGGCTCGATCGCGCGAGCCTCGACCGCAGCCTGATCCTGGGCTCGGTCGCGAAGACCGGAGCGCTCGCGATCGTCGAGGACGCTCCGAGGAGTCACTCGGTCGGGATCCACATCGTCGACGAGCTTGCCGAAGGGCTCCATCCACACCTCCGGAGGCCGGTCGTCCGCATCACCGGCAAGGACGTAGCCCCCCCGGTCTCGAACGTGCTCGAGGCCGCAGTCCTCCTCAGTGACGCCGCGATCCGCGACGGCATCCGGAGGCGGCTCGGCGCTGATGTCGCGAGCGCCACGAACCCTGCTTGACAACCCCAGGCGAGCCTCTTACGCTATCCGCTTGTCGGATAACCGATCCACATCGCTCGACGTCTACCTCGACCCACGATGCCCGTTCGTCGCGATCGTCGCCTGCTCAGACTGGCGATGACACCTCGCCCCGAGCCGTAACCGACCCTAGTGCGTAACCCCCTGCGTCCCGCTGCGCGAGCAACCGGACGCGAGTCACTCTGACACGGAGGAAGAAATGACAGACGAAGTCAGTCATCCGACGCCCGAGGGCGGCCGGGACCTGGGCCTGAGCCGGGCCACGCCTGCTCAAGGCGGCAGGCGCCGCTGCCGGTGGGCTCGCGCTCTACGGCCCGGGCACGGCGGGCGCAGCGATGCGGCGGATCATGCGTCCGGTCGGCGGGCCCGCTCTCCGCCTACACGATGGCCGTCTCCGAGCCGATCGTGGTCGAGGCCATCACCTCGTTCGTCGACCAGATGGTCGTCACCGCGAAGCAGCCGAACGCGGGCGAATCCGTGATCACGGCCAACTCGAACCTGAAGGTCCCGCTCCAGCATGCGCAGGTTGCGACCTTCATCGAGAAGAAGGTCAACGCGATCCTCTTCTTCCTCATCACCGCCGCGGGTTGGGAGGCCGACGTCAAGAATGCGACCTCGCAGGGCATCGCTGCCTTCAACCACAGCGCCTCCGCCGTCAGCGGGATGACGCAGAACTGCGGTCTCGACCAGTACGGCGCCGGCTACGGACTCGGCACGGTCGCCGCGCAGTGGATGAACAAGAACCAGGGCGGAACGGGCGAGTGGGCTCTTCTCGCGATCACGAACGACCCGCAGCTCCTGCTTCGCGGGAAGGGCGTGGCCGCAGCGATGAAGAAGCTCGCCCCGAACGCGAAGCTCGTCGGGACGCAGTTCGCGCAGCTCGAGACGCAGGGCGCCTCGGCCGCGTCGAACTTCATCCAGGCCAACCCGAACCTGAAGATGCTCCTCTCCGCCGGAGACGACCCGGCCTTCGGTGCGTACACCTCGGCCACGGGCTCGGGCAAGACCGGCTCCACGGACTTCTTCATCGGGAGTTGCGACGGCACGAGCGAGGCTCTATCCAAGATCGCGCAGGGCGGGATCTACCAGGCGACCTCGGACTTCCTGTTCCCGTTCAGCGCTACCCAGCTAGAGCGGGACGCGCAGAAATTCTGGCGCAAGAAGCCGATCCAGCCGACTCGGATCACGACGCCGATCACGGTGACGTCGAAGAACCTCAAGAGCGTCCAGGCGATGTCGAAGGATCCGCTCGCGGCGAACGTGCAGTACGTCTACAAGAAGTACATGAAGTACAGCAACTACAAGCTGAAGACGAACGAGCCGTTCGCTCACGCGTTCAAGTAGCGTCGCGATCATGCAGAGGTGGGGCGGCGCCGTTCGTGCCGCCGCCCCACCTCCGCGAACCAGAAACACACCGACATGCAAGCCACACCTCCCGTCCGCTGCGTCGGCGTCACCAAGTTCTACGCCGGCGTCCAGGCGCTCGGCGATGTTTCCGTCGAACTCAACGCGGGCGAGTGCGTGTGCCTGGTCGGCGACAACGGCGCCGGGAAAAGCACGCTCGTCGAAGATCCTGTCTGGGATCATGGCTCCGGACAGAGGCGAGGTTCAGATCGACGGCCGGCCGGTTACGCTGAGCCGCCAAGCGGCCCGCCAGCACGGGATCGAGGCCGTCTACCAGGATCTCGCGCTCTGCGACACGCTCGGCGCGGTCGCGAACGTCATGCTCGGCCAGGAGCCGATCAGGTTCAAGCTCGGTCCGCTCCGGTTCATCGACTGGAAGGCCGCCACCCAGGGCGCGACACGCAGAAGATCAAGGAGATCGGGATCGACCTCGACGACCCGAACATGCCCGTCCGGCGGCTTTCGGGTGGGCAACGCCAGGCGATCGCGATCGCGCGCGCGACGGTGCGCGGCCACCGCATGGTGATCTTCGACGAGCCGACCGCCGCGCTCGGAGTGCGGCAGACGAAGACCACGCTCGAGCTCGTGCGCCGCGTCGCCGACCAGGGCGTCGCCGTCGTGATGATCAGCCACAACCTCGACGACGTCTTCTCGGTCGCCGACCGGATCGTCGCTCTACGGCTCGGCAGAGGTGACGCTCGACGCCCACCTCCACGACACGTCTCGAGAGGAGGTGGTCGCGTGCATGACGGGGATCTCGCCGGAGACGCGGAGGTAGCAGAGTCGGAACGCGTGTCGATGCGCTCCCGGCGAGTGACCGGATTCAGACGACGTTTCGCAAGCAGAGCCGCAACGTCGGCCTGCTCACGGCACTCGTAGTCTCGATCGGGTTCATCTCGGTTCAGCATCCCGCCTACTTCTCGTGGGCGAACGCCAAGGTCGTCGGACTTCAGGCCTCCTACACCCTGATCGCCGCGTTGGGGACTGCCTTCCTGATGATCGGCGGGAACATCGACCTCTCGATCGGATCCGTGCTCGGCCTCGCGGCGGTCACCTCGGCCCTGCTCGCCAACCACGTCGGCTCGACCGCGGCGATCCTCCTCGGGATCCTGATTGCCGGCTCGGTCGGCCTGATCAACGGGATCCTCGTCTGGCGCGTCAAGCTATCGCCTCTCATCATCACCCTCGGCACCCTGACGACGATCCAGGGGATCAACCTCGTGCTGACCGGAGGTGCGCAGGTCTACCAGGTGCCGTCGAACTTCTCCAAGTTCGGGCTCGCGACGCCTCTCGGCATCCCGAGCGCCCTGTTCATCGGGATCCTCCTGATCCCGATCGCCTACGTCATGCTCAACCAGACCACATTCGGCCAGTACACGTTCGCGATCGGCTCCAACCGCCCGGCTAGCTTCGCCACCGGCCTAAACGTGCGCCGGCTCGTGCTCGTCACCTTCGGGCTGAACGGACTCCTTATCGGACTCGTCGGCACGCTTCAGGCGAGCCGGTTCGCGTCGGCCGACCCGACATTCGGCACCGGGTTCGAGCTTGACGTGATCACTGCGGTGATTCTCGGTGGAGTTGCGTTCACGGGTGGCGAAGGAACGATTGCAGGAGTCGTGATCGCCGTCATGTTCCTCGCGGTCGTCGACAGCAGCTTCGTCTGGCTCGGGATCAACGTCTTCTACACGAACGTCGTAAAGGGACTCGTGCTGATCGGCGCCGTCACTCTCGACCAGCTCGCCCACGAACAGCGAGAGCGATACCAGAAGATGATCGCGATGCGAGAGCGCGCCTCCGGAGGGGAGTAACCTGCCCGAGTTGCTGGAGGCGTCGACCGGCGGGGACGCACCCGCGCTGCGTCGGGTGTGCATCGCAGGGGGCGGATTCGGCCAACGCTACGCCCGCGCATTTCACGAGGAGGGCGGCTCCGAGGTCGTCGGCGTCTGTACACGCACGCCGGAGAGCGCGGCCGAAATCGTCGCGGCAACAGGCGGGACCGCCTACACCAACTTCGAGGCGATGCTCGCCCTCGAGGAGCCCGATATCGTCGTCGTCGCGACACCGAACCACCTGCACCATCCGATGACGATCGCGACCCTGAAGGCGGGTGCTGAGGTCATCTGCGAGAAGCCGCTCGGACTCGACGCCCAGCAAGCAGGCGAGATGGCGGAGCTCGCCGCCACCCTTGACCGCCGCACCGCGACGTCGTTCACGTGGCGCTACCTGCCGGCATGTGCCGCGCTGCGCGCGCTCGTCCACGAGGACAGGCTCGGCGAGATCTACCAGGTCGACGTCCGCTACCACACACGGGGATTCGGCGAGGTGCACGGACCCATGCAATGGCAATTCGACCGGTCAGTCGCCGGGAGCGGCGCACTCGCGAACCTAGGCAGCCACGCCATCGACTTGATCCACTGGTGGTTCGGCCCGGTCGCGCGCGTTGCCGCCATCGCCCGCACCGTCATCCCGGACCGGCGCATGGCGGCGGGTCGCACCGCCTCGGTATCGGTCGAGGATCTGGGCGCGGCAACACTACTGCTCAGCGACGGGACGCCCGTGTCGCTGAGCGTCGGTTGGGTCGCCCACGTGCCTCGTGTGAGCCTCGAGGTCGATGTGCACGGGAGCAAAGCGAGCGCCTGGCTGCGGTACGCGACCCGCGGAAGCCCCGTCGGAACGGTCGAGATCTGCGACGAGGACGCGACCTTGCCCGTACCCATCGAGCTGCCCGGCGAGACCGACGCCGCATGGACGGATCTAGGCCAGGCGTGCGTCAACCGTCTCGTCGCTTCGTTCATGGCGATGGATGCGCCCGTCCGACCCGCGAGCTTCGACGACGGGCTGAAGGTGCAGTGCGTTCTCGACGCCGTCATCGAAGCAGCCACCGGCGAGCACTGGGTCGAGGTCGCCTACAGCACGGGAGGGACGGAGTGAAGATCCTATTCATGTCCCAGCCCCAGGTTCTGCACCCGATCTATGACGAGTTCTGCGCGGGCGCCCCGGACCACTACGAGATCGTGCTCTACGAAAGCGAGCTGCCGGCGCGGTCGCAGTTCGAAGGCGTGGATGTGGTCGTCGAGGTCGGAGGTGCGGTCTCCACGCGGGAGCTGCGGGACCTCGGCGCCGAGGTCGACCTGAATCTCTGGCAGATCCTCGGCACCGGCCTCGATGACGTTGACGTCGAAGACTTCCTACGCCGCGGTATCCGCCTCGCGAACACACCAGGGCAGTTCAGCGCGATCGCACTTGCCGAGCACGCTCTGTTCCTGATGCTGCTTTTCGCGAAGCGTTTCGAAGCCTCGCAAGTCTCGATCGAGGAGCAGCTCCTCTGCGTTCCTTTCACCGAAGAGCTCGCCGGGCGCACGCTCGGCCTGATCGGATTCGGGTCGAGCGCGAAAGAGCTCGCCAAGCGCGCAGCGCCGTTCGGGATGCGAATCCTCGCCTGCGAAGTGAATCCGGTGCCGGCAGACCTGCAATCCGAGCTCGGAGTGGAGTGCTCCTCCGGGCCCGACGGGCTCGATTGGATCTGCCGCGAGGCCGACTACATCTCGCTGCACGTCCCACTCACGCCGAACACGCGCCACATGGTCGACGCGCGCGCGCTCCGCCTGATGAAGCCGACGGCGGTAATCGTAAACGTCGCACGGGGCGACGTCATCGACGAGAATGCACTCGCGGAGGCACTTGCGGCGGGCCGGCTCTTCGGAGCGGGGCTCGACGTCTTCGGGCAGGAACCGGTGCCGCCGGAGCATCCGCTCCGCAACGTGCGCGGCGTCATCGCCACGCCGCATCTTGCCGGCGTCACAGACGGCACGGCCTTCCGGCGGACGCGGGCAGCGCTCGCGAACATCGCGAAAGTTGAGCAGGGCCTCGAGCCCGACTTCGTGATCCGATCCGCGGATTGACGTCGGGCGGCGAGTTACAGTCGAGAACGGAGGGGTGATGGGCGGATACGGTCTGGACGGGAAAGTGGCCATCGTCACCGGCGCCGCGCAGGGCATCGGCCGTGCGGTCGCCGAGCGCTTCGTGCAGGAGGGGATGGCAGTCACGCTGAGCGACGTCAACGCCGAACGGGTCACGGAGACCGCCGACGCGATCGCGGCCGGCGGGGGCCGAGTCGAAGCGTTCACGGCGAACGTCACGGACGCGGCAAGCGTGGAACAGCTCGTCCGCGCGACGGTCGACGCGTTCGGCCGGCTGGACGTACTCGTCAACAACGCCGGCGTCGGGGCGGTCGCCCCGCTCCTCGACACCGACGAGGCGACCTGGGACCTCCTCATGAACGTCAACGCCAAGGGCGTGCTGCTCTGCACACAAGCGGCCGCCCGACAAATGATCACCCAGGGCGGCGGCGGCCGGATCATCAACAACGCCTCGGGCGCCGGGAAGATCGCCCCCGGCCGTCACCCGCTCGGCGCCTACGCAGCGAGCAAGCACGCCGTGATCGCACTGACCAAGCAGTTCGGCCTCGAGCTCGCCCCGCACCAAGTGCTCGTGAACTGCGTATGCGCAGGCATTGTCGACACAGCAATGTGGGATCTCATCGACGAGCAGGTCGCCGCGCTAGAGCATGTCCCCGTGGGATCGGTGAAGCAGCAGGCAGTCGAGTCGATCCCGGTCGGCCGAATCGAGCAGCCGGAAGACGTCGCGAACATGATCGCGTTCCTCGCCTCGGACCAAGCCAACTACATAACCGCGACCGCGTTGAACGTCTGCGGCGGACTGCTCCCATACTGAAGCTCCAACGGTACGAGGTCGATTCGGACCGACGAGAACACGGGTGATCGGTTAGGAAGGCAGGCGATTCGCGCGCGGTAGACAGTTGGTAGACGACTGCGTTTCAGCACTGACTCGACGAGCGCTTTTGTCCTGGGACCCGCTCCGGACGTAGACCCACGACTGATGCCCCCGGCAAGAATCGAACTTGCGCACGCGGTTTAGGAAACCGCTGCTCTATCCACTGAGCTACGGGGGCAGAAGCGCGATTTCCAGGAGTTTGCGTCCCTGCGGGTCACGGATTCTAGCCCCGCGGCGTCCGAGTACCGCTCTCACGTCTCGACGTCGGCCCCGCGCGCTTCCCAGGGCAAAGTGTCGTTGTTCTCCTGGCTGTTGACCTGGACAGCTGCCTGCTACCCTGCCGCTACATAGGTGATTCCTATGCACGAATGAGACTCCACTCTATATCCGAGCCGGTTGTTTACGGATCGAGGTGATCGGTCACTCATGGTGGAGAGGCGGCATTCGGTCGTGGGTGGTGCGTTTCCGTCGACTGTGTGTGGAAGGAGCGAGATGAGCGAGGAGAAGAACCGCGGAGAAGAGCCTGCCGAGCCGTTTGGTCGGCGCCCCATGTCCCGTCTGGGGTTGCTGAAGGCCGGCGCAGCGGCCGGCGTTGTCGGTGCGGCGGGCGGGCTCGTCGCCGGGCCCGCGCAGGGCGAACAGACTGCTGCGGCGCCGCCGGCGCTTCGGTTTCTCACGCAGTGGGAGTTCGACTATGTCACGGCAATGGCCGAGACGATCTGGCCGACCGACAGCTCGGGGCCGGGCGCGCGAGTCGCGGGAGTCGGCTACTACCTCGACGGGCAGCTCGCAGGCAGCTGGGGACAGGGTCACCGTTTCTATCTGAACGGCCCGTTCTACACCCCGGTGGACACCGGGCATGGCTGGCAGATCCCGATGACGCCGTCACAGGTCTACCGGGCGTTCTTGCCCGCGTACGACGTCTACTGCAAGTCGGTCTACGGCAACCCGTACCCGTCCCTTCCACCCGCGAGTCAGACCTCGGCGCTGACCGACCTGCAGACCGGCAAGGCGTCGATTCCGCTCGCGGGCTCGACGGCATTCGCGAGCAGCGATTTCTACGCGCTCTTCCGGCAGAACGTTCTCGAGGGCATGCTGTCCGATCCTGCCTACGGCGGGAACATCGACATGGTCGGGTGGAAGTGGGTGGGCTTCCCGGGCGACCCGATGCGTCGCGGCGACGTGTACGCCGACTACATCTTCACCAGCAAGCCCTATCCGTTCGAGACGAAGCCGCTGCCGCTCGGATCGAAGGCGGCGAAGGTCGGGACGAGGGTCGGTGCAGCCGCCTCGGATGCCGCCCCTGCGAACGCAGCGACGAATACCGGGCCGCTTTCGGGTGGTGGATGACGTGGCGAACAAGAAGACAGACGTCGTCATCGTGGGTGTCGGCTGGGTCGGCGGGATCATCGCCGCCGAGCTGACGAAGGCCGGCTTGAACGTGGTCGGGTTGGAACGCGGGCACGATCGCAGCGTCGGCGACTGGGCCGACGACCACGACGAGCTCCGCTATGCCATCCGGTATGAGCTCTTTCAGAACACCGCGAACGAGACGTGGACGTTCCGGCACAACGTCCAGGAAAACGCGATGCCGATCCGGCAGCTGGGCGCCTTCCTGCCCGGTACCGGGATCGGCGGGGCGGGTGTGCACTGGAACGGGCAGACGTGGCGGTTCCATCCGCGCGACTTCACGATCCGGACGAGCACGATCGACCGCTACGGCGCCTCGGCGATCCCGCCCGGGATGACGATCCAGGACTGGGGGATCACCTACGACCAGCTCGAGCCGTACATGGACAAGTTCGACTACATGGCCGGGATCGCCGGCAAGGCCGGGAATCTGAGGGGCAAGATCATCCCTGGAGGCAACGTGTTCGAGGGGCCGCGGTCGCGGGAGTTCCCGGTCAAGCCTCCACCGGACACCGAGGTTGGTGCGTTGTTCCGGACGGCCGCCGAGAAGCTCGGCTACCACCCCTTCTTCGCCCCGACGGCCAACCTGCCGTCGGCGTACACGAACCCGGACGGGATCTCCCGCGGGAGCTGTACGTACTGCGGGTTCTGCGAGCGGTTCGGCTGCGAGGTCGGCGCCAAGGCCGATCCGACGACGACCGTGCTCCCGGTCGCGCTCAAGACGGGGAAGTTCAAGATCATCAACTATGCGAACGCATTCGCGATCCGGAACGACGGCAAGACGGGCCAGAGCGTCCTCTACTACGACAGCATGGGCCAGGTCAAGGAACAGCCGGCGGACATCATCGTGATGGCCGCGTACGTCTTCAACAATGCGAAGACGCTGCTGATCTCGAAACTCGGCAAGCCGTACGACCCGGTCACGAACACGGGCGTCGTCGGCAAGAACTACGCCTACCAGACCGGCGGTGGAGGAGCGACCGGATGGTTCAACAACAAGTCGTTCAATCGGTACATGGGCTCCGGCGCGAATGCCGTCGCAATCGACGACTTCAACGCCGACAACTTCGACCACACCGGGCTCGGTTTCCTCGGAGGCGGCTCGATCTCGGTCGGTCAGAGCGGCGCCCGCCCGATCCAGAGCCTCACGACCCCGCCGGGCACGCCCGCATTCGGCAGCGCCTGGAAACAAGCGATCCGGCAGTACTACAAGAACGTGATCAGCGTCGGGTTCCAGGGCGAGTCGCCCGCCTACCAGTACCACTACCTCGACCTCGACCCCAACTACCGCGATCAGTTCGGCCAGCCGCTCCTGCGAATCACCTTCGACTGGGAGCCGAACGAACGCGCGATGATCGCCTACGCCGGGACGAAGACCCTGCCGATCATGCAGGCGATCGGACCGGACATCATCTCCGGCGGCCCCGGTGCGCTCCCGGCGCACTTCGACACGAGCACCTACCAGTCGACCCACAACACCGGCGGGACGATCGTGGGGGCAGACCCGAACACCTCCGTGGTCAACAACTACCTGCAGATGTGGGACGCAGAGAACGTCTTCGTCGTCGGCGCCTCGAACTTCCCGCAGAACGCCGGCTTCAACCCGACCGGCGTCGTCGGTGGCCTTGCCTACCGTGCCGCCGAGGGCATCCTCAAGTACCACAAGAGCGGCGGGAGTCTCGTATGAGCGACCCGGCCGACGTCGAGGAGACATCAGCCGAGGAGGTCGAAACCCCTTCGCGCTTCCCGCACGCTCCACCTGGCGACCTCGTTCACTACCAGGATCAGTGGGTCGCCGTTCGCGACGGCGAGGTGGTCGCGAGCGCCGACGACGAGGAGACTCTGCGATCGAACCCGGAGGTCCGACCGGGCGACCTCGTCTACCCGATCGGCGAGCCCCCGTCGGGCTTCTACCTGATCAATGTCTGACCGAAAGCGACGCTCATCGGCGCGCAGGAGCTGCATGCCCGGACTCGTGGCCGCGTGCGCTCTCGGGGGCGCTCGCGAGCGCGGCGAACGCCGCTCCGAGCGACGGGACCATCGGCCCCGGCGAAGCCCACGTCGTTCTCACCAGATCGGGCTGCGAGGTCGAATTCACGATCACGCCCAACCTGGGCGGGCACATCGCGAGCACCTTCACGCTCGAGCTCACCCGGGCAGGTCGCCCCGTCCGTGCCACGGTTTCCGCCGTGTTCACCATGCAAGCGATGCCGATGCCGCCGCTCGGCTTGCGACTCAAACCCAAAGCGCCAGGGATCTACCAGGCATCGGGTGAGAAGCTCACGATGCCCGGCCGTTGGCAGATCCGGCTTCACATCGCGGCCCGAGACGGAGTGCCGCTCGATCTCATCGTCACCGACATCGCGACGGTCGAATGACGGTCTCGACGTCGAGAAATAGTCGTCAATCGTCGATGAGATCGAGGCCGCGGGCCCTGACGACCGCCTCGAGGCGTGAGTGGGCGCCGAGTGCTTGCAGGATGTCGCGGACGTGGCTCCGGACGGTTGCCCTGCTCAGGTAAAGCTGCTTCACGATCTGGTCGGTCGAGGCGCCCCGGGCCAGGAGCCCGAGGATCTCGAGCTGACGCGGGGTCAGTCGTCCGGCCGCGGCCGCACGGGGGGCGGGCCTGCTCACGACCCCGAGCCCGAACACGGCCCCACAGTACGTCGACCGATCGAGCCGAACGGAGCTGACGTCGATCGTCAGCCGCTCGCCATCCCGGGTGACGGTCTCGACCTCGTAGTCGGTGGCCGGCGTCCCGTGCAGCTTGCGGGCGAACTGGAGATCGGCCGTCCCACGGTGCTCTGGGGCGACGACCGAGGAGTAATGCTCGCCGACCCGATCACCGAACAGCTCGATGAACGCTTCGTTCAGCCAGACGAACATGCCGCGGTGGTTGATGATCCAGCCGGGCATGTCGACGCGCTGGAGGCCGTCCCTGAACTGCTGTGCGACGTCCGGCTTCCGAGTCCCGGAGGACCGACGATGCCCATGCGAACCGGACGTCGCTGAGTGATGCCGTCATGAGCACAGGTGTAACCCCCAGGGGGTTGCAATCCCGTTGCGGGTTTCTACCGAGCTGCGGGGGCGAGCTCCCGGCGCAGCCGGGCTACGTGCGCTGCCGCGAGTGACCGCCTGCCGTCCTCGTACGCAACGGTGGAGAGAAAGCGGAGCCACGCGGGAAGGTCGTGCGCCCTGGCCGGCCGGCTCAGCCAGCTCCAGAGAGCGTCGGGATCGTCGGAGGTCATCACGGCGTTTCGCGTCCAGCTCTCCAGCTCGTCGCGGAGCTCGATCACCCCCGGTGCCTCGGAGCGGGGAAGCACGCCCTCCCCGTGAAGCTCGGCTGCCTCCGCGACCCGCCCTTGGCGCAAGAGCCGCCTGACCGTGTCGATGTCCGACTCGGAGGGGCCCTCGAGCCGGTACGGCTCCGCTCCGATCCGCCTTCCCAGCAGGGCGCGCATTCGCGAGACCTCGGCCCGTGCACTGACGGGCTTTCCTTCGTCTCCGCGCAGGGCGATCGCGAGCTGCTCTGCGGTCAGCCCGTCGACGCTGTCCGCAAGGAGGACGAGCACCTCGCTGTGACGGCGGGACAGCCGACAAGGCTGCCCGTCGACCTCCAGCTCGACCCGGTCCGTCCCGAGCGCGGCGAAGCGCAGCACCTCGATGCTCGGGGCGATCCGCGACCTCGAGTCGAGCTCGCGGACGAGATAGGCCTCTCCGTCTCCGAGCCGCTCCGCCACTGCCGCCGAGCCGTTCGGAAGGACGACCGCGCCGCCGCCCTCTGGGATCGTGAGACGCGCCGCGGGCTCGGAGAGCAGGCGTCCGTCTCCGGTCACGAGAGCGTGCCCGTTCGTCCTCAAGAGGTCGCCGTAGCGGCGGCGAAGGCGGTCGTCGTCGTCCCGCTGCGCCTCCGCGAGGCTGCGCTCCATCGTCAGCGCGAAGGCCGTGGCGAGGGGAAGCAGCAGCCGATGGACGGTCTCCTCGGGGCCGGTCAGGTCGACGATCCCGACCACCGATCCGGTCAGGGGATCGCGAACCGGCGCGGCGGAGCACGTCCAGCGGTGGACGTTCTCGTTGAAGTGCTCGGCCGCGAAGACCTGGACGGGATGGTTGGCCGCGATCGCCAGCCCGACGGCGTTCGTTCCGGCCGCGGCTTCGCTCCACGCCGCGCCCTCCACGAAGTTCGCATCTCCCGCGGCGCGTTCCTGCAGCGTCTCGTCACCGAGGATCCTGAGCAGCAGGCCGCTCGCGTCGCTCACGACGACGAGGCTCTCCGTGTCCTCCTCGATCTCACGAAGCTGCCCCGACAGCGCTTCGAGCGCCTTCGCGAGTGGATGCTCCGTCCATCGTTCATGCATCTCCGAGCGCTCGACCTCGAGCGGTGCGAACCAGCCGGACGAGTCGAAACCCGCCGCGCTCGACCGCTGCCACGACTCGGCGATCGGGGCCCGAACCCCGGCCGGACAGTCGTCGGGGCTCGGCCGGCCGGCCCGGTACCGCTCCCAGGCGCGATGGAGCTGACGGGCTCGCGCTCGCGGAGATGTGATGCCGTCGACGGCCAGCCACGGATCCTGCAACGCAGACACCTCCCGTCCGCCGGACACGATAGCTCGGAGGCTATTCAGCAGAGCTACACGGCGGACCGGTGGGACCGCGCGGTCCCGGTAGCCTCACTTGGGTCAAAGCCGAAAGGAGCGAAGATCATGGCTGCAAAGCCGGTTCCCGACGGGTACCACACCGTCACTCCCTATCTGGCCGTCGACGACGCGGCCGCGGCGATCGAGTACTACAAGAGGGCATTCGGCGCCAAGGAGCGCGAGCGCATGGACGGTCCCGACGGCAAGATCGGGCATGCCGAGCTCGAGATCGGAGACTCGCTGGTGATGCTCTCGGACCCGTTTCCGCAAGGAAGCACCCGCCCGCCGAGCGAGCTCGGCGGCACGAGCGCGAGCGTCTTCCTCTATGTGGATGACGTCGACTCCGTCGTGCAAAAGGCTGTCGACTCGGGCGCCTCGGTGACCATGGAGGTCGCCGACCAGTTCTGGGGCGACCGCTTCGGCACGATCACCGACCCGTTCGGCCACGTGTGGTCGATCGCCACGCACATCGAGGACGTCCCGCCGGAGGAAATGGCGGAACGGGCCAAGGCGGCAATGGCCGCGATGGCGACGTAAGCCCTGGTCTGAGTCTCCGGTCCCGGTCGTGTCGGGACCGGAGACTCGACCTGACTACGATCGCCGTCATGTCTGGTCGGGATGAAGCACTGCGACTCGATCGCACCGATCCGCTGGCGGCATTCCGGGAGAGGTTCGTGGTCGCAGACCCGAGCCTCGTCTACCTCGACGGCACCTCCCTCGGGCGGCTCCCCAGGGCCACGCGCGACCGGCTCGAGAGCGTCGTCTCCGAACAGTGGGGCGGGCGCCTCATCCGCGGCTGGTACGAGGAGTGGCTCGAGCTGCCGGTACGGGTCGGGGACCTCGTCGGGGCCCTGATCGGAGCGGGGCCGGGGCAGGTGGTCGTCGCCGACTCGACGACCGTGTGCCTGTTCAAGCTCGCCTCCGCCGCGCTCGACCTCGACCCAACGCGCACTGAGGTCGTCGTGCAGCGGGACGAGTTCCCCACCGACCGCTACGTGCTGGAGAGCCTGGCGGCCTCGCGCGGGCTCGAGCTCCGCTGGCTCGAGGGCGACCCCGTCGAAGGGCCGTCGTCCGGCGATGTCGGAGCGCTGCTCGGCGACCGCACAGCGCTCGTCGTCCTCTCGCACGTCAACTACCGGTCGGCGGCGATCGCCCCGCTCGAGGAGATCACGAGCCTCGTCCACGACGCCGGCGCGCTCGTCCTCTGGGATCTCTGCCACAGTGCCGGGGTGCTGCCCGTCGGCCTTGACGCCGCCGGTGTCGACCTGGCCGTCGGCTGCACCTACAAGTACCTGAACGGCGGGCCGGGAGCGCCCGCGTTCCTCTACGTCGCCGACCGGCTGCAGCCACGGCTGACCCAGCCGATCTGGGGCTGGTTCGGACGCCGTGACCAGTTCCTGATGGAGCAGGGCTTCGAGCCCGCGGAGGGCATCTCGTCCTGGCTGTCGGGCACGCCGGGCGTGCTCGGGCTCGCGGCGGTCGAGGAGGGGGCGCAGCTCACCGCCGAGGCGGGGCTTCCCGCGATCCGCCGCAAGGCGGCGGACGTCACGGAGTACGCGATCGCGCTCCACGACGAGCGGCTCGCGCCGCTCGGCTTCACGCTCGGCAGCCCGCGCGACGCGGAGCACCGCGGCTCCCACGTCTCCGTGCGCCGCCCCGACGCATCCGCGCTGTGCACGACGCTGGCCGAGTCCGGCGTCCTCACCGACTTCCGGATGCCCGACACGATCCGGCTCGGATGCTCGCCGCTCACGACGAGCTACGCCGAGGTCTGGGACGGCGTCGACCGTCTCTGCGACGCTCAGCCGGCTGAGCGCTCCGGCCGCCACAGCCGCGCCGCCCGGCGGAGGCCCTCGACGGTGACCTCGCGGCCACCGGTCAGCCCGGAGGGCCGCAGGATGATGACGAGCGCCATCACGAAGCCGAGTGTCACGAGCCGCGCCCCGTCCGGGAGGTTCACGTAGAACGGGATGTGCACGCCCTGCTCCGCGTCGTTCAGGAACGAGTTCAGCCCGCTGATGAGAAGCGCGCCGACGACGGCGCCCCAGACGCTCTGCATGCCGCCGATCACGAGCATCGCGAGCGTGATGAACGTCAGCTCGAGGTACACCTGGTCGACCGTGATCGAGCCGAGCTCGTGGACGAGCAGCCCACCGGCGAACCCGGCCAGCGCGCCGCTGATGACGAACGCGACGAGCCGCTCGCGGTGCACGTGGATCCCGGAGGCCTCGGCGGCGCGCGGGTCCTCGCGCGTTGCCCGGAGGCGACGGCCGAAGCGGCTCTGCTGGTAGGTGAACGCGACGATGATCGCGATCACGGCGCCCGTCGCGAGCGTCCAGGTCCCGCTCTCGGGAACGAGCGCGAGGGCCGTGACGCCGGGCCCGATCTTGTCCCAGTAGCTGATGATGTTGGCGGTGATCCCGAGCACGGCGAAGGTGGCGATGCCGGCGGGCAGGCCCGAGAGCCGCATCAGCGCGATCCCCGTGAGCAGCGCGAAGATCCCGCCGGCCAGTGCGGCGAGCGCGAGCGACGACGTCGTGGAGACGTGCGTGTGCCGGAGCACCGGGTACATCGCCGGAAGGACGAAGTTCTTCTGCTCGGCGCCGAGGGTCAGGATCCCGGAGAGATAGGCGCCGATCGCGACGAAGCTCATGTGGCCGAACGAGAGGACGCCCGAGTTGCCGATGAACACGTAGAGCGCCACCACGATCGCCGTATTGACGAGGGCGTCGTCGAACTCGAGCCGCCGAACCGCGCCGGCATTGGCGCCCAGAGCCGCGACGACGAGCACGAGCGCCACCGGCGCGGCAACCACCACGAGCGGCCCGAGGCGGCTTCTCACAGGCGATCGGCGCTCAGGTCCCGCCCGGGCGCGAACAGGCCGCCCGGCCGCACGAGCAGGACGACGATCACGAGGCCGTACACGACCGACGGGAGGTAGACGCTGCTCGAGGAGGGCAGCTCGTCGCCGACGAACGCCGTCGCGAAGCCGATCAGGAACCCTCCGGCGGTCGCCGTGGCGAGCCGGTCGAGCCCGCCGACGACGACCCCGATCAGGGCGAAGATCGTCACCGAGACGCCGTAGTCGGGCGTGACGAGCGGCGACTGCACGGTCAGCAGCACGGCGACCGCCGCCGCCAGCGCACCCGAGATCGCAAACGAGAACGCGATGACGCGGTTCGCGCGCACGCCCAGCAGCCGTGCGGTCCGGAAGTCGGCGGCGGAGGCGCGGAGGTGGAGGCCGACCGTCGTACGGTCGAGGAACAGCGTCAGGCCGGCGAGCAGCCCGGCGCCGACGACGATCGCGACGATGGAGATCCAGCGGATCCGGAGCGTTCCGACCGCGATCGCGGTGTTCAGCCCGCCGAGCGTGCCGACGGTGCTTCCGCGGGAGCCGAACGAGACCAGGTAGACGTTCTGGAGCAGGAAGCTGATCGCGAAGCTGGCGACGAGCATGGTCGCCGGCGACGCGCCCCGAAGCGGCCGGAACGCCACCCGCTCCATCACGAGCGAGCCCGCGGTCGCGACTACGAAGCAGGCGGCGATCGCGATCACGGCGGGCTGGCCGCTCAGGAAGGCGAGCGTGTAGGCGCCGGCCGTGATCAGCTCCCCGTAGGCGAGGTTGACGAGCCGCATCACGCCGAAGACGAGGCCGATCCCGACCGCGACCACCGCGTACACCGAGCCGAGGCCGACGCCGTCGATCACCGCCTGCAAGAACGAGCTCACGACAGATACGCGCGGGTCAAGCGGCCCGTCAGCTCCTCGACGTCGCGGGCATCCGCCTTCGTCAACATCAGCCGGAGCTCGGCGTTGGAGATGACGTGCGTCCGGTCCGCGAACTCGATCGTCATCACTCCTCGCTGCTCGACCAGCAGGATCGTGACGCCGCGGTCACGGATCGTCGCCAGCGTCTCGAACAGCGTCTCGACGATCTTCGGCGCCAACCCCAGCGACGGCTCGTCGAGCAGCAGCACGTCGGGGCGGGCGACGAGCGCCCGCGCGATCGCGAGCTGCTGCTGCTGGCCGCCCGACAGCGTCCCCGCCTGTCGGCCGGCGTACTCCTCGACCACGGGGAAGAGCCCGTGCACCCAGTCGAGGTCGTCTGCGATGCCGTCGGGCGACCGCCGCCCGGCGAGCCCGAGGCGCAGGTTCTCGCGCACCGTGAGCGAGGCGAAGATGTGGCGCCCCTCGGGAACGAGCGCGACCCCCGAGCGGGCGATCTCCTCCGGGCTGCCCCGTAGCCGTCGTCCGCCGAGCAGGATCTCGCCCGCGGCGAGCGGCACAGCACCCATCACCGCGTGCAGCGTCGTCGATTTGCCGGCTCCGTTCGGGCCGATCAGGCCGACGATCTCGCCGGGGTCGAGCCTGAGGTCGAGCCCGCGCACCGCAGGGACGGCTCCGTACCGCACCTCGACGCCGCGCAGCTCGAGCGCTGCCTCGGTCATTCGACCGCCTCGACGCTCGACGACCCCGCACCGAGGTACGCGGTGGCGACGTCGAAGTTGCGGCGGATCTCGGCCGGCGTTCCCTCGGCGAGCGTGCGGCCCCGGTCCAGCACATGCACCCGGTTGCAGACCTCCATGATCAGGGCCACGTTGTGGTCGATCAGGAGCACCCCCGCTCCGAAGTCGTCACGGACAGAGCGGACAACCGCCGCGAATGCAGGGATCTCGGCCTCGTGCAGCCCGGCCGCAGGCTCGTCCATCAGCACGAACCGCGGCTGGAGCGCGAGCGCACGCGCCACGCCGAGTCGGCGCTCGTCGCCGTGCGGTAGCACCGACGCCGGCTCGTCGGAACGGGCCGCCAGGCCGAGCAGCCCGAGCAACCGGTCGGCGCGGCGTCGAGCCTCGACCGGGGAGGCGCCTGCTCCGAGCGCGGCGACCTCGACGTTCTCGCGCACCGTCAGGCCGCGAAAGAGCCGTCCGTGCTGGAACGTCCGGGCGAGACCGGCGCGACCGCGCCGGTGCGGCGGCCAGCGGGTGATCTCGCGGGAGCCGAGCTCGACCCGTCCCGACGAGGGCAGGTCGAAGCCGGTCAGGAGGTTCACGAGCGTCGTCTTCCCGGCGCCGTTCGGCCCGATCAGGCCGAGCACCTCGTCGCGCGCGAGCTCGAGGTCGACGTCCTGGAGCGCGTGGATCCCCTCGAACGAGCGCGAGACCCCGATCGCCCGGAGCGTGGGGTCAGGCCCTGCATCGCCGTGCGGGGCCTGACCCCTGAGCTCGGTCGCCAAGTCGCTCAGTGGATGTTGGCGACGACCTTCGTGGTGTGCTCGCCGATCACCCTGGCCACGTTGTTGTTGACCCGGATGATCCGGTACGGTCGCCCGGTGACGCTGTGGAACGTCGGGGTGAACGTGATCGGGCCGCCCAGCGTCTGGAACTTCGTCAGATGCGAGAGCGTGGCTGCGAGCTTCGCCCCGTCGGTCGAGCCGCCGTTCTGCTTGATCGCGTAGGCGATCGCGTCGATCGCGTCCGCGCCGGTGATGAAGCCACCGGTCTGGGCCGAGTACTTCCTCCCGAGCTTCGCCATCTGGCCCTCGAACGCCCGTACGGCCGGGTCGGGGTCCTTCGCGACGGCGCCGGCGTAGGTGGCGAAGTAGAAGTTCGTCACCTTCGGGTTCTTCGACCACCAGTAGGCGCCGTCACCGGCCCAGCTGTTCATGATCGGCGTCTTGTTCCCGAGCGTCCGGAGGCTGTCGACGAACGCCGGCTGGTCGCCCGCGAACGACGTGCAGAAGGCGACCATGTCCGCCTTCTTCCCGTTGATCCGGGTCGCGACGTTGTTGATCGTCTTGTCGCCCTGCGTGAACGACTCGGTAGTCGACGATCGTGCCGCCGAGCGCCTTGAAGCGGCTGGTGAACGCCGGCACACGTTCTGGAAGTAGACGAGCAGCTTGTCGGTGACGACGTCGGCGCTCTTCCAGCCGTGGGCGTAGGCCCACTCGGCCATCGCCGAGCCCTCGTCCTGGGCTGCGTTCCCGAACGAGAACGCGAGGTCGCCGGCCGAGCCGAAGCGCGACGGCCCCATCTGGTCGGTGCCGATGCACGGTGCGACCGTCAGGAGCTTCGCCTGCAGGAAGGCCTGGACCGCCGGGGTCGCGTAGTCGACGTCGCAGGTCACCCAGCCGATCTGGGCTCCCTGGCTGATCAGCTTCGTCGCGTCCTGCTTCGTCGCCTGCGGGTCGAGCTGGGTGTTCAGGAACTTGAGCACGAGGGGATGCCCGTCGACGCCCCCGGCGGCGTTGATCTTCTTGATCTCGATCTGCGCCGCAGTCAGCGCAGGCGCGTCGAACGGCGCCATGTTCTTGGTCAGATCGATCGCCGCGCCGATCACGATCGGCGAGCCCGCCGCCTTCGTGCTCTTCGCCGCGCTGGTCACGCCCGTGACGCAGAGCACTGCCACGACGCTTGCGACGAGTGTGACCGAAAGGACTCTTGCGAGTCTCATTCGTCCTCCTTGGGTTGTTGTGGTTGACCGACCGGGGCGAGCCGTCGCACAGTCTCCCACGTGGCAGCCGTCGCTGCGCGGCCACGGCGGGCGAGCTCTGCGGCGGGCACGTCCCAGAGCGAGTCCGGGTGGTGAGTGCCGAAGGTTCCGTTGTCCGAGAAGATCTCCAGGTCGTAGAGCCCGTCCCAGCCTGCGGCGTGGAGCGCGCCGATCAGCGCCGGCACGTCCGCCACGCCGTCGCCGGGAAGGACGCGGTCACACCAGCTTCGTTCCGGCCTCCGCACGTCCGAGACGTGGACGCCGGCGATCCGGTCGATGTGTCGGCCGATGTCGTCGAGCACGGTCTCCGCGTTCCACAGGTGCCACGTGTCGAACTGGAGCCCGAGCGACGGGCCGCCACCGGCATCGGAGATCAGCTCGAGCGTTTCGGGGATCGTGCTCGCGATCGACCACTGGTCGCCGCCTTCTGCCTGGTAGGGCTCGACGGCGATGCGCGTTCCCGCAAGCTCGGCCTCGACGGCGAACGTTCGCAGCGCATCGACGACGATTCCCCGAGCGCGATCGGGATCGAGCCCGAGGCCCGATCCGGTCAGACAGACGATCCCGGGCGCGCCGAACGCCGCGAGCCGGTGGATCGAGGCGCAGATCGCGTCGATCCGCTCCGGTGGATCGGTCGGTCCGCCCAGCAGCGGGAGCGGGAGCGGCGAGGGGACCAGAGGCACCGCGGAGGCGGGCTCGAGCCCGCTTGCCGCGAACGCCTCGAGGGCGCGGGTGTCGTCCCTGTCGGCGGGCAGCTTGAGCTCCCAGATCCCGATGCCGTCGAGGCCCGCAGCCGTGTAGGCGGCGAGGTCATCGTCGAAGCTCGCCGGGAGCGTCGAGATCTGCGAGATGGAGAAGCGGGGCCCGGGACGGCGGTTCAGGGGACGATCTTCCCACAGGGGTGCCGGCCGCTCAAGGGGAAGCGGGCTGTCGGCGGAACCGCTGCAGGATCCGCTCGACGACCGGGGTCCTGAGAAGCTCGAGCGCGACCATCGTCCCGGAGCCCGCGCCGAGGCCCGGCCCCGGCCAGGTGCTGGCGCCGATGTGCCAGAGGCGGTCGACCGGCGTGCGGTGCCCCGGCCGGGCCGGGAACGGCCGCCAGAAGAAGTTCTGGTCGAGCGCGAGCGAGCCCGAGTAGGGGTCGCCGTGGTGCAGGTTCGGGTTGGCCGCCTGCAGGTCGGCCGGCGAGAGCGACGTCCGGCGGATGACCGCCGTCGCCAGGTTGGGGATGTGGGCCTCGAGCCTCTGCTGGATCCGGTCGGCGTACTGCTCGCGCAGCTCCTCGCTCCAGGTGCCGTCGCCGGGGTCGAGCTCCCCGGCCGCGTCTCCCTTCACCTCCCAGGGCAGCTCCTGGAGCTGGATCCACAGCATCCCCGCTCCCTCGGGGGCGCGGCTCGGATCGATGGCAAGCGGTTGGCCGCAGACGACCGTCGCTTCGTGCCGGCAGCAGCCCGCGCTCGGCCTCGTTGACGGCGCGCGAGACGCCGTCGAGGCCGGGAGTGACGTGGACGATCGCGGTCTTCGCGAGCCGCTCGTCGCCGTCCCAGCGGGGCGGCTCGGAGAGCGCGAAGTGGATCTGCATCTCGGCGCGGCCGTACCGGAACCGCCGTCCTGCCTCTGCCACCGGGCCGGCCGGGTTCCCCAGCAGCGGCCCGTAGAGCTGGGTCGGGGTCACGTTCGCGAGCACGGCCCTCTCGGCGCGGATCGTGTCGCCGCCGGTCGTTCGCACTCCATCCGCGATCCGGTTCCGGACGACGATCGACTCGACCTCCGCCCCGGTGCGGCACGTGCCGCCGTTGTCCTCGATCAGCCGCACGAGCGCATCGACGAGGCGTGCACCGCCGCCCTTCGGCACGGGCATGCCGCCCTCCTGGATCGCGACCGCGATCACCTGCGTCATGAAGCCGGACGCGGCGGCGTCGGGGCCGAGACCCGTGTGGAGCACCCACGGCGCGAGCAGGCCGTGCGCGCGCTCGGAGGCGAACGTCTCCTGCAGCCAGTGGCGGCTCGAGACGAGCACGTTGCCCGAGAACTCGGCTAGGCCCGACTGTCCGAGCCGGCGCGCCGCGCGGCCGCCGAGCGTCAGGCCGGCCCGCGACCAGAGCTCGGTCCCGAGCAGCCCGAAGGAGAGGTCTGCGTTCGGCAGGAAGCCGTCGAGCGCCGCCTTCCACGCGGCCCCGTCGCCGGCGGCGTGCCGGTCGAGCTCGGCGGCGTTCGCGTCGGCCGTCCGCAGCAGGAAGGCGGCTTCGCCGTCCGGGAAGACGCTGCCGGTCGGGTACTCGGTGTTCAGGTACTCGAGGCCCCGCGCGGCGAGGTCGTCGCCGAGGAGCCCGCCCGCGGCGCCGCCGACCCAGAGCGGGTGCCAGCACGAGAAGACGTCGTGATGGAAGCCCGGCTCGGTGATCTCGGCGGTCTTGATCGCGCCGCCGAGCCAGTCGTTTCGCTCGAGGATGCAGACGCTCCAGCCGGCGCGGGCGAGCAGCGCGCCGGCGGCGAGTGAGTTGATCCCGCTCCCGACGATGACGGCGTCGAAGCGATCCATCGAGGGCTAGAGGGCCGCGAGCGCCTCGAGCAGGCGATCGACCTCGGCCGGCGTGTTGTAGTGGATCAGCCCGACGCGCAGCGACTGCGGCGGAAGCCGGTGTGCGAGCGCGACGCAGTACCAGTTGTCGGCGTACCAGACCCCGATTCCGCGCTCGGCCAGCGCGTGCGCCGCGGTCTTCGCGTCGACGCCCTCGACGTTGAGCAGGAACGTCGGGACGCGGCGGTCGAAGTCGGGGCCGTAGAGCTCGACTCCGTCCGGGAGGTTCCCGACCAGCTGCTCACCGAGCGTGCGCTCGTAGTCGCGCAGGACTGCAAGCCCGCCGAGCGAGTCGAGGTAGGCGATCGTCGCCCGGAAGCCGGCGAGAAGCTCGTACGGAAGCGTGCCGGTCTCGAATCGCCGCCCGAGCGGCTCGCTCGAGGACGGCCTCGCCTTGTACGGCCGCCAGCGTTCGGCAACCTCGGCGCGGGTGTAGCCGATCCCGAGATGCGGGCCGCAGAACTTGTAGGGGGAGCAGAGCAGCACGTCGCAGCCCAGATCGGCCACGTCGATCGGCTCGTGCGCGGCGTAGTGGACCGCATCGATCCAGGAGAGGGCGCCGGCCTCGCGCGCGAGCCGGCAGATCCGCTTGGCGTCCGCGACAGAGCCGGTGGCGTTCGAGGCGAGGGCGAACGCCACCACGCGGGTCCGCTCGCCGAGCTTGCGCTCGAGGTCGTCGTAGTCGACGGTCAGCTCGTCCGTGGCGGCGGCGATGCGAACGGTCAGCCCGCGGTCGGCCGCGAGCTCGACCCACGGGGCGACCCCGCCGTCGTGGTCGAGCTCCGTCGTCAGGATCTCGTCACCGGCGGCGAAGTCCCGCCCGGCAGCCCGCGTGAGCGCGAAGTTCAGCGTGGTCATGTTCATCCCGAAGGCGATCTCGGCGGGGGTGGCGCCCAGGAACCGAGCAGCGTCGGCCTTCGCTCCCTCGAGGATCGCCTCGACCGCGCGTCCGGTCGCGTACGGCGCGCCGAGGTTCCCCGAGGCCTCGCGCAGCGCGGCCGCGATCGCGTCTCCGACCTCGTCGGGGACCTGCGTTCCACCCGGCGCGTCGAGGAACGCGAAGCCCGAACGGAGCGCTGAGAAGCGGGCACGCGCCGCCTCGACGTCGAACGTCGTCGCCGCCATCAGGGCGTCTCCCCGCCCAGGATCCGCGCGAACACGCGCGGGTCGATATTTCCGCCCGAGACGACGCACACGACCTTCCCAGTGCCCGCCTTCCCCGCCAACGCAGCGGCGGTCGCGAGCGCTCCGGCGCCTTCGGCGATCACCCGGGCGCGCTCGGCGATCAGCCGAATGGCGGCAGCCGCGTCGTCGAGCGGGACCGTGAACGCGTCGTCGATCAGCGCATGCGCTTGCACCCAGACAGCCTCGATCAGCGAGCGGCTCCCGGCGCCGTCGACAAAGGACCGGGTGTAGTCGACCTGGTGCGGCCCGCCGTGGAGCGCCGAGGCTGCGGGGGCGCCCGTCTCGGGCTCGACGGCGTACATCTGCACCTCTGGCCTCGTCGCCTTGACGGCGCTCGCGATCCCGGAGATCAGCCCACCGCCGCCGTAGGGGACGACGATCGCGTCGACGTCGGGGAGGTCCTCGAGGATCTCGAGCCCGATCGTTCCGTTCCCGGCCATCACGCGCACGTCGTCGACAGGGTGAATGAAGAGCCCGGACGCGCCGTCGTAGTGGCCCTCTACGAGCACGCGCCACCAGTCGTCGTACGGGAGCGCAACGACCCGCCCGCCGAAGCGCTCGATTGCGGCGATCTTCGTCTCGGGCGCCCCTTCGGGGACGACGATCGTCGCGGGGACACCTCGCAGCCGCGCCGCGTAGGCCACGCCCTGCGCCATGTTCCCTGCGCTCGCGGTGACGACGCCGTCGGCGAGCTCCGCGTCAGTCGCCTGCAGGACCGCGTTGCCGGCGCCGCGGATCTTGAACGAGTTGACCGGCTGCAGCGTCTCGAGCTTCAGGTAAAGCCGAACGTCCGCGTCGGCATCGATCGGCACCAGCGGCGTCCGCACCGCCACGCCCGCGATCGTGTCACGTGCCCGGACGATCTCGTCGTAGGCGATCAGAGGTCGACCTCGACGCCGGCGCCTTCGGCCCCGGCACGCTGCAGGACGAGCTCGGCTGCAGCGAGATCCTCGACCGCCAGGCCGAGCGACTTGAAGACCGTCAGCTCCGAGTCGGAGCGTCGGCCTTCGGCCGCGCCGATCAGGAGCTCGCCGATCTCGCCCCGGATGTGGTCGGGGCCGATCGCCCCGTCGCGCGCCGCGAACAGATAGTCGCCGGACTCGTTGACGGTCGACTCGCGCCGGTCGACGTAGAGGGCGGCGGCGGCCATCGTCGCCGTGTCGAGCTCGCGGGTCGTCGGGATGCTCGACCCGACGGCGTTCACGTGTGCCCCGTCCGCGAGCCATTCTCGCCGGACGATCGGCTCAGGCGCCGCGGTCGCCGTCACGACCACGTCCGCGCCGCGAACCGCCTCCTCGGCAGTCGCGACCTCCTCGACGCCGTCGCCGAGCGCCGCCACGCTGCCCGGTGTGCGGCTCCAGGCGCGCACCCGCTCGAGCGGGAGCACGGCGCGCATCGCCTCGAGGTGCGACTTGCCCTGCGTCCCGGCGCCGAGCAGCCCGAGCGTCGTCGAGCCCGGCCGCGCGAGCAGCTTGGTGGCGACGGCCGTGACCGCGGCGGTGCGGATCGCGGTGATCGCGCCGGCGTTGACGAGCCCGAGCACCTGACCGGTCTCGCCGTCGAAGACCGCCACGAAGCCCTGGTGGCTGTCGAGCCCCCGCTCCCTGTTCCCCGGCGCGATGCAGACAGTCTTCAGCGAGTAGGCCGCGGCCGGCGCGCTGCGGTAGGCCGGCATCAGGCCCATCAGCGTCGTCGCGCCGGGAGGGCGGACGACGAAGCGGAGCGGATTGTGGAGCTCCTCGCGCGCGAGCGCGGCAAGCGCGTCCTCCATCGCCGCGATGCACTCCGGCATCGGCAGCAGCCTGCGGGCGTCGTGCTCGCCTACGACCCGGACCGTCATGCGAAGAAGGAGCCTATGCGCTCCCGCTCCTCGGGCGTGAGCGGAAGCTCGAGCGCCACCAGCACCGGCTCGAGGTGCGCCGGGCGCGTCGGGCCGCAGACGGCTCCGGCCACGTCCGGGTGCGACAGCACCCAGGCGAACGCCAGCGCAGCCATGTCGACGCCGCGCTCCCGGGCCTCGGCCTCGAGCCGGTCGAGCCCGTCGTAGACCCGGTCGTCCGCGAATCGTAGGTAGCCCTCGGGGCGCTGTGTCATCCGCGATCCCTCCGGGTACGGCTTCCCGCGCCTGTACCTGCCGGCCAGCCAGCCACCGGCGAGCGGCCCGAACGGCACATAGTCGATCCGGTGCTCCGCGCAGAGCGGCAGCAGCTCGGCCTCGTCGTCGCGGTCGAGGATGGAGTAGGCGTTCTGGATCAGAGCCGGCCGCCCGTGGGCGAGCGCCTCGCGGACTGCCGCCGCGTCGTGGTTCGAGAGGCCCCAGGCCCCGATCGTCCCCTCGCCCTGGAGCTCCTCGAAGGCGGCGACGGTCTCGGCGAGCGGCGTGTCCCGGTCGCGGTCGTGGGCGAGATAGAGGTCGATGCGGTCGACGCCGAGACGTTCGAGGCTTCCCACGACACTGCGCCTGATCCGCTCACGAGCGAGGCCCCGGTCGGCGGGGTCTCCGGTCACGGGGTTGTAGACCTTCGTCGTCAGGATCGGATCGAAGCCGCGGTCGACCCGCCAGCGGCCGATGTACGACTCGCTCCGGCCGCCCCCGTAGGCATCGGCGGTGTCGAACCAGCGGATGTCGCGGTTCCAGGCGACGTCCATGATCGCGCGGGCGTCGTCCTCGGTCGTGCCCTTGCCGAAGAACGCCGGCGCCGAGCCGATGCCGCCGAAGTTGCCGCAGCCGAGCGAGATCCTCTTGGCCGTCACTCTTCGCCGAGCGACATCGCGGTCAGGTCGTTGCGAACCTCCCAGAGCTCGGGGAAGAAGCGCTTGTGAATCAGCTTGCCGAGCACCTCGACCGGTGTGCCCTGCGTCCCGACGACCGATCCGCCGATGATCCGCTCGACGACGACGAAGTGGCGCGCGCGCCAGACGACCACGCGCTCGTCCCACTCGATCAGGAGCTCGGCGAGCTGGTAGAGGTCTTCGTGGTCGCGGCCGCGCGTGTACACCTCGGCCAGCGTCAGGCCGGCCCGCTCTCGCGCGGCGTGGAAGGCGCCGCCGAGCGGCGGGGTGACCTTCTGGACGGCGCGAAAGCCGGGGGAGTCGAAGCCGCTGCCGTGGCCGAGAACCTTCCGCACCTCCTGGTACTCCCACGGAGAGAGGTGCTCGAGCATGTCCAGCGCAGCCGTGACGAGCTTCAAGCAGTCGACCCCGCGACGGAGGAGCCGGATCGCGCCGCCGAGGCTGCCGCCGTCGATCAGGCGCGTCGCCTCGGCGACCTCGGTCACGGCCAGCTTCAGCCACAGCTCCGACGACTGGTGGACGGTCTGGAAGAGGAGCTCGTCGCGGTGGACCCACTCCCCTGAGGTCTTCTGGAGCGCGAGCAGCTCGTCGGTACGGAGGTAGCGCTCGTAGTCCGAGCCGCCCTCGCCCGGCAGCACCGGCTTCGAGAGCTTCTGTTCGCTCAACGTTCCGTCCCGTCGTAGATCCGCATCGGGAGGTCGGCGAGGGGAACGCCGCCGTCGGCTGTGACGAGCCAGGTGTCCTGCATGTAGAGGCATGCCCGGCCGTCCTCGGAGATCGCGTGCGGGTGCATCGAGAAGATCATGTTCTCTCTTAGCACCGTCTCGTCGCCCTCGCCGATCTTCGGGTACTCGATCATCGTCATCCCGATCGAGTGCCCGGTGACGTGGCCGAGGTGAAAGCCGCGGTCGAGGAAGCCTCTCGCGACCGCCCGGTGAACGTCGTGGGCCGTCGCTCCGTCGCGCAGGGCTCCGCGAGCCGCCTCGAAGTACTCCTCGTAGGCCTCCATCATCCGGCGGGACTCGGTGCTCGGCTCGCCCGGGCAGATCGCGCGGGACACCTCGACCCAGTGCCCGCCCGGCCCCGCGACCTCGAGAGAGGGAAGCATCATGTCGGTCGGCTTGACGCGGCGGGTGCCGGCGATCTTGAACTCGGGCAGCGCGGAGCCGTTCTCGCCGACGAGGACCATGTCCATCGTCTGGCGTCCGCAGCCCTGTTCGATGAAGTACTCCTCGGACGGCGCCAGGATCTCGCGCTCTGTGCGTCCCGGCGCGAATGCCCCGAGAAACAGCCAGAAGCCGTCGGTGTTGATACGGACGCTGTCGCGCACCGAAGCGAGCTCGAACCGGCTCTTCACGGCGCGGGCGTGGTCGAACGGCTTCTCCCAGTCGACCAGGTCGACCTCCGGCGCGAGCGACTGGTAGTCGCGCACGGTCATGGCGTACTCGAGGCCGTAGACGCCGACCTTCTTGCCCCGGAGCCTGTCCGCGAGCCACTCGCCGGGACGGCCGGTGAACACCTGCTCCTCGATCCAGGTCGTCCCGTGCTCGCCGACGTAGCGGGCCTCGCTCGGGAAGACGATCGTCGGGTCCCCCTCCCGCGGGAGGAGAACGTACGCGTAGCGGTGCACGATCACGAACCCGGACAGATACGTAACTGCCCCCTCGAAGCCGGTGTACTCGGAGCCCGCGACGAGAACCGCATCGAGCCCGTCCGACTCCATCGCCTCTCGGATCAGCCGGTAGCGCCGCTCGGCCTCCCCGGCCGGAACCGCGTCGGCCCGTTCGTCGGTCACTGCTTCCACGATGCCTCCACTCCTTTCACGAGGGTCCAGATCATCTCGTTCGCCGGCGTCGGCACGCCCAGGCGCCGGCCGAACTCGGCGATGCCTCCGTTCAGGAAGTCGACCTCGGTCTGACGATGGGCCTCGACGTCCTGGAGCATCGAGGCCTTGTGGTCGTATGCGACCTCGGGCCGCGCCGCGTAGTCGATCAGCTCCTCGGGGTCGGAGTCGAGCTCGATGCCTTGCGCGCCGGCGACCGCTTTGCCTTCGTCGACGAGCTGGGATGCGAGCCGGCGGAGCGGCGGCTGCTCGCAGACGCGGCCGTGCGTGAGCCCGGTCAGCGCGCCGAGCGGGTTGGTCGCCGCGTTGAAGATCACCTTGCGCCACTGCGGGCCGCGGGCGTCGGCGACTGCCCTGGCCGGCATCCCGGCGCGGGTGCAGGCGTCGGCGAGCCGCTCGATCTCGTCGAGCGCTGCGGGCTTGTCCTCGAAGGGCCCGAAGGTCGTGTCGCCCTTGACGTCCCACTGGACGACCCCGGGAGCAGTGACCTTTCCGGCCGGGAAGGTGGTGCCCCGGATCACGCGCTCGCAGTGCCGTGCAAGAACCTCCTCGTTCCCGATCCCGTTCTGCACCGAGGCGACGGCCCCGCCGGCGAAGGCGTGAGCGGTCGCGGCGATCGCGGCGTCGGTGTGCATCGCCTTGGTGGCGACGATGCCGAAGTCGCAACCCGGGATCTCGCCGGCGTCGGCCGTCGCGCGCACCGTGCCGCGGACCTCGCCGGCGCCGGTCAGCCTGAGGCCGTTGCGGTTGATCGCCTCGACGTGGTCGCGCGCGAGGTCGTAGGCCCAGACCTCGACGTCGTCGAGGGTGCCGAGGTTCGCGGCGAACAGCGACCCGACCGCGCCGCAGCCGACGACGCAGATCCTCACCAGGAGCCCTCCTTCGCCTTGATCAGGCGGTACATGGTCGTGTGCAGCGGCACCGGGACGCCGTGACGGTTGCCCTCCCGGACGAGCGAGCCGGTGATCAGCTCGATCTCCGTCGGGCGGTGCGCCTCCACGTCCTCGAGCATGGAGGGGTAGTGCGCCGAGCCTCGCTGCGTCGCGTGCACGTTCATCTCCCAGGGATCCTCGCGAAGCTCGACCCCCGCGGCGGCGGCAACCGCCTTCCCCTCGTCCATCAGCGCGCGGACGAGGTGGCCGAGGTCGCCCGGCTCGGCGAGCGCGGCGAAGTGCGGGTCGTGGGGGAGGCCGGTGAGCGCTGCGACGGTGTTGACGGTCGCGTTGAAGATCAGCTTCGACCAGAGCGCGGGACGGAGGTCGTCGAACGCCTCTGCCTTCAGGCCCGAGGAGCGAATGAGCTCGGCCACCTGCTCGGCGTCGGCGGGGCTGGTGCCCCGGAACGGGCCGATCCAGGTCGCCGTGTCCAGGATGTACTCGACGTGCGTGTCCGCGTGGCGCGTGCCGCTCATGAACGTGACCGAGGACAGGATCGGCCACCCGCCGCGCTCGCCCACGATCTCGCCGGCCCCGAGACCGTTCTGGACGGTCATCATCGTCGTGTTCGGCCAGTGGCCCGCCAGGCGGTCTGCGATGTCGGCGACGTCGGTGCCCTTGCTGCACACGAGGACGAGACCGGGCTCCGGGAGTGCCGTCGGGTCGGTCGACGCGGTGACGCGCGAGTGGAGGTCGGAACGGCCGGAGACGCGCAGGCCCTCGTCGTTGAGTGCGCGCGCGTGCTCTTCCCGGCGCGCGAGCACCGACACGTCGGCGACCTGCGCGAGATGGCCGGCGAACAGGCTTCCGATCACGCCGGCGCCCGCGATGCAGACCCGCTCGGTCACGCCTGCACGACACCGTCGGGGAACGGCGAGAGCTTCTCGGCTCCCGCCTGCGTGATCAGGAAGTTGTCCTCGAAGCGCAGCCCGCCACCGCCTTCCCAGTAGCAGCCGGGCTCGATTGCGAGCACCATGCCGGGGGCGACCTTCGTGTCGGCGGCGCGGTGGGCGTACGGAGGCTCGTGGGCGCGCGCGCCGACCCCATGGCAGATCGGGTGCGTCGGCTGGCCCGGATACCCCGCCTCGGCGATGCCCTCGCGCACGAGCACGTCGAGCTCGGCGAGGCTCGCCCCGGGGCGGCAGTGGTCGATCGCCCGCGCATAGATCTCGAGCAGCGCCGTTTCGAGCTCCCGGTAGTCGGCGCGCAGCTCGCCAGGGCAGAGGAGCTTCGTGTGGTCGGCCCAGTAGCCGTCGGCGCAGACCCAGATCTCGAACAACGTCGGCTCGTTCTCCGCGACGGGCCCCTCGCCGGTGGCGGTGAAGGTCTTGATCCCCTTGCCCGACCACACGAGCGAGAACGGAAGCGCGAGCTCGACCCTGTCCTCCCAGCCCGTGCCCTGGCCGTGGACGAAGCCCTGCCAGATCGCCGCCGCCTCGCTCTCCTTCATCCCCGGGCGGAGCAGCGCGCGCACGTGCTCCATCGCCGCGGCGCAGATCTCGTTCGCGAGCCGCATCCGCTCGATCTCCTGCTCCGTCTTGAGCGCGCGCGCGACCGTGAGCACGGGCGTCGCGTCGTGCCCGTCCGGGAAGGCCTCGAACCAGCCGGCGGTGAAGGTCGTCGGCTCGCCGACCATCCGGTCGGAGGCCTGCGTCCCCATCGACCGCTCGACGCCAACTCGGCCGTACTCACGAGAGGCCTCGAGGGCAAGGTCGAGCGTTCGCATCGTCGGGGGGCGCGCGTCATCCGGGTCGTAGCCGCGGACGTAGCGGACGTCCTCCGTCCACGCAGTGCGCGCAGCGTCCTCGGCGGATGCCTCGAGGCAGATCAGGACAGGCTCGCCCTCGCGCGGGAACACGCAGGCGTCGTAGCCCTTCATCCCCCAGAAGTTCGTCAGGTACAGGACGTTGTCGGGAGCGCGGACGACGAGGGCGTCGAGGTCGCGCTCCGCCATCAGCGCACGGACGCGATCGAGCTTCTGGTCGTCCCGCTGCCAGCTCACCAGCGAACGCGGGGCGGCGCCGGCTCTCCGTGCCCCTCCTGCCACGAGATCACCGGGTTCCGGAGCGTGCCGATTCTCTCGATCTCCGCCTCCATCACGTCGCCGGGCTTGAGGTAGAGCGAGGCGGCGTCGGGGCTGAACCCGGCCACGCCCGCCACCGTTCCGGTGGAGAGGACGTCGCCTGCGCTGTAGCCGAGCGCCGAGTAGTGGCTGAGGATCTCAGGGATCGTCACCGACATGCGGCTCGAGTGCGAGACCTGCCGGTCGACGCCGTTCACCCGCAGCGTCATCGCCAGGTCGTGCGGGTCGGGGATCTCGTCGGGCGTGACGATCCAGGGCCCGAGCGGGCAGAACGTGTCGATCGCCTTGCAGAACGAGAAGACGCCTGACTGCATCTCGCGCCGCTGGATGTCGCGCGCGGTGATGTCGTTGAAGATCACGTAGCCGCCGACGTAGTCCATCGCCTCTTCGGGCCCGAACCACTTCCCGGGCTTCCGGAGGATCACCGCGAGCTCGAGCTCGTAGTCGAGCTCCTCGGTGAGGTGCTCCGGGTACACGACCGGCTCGTCGGGGCCGACGATCGCGTCGACGTTCTGGAAGAAGACGATCCACGGCGCGATCGCGTGCGACCAGTCGACCTGCTTCGACTCGTCCTCGTGCTCGCGGAAGTTGCCGGCGGTGTGGAAGAACTTCTTCGGGACGATCGGGGCGCGCAGGCGGGCCTCGACGAGCGGCGTCCGCTCGTCGGCGTCGTCGGCGCCGCCGCGCTCGAAGTACGTTCGCATGTCGGGCACGTCGAGCCGGACGATCTCCTCGCCCTCGACCCGCCCCACCTTCCCCTCGTCGTACGTCACCAGCCTCATGCCACCCCGCACACCTCCATCGCCGCGAGAGCGTAGACCTTCGCCGTCTTCACGAGCCCCTCGATGTCGAGGTTCTCGCCGTCGGTCGTGTCGAGGAGGCCTGTGGAGGTGCCGTAGTTCAGGGTCGGGATGCCTGCGCGGGAGAGCGCCGACGCATCCGAGAACCACCGTGTCACGTCCTGCTCGGGCGCGGCTCCGAACACCTCCGCGTGCGCCGAAGAGACGGCCGACACGAGCGGATGCGCCTCCTCGATCTCGGCTCCCGGCGCGGTCACGTAGACCTCGCCCTCGACGCCGTAGTCGGGGAAGCGCTCGGCGAGCCCTCGCACCATCTCGAGCACCTGCGTGCGGGCCGCCGTCATCGGCTTGGTCGGCGGCACGCGCACGTCGAGGAAGAGATCGGTTCGGTGCGGCGTCCGCGAGACACGCCATCCGAAGCCCCCCTGGATCGCGCCGACGTTCACGATCGCCGGGGCGCCGCGGTATGCGTTGTCCGGGTCGCCCTCCCAGGTCAGGATCCACTCCAGCACCGCATCCAGGACATCGCGCATGCGCAGGATCGAGTTCTGGTCGCGCTTGCCCTCGCTGAAAGCCGTGTGGATGAAGTTCCCCTTCGTGGAGATCCGGAGCCAGAGCGAGCCGAAGTGCCCGAGCACGAGCTTCCCCTCGGTCGGCTCCCCGAGGATGCACATGTCGGCGACCCCGCCGTGCGAGACGAGGTAGCGCGAGCCGGCCGCGTAGCCCCGGTACTCGGCACCCTGCGCGTCGCCCCACTGGGCCTTCTCGATCTCGCCGCAGACCGCGGCCACGAGCACGTCGCCCTTCAATCGTACGCCTGCATCCTGGAGCGCACGGAGGGCCTCGACGTAGCAGGCAAGCGCGCCCTTCATGTTCGAGATCCCGAGCCCGAACAGCCGGCCGTCCTTGACGAAGGCGCGAGGCTGGAAGCCGGCCACGCCCGCGAGCCACGGCTCCCGGCCCGAGTACGAGGTGTCCATGTGCCCGTTGAACATGAGGCTCGCCCCGCCTCCGGCACCTGCCCAGGTCCCGAGCACGTTCGCGCGGCCCTCCTCGACCTGCTGCCACTGAACCTGGAGGCCCATCCCGGCGAAGGTTTCCGCCACGAGCTCCGCCATCGCCTCCTCGCTGCCCGTGAAGCTTGGGCACCCGATCGCCTCGGAGGCCCACTCCACCAGGCGCTTTTCGTCAATGCTGATCTCGGCGCTCATCGAGCGCGGAGGCTAGCCGAGCAGTGGCCACGGGATGCTCGCGCAACCGGATCGGTCCGAGCCAAGCGGGCTGCGGTGCACAGGTGTCGGACACCGCATCGTCTTGCTCGCAGAGCTCAACCCAAAGCTCGCATCGGTGTCCGACATCCGCCTTGAGACGCGCGCCGGCACGACGTCCAAGGCGGATGTCGGACACGATCGAGCGCGTGCGTCTCGAGTCGAACGCGTGTCGAACAGGCACGCATCGCGTAGTGTCCGACACAGCTCGCCAGAGCTAGCGGAAGTGCGGCAGCACCTGCTCGGCGAACAGCCGGATCTGCTCGTGGCGGTCGGCGCCCCAGAGCTCGAGCATGATGTGCGTGCAGCCGGCGTCCCGGTACTCCTCGATCGACGCGATGCACTCGGCCGGGGTGCCGGCGATGGCCTTGCAGCGGTCGAGGAGCGAGTCCGTGACCTGCTCCTTCGCGGCGAGCCGCCCGCCGCGCTCCATCGCCTCGGCGACAGGCTGGAGCTCCTCCATCCCGATCTCCGCCAGGTCGAGCAGCGTGTCGGCCGAGCCCTTGATGTTCTGGAACTTGTTCGCGAGGTACATCCCGGCGATCTCGCGCGCTCCGTCACGTCCGGCCACGCGTTCGTCGGCGTGGATCGAGGCGACGATCGTGCAGCCGACGTCGATATCCCCCCCGTCGCGCCCTGACTTTGCCGCTCCGCGGGCGACGTTCGCGCGGGTGTAGCGGACGAATTCCGGCGTCGTGATCGACGGGGTCAGCAGCCCGTCGCCGATCTCGCCGCCGAGCTCCTGCATCATCGGCGCCGTGGCCGCGACGTACACCGGCACCTCCCACCCGGGTGCGTCCGCCTCCGGCATCACTGCGGGCAGGTCGGCGCTGAACACCTTGCCGTCGTACTCGAAGCGGCCGCCGCCGAGCGCGCCGCGGACGATCGCGACCGAGTCGCGCATGTGCGCGAGCGGCTTGGTCACCTTCGGCGGCCCGCCCTGCTTGGTGTTGTTGAGGAAGATCTTCGACGTCCCGAACCCGACGATGAACCGCCCCGGGCCCGCCGCCTCCTGCACGATCCGCGCGTCCATCGCCACCTGCACCGGGTGGCGCGTGTAGGGCGAGATGATCCCCCAGCCGATCGTCAGCCGCTCGGTGTCGCGGGCCATCAGCGCCGACAGCACGGTCGAGGAGCGCGCCTCCATGCCGTGCTTGCGCCACCACGGGTAGGCCTCGGCGAGCCAGATCGTGTCGAAGCCGCCGCGGTCGAGCGCCTTCGCGGTCTCGAGCATCTCCGCGAGCGGCTCCATCGTGAGCTGCATCAGCCCGATCCGGAACGGAGCCCCCATCCGATCTGCCTAGGAGGCTGCTGTCTCGGCGACGGTCGCGGTGACGCGCTTGTCGAGCGCGCCGAGCACCTGGTTGACCTGCTGCTTCACGATCGGCTGCAGCACCCGCTGCCCCATCGCGCCGACCGGCCCGAGCAGGCTCACCTCGGCGTTCCAGAGCATCTTCGTCCCCCCGTCGACCGGCTCGAGCGTGAACGAGGTCTGCATGTTCATGATCGCGCCGACGCCGTTTCCCTTCGCGTGAAGGCTCGAGTACTCGGGCGCCCGCACCTCGGTCTGCTCGAAGTCGATCGTCATCGCGAGCGAGCCGAGCCCGAGCGGCACCTTCACGGTCGCCGTCCAGTTGCGATCGTCCTTGATCGAGAACGACTGGACGCCCGGCATCAGCTCGGCCATCTTGGCCGGGTCGTTCATGACGTCCCACAGGACCTCGCGCGGAGCCCGAACTCCCGCTCCCCTCGACCCTCATGCGCCTCCCTCGCCGGCGCCGGCTCCCGCCGGGCGGAGCCCGGCTCCGCCGGCGCCTGGCGCCGCTGCCGGCACGGTGCTCTCCGGGCCCGTATCCAAATACTGTGCCCTCCGGCCCCGCACCGGCAGCGACGCCCGAGGAAGCCGCATGGGTTTCACGCGTCCGCCACCGCGAGGCCCTCGCGGCTCGCCGCCGGGTCGCGGATCAGGTCGAACACCCGGAACGGAGGGTTGCACGAGTCGCGCACGATCGGCTTCCCGACGGGCTTCAGCGCGTCCTGGAGCGCGGCGCAGACGGCGTGGATCGCAGCGCCGCCACCCTCGCCCATTCCCTTGGTGCCCAGGGGCGTGAACGGCGACGGCGACTCGATCGCGCCGGTTCGCAACGGCGGCACGTCCATCGCGTGGGGGACGTGGTAGTCGTAGAAGTTCGGCGTGAGGAGGTTGCCCTCGTCCGAGTAGGTGAACGTCTCGTGGGTCGCGGCGCCGATCCCGTGCGCGAGGGCGCCCATCACCTGGCCCTCGACGATCTGCGGGTGGATCCGGGTGCCGCAGTCGTCGACCGCGGCGTACTCGACGATCTCGTACGACCCGGTCTCCGGATCGACCTCGACGACGGCGACGTGTACCTGCGTCGCGTAGGTCAGCGTGAGGTTGCCGTACTTCCTCTCGACGTCGGGGAGCTCGAACGGCGGCACGTAGACGTACCGCTGGTTCAAGGTGATCTCGCGGCCCTCCGGGGAGAGCACCGCGTTGTTGGCGTTGACGATCGCGCCGACGGCGAAAAACGGGAGCGCGGCCTCTGGATTGTCGGCGCGCTTGGCGAAACCGCCTTCGAGGACGATGTCGTCCGGCGAGTCGGCACCGAGGACGCCCGCGGCGAGCGCGCGGATGTCGCGCGCCAGGTTGTCGGCGGCGCCCTTCACCGCCGAGAGCCCGGTGACGGCGAACTGGCTCGCGTAGGTGCCGGAGAAGCCGGCGTGGGAGTTCCAGTACGAGTCGTGCCCGACGCGGACGTTGACCGAGCCCGGGTCGACGCCGAGGATGTCGGCGACCACCTGCGAGGTGACGGTCTCGTGGCCCTGGCCCTGCGGCGTCGTGCCGAGGGTGACCACGATCTCGCCGAAGATGTCGAGCTTGACGGTCGCCACCTCGTTGTTGCCCGAGAACTGCAGCTCCGGGTTGATCAGCCGCGACTGGCCGAAGTTGTTCGTGCCGGAGTCGAGGGTCGAGCCGATGCCGACTCCGAGCAGGCGACCGGTGGCGGCGGCCTCGGCGCGGCGCGCGGTCAGCGTGTCGTCGCCGATCAGCCCGAGCGCGATGTCGAGCATCCGCGCGTAGTCGCCCGAGTCGTAGACGCAGCCGTTCGGCGTCGTGTAGGGCATCTCGTCGGCGCGGATGTAATTGCGCTTCCGCACCTCGATCGCGTCGAGGTCGAGCTCACCGGCGACGATGTCGATCACGCGCTCGGTGAACCACAGGTGCTGCATGCGCGAGTACCCCCGGTTCGGCGAGCACGGCGCCTTGTTCGTGACGACCTGAGTGAAGTCGAGCCGGATGTTCTTCCAGCGGTACATGCCGGGCGTCACCTGCGCCCAGATCACGCCGCCGAGGGGCTCGTAGCGCGTGAACGCGCCGGCGTCGTCGAGCGCCTTCGTCCGGAAGCCGAGCAGCGTCCCGTCGTCCTTCACCGCCACCTCGGTCTCGCGGAACCACCGTTCGTTCCCGTGCGACATGGTCATGTGGAACTCGGTGCGCCACTCGGTCCACTGGATCGCGCGGTTGAGCTTGCGGGCGAGGAGGCAGATCGCGACCAGCTGCGGGTGTGAGGTGATCTTGTTGCCGAACCCGCCGCCGATGTCCTGCGTGACGAAGCGCAGCTTGTCGAGGCCGCAGCGGATCGCAGGGCCCATCATGATCGCCGCGAAGCCCGGGAACTGGTTGTTGCAGTAGATCGTCCACTGCCCGGTGCCCTGGTTGTACTCCACGAGCGCGCCGTCGCACTCGAGCGGGGTGGAGTTGAAGCGGTCGAAGTGGAGCTCCGGGATCGACACGATCCGGTCCGCCTCGGACACGGCGTCGTCCCAGCTGCCCCACTCGTAGATGCTCTCCCAGACGAGGTTCGTGCCGGCGTCGGGGTGGAGCACGGGCATGTCGGGGTCGAGCGCGCGGCGGGCGTCGGTGTTCGGTGCGAGCGGCTCGTAGTCGACCTCGACGACCTCGGCGGCGTCGCGCGCCAGCTCACGGCTCTCTGCGACGACGATGGCGACCGGGTCGCCCTCGAAGCGGGCACGGCCGACTGCGAGGGCGTAATCCTTGATCTCGTTCCCCGGCGGCGTCGCGAGCTGGAAGAACGGATCGGTGAGCTCCGCGACCTCCTCGCCGGTCAGGGCACCGTAGACGCCCGGCATTGCGAGGGCGGCGGAGAGGTCGATCGACCTGATCGTCGCGTGCGCGTACGGCGAGCGGACGAAGTGCGCGAAGCCCATGTTGTGGCGCTTGATGTCGTCGACGAAGACGCCCTGGCCCTGCACCAGGCGGCCGTCCTCTTTGCGCGGGATGCTCTGCCCCTTCCACTCCGCCGGCGCCTCGACCTCGACGCGGTCCGGGGCAACCGTCGTCGTCTCGCTCATGACCGCTCCCGGCACCGGCGGAGCCGGTACCTCCGCATGAGCTCGACGGTCACATGGAAGCCAACCTCCGGTTGGACACTCATGCGCCGACCTCCTGCCCTGACGCGGCCTTGACCGCCTTGATGATGTTCCAGTAGCCGGTGCAGCGGCAGATGTTGCCCTGCAGCCCCTTGCGGATCTCGTCCTCCGAGGGCTCGGGGTTGCGCTCGAGCAGGCTCGTCGCGGAGATCAGCATCCCCGGCGTGCAAAAGCCGCACTGGAGGGCGTGGTGGGCATGGAAGGCCTGCTGGAGCGGCGACAGCTCGCCGCCCTGGGCGAGCCCCTCGACCGTGCGGATGCTCGCGCCGTCGGCCTGGACGGCGAGGAGCATGCAGCTCTTCACGAGCTCGCCGTCGAGGATGACGCTGCAGGCGCCGCAGTTGCCGGTGTCGCAGCCGATGTGGCTGCCGGTGAGGTCGAGGTCGTCGCGGATGAAGTGGATCAGCAGCCGCCGCGCCTCGACGTCGCGCTCGTAGGTGACGCCGTTCACCTCGACGGCTATGCGCCGGCTCGTCTCGATCGCGGTCATGACCGGCCTCCTCGCGAGCCTGCCTCGACGATCGCACGCGCGGCGACGACCTCGGCCACGTGCTGCCGGTACTCGGCCGTCGCGTGGATGTCGCCCGGCGGGTCGAGCGTTGCGCCGAGGCCCGCGGTGGCGGCGCGCGCGGCCTCGAGGCTCGTGTCGCCGTTGAGCCTCGACTCGACCCCGGTAGCGCGGTGGGGCACCGCGTCGACGCACCCGAGCGCCACCCGCGGCTCGCCGTCGAGCGAGACCGCCGCCGAGACGATGCAGGTCCCGTCGCGCCCGATCGTGACCGACGCGAAGCCGTCACGCCGGCCGGGCGGGATCGTGATCTTCGTCAGCACCTCGCCCGGGCCGACCGCGGTCATGTAGACCCCGAGGAAGAACTCCTCCGCCGTCACCTCGCGGGTGCCGTCCGAGCCGGCGACGGTCATCGTCGCGCCCAGCGCGACCATGAGCGGGGGCAGGTGGTTCGTCGGGTCGTTCGCGCAGACATTGCCGCCGATCGTCCCGCGGTTCCGCACCTGGACGTCTGCGATCTGGTCGCATACCTCGCCGAGGATCGGGCGGGCGCGAGCCTCGGCGCTCTCCACGATCTCGGTGTAGGTCGTCATCGAGCCGATCTCGAGGCTGCCGTCGCCGCCGAGCTCGACGCCCCGGAGCTCCTCGAGCCCGTTCAGGTCGACGAGCGCGTCCGGCGAGGCGACGCGCGCCTTCATCACGTTGACGAGGGTCTGTCCGCCGGCGAGCGGCCTCGCTCCGTCGTTCGACCCGAGCAGCTCGAGCGCCTCGTCGAGCGTCCAGGGCCTGGCGTATCCGACTTCACGCGGGAGCACAGGCGAGGTTCTAGCGGAAAGTCGGGGACGCCTGCCGGAGCAGTTCCCGGTGCGTCGCGAGCGAGCCGAGGACGGCGTCGATGTCTTCCTCGGCGTTGTAGGCGTGCGCCGAGATGCGAAGGTTCCCGTCCCGGTCGGAGGTGACGATCCCGTCCTCTGCGAGTGCGCGGACGAGAGCCGGCGCGTCGGTCGACGGAATGCAGACGAGCGCTCCGCGCCGCTCGGGGTCGCGTGGCGTCGCCACCGAGCCTCCGAGCTCGTCGACCCCGGAGATGAGCCGCTCGTTGAGCGACGTCACGTGGGCGCGGGTCTCGGCGATCCCGATCTCCCGGATCAGCTCGATCCCGGCGATGCCTGCGTAGATGGCCGGGATCGGCGGCGTCCCGGACTCGAAGCGGCGGGCGGTGGGCGAGGGCGAGTAGTCGTGGATGTCCATCTCGAAGATGTTCCGGTCGGCGAACCATCCGGTCTGGGTCGGGAGCAGCGACTCCACCAGGCCCTCGCGGCACCAGAGGAAGCCGAGGCCGGCCGACGCGAGCAGGTACTTGAGCGCACCGGCACCGAGGAAGTCGACGCCGAGCTCCCGCACGTCGATCGGATAGCTCCCGATCGCCTGGTACGCGTCGAGGAGGACGAGGGCGCCGCGGGCGTGCGCGATCTCGACGATCTCCTCGATCGGCAGCCGCGCGCCGTTGCGGTAGCAGACGGCCGTGACCGCCACGAGCTTCGTCCGCTCGTCGATCAGCTCGTCGAAGTGCTCGACCGGGATCTCTCCGTCCGACTGGGGCACGTGCACGACCTCGGCGCCGCGCAGCTCCTGTGCGTGCCAGATCTGCCCCACCGTCGGGAACTCGAAGTCGCTGACGACGACCCGCGGCCGCTCGCCGTAGTCGAGCGCGCTCGCGAGTGCGCTCACCCCGGCGGAGAGCGAGGTGGTCACCGCTACCTCGTCGACGGCCGCGCCGACGAGCCCCGCGAACGACGCCCGGGCCGCATCGGCGCGCTCGACCCAGTAGGCCCAGGGAGCCCCCTTCTCGTCCCAATCGGTCAGGTAGTCCTCGTACGCGGCGCGCACCGAGTCCGACAGAGCGCCCTGCGAGCACGAGTTGACGTACACGAGGCGCTCGAAGATCGGGAACCTCGAGCGGCAGTCCGCGACACTGTTCATTGAGCCTCCGTCAAGCCTACGGCTGTGGCCGTCATCGTCCCAGGTAGGCCTTCCGGAGATCGTCGTTCTCGATCAGCTCGTCGGCCTTGCCCTCCAGCACGACGCGTCCGGTCGAGAGAACGTAGCCGCGGTCCGCGATCGAGAGCGACACGTTCGCATTCTGCTCGACCACGAGGATCGCGACGCCGTCGTCGTTCACCTGCTTGATGATCTCGAAGCTCCTCTCGACGAGGATCGGCGCGAGCCCCATCGACGGCTCGTCCATCAGCAGCAGCTTCGGCCGGGACATGAGCGCGCGGCCCATCGCCACCATCTGCTGCTCGCCGCCCGAGAGCGTCCCGGCGAGCTGGTCGCGCCGCTCGTAGACGCGGGGGAACAGCTCGAACACGCGCTCGAAGTCCTCGGGGTCGCCGCCGGCGCGGAGATAGGCGCCCATCTTCAGGTTCTCGAACACGGTCATCGGGGCGAACAGGCGGCGGTTCTCGGGGACGATCGCCATCCCCTTCCGGATCCGGTAGTTCGTCGACCGGTTGGTGACGTTCTCGCCGGCGAACTCGACGGTGCCCTTGCGCGGGCGGACGATGCCGAGGATCGTCTTGAGCGTCGTCGACTTGCCCGAGGCGTTCCCGCCGAGCAGGCAGACGAGCTCGCCCGCGCGCACCTGCAGCCCGACATCCTGGAGGATGTGGATCGGCCCGTAGAACGTGTCGACTGCCGAGAGCTCGAGCAGGGGCGCGCCGTTGTCGCTCACTTCGTGCTCGCTGCCTTCACTCCGAGGTAGGCCTCGACGACTCGCTTGTTCGTCGCGACCTGGTCGAAGGTCCCCTCGGCGATCTTCACGCCGTGGTCGAGCGCGATCACGCGGTCGGAGATCCCTTCGACCACGTGCATGTCGTGCTCGATCACGAGGATCGTGTAGCCGCCCTCGACGCGAAGCCGGGCGATCAGCTCGGTGATCTCGTGCGTCTCGACGGGGTTCATCCCGGCCGCGGGCTCGTCGAGGAGGAGCAGCCGCGGGTCGGTCGCGGTCGCGCGGGCGATCTCCAGGCGCCGGCGGTTGGCATAGGAGAGGCTGTAGGCGGGCTGGTCCCAGCGGTAGCCCATCAGGCGGTCGCCGAAGAAGCCGAGCCGTTCCTCGGCGAGCCGCGAGATCTCGCGCTCCTCGCGGCGCATGCCGGGCGTGCGCAGGATCGACCGGACGATGCCGGCCTTCGTGTGCGAGTAGGCGGCCGCCATCACGTTCTCCTTGACGGTCATGTTGAGGAAGAGCCGGAGCGACTGGAACGTGCGGGCGATCCCGCGGGCGACGATCTGGTGCGGCTCGAGGCCGAGCACGCTCTTGCCCGCGAACTCGATCTCGCCCGCGTCGGGTGCGTAGACGCCGGTGATCAGGTTGAAGAGCGTCGTCTTGCCGGCTCCGTTCGGCCCGATCACGCTGACGATCTCGCCCTCGTCCACGTGGAGGTCGAGCTCCTGGATGCAGAGCAGGCCGCCGAAGCTCTTCGAGACGCCGCGCAGGTCGAGGAGGCGATCCGTCACCCCGTGGCCTCCACGCGGGTGGAGCCGACCAGACCCTGCGGCCGTGCGTTCATCAGCACGATCAGGATGACGCCGATCATGATCAGGCGCGTGATGCTCGGCTCGAACGCCAGGCGGGCGTCCCAGACGAACACCGCCAGGTAGAGCGTGGGCACGAGGACGATGTTCCGCCAGAAGGGCTTGAGCGTCGTCAGGACGAGGATCGAGCACGACGAGCGCGACGAAGCCCCAGTTGCCCGCCTTCGTCGGGTCGACCGGGATCGGCACCCAGTGCTCGAGCGCCCGTCCGAGCTCGCCGGTGACCGCGCCGGTGCCGTCGTTCGCGGTCGGCCAGATCGCGGTGATCACGGCGTAGGCCGCGAACCCGAACGCGATCGTCCCGACGAACACGGCCGCGAGCACCTTCCAGGGACGCAGCTTCGCGAGCAGCGTCGCGATGATCAGGATGAAGAAGACCCACGTCGCGTGGTTCGGGGTTCGCAGCACCTCGAGCGAGACGTTGACGACGATCGCGCCGAGGATCATCCCGCCGAGGCTGCCGGCCCCGCCGAGGATCACGATCGCGTAGATCGTGATCAGGATCGGCGTGTCGAAGTCGGAGGAGTACACACCGGTCTGGAGCGAGGCGAAAAGGGTTCCCGTCAGGCCTGCGATGGCCGCCCCGAAGGCGAACGCGTAGAGCTTCAGTCGGTTGACCGGCATCCCCATCATCTCGGCCGCGAGCGAGTCCTCGCGCAGCGAGCGCCACGCGCGCCCGGTCCGGGAGTTGCTGACGAGGTAGACCGTCGCGAAGACCGCGAGGAAGAACAGGAGCGCGACCCAGTAGTAGCTTCGGAGCGACTCGAGGTAGTGCCCGAAGAGGTGGAACGCGTCGATGTTCGTGATCCCGTTCGGGCCGTTCGTGATGTTGAAGCCGTGTGTGAGGCCGAGGATCGAGATCCGGTTGCCGTTGTTGGCAACCGTGACGAAGAGCTGCCCGAAGAAGAGGGTCACGATCGCGAGGTAGTCGCCGACCAGGCGCCGCGACGGCAGCCCGACCAGCAGGCCGAGCAAGATCGTCGCCGGCACGACGATGACCAGGATCACCGGTGTGGGCCAGTGCAGGCCGAACTGGTCGGAGGCGAGCATCGCGTAGATGTAGGCGCCGAAGCCGAAGAAGGCGACGTAGCCGAGATCGAGCAGCCCGGCGTAGCCGACGACCGTGTTGAGGCCGAGGGCGAGCAGCATGAAGATGAGGGTGTCGAAGCCGACCCGCAGCACGTAGCCGTTGCTGGTCAGGAACGGCAGCGACGCGGCGGCGACGATGAAGCCCAGGAACAGCGCGGGCGCGGGGATCTGCTCCGCGGAGGTGCGGAGGGCCCCGCCGACTCCGGTTCCGCGGTCGCGCCGGCCCTCGTGCGAGGCGACCCACTCGTCGACGCCGATCCTCGGCTTCTGCTGGGAGTCCGCCATCGCTCAGACCTTCTGTACCGCCGCGCGCCCGAGGAGGCCGCTCGGCCGCGCGATCATGATTCCGATCAGGAGCACGAACACGATCGCGTCGGAGAACGTGGAGGAGACGTACCCGATCGTGAACGACTCGGCGAGCCCGATCGCGAGCCCGCCGACGACCGCGCCCGGCAGGTTGCCGATGCCGCCGATGACGGCGGCGGTGAAGGCCTTCAGGCCGGCCTGGAAGCCCATGTACGCGTTCAGCTGCTGGTAGACGAGGCAGTTGAAGACGCCGGCCGCGCCCGCGAGCGCGGAGCCGATGAAGAACGTCGCCGCGATCACGCGGTTGACGTCGATGCCCATCATCTCGGCGGCCTGGCGGTCGTACGAGGTCGCCCGCATCGCGCGGCCGAGCTGGGTGCGGGAGACGAAGAGCGTGAGCACGACCATGAGGACGATCGTCCCGACGATGACGATGATCTGTGCCAGCGCCAGGTGGACGTCGCCGGGGAGGACGATCGCCGTCGACCAGAGGACGCCGCCCTTCCAGCTGAAGGTGTCGTAGCTCCGGTAGTCGGCGCCGAGCAGCAGCACGGTCGCGTTCTCGAGGAAGAACGACACTCCGAGCGCGGTGATCAGCGGCGCGATTCGCGGGGCGTCTCTCAGGCGGCGGTAGGCGAAGCGCTCGATGGCGACGCCGAGGAGGCCGCCGCCAAGCATCGACGCGGCGAACATGATGAACAGGAGCAGCGCGATCGGGATCGAGAACCCGGCCGGGCCGCCGAGCGCGGTGAGGACGCCGTAGCCGATGAACGCCCCGACCATGTAGACGTCGCCGTGCGCGAAGTTGAGGAGCTTCAGGATCCCGTACACCATCGAGTAGCCGAGGGCGATCAGGGCGTACACGCTTCCGTGGACGATCCCGGCGACCAGCTCGGTGACGAAGAGGTTCCAGTTCATCAGGGGCGAGGCCGGGAGCGCGGCGCCGGCCGCGCTCCCGGTTGGTCGCAGTTACGAGATCGTCAGGTACTTGCCGTTGACGATCTTGAAGATGTGGAAGGCTGCGCCTGCCACGTCTCCGTTCGGCGTGAACGCGATCGGCGTGCCGAGGATCGAGTGAGCGATCTTCTCCTTGGCGAACGCCGCGCGGAGCGATGCCCGGGTGATGGTCCCCTTGCCCGCCGCACAGGCCTTGGTCGCGGCCTGCGCGTACAGCTGGGCCGCGACGTAGTTCGGTGCGCCGAACGGGCTCGTGCCGCCCGGGAACTGGCGATGGTAGGCGGCGACGACGCCCTTGTCGGACGAGATCGTGGTCACGTCCGAGGCGAAGAACGACACGTAGTTGCCCGACTGGTTGAACTTCGACGAGTCGAAGCTGCCGTCCGTGGCGAACACGATCGCGTTCTTGCCCTGGGACTTGAGCTGCTGGGCCAGGAGCTGCGTCTGCGACGCGAGCTGGAACGGCGTGAACACGACCTTCGTCTTGCTGTCGACCTTCCCGACGAGCGCCGAGAAGTCGGTGTCCTTCTGGCTGATCGACTCGGAGTCGACCGTGACGCCGGCCTTCGTGAGCGCCGACTTGACGATCCCCGCGAGGCCCGTCGAGTACGACTCCTGGTCATCGACGATCATGACCTTGGAGCCCTTGGTGACGCCGAGGCGCTTCATCATGAAGCTGGCGTCCGTCGGGCCCTGGACGGAGTCGTTCGGGACGACGCGGAAGAAGTAGCCCTTGAGCGAGCCGTTCGTCAGCGCCGGGTTCGTCGCCGAGCCCGAGACGAAGGCGAGGCCCGCCTTCTTCAGGATCGGGGCTGCAGCAGAGACCTCCTGGCTACCCGCCGGGCCGATCACGCCGAGGATGCTCGAGTTCGACGCAAACGACTGCGAGACCGTCGACGCGAGCGACGGCGTCAGCTGCGTGTCGCCCTGGACGACGTTGATCTTGACCGGGTGTGTCTTGTTCCACTGGGTGGTGAAGAACTCCGCCCAGTGGAGCTGGTCGTCGCCGATCGACGCGACAGGACCGGTGAACGGCCCTTCAATCCCGATCTGGATCGGGTTCGAGCACGACGCGCCCGAGGGGGCCTTGGCGGCATGCGTCTTCGCCGCGGGCGCCGCCGTGCCGGCGAGCACGAGCGCGGCCGTGGCGCATGCGCCCCCGACCGCCATCGTGATTGCCTTTGTGACCATGAAGCCTCCTTGACTGAGTCAGACTTGTGAGCGGCGTTGGATCCTACGCTGTTACGGCGACGATTACGACTACATTCGCGCCGTGGAGAACTGGTTGAGCAGATCTGATGTCTCCGCCGACGTCCCCGCCGAGACTTCGCCGGGCGACACCGTGGAGGTAGTTGCACTATTCGACGACGCTCACGGCTGCGAGAAGTTTGCGCAGCGCGTGTTGCGCTTCGGCCCGGGAAGCTCCCGCGAGCGCGCGGATGAGGCCTCCGACGAGGTCCTCTACGTCCTCGACGGGAGCGGGACCGCAGCCGTCGCCGGTCAGCGGGTCCCGCTCCACCCGGGGGTCGGTCTGTTCGTCCGCCGTGGCGCTCGCTGGTCGGTCGAGGCCGGCGAGACGGTCGAGCTCCTCTCCGTGCTCGTGCACGATCCCGAGCCGGCTCCGGGCCCGGGGTACGCCGCCGCCGACCTCGCGGGCGAGGAGCGCCGCGACGCGACCGCCGCTCGGCAGTTCGCGATCGGGGTGTCCGCCGAGTCGGGCTGCCCCTCGGTGACGCAGTTCATCGGGTTCGTCCCCCCGGGCCGCGCGCCGGATCACTTCCACCGCTACGACGAGGTCCTCTACATCCTCGAGGGCGAGGGGACGCTCCACATCGCAGGCGAGGAGGCCCCGCTCGCGCCGGGTGCGTGCGTCCACCTCCCCGCCACGCTCGTCCACTGCCTGGCGAACACGGGCGAGGGCGAGATGCGGCTCCTGGGTGTCTTCCGGCCGTCGGGGTCCCCTGCCGAGGCCTACTATCCCGACGGGACCCCCGCGGTCTACCCCAGCTGACATGCCCCGTATCGAGAGGACAGCCGACGTTGTGTGGGAGGGCAACCTCGCCCGGGGCGAGGGCCGGATCTCCGCCGGCTCCTCCGGCTCCTTCTCCGGCCTCGCGTACTCGAATGCGACCCGGATCGGGAGCCCCGACGGGAAGACGAGCCCCGAGGAGCTGCTCGCGGCGGCGCACGGGGGCTGCTTCACGATGTCGCTCGCGGGCGAGCTCTCCGCCCTCGGCCACCCGCCCGAACGGCTCGAATCGACGTGCCGGATCACGATGGACGAGGTCGAGGGGCAGGGTCACCAGATCGTCGGCTCGACGGTCACGGTCGCCGCCACGGTCGACGGGATCGACCAGGCGGCGTTCGAGCGTGCGGTGGCGCTGGCGGACGAGGGCTGCCCGTTCTCGGCGCTCCTCAAGCGCGCTGCGGCGACGGTCGAGATCGACGCGCGGCGCGTCTGAGCGCTCCTTGACGGTCTCGCGCGGGTGA